>CAZNKP010000018.1:0-44980 GCA_964573805.1 uncultured Desulfobacterales bacterium | reverse complement strand
AGGGTAAGACAAGGAAGATCATCGAATATTGTAAGAAGGATGTCACGATCACAAGGGATCTTTTTGCATACGGACGACAAAATGGATACCTGCTATTCAAGAACAAAGAAGGATGCGTGGTGCGTCTACCAGTGGAGTGGTGATGAAACCTGTGTCTAGGCAAAGGGTTTTCCGTGCCCCTGTTTTCCAAGAAGCCAGCAAGTGGATGCATCATTGCCTGATATATGATATTTTTTTTGAAATTTTCTTTGAAATCACATCCACCACCCGGTGGACATCAGCTAAGCATCAACGTCCTTTAGGATTTTTGTTAGCACAATCACATTTTCCTTTTTTCTTTGCAAGTGCAATCCTTTCCAGAATCGTTGGTTTGCCATGTTTAATAAAATCATCTTCAATCTGCTTTTTTGTATACTGAAAGCAATAGCACACTAATTCATCGTCATTAAATTCAGTTTTTTCTTGCTCAAGCCTAATACTCATATTTTTTCTCCATAATTTTGAAATTATCACTGGAGAATTGCAGATATTAAAATATTATATCCTGGTCCATCCTTGCCAGACATAACCACAGCTGACGCTACATGTTCATTTGATCCGGACTCAGATATTCTACATTATGCGTATCTTAGAATAGATCCTAACAATGTCAATTTGGATGGGAGTTCTCCTAGTGAACCCACTTCGACTTATTTGACCCTAAAACTCAATGGAAATACTATAGATTCAGGGGATCCCGACTGGTCAAATCCGATAAATGTCTATCTATGGGGTGTGTTTGGCGGGACGGTATTAGATCCATACAAGTTGGCTGATAATGGTTACAAGCTCAAAGTCGAATTGACCGTTACAGATGCCCTTGGCGATGATCAGGCGATACAGTTGACCAATGTTGACATTGAGGGTTGTTATGCTCCTGTTGCCAGAGCAACCACCTTTTTACTTTTGGGTTCTGGTATACTGGCTATGGCAATGGGTTACAGAGGAAGGTGTTTTCATTAAAGCAAGTTAGTCTAATTGCCGTTTCGCTTTTCGCAATGGATCGATTCTTTTGTAAGCCAGTTATCAGGGAAAACGGATAGGTGACTAAAGAATTCAACTATAGGTTCCTGCCAAATCGTATTGCTGCCTCTGGTATGGCCTGCCCTGTGTGTAGTTCTACTAGTTCTCTGCCGTTTTTTTCAAAAGGCATGAAAAGCACCCTCATGGCAATTATCTTCATGTTTGTCTTTTTCACATTTTCAAACAAGTTTCTCCTTTGTCCCATGATTGACAGCAGGAGCAATGGAAGGGACTGGAGAGCAGCATCCAGGGAGAGATCAATGCCACAGGCCGGAGAGATGGGAGCTGCGATTCTATCGTCAGATGCAAGAAATGGCGTCTCGGAAATGGTAAAACGTTTTCCCAGGCGGATATAAAGGGAAGGGTTCACCCTGAAGGCTGGTACTAAAAGTTGTATGGGTTCGTCAGAGAAATTTTTTGGGAAATACTTATAGGGCAAGAGCCGGGACAGAAACGCCAATCTGTTGTCAAAGGGCAAGCCTTCCAGCTTTATGGAAAAGTGATAGAAAGGGACAAATTTCAGGTTTGGCTGCCATTTTTTACATAGGACATAGGCCCTTGGAGGTACGAGTCCCATGCCGTTTAGAGGCCAAAGTCTACCACAGTACTTGCAGAATGGAATGGAGGCCATGGAGATTGCAGGCAAATCGTTTCCACACTCCGGACATATAAGCGGAATGAATTTCAAGTCAGAGGTAGGATGGCCATGGTGTGCCTCAGTTGCCTTCTCCTTGGCGTGAAGCAGGATATCTTCTTTTTCGCTCCATACTAGTCTGGTACCCGCTGTCCAAAGCGGCCTGAGAGCAATTCTACCTTTTTGGGTCTCTTTGACTATGACAAAAGGTGCAAAGATCAGGGATACGTTTTGTCCCATTATGAAGCTCGTCGTCGGCTTTTCCCTAAGCCCCTGCTCGATCATCTTGTTGGCTTTTGCCAAAAATTTTCCAAGATTGAGTTTGGGCAGTGGTCTGGGTATCTGGCCTGTATTCAGGCTGAGTGGTGAAATCCTTGCAGCTAAGCCTAGGGATGGCAGCTCGGTTAGCCCTTCAGATGCCGGAATAGTTGAGTCAACGTGACTTGTTTTTATTTTCCCTTGCCGGAAAAGGCTGAATCGAAAACCCTTGAACCGCAGGTATGGCAAGTATAAAACGTGGTCAACCCGGTGTTTGTAGAGCTGCGACGGGCTAAGAATGTAGCTGAATATCCCGTCGTCCGGTACCATGTAGAGTTTTGTGCGGCAGTATCGGCATTGAAGCAATGGGTCTCCGAGGTAAAGGCCAACTTCTGCGCCGCACTGTGGACAGGAACTTTTCGCCTTGTCCCTTGTCATTCGTCGAGTTTTTGTCCGCAATGGTTGCAGTAGGTGGCTTGTGGGAGATTTTCCCCGCCACAGTTCGGGCATGTTTTGGGTAGCATGCCCGCATCTGCAGGTGTTCCACAGTTGGGACAGAATTTGGCCTTGGGAGTTAGGTTTTTCCCGCACTTAGGACACCTTCTGAAGACCAAGATCTGGTGTCCACAGTTTGGGCAAAATCTACTCTTTGGGTCTATACTATAACCGCATTCTGGGCATTTTTGGCCCTGGTCTCCAGTAGCAGTCAGGGGCTGGGAAGTCTCTTGTTTGTACAATCCCATGCCTCCGAGAATTCCAGGTATCATAAGACCGAGGCCCATGCCTATCCCCCCTTGGGCCAACGATTGGCCTTGTGAAGAAGACTCAAGGGCCATTGCAGCCTTCATCTTCAGTAGCCCCTGGAGATCGTCTCCGAGGAGTCCTAGGCGTGTTTTATCGTCTATGGCGGACTGGACGTCTGCTGGAGGAGTGATGGCGTTGATGTAAAGTTCCCTCAGTGCTATGCCGTAAGATGCAAAGTCCTTTGAGAGTTCATCTGAAAGGCCCTGGGCAAACTCGGAATAATGGCTTGGGAGGTCCAACAGGGAGTCAAGGTGTTCCCCAAGAAAGTCGTTCAACCTGGAAACGATCACTTGGCTCAGGTACTCCTCTAGTTCGTCAATGAGATATGTAGGGCGAGTTCCCACGAGGCTGTTAACGAAAAGGACGGGTTGGGCTATTTGTACGTTGAAGATACCGTGGGCCCTCAGCCTTACAAGGCCAAGCTCTTTGTCACGAAATGCCACAGGGTCCCGGGTGCCCCATTTCAGATTGGTAAAGTTTTTCATATTCACGAAGTATATTTCGGCCCTGATGGGGCTTGTAAAACCCCACGGCAGGGACAGAAGCTTCGTCAAGATAGGGATATTCAGGGTGGAAATTGTATGTCGGCCAGGGCCTAGTGCATCACAGGCAACACCCTGGGAGTAGAAGACTGCTGCCTGATTCTGTCTCACTATGGCCTGGGCACCTAGCTTGAATTCGCCAGAGCCTTCCTGGGGGAGTCTATGGCACACCTCTCTGCCAGATTGGTCAAACCACTCCAATACCTCTAGAAAAACTACGTTGTTGACAGACATGGATTCTTTACCCCCTTTTTAAGGATGTGGCCAATTTTTTTATATGCAATATGCAGGTTTTGTCTTTCTCTACGGAAAAAATTAATAGGTACTTGAAGAACCATCCTTAACAGAAATAAGAAGTGGCTACCTTTTCCAATGCCTCTATCTTGTTTTGATAGAGGTTCATGGTAATTATTTTGATAATATTTTGTTTCTCTTTATTAACACGGTCTTGGATTCACAGTTTGCAGGAGGCGAGCCATGTCTGTTAAAAGGTTTAAAAATTGCGGCCTTGTTATGGGAGTTTTTTGTTTGCTGGCATTTTCTGCTGTTGCAGAGGCTCTTCCTACTAAGCTTGTGGTTAGGGCAAAGGCAAATGATGCAAAGTTTATAGGGACTGCTGTGGGTGATCTGAAGGTGGTTATCCGTGATGCCCTAAGCTCTAAGATCTTGGGTCAAAAGATGCTGGAAGGTGGTACTGGTGATACCGAACTCATTATGAAGAGCCCTATATCTAGAGATACTGTGCTTTCAAAGGGCGGAGCAGCTAAAGCTGAGTTTATGTTGGATATAGACGAACCAATGAAGCTAGAAATAGAACTTATTGGCCCGCTAGGTGCCGGAGGCGATATTCATAGAGAAACAAAGACAACTTGGTTGATACCAGGGAAAGATATTGTGGGAGATGGAATCATTTTCAATCTGTATGGATTAATCGTCCATCCCTATAGTCCTAAGCCTCACGAGTTTTATATCCCCGGATCAAAGTTAACAATTGGGGCACATGTTACTCCTATGTGTGGTTGTCCTGTTAGCCCAGGGTCATTATGGAATTCAAACAAGATCAAAGTGCTAGCCCAGGTGTTTTTCAAAGGCGAAAAAATAGCGGATATTCCGCTTCATTGGGCCAACAGGATAAGTCATTTTGAGGCAACCTTTTTTCCAAAAGAGACAGGAAATTACAAGGTGATAATTATGGCTAGCGATCAGAAGAACAACCAAGGTGTGGCTGTTACAGGCTTTGTAGTCGTGCCTGTCCAGAAGTATCACAAGATTCTTGGGCATTAATACCGAATCAGGCCCGGATAGGTTAATTTTTAGGGACTTGCAAGGAGTTGCTGCTCTATAAAAACAGCCCCTGAAAGGAGCAGCAGGCAGAAGATCCATACCATAATGGAAAGGACAAGGGCCTTTTTGGCCCTTTCTGCCTGCCATACTTTTAGGGGCCTTATCCCATTTATTGCAAATGTGACGACACCAGCCAGGTTTATGCAAACAGCATTTATGAGAAACAGTATAAATGCTGCTGAGGCCTGAATAACCATATGTTTTGAAAGCATTATTCCAGAGGCCACAAGGGGAGGCAGAATGGATACGGCCATCATTACTCCAACCAGGGTTTCTGGCATGTCTTGGATAAGGGAATAGGCACCTGCGATGCCAGAAGTTATGGCAAGGAGTATGAATAAAAAGTCCACCTGTGATCTGGAAAGCACCTCATGCGAAAATACCATGGATGAGGGGGCGAGGATACCAGCCAAGATTCCTATCAAAATGGCAGTGATGGCACCAGCCGCTATGGTTGGAAGAGAACGCTTAAGCAACCCAATATCTCCCACTACACTGGCCAGAGAGAGTCCAACGAATGGACCAAGAAGGGGAGCAATAATCATAGAGCCAATAATTACAGCCACGTCGTCTCTAAGGAGTCCAATGGCAGCAACAATACTTGAGAGAAGAACCAGCCACATGAATTTTTTTGAAAGGACCGCGCTGGGGCTGATTTTCTGATACAATTCCTCAAGACCGATACCGTTATCTGTTTGGCCTGCTTTTATTGTTTCTTCCTGTTCCTTTGTCTCTTCTTCTCTTTCTTCCTCTCTTGGTATGGAGGCATCTACTGGTAATACCACAATCCTGTAGCTTTCTTTGTCTTGAAAAAAAGATTGAAAGACGTCTATTACCCTGTCTACATCTTTGGCCCTGATTAGAAGGCGAATGTTCATCTTCCCATCTGGAAGTTTATCTGCCCAGAATCCTCGTATAGGAATGTCCTGAAGCAGGAATTTTAGATTTTCAGGGTCGCCTTTTTGATGGAATATTTCTACCAGTCTGAGAGACATGATAGGGCTGGTCTAAGAGGTTTTTATGCCAAGGGCCTCGGCCATGGATGATACCATACCCATGGATTCATCTATTAGTGTTTCAAGGGTATCATTGTCTATTCCCAAAAATTTTGCTTCCTTTTCTGCCCTTTCTAAGGAGGCTTTGTCTTTGAAAGTTACAGACAGTTTGTTGGACAGGGTTACAGGGGCAACAATGGTATCCAAGAGGTCCAGTTCTTTGAGGTCGTGGATGGAAGAGATATGGAGACCGATGCAACATGTAAAGATATCCGGCAGTTGCCAAGATTTTGATACCCATGCCCCTGCCTGGGCATGATTCCAGGAGAGGATCTCGTTTTCCACCTCATGGAGCCGTTTGCCATTTTCGAGCCAGGTATTGAATACGTCTTTATACAAGTGAAACCATTTATCCATAAGCATAGGAATGGCAATGTCTTGTAACAAGGCTGCAGAAAATGCCTCGTCGCTTTCAACGCCAAGGTATTCTGCCGTCTTTTTTGAAAAAATTGCCCGAAAGATGGAGTCAGACCAGTATTGACCAATGTGGAATCCTTCTTTGCCAGGATCTTTTACTGTTTTCGTCATGGCATAGCCTACCGCTATGTTTCTTATCTCTGTTAGACCTAGGAGTGAGACGGCCTTTAAGATACTGGTTACCTTGCCAGGAAGACCATAAAGGGCGGAGTTGGCTACTCTAAGGATTTGGGCAGCTAGTGATGCATCCGATTCAAGAAGGGGTACAATTTTATCGATATCAATATCAGGCTGCGAAAGTTTCTTCATAAGAGTTGCAACTACTTCTGGACATGGTGGCATCTCAACATCGGCAAATATTTTTTCAAAGTCACCTGTAGAAAATTTGGCATAGTCTAGAAATTTTTTGAAAAAGTTCATTTTTCTTCTTTAAACAGCCGCATAAATTTTTATTGAGAATGAATCGTCATAAAAATAGAATAACTCAAAAAAGGCTTTATGAACATAGCCTATGGAAACTTAGCAAGATTTTTAGACTGCGTTTTTGGTTTTTGGCTACCAAGACCGATGCCAGGCTTCTCAGTTATCTCTATCTTCTCGCCACCTGTTTTATAGCTGTTATGTCTCTCGGTATAGCTGCTGGTTTTTGCTCTGTTAATCTGATTTTCCCGTCTCTTGGCCCCACAATTTTTATGCAATTTTATGCCCCGGGCTCACCAATGTCTTCTCCCAGGAATACCATCTTAGGACATATGATTGGGTGTCTGGTTGGCCTGTTCTTTTATTGGCTGACTGTTCGTTTAGGTGGCCTTCCTGGCACTATTAACATGAAAAATATTGCCATTCTTGGAGCAGCAGTTGGGACTTGTGGAACTATTATGGGGCTTAGTGGACTTTTGCATCCTCCAGCCGCATCTACCACCCTTTTGATTGTATTTGGTTACCTTGGGAATCCTCTGAATGTCATTGCATTTCTTGGGGCATCGGTTTTTGTTTCTATGGAGGCCTGGGTTGTGCATAAGATGGCAGGGGTTAAATTTCCTGTATGGGCTCCGGATATTTCGGAATCAGGTCCTAGGCTGAAGACAAAGCTTGGAAGGCTTGACTTGTCAAAAAAGAATGGCACATTAACTGTTGAAGAAATTGCGGCACGGCTGGCATCCCGTCAAGACATCAGGTAACGTTAGTTTTAAGTGCCCCCATCTTACCTTTTTGAGGATTTGAAGATTATTAAGGAGACAGTGTTATCTGTTAGTGCAAAAGAGAGTATTGGCTTCCATAACTCCGGATGGTTCGGAACGATCATTTAGCAGGGTTTCTTGGAAGGGCATGTCTGCCATAAAAATTGAGCCTGCACCTGGTGAAGACGGACTCAAAGAGGCCCTTTCTTTCTACCGAATTGGACATCATCTTATGGAGAAGGCTATACCAGTGCCTGAAATATACGATTTTGACAGCTCGAGCGGTATTCTGGTGGTCCAAGACCTTGGTTCTGCAATGCTCTTTGACAAGTTGTTAGACTTGCTGGAAATGGAGGCCCTTTCCTCTGTAAAAAGGCTGTATTGTAAGGTGTTAGAGGTGCTCGTCTTGATGCAAAAAAAAGGCGGTGCAGGTTTTGATGCCTCTTGGTGTTGGCAAAGTGGTGTTTATGATGCGAGGCTTGCTAGGGAAAAAGAGACCAATTATTTTCTCAATGCCTTTGTAAAGGGGTATATGGGGTGCCAAGTCGATCAGAAGGTTGTCAGGGAGCTTGATTGGCTTGTTGCTCAGGTATCGAACTTTACATGCAGCCGGTTTTTCTTGCATCGGGATTTCCAGTCAAGAAATATCATGATATCCACCAGCCATCCAGCTGGCATAGCAGTAATAGATTTTCAGGCAGGTCGTTTGGGTCCACTTGGTTACGATGCGGCTTCGTTGCTCAATGATCCTTACATTGATCTCGATTTTGATGTGCGAAAGGAGCTTTTCATGACTTATGTAGACCTGCTTGAGAAGGCCGGCATGGCTGAGGATGCTAGTGAAGTAATCAGGCAGTGGCCTGTACTTTCTGCCTTGCGTTTGATGCAGGTCTTGGGAGCCTTTGGATTTTTGACAAAGAAAAGATCCAGGCCCTTTTTCCATGCATACATAGCTCCAGCCCTTAGAGGGCTTGTTTGGATCCTTGCAGATAACTTTTCTCATAAGATGCCCTATACACTTCAATTTTGTCAGCATTTGGAAAAGATGCGATCTATAAGGCAAATATAGGCTGACAGCCAAAAGTAAATAATTTATTTTGGGCAAACTACAGCTTTTAAGATCCTTAGGACAGTCTTTAAAGATGGAAATTTTTGATTCAAAAACAAGATGTAGGAGAAAATCCCCTCTAGGCGTGGGGTGGTTTCGTGTTTGTAGTGTAACTCAGGTGTTGGGAAAAAACAATTTTTAAAGGCAGCCTGCGGATGATTTTGGGGTTGCTTTTTAATAAATGATTTCTGCCTTGTGGGTTTTTTGTAATTAATGAAACGATCTTTAATACTCATTTTTACCCTGTCTTTTGTTTTAGCCCTTTGGATTGCTCCTCATATACTCACCTCTTCCCCACAGGTGACAACCTTTGTAAAGGACGCCATTTCCAAAGAACTCAATGTTCAAGCGGATTTTGATGATCTCGTTTGGTATTGGCTTCCTCTCCCCCATCTTTCTTTTGTCAGTGTCGAGATAGACGCACCTGAATATCTCCTGAATGCCTCAAATGTAGATATATATCCAGACTGGCTGAGGCTTTTTAAGGGTGAGGTTGGAATTTATGGAATCGGGCTTGAGGATGCCCATGTAAAGATCCTTATGTTGCCTAAAGGCAAAAACAAAAGGCCACCATTTCCCCGATGGATAAAGGTAACAAATGGATTTTTTGAAATAGCAAAGGGTATGGAATTCCCTTTTTTCTTTCCATTTAAGGATAGGCGTCCTTATATAAAGAATCTTTATGGACAGATAAATTTTTGGGATCACAAATTGAGCGCCAAGTTGAGCGGGAATACCCGGCAGGCCCAGACCATTGATTTGCATGGCCAAATGGATCTCGAAAGCCTTGCTTATGAGCTAAAGGGATCTATCAAGCAATTTGATTTGTCTGCCCTTAAGATAAGGCCGCTTACCAATGCCAAACGTTTTCCAAACTACGGTTTTATAAATCTCGATTTTAATATCAAGGGCCAAGGGCTTGAAGATGTGGATGGCCAACTAAAGGCCTATTCTAACTGTTTTGTCTCTGGAACCAAGCCTCTCTCTGCCATATTCTCCTGTGGAAGCCTTGAAGCAAAATTTAAGTATCATGCGGATCAGATCCAGGTGATGTTGCAAAATCTCGAGTTTCAGCATCCCAAACTGCGCATGTACGGTAAGCTTGTTCTAGAAAAAAGGCAGACCAAACCCTGGCTACATATGGAACTAAAAGGAAGGGCGTTGGATCTTGCTGAGATAAGGCGTGTGCTTCTTGCCATGTCGATAAAGGACAAAGATGTTGACGATTACTGTAATGCTATTCGTTCGGGCACTGTTGAATGGATCACGGTAACAATGCACGGGCCCGCTTCTAAGTGGCATTCACTGTCAGACATGAATATTCAGGGCAGAGCAAAAGATGTCAAAGTTTACATAAAGGATGAGGATTTTTTTGTCGATTCAGCATCGGGTCCTTTTGAGATTGTAGACGGGATACTCCATGTAGAAAATGGCCGTGCACATCTTAGAAATACAGTAGCTACCTCAGGGACTCTCGTTCTTGGCCTTGCAAGGGGAAGAGAGCAATTCAAACTCGGTTTGGAGCTTATCGCACCAGCAAACGATGTCAGGTGGGCGCTTTTAAAGTTTACAAAAGAGGATCAGCTTCATGAGGAATTAAAAAGGCTTTCAAACTTAAAAGGGAGGCTAAAAGGAAGGCTTGAGATAGGAGATACCAAGCATGATAAAAGTGTCAAAATATATGTAAGAGACGCCCGTATTTCTGCCTTTCATCAAGGGCTTGGTATGAGGATGAATGTTGCAGAAGGACAGGCTAGATATGCTGACGATACACTGTCCCTTATTTGCCTTTCCGGTACTGTTGGACCAAATCATATTAGCGATTTGTCAGCTACGATCTCCTGGAGGGGCAACAAGTTTATTATAAAGGTGGATAAGGGTAGTGGCCGTGTCCTTACCCAATCTATTATAGCTCTCTGCCAAAGGTTTGAGATAGGGCAGGATTTTTTGAATAGTCATAATGTAGTGGCTAAAGGGTTGCTTAGAATAAACAGAGCAAAGCTTTATCTTGATCTTACTGATCCTTCTACCCTGGACTACTTGTTAGCCATTTCCCCGGCCGGTGTTGATTTGGAGACAGACCTTTTGCCCTTTCCTGTGCATTTGGCTGGCGGCCGTCTATCTGTGTCTGCGGATAAAGTTTCTGCAACAGGTTTTAAGGTAAAAATGGCTGGAAACCTATATCAGCTTTGGGCTGGGCTACGCCATAGGCGGTTTCGAAACTGGACTGGTTTTGTAAAGGCTAGGGGGGGTGTAAACAAGAGGGTCTGGAGCTGGTTTGAGCAAAAAGGTTTGGATCTTGGAGAGTTTACTCCAAGGCTGCCCTTCTATGCAGATGATTTCAAAGTCGAGTTTGTCTCAGGTAAGCCGATGGGTTTGGATGGCAAGATCCTATGGAAAAAACAAGGAGCTAGCCTTGTTTTAAAGGCAAAAAAGGGGATGAATTTTTTACGTATTTCAAAATTGATGGTAACAAAGGGCCCCAGGAGCGCTTCTATTTCTTTTCAAAGATCTAAAGACGAAAAACCCTCCCTTTCTTTTGCGTTTAAAGGGGAACTTTCCAAGGATATGTTTCAATCAGTGCTTATGAAAAATTCTTTTTTAGACGGGATTATTAAGGGAGATTTTGCCTTTAAATTTGCCCCTTTTTTAGCCAAGAGGCCCATTTTCTGGAATGGACGGCTTCATGTGCAGGGGGTTAGATGGCTTTGGGGTCTAGATGGCAAGCTTATTTTCAACAATCTCGATCTTTATGCCAAAAATGGCAATGGAAATATAAAGGCGAATATCAACTTTATGAAAGATCTTTTTGATCTGAACGGTACCATAGAAAGCGTGTCTGGCAGACTTAAGGCACATCTGAGGCTTCTTTCACCGTTATTTTCTTCTAGGTTTGTTTCTTACATTCAGCAGATTTCAGAGACAAAAAAGGATCAGAATGTTTCAAAGGTTGATACAGGGGATGAAACAGATAGCCTTTTCAAGGAGATTATTCAAAAAATTTCTTTAAAGATGGATTTTGATATCAAAGAGGCCAGGTATGCAGTGACGGATTTTGCCAAGAATAGGGATGAGGCGGCTCACGAAATAATTCTTAAGAATCTTAAAGGTAGCGCTAGCTTGAGTCAGGGGATGCTCAATAGACTAGAGGCCTATTCCGATGATACGTGTGGACTCGATCTCTATCTAAAGAAAGAACGTTTAAATGACCAGACAGTCAGTGAATTTTCTGCCATAACCCCCAAGGGCAAAAGGGCCCGATTTGAGCAGGTCCTTGATTGCCTTGGAATAGAGCAAGACCTGATAACAGGTCCGGTTGTCTTTAATCTTTATCTAAGGGGTGGGAACAGGGTGTTGCTTGGAAATGGCAATCTGAGAATAAAGGCAAAAGATGGCTACATACATAAGTTTGGTTTGCTTTCAAAGATCTTCAGTGTGGTCAATATCATTGATATTTTTTCCCTTAATAAAGGCCTTTTAGAGGGGACTTCTCCCTATAAAAAACTCCTGGTGGATGCCAAGATAAGATCAGGCAAGGTCCATATGGAAAAGGCCTATATCAAGGGTCCAGGCATAAACTTTTATGGTACGGGAGATGTATATCTCAATAACAAGTTGCTTGATCTGATAATCTTTATACAGCCTCTAAAAACGGTGGATAAAATAATAACAAGCCTGCCTATAATTGGTGGAATAATAGGAGGGGAAAACAAGTCTCTTTTTGCTATACCTGTCAAGGTTAGCGGAAACTGGAGCGATCCCAAGATAGATACCCTTCAGACAAAGACCGTGACAGATATATTCAAGAAGCTTATTTTCAATGTGCTTACTGCCCCGTTTAATATCAAGAACTGATTTTTTGAGAATTTCACGCCTTGGTCAATGTCTCCAGGAGGCATTATCTGGAGAAGATCAAGGGAGGGTGGTGCCGTGGTAAGTTCGCTGCTTCTTAATCTTGCCTGCCTGGTTGTTGTTATTGCTGGTATAAAGGCCTGCACGTCTGTGATAGTCCCGTTTTTACTTTCTGCCTTTTTTGCAGTTTTGGCTTCTCCTTTGCTTTTCTGGTTAAGGAAGAAGGGCTTGCCAGACTGGTTCTCTATTGTTTTTCTCATTATCCTTTTCATACTTTTGGAAACGGGTCTTGGTGCGCTTTTGGGGACCTCTGTGGCAGAATTTACAAGAGAGTTGCCTGTTTACCAGGAACGCCTTGGCGCCATATATGCTAAGCTCACCCAATTTGCAAGACAGCTTGGTTTTTCGGAAATGGAGCTTGCAGTCCTGCATGAATTGGACGTGTCCAGGATAATGGCCTTTGTCGCTTCTACCCTAAGGGGTATGGGCGTCTTGATTACCAACACCTTTGTGATAGTGTTGACTCTTGTCTTCATGCTTTTAGAAGCAGGAGGCATGATATACAAGTTAGAGGCCTTGAGTCTTCTTGGTTTTGAAAAGACAAAGGAACTCAGGCTCATAATGGATGGCATAAACAGCTTCTTTGCTATAAAGACCTTTACGAGCCTTCTGACAGGGCTTTTGATTTGGTTGGGCCTGTGGATTCAGGGAGTCGATTTCCCTGCCCTATGGGGTGTGTGTGCCTTTGCCCTCAACTTTATTCCCACAATTGGTTCTATCATTGCTGCTGTGCCGGCGGTGCTGTTATCTTTGGTAAAGCTCGGTTTCGGTCATTGTTTGGTTACCCTTGCAATGTATGTAATGGTGAACATAGCGGTCGGCAACATCCTTGAGCCCAAACTTATGGGCCAAGGGGTAGGCTTGTCCCCACTTGTAATATTTTTGTCTATGGCATTCTGGGGTTGGGTGTTGGGACCTGTAGGTATGTTTCTTTCGGTGCCAATTACCATGTCTATCAAGATAGCAATGGGGGTGCATGAACGGACCAGATGGCTTTCAGTACTTCTTGGTACAAACTCAGAGGCTGCCAAGTTGCTTAAGCGTGTAGAGGAGGTAGCGAAAAATTGAAGGGATACGTTCAGGTATATACTGGCGACGGGAAGGGAAAGACAACTGCGGCCATCGGGCTTTGTGTAAGGGCGGTAGGTGCCGGCAAGAGGGTGTTGTTTGTCCAGTTTCTGAAAAAAGGGGACTTTAGCGAGGTCAAGGCCCTCGGGTGTTTTGGACGAATGGTGCATGTGAAGCAGTTTGGATCAGGACGTTTTGTGAGGGGAAAACCTTGCAAGGAAGACAGAGAACTCGCGGCTGCAGGCCTTCGTTATGTTGAGGAGAGAATGGGAAGCGGTGAATATGATGTGGTTGTGCTTGATGAAATAAACGTGGCTATGAATATGGGGCTTGTATCTGTACCCCAGGTTCTCGATCTTCTGGCAGACAAGCCCGACAATATAGAGCTTGTGTTAACAGGAAGATATGCGCCAACTGAGATAGTTGACGCAGCCGATCTTGTAACTGAATGTCGTATGGTAAGACACTATTTTGCAAGGGGTGTCAGGGCAAGGCAGGGAATTGAAAAATGAGTCCGATACTGAAGGGTTTGCAGGGGCCTGAAATAGAAAAAATAAGCATGGAAATCATAGAGAGGGAGCTTGGTTCTACAGATTTTTCTCCTTCTCAGTTGCAGGTAGTCAAGAGAATTATTCATGCTACTGCTGATTTTGAGTTCGCCAAAAACATCAGATTTCATCCAGAAGCGATAGACGCAGGGATAGAGGCCATCAGGGCCTGTTGCCCAATAGTTGCAGATACTCAGATGGCAGTCTCTGGTATTAGCAGGTCGCTTCTCCCAAAGGATTTTTCAGTTATGTCTCCAATGGGTACTGAGGAATGCAATAGGCTGGCAGTCAAAATGGGGGGGACAAGGGCAGAGGCGGCCATGGAGATAGCGGCAAGAGGTGAGCCGGGAATAGTTGTCATTGGCAATGCCCCTACTGCCCTTCTAAGGCTTCTTGATATGATGGATGAGGGACGTTTTTCTCCAAGACTGGTAGTTGGGGTTCCGGTAGGGTTTGTAAACGCCATAGAGTCTAAGGAAGAGCTTGTGGCCCGTTCTAAAGCCCCTTTTATAACCTGTCTTGGAAGGAAGGGTGGAACGCCTGTTGCTGTTGCCACTGTCAACGCCCTTATAAGGCTTGCCCTGTAACACTTTTATTATTGGTTGTATCAGGGTCTTGAACAAATTTTTTCTTGTGTTAAAGCTGTCAAAAATAGCTGTTTTATGAATCTATTTCCTCGGACTTTTTAGATATAAGTCCGAAATAGGCTGGGAGGAGCACAGGAACCATGTGGAATCAAATTGAGGGGGCTCCAAGGGAGGAGCTTGAGAGGCTGCAGCTTAAAAGACTTCAGGATACAGTTCAAAGGGTTTATCATCTGGTGCCTTTTTACAAGAATAAGTTTGACGAGCTTGGCATAAGGCCAGATGATGTAAGGTCCTTAGATGATTTGCAAAGGTTGCCTTTTACCACCAAGCAGGATCTTAGGGACCACTACCCCTTTGGCCTTTTTACAGTGCCGTTGGATCAGGTGGTAAGGATTCATTCTTCATCTGGAACGACGGGTAAGCCTACTGTAGTAGGTTATACCCGTCATGATATGAAGGTGTGGACAGAAGTAATGGCCAGGACTATGTCGATGGTGGGAGTTGGTCCTCAGGATGTTGTGCATAATGCCTATGGATACGGTCTTTTTACAGGAGGCCTGGGATTTCACTACGGAGCCGAAAAGGTTGGCGCGGCTGTGGTTCCGTCAAGCGGAGGCTTTACCAAGAGGCAGCTCCTTTTGATGAAAGATTTCGGGGCAACTATCCTTTGCTCTACTCCATCATTTGCCCTGCACATGGCAGAGGTGGCAAAGGATGAGGGATACGATCTCGAAAGGGATTTCAAGATACGGGCTGGTTTCTTCGGGGCAGAGCCTGCCAGTGAGGGCTTGAGGCAGGCGCTTAGAGACGAATGGGGCCTCATATATATAGAGGCCTATGGACTATCTGAAATCATAGGGCCAGGGGTGGCTGCCGGATGTCCTTACGGGCATCTTCATGTCTTCGAAGATCATTTTATACCCGAAGTGATTGATACTGATACTGGTCAGGTGCTTCCTGATGGGAGCGAGGGGGAGCTTGTGTTTACAACCGTTACCAAACAGGCCCTCCCTATTATCCGTTACAGGACAAAGGACATAACTGTTCTTCGCAGGGAGCCTTGTAAGTGTGGCCGTACCTTGACCATTATGGAGTCTGTAAAAGGGCGTGCTGATGACATGCTCATTGTAAATGGTGTAAACGTCTTTCCATCCCAGGTGGAACACGTGCTTACTAAGGTGGAAGGTGTTACTCCAAACTATGTGATAGTTCTTGATAAAAAGGGTGTCCTTGACAAGCTTGAGGTGTGGGTTGAGGTGGATGACCGTACCTTTGCAGATGGAATAGGAGCGCTTGAGCAACTCAAGACCAAGCTCCAGCAAGAGATGTTGAATGATCTTTACATAAACGTCAGGATAAAATTGGTAGAGCCCAAGACCCTTGAAAGGAGCATGGGCAAGGCAAAGAGAATTATAGATAAGAGAGAGGCAGAGGGGTTGCAAAAATGATAAAAAAATATGGCATAAAACAGCTGTCCATCTTTTTAGAAAACAGGAAGGGAAGGCTTCTAGAGGTCACAAAGGCCATTAGGGATGCATCAATAAACATAAGGGCCCTCGCCTTGGCTGAATCTGCAGAGTTTGGTATCCTTAGATTGGTTGTGAATAACCCTGAAAAGGCCAAAAGCGTCTTGTCATCTGCTGGATTTACTTTGAGAGAGCAGGACGTGTTTGCTGTTGAAGTACCAGATGAGCCAGGCAGTTTCTACAATGTGGTAAAGGTCCTTTCAGAGGCAGATATAAATATTGATTATACCTATGCTTTTGTTGGAGGAGGCAGTAAGGCAGTTCTTATCTTCAAGGTTCCTTCCCAGATGCTGGAGGCCGCACTTGACGCCTTGGAGAAGGCAGGCGTAAGGCTTGTTGAGCCCATGTTCTTCTATGATTAGCATTGAGGCCGGATGCCGGGACTATGGTTATTGGTCCCGGTTTTGTTTTATAGCCTTCGGTAAGGGCTTGCAACTTGACTTGATGAAAGGGCAGAGATGAAGACTAAATTTATATTTGTAACAGGAGGTGTTTTGTCATCTTTGGGCAAGGGCTTGGCTGCTGCTTCAATAGGGGCGCTTCTCGAGGCTAGAGGCCTTACTGTAACCCTTCAGAAACTTGATCCCTACATAAATGTGGACCCAGGGACAATGAATCCGTTTCAGCATGGTGAGGTGTTTGTTACCGATGATGGTGCAGAAACAGATTTAGATCTTGGCCACTATGAACGTTACACCAATGTAAAATGTGGCCAGCGTCACAACTATACTTCAGGCCGCATCTATTACAGCGTTATCACCAAGGAGCGTGCAGGAGACTACTTGGGGGGCACGGTCCAGGTCATTCCCCATGTGACTGACGAGATAAAACAGGCCATACTGCAGCTGAACGGCGAGGCAGACATTGCCATCGTGGAGATAGGAGGGACCATTGGAGATATTGAAGGCCTTCCGTTTATTGAGGCCATCAGACAGCTAAGGGGAGATCTCGGGCGTGACAACACCCTCTATATTCATGTGACCTATGTTCCCTTCATCAAGGCGGCCGGTGAGCTCAAGACCAAGCCTACCCAGCACAGCGTCAAGGAGCTTCGTTCCATAGGAATCCAGCCGGATATTATCCTTTGCCGGACAGAAATGGATCTTGCTCCTGAGATAAAGGCCAAGATAGCACTGTTTTGTGATGTGAAGGAAGACAGGGTTATTACTGCCAAGGATGTAAAATGCATTTACGAGGTTCCCCTTTGTTTCCATAGGGAGGGGCTGGATGAAAGGATTGTGGAATGCCTGAATATTTGGACAAGGCAACCGGTGCTCACAGCCTGGGAAAATCTCATGGCCCGAATAGAACAGCCCCAATATTCTGTAAGGATCGCCATGGTTGGAAAGTATGTGAATCTCCGTGAGTCTTACAAGAGTCTGAATGAGGCCTTATTCCATGGCGGCGTGGCAAATAACACCAAGGTAGAGATTGATTTTGTCAATTCCGACGAGATAAGGGGGCAAGAGCTTGAGGCAAGGCTTTCTGAGGTAGATGGAGTTTTAGTGCCCGGTGGCTTTGGAAGCCGTGGAATTCCTGGAAAACTTGAGGCCATAAGCTTTGCAAGACAAAATCGGGTTCCCTTTTTTGGCATATGTTTAGGTATGCAGCTTGCTGTAATAGAGTTTGCAAGAAACGTGGCTGGCATTTCTATGGCAGACAGTACGGAGTTTACCCCTAACACACCTGATCCTGTTATCTATCTCATGAAGGAGTGGTATGATTACAGGACAGATACTATTCAAAAAAGGGATGAAAACAGCCAGATGGGTGGCACCATGCGTCTTGGGGCCTATCCCTGTAAACTTATTCATGACACTACAGCTTATGGCGCGTATCAAAAGGAAGAAATTTTTGAGAGGCACAGGCATCGTTACGAGTTTAATAATTCTTACAGACAACCTCTTGAAGAGGCAGGTCTGAAGATATCCGGCCTTAGTCCCAACGGAGAGCTGGTAGAGATAGTGGAGATAGATGACCATCCGTGGTTTCTTGGATGCCAGTTTCATCCAGAATTCAAATCCAGGCCCCTTGATCCCCATCCGCTTTTTGTATCATTTATAAGAGCCGCCCTTAAGAGAAAGTATGACAGAAAACAATAATCCCGTCCCTGTATCGATTGGAGATGTTCAAGTTGGGCCTGGTTCAAGGCCCTTGCTAATAGCTGGTCCTTGTGTGCTTGAGGATTTATCCGTCGCCCTTGAAATAGGGGGATTTATGAAGGATGCAGCAGAAAAAAATGGTTTTACTTATATGTTTAAGGCCTCTTTTGACAAGGCAAACCGTACATCTCTAAGTTCGTTCAGGGGGCCTGGTCTTGAAAAAGGGCTTGAGATTTTGGCCCAGGTTAAAAGCCAGCTTGACTGTCTTGTTATTACCGATATCCATTTACCAGATCAGGCTGTTCCAGTGGCAGAGGTGGTTGACTGCATACAGATTCCTGCCTTTCTATGCAGACAGACAGACCTCTTGGTAGCAGCCTCCCGTACAGGCAAGGCAGTGAATATAAAAAAGGGGCAGTTTCTATCTCCTTGGGATATGAGACATGCGGCAGGAAAGGTCAGAGAGGCAGGTAATAACAACATCCTTTTGACTGAACGGGGTACAAGTTTTGGTTACAATAATTTAGTAGTGGACATGAGATCTATTCCCATAATGAGATCCCTTGGTTTCCCTGTAGTATTTGATGCAACTCATAGTGTGCAGCTTCCTGGCGGTCAGGGAGGTTGTTCTGGTGGCCAGCGCGAATTTGTTCCATTTCTTGCGAGGGCTGCTGCTGCCTGTGGTTGTGACGGGATATTCATGGAAGTCTATCCAGAGCCTGACAGGGCTAAGTGTGACGGGCCAAACAGTTTAAGGCTCGAAAATGCCGCCTCCCTTTTGGAGCAACTGAAACAGATTTTTGATATCACTGCATATTATCTCTAAAATCAAGGATTTTGATTCAAGGACAAGATAAATGCTAAAAATAGCCACAGACACAGAGGTGTTGTTGATACTTAATTTTTTAAGCCCGAACAGTTATTGGGCGAGAGATTGGCTTTTATAGGGGCCTTTAAATGGACAGCAGAACTTGGTCTTTTTCTGATCAGATAGCAAAGAAGGCAGCCCAAATAAGGCTTCTAGCCCTGGATGTGGACGGGATCTTAACCGACGGTAGTATAATTTATGCCGAATCAGGTTTTCAGGTTCAGCGTTTTCATGTCAGAGACGGACTGGGAATAAAACTTATGGCACTTCACGGTGTTGAGACGGCAATTATTAGCGCTAGGGGTTCGATGGCCTTGGAGAAGAGATGTCAGGAACTTGGAATAAAACATGTTTTCCAGTCTGTTGGAGACAAACTGGCATGTCTGGATGAACTTCTTGTAGAGCTTGGTCTGTCTTACAATCAGGTCTGTGGAGTGGGAGACGATTGGGTGGATCTTCCTGTTTTGACAAGGTGTGGTCTTTCTGTAACGGTTAGGGATGCAGCTACTGATATGGCAAAATATGTAGACTATGTGACCTCTGCTCCGGGAGGCAAGGGTGCAGTGAGGGAAGTGTGTGAACTCATACTTCACTCAAAAGGCCTTTTGGAGACAAGTATTAAGGCATATCTTCAACCACAAAAGATCATCAAGTGAATAAAAGAGTTACGTTTTGGATTTCGATCATTCTCTTTACTGTTGTAGCAGGAATAATATTCTTTAAAGGGGATGAGCAGGAACAGGCCTTTTTTTCTCCAGAACTTAAAAAGATTAAGGCGGATCTTGTCCTATATGGGGTAGTATACAAAAGGGACGTGCGCGGTAAGAATTCACAGTGGTTGGTGAAGGCTAGGCTTGCCCGTTTTTACGAAAAGAGGAAAGAAGTGGAATTTGAAAATGTCAATATCATTTTTCGGCCCTATGGAAAAAATCCAATCAGGGTAAAGGCCAACAGGGGCAAATATCAGATCAAAAATGGTACGGTTTCCGTCTCGGGAAAGGTAAGGGTGACAGGTGTTAAAGATTATGTGTTGAATACCGAGTTGCTTTTTTATTATCCTGATAAAAAGGCTATCGAGGCGCCTGGGGATGTAATATTGGTTGGAGACAATGGAAACGAGCTGCTTGGTAAGAATATGGTTTACTTACTCGAGAAACACAAACTTTTGCTTTATTTTCCAAGGGCCATTATAAAAGAAGAAGATGTACAGGCGTAAGCACACGATTTTTTTGATGAGGTGACTCTAGAATGATATCTAAGAGAGACAACTTGAGCATAGCCGTGGTTACAGTTTTATCACTATTTTTTGTGGTGCTATGTTCAGGCGTTGGCCAATGCAGAAATACATCCAAGGGCAAGTCAAAGCCTTCCCAGGCAATAAGAATAACTAGTGACAAAATGGAGGCATATGATGAGAGGGGCACTGTGGTCTTTCTCGGGAACGTTATTGCCAAAAAGGGCAATCTGACCATCTATGCAGATCGGCTCGAGGTCTTTTATGGTCAGAAAAAGACATCCGATAACAAGAAAAAAAGGACTCTTAAAAAGATAGTTGTAAAAGGTCATCTTAGAATAGTCCAGGGAAGAAGAAAGGCAACTGCTAAGGAAGCCATTTATTATAAGCCCCAAGAGAAGATCGTGCTCCTTAAAAACGCCAAAGTATGGGATGGACCTAATAGTATTAAGGGCGACAAAATTGTTCTTTATGTCAATGAAAACCGCAGCGTGGTAGAGAGTTCTGGCAAGGAAAGGGTAGAGGCGGTTGTTTACTCAGAAGGAGACTGATGGCTGGTAAGAGTTGTCTTGAGGCTAAAAAACTCAAGAAGATATATAAGGGCCGGCCTGTAGTTGACGGAATAAGTCTCGTTCTCGAAAGTTCATCCATAGTTGGTCTCTTAGGGCCAAATGGGGCGGGTAAGACCACCACTTTTTACATGATAGCAGGGCTTATCCGTCCAGACAGCGGAAGGGTTTTTTTGGATGGCATGGATATTACGGACATGCCTATGCATAAGCGTGCCAATAGGGGGCTGACATATCTTCCCCAAGAGCCCTCAGTATTCAGGAAGCTAACTGTGTTTGAAAATATAGAAGT
The DNA here is from genome assembly GCA_964573805.1 of uncultured Desulfobacterales bacterium. Taxonomy (GTDB): domain Bacteria; phylum Desulfobacterota; class Dissulfuribacteria; order Dissulfuribacterales; family QOAL01; genus JAADCZ01. Next base: position 23,869 of record CAZNKP010000018.1, on the reverse strand, counting down.
AGTTTTTGAAAATAGAGGTCTTGCCAAAAAGGAACGGAAGGTAAAGGTAAAAGAACTTCTTGAAGAGATGGGGTTAAGCTTGTTGGCCAGCCAAAAGGCAGAGTCTTTGTCAGGAGGGGAAAGGCGTCGCGTGGAAGTGGCTAGGGCCCTTGCCACAGACCCAAAATTTATTCTTCTTGATGAGCCATTTGCAGGAGTCGATCCCCTTGCTGTTGCTGATATTCAGTCCATTATCAAGGAGCTAAGGTCCCGTGGTATAGGTATTTTCCTGTCGGATCATAACGTCCGGGAAACCTTGACTGTGTGTGACAGCGCTTATATTGTAAGTTCTGGAAAGGTCATTGAATTTGGTAGTCCGGAAAAGATTGCCAGTAGCAAGATCGCCAGAAAGATTTATTTAGGAGAGGAATTTTCACTGTAGGTTATGGCCCTTGAACTAAAACAAAATTTGAAGCTGACTCAGCAGCTTGTAATGACGCCTCAGTTGCAGCAAGCAATCAAGCTGCTTCAGCTTTCTCGTCTTGAGCTTATAGAGACGATTAATCAAGAGCTTGAGACAAACCCTTTGCTTGAAGAGGCCACCACCTCAGAAATTGAACAGACGAGACAGCCTGAAGGCCAGGATCAGGGCCTGGATAGTGACCAGGTGCCAGAGCTTGCTGCCTCTGAAGCTGAGAAGACACCGTGGGATAAGGATGCCATTAAAGAAACAAATTGGCAGGAGGTATGGGATGATGAATACAGGCGTTCCTTGCCTTCTTACTCCTTTGAGGAAAAAGAGGTTCCAAACTATGAAAACATAGTAGCTTCTAAGTCAGATCTTAAGGACCATTTGATTTGGCAGCTTCAGATGTCAGACCTTTCGGATGAAGATAGAAAGATAGCCAGTCTTATAATAGGCAATCTTGACAAAGACGGCTATCTTAAGGCCAGCGTTGAAGAAGTTGCCCGGGATGCAGGTGTTGAACCAGAGCATGTTGAAAAGGTTCTGAAAAGGGTGCAGGAATTTGATCCCGTTGGTGTTGCCGCAAGGGATTTGAGAGAATGCCTTCTCATTCAGATAGATCACCTTGGGATTGAAGACCCCCTTGTCAAGGAGTTGGTGTCCAAGCATCTTCACCAAGTGGAGCTTCATAACTATCAGCAGATTGCAAAAGCTACGGGAAGGAGTCCAGAGGATGTTGTAAAGGCTATAGATGTCATTAAGTCATTGGAACCCCGACCAGGCCGGGCCTATTCTTCTGAAGAGGTGCAGTATATTGTCCCAGATATTTACGTTTATAAGGTGGGGGATGAGTATGTGGTTGCCCTAAATGAAGAGGATCTGCCCAACCTGCGCATCAACTCCTACTATAAGGAGGCCGCCAAGAACGGTGATGTCCCCAAAAAGGCAAAGGAGTTCATTAATGAGAAGATGAAGTCAGCCTTGTGGCTTATTAAGAGCATTCATCAAAGGAAAAAGACAATTTACAAGGTCACCCAGAGTATAGTCAAGTTCCAGCGGGAATTTTTAGATAAGGGGATAGCCTATCTTAAGCCCATGGTGTTGAAGGATGTTGCAGAAGATGTTGGCATGCATGAATCTACTATTAGCAGGGTAACTAGTAACAAATATGTCCATACACCCCAAGGTATCTTTGAGCTCAAGTTCTTTTTCAGTACAGGATTGCCAAGGAAAGACGGGTCAAAGGATATAGCTGCCCAAAGTGTTAAGGAAAGGATAAAGAGGCTCATAGAGAGCGAGGATCCTACTAAGCCATTCAGTGACAAGCAGATAGTAGAGATCTTGGCCAAGGATAACATTAAAATTGCTAGACGTACTGTTGCCAAGTATAGAGACCTCATGGGAATTTTGCCATCCAGCAGGAGAAAGAGGCCCAAGGTTTGATTATCCACATATAGAAATGGAGGAGAATTTTTTATGCAAATTAACGTGACTTTTCGTCATATGGATCACTCCGATGAGTTGAAAGAGTATATAAACGATAGATTCGCTCGTTTGAAGAAGTATTCAGATGCCCCAATGAATGTAAACGTCGTGTTGACTGTTGAAAAGTTTAGAAAGACAGCAGAGGTTGTTATTACGGGAGACGGGATTCGCGCTGCTGCAAAGCAAGAGCACGATGATTTGAGGGCAGCTATAGATTTGGTCTTAGACAAGATAGAAAGGCAGTTAAAAAAATTTCGCGAAAAGGTGAAAAGTAGGCGTTCCTCGGGACAAGGTGGGGGACAGCCTTCTGTAGCTTATGGCAGAGAGTCTGAAACAACAGATGATTCGGATCAGGTTATACTAATCCAAAAGATAGATCCTAAACCTATGTCTATTGAAGAGGCTGCTGACCAGCTTCAGATAAATGGAAAGGGATTTCTGGCATTTATAAATGCTGACACTAATAGGGTTAATGTGATTTATTGGAGAAAAGATGGTGGGCTCGGATTGTTGGAGCCATAAGTAAGTGCGTATCCTGAATTATCTTCAAGAAAACTGTATAATTTTTCCTTTAGAATCTTCTTCAAAGAAAGATGTAATAAAGAAGCTTGCTACCAAGGCCGCTTTTTGCGTAAATAGATTGTCTGCAGATGACGTTTATAAGGTGGTCATGGACAGAGAAGAGCTTGGCACTACCGCTATAGGAGGGAGAATTGCTATTCCTCATGCCAAGGCCGAAGGGATAGAGAGCCTCCAGGTAATAGTGGCAGTCAGTAAGAAGGGGGTGCCATTTGATTCGGTAGATGGTGAGCCAGTTCATGTAATATTTATGCTTCTTGCACCAGAAGAGTATACAACTAACTATTTGAGGGTGTTGGCCAAGATTTCCAGGCTTCTTAAAGATAAGGAGATGATAGATCAACTGATTAGGGCGGAATCTATCAGCCATATATTTTCACTTATAGAAAAGGCAGAAAATAGGTTTTATGGTGTGTTAGTTTGACAGGGAAACATTCCAGAAACATCCAGACCGTGATAATTACCGGTATGTCCGGCTCTGGAAAGAGCACGGCTTTGAGGGCCTTTGAAGATATGGGCTATTATTGTGTGGACAATCTCCCCATAGCCCTCTTGCCAGATTTTTTGTCTCTAACAGAGAATAGCACAGCCATTCCAACCAGGGTTGCCTTGGTTATGGATGTTAGGGAAAAGGGGTTTTTGGATCAGTATGCCTTGATATTTTCACAGGTCAAAGACCAGGGCTTTCATTTAGAAGTCTTGTTTCTTGATGCCTCAGACAACATACTGGTCCAAAGGTTTAGCCAGACGAGAAGGAAACACCCTTTGCAAAAAAAGGCTGATATACTTGCTGCTATTGCTGAAGAGCGGAGAAGGCTCAGGGAACTTAGAGAATTTGCTGATAACTACATAGATACCTCTAACAGGAACGTGCACCAGTTGCGCCAAATAGTATTGGACATGTATTCATTTAGGGAAGATCTTACCCAACCCCTTATTCACGTAATATCTTTTGGATTCAAGTATGGTGTCCCTGCAGATGCTAGCCTTATATTTGACGTGCGTTTTTTGCCAAATCCCTATTTTGATCCAAAACTCAGACCATTTTCTGGGCTGGACCAGGAGGTCTATGATTACGTTCATAACAAAAAACAGACCAGGCAGTTCCTAGAGCATCTTAATTCCATGTTTTCATATCTTATCCCCCAGTATAGGGTCGAGGGCAAAGTCTATCTGGTAGTTGGTATAGGTTGTACTGGTGGCAGGCACAGGAGTGTGGCCATTGCCCGTTGGTTAGGGCGAATGTTTACACAGAAAGGCGAAGAGGTTATTGTCACCCATCGAGATTTGGACAGAGAGGGTTGATTGATGATTGGGGTAGTGGTGGCAGCCCATGGTGGTCTTGCCCAAGAGCTTGTCCAGACAACCAGTTTTATTGTTGGTGACCAGGAGAACATGGTAGCCATCACCGTAGATCCTTCTGCCAGCGTTGATGAGATGAAAAACGCTATTAAAAAGGCCATCAGACAAGTAGATTCTGGAGATGGTATCCTTATATTGACCGATATGTTTGGAGGCACACCTGCAAATATGAGCCTTAGTTTTTTAGAAGAAGGCAAGGTGGAAGTCATAACTGGTGTAAATCTGCCCATGCTTATACGACTGTCCCAATGCAGAGAATCAATGACCCTTGCCGAAGCGGCCCAGTCCTTGGTGGAATATGCAAGAAAAAGTATAAATCAAGCCACCCAGATCCTGCAAAGATAGCTGTATCTGTTTTTTTTGAGTCCATTACCTGGAAATTTCATGGGCAAGCTTATTATAAGAAAGGCCCTAGTCAATGACCTGGCCCAGATAAACGTTATAGAACACTCTGTTCAGCCGGTGCCGTGGAGCGTAGAAGGATTGTCAAATGAATTTTTTTCAAGGTCTGTTAGATTTTGGGTGCTTTGCCCATCCGACAGTATATCCAAGGTTATAGGCTACATCTGTTTCAGGATAGTTACTGATGAGGTCTATCTTTCCAACATAGCGATTATGAAACAGTACCAAGGACTTGGTTATGGGACTTTCCTTTTAAAGAAGGCCTTGTATTTTTGGACCCAAAATAGATTCAAAAGGGTTACATTAGATGTATACAAGAAAAATTATCAGGCCATTTCTTTTTATAGACACAACGGTTTTCTGTTTGCTTGTGCACCAGATGAGTCCAAGGGAAAATTTTGTGTAATGGAGATGAAATTATCTCAGGAATGATTAATTTATTTTTTTAAAGAGTCCGAAATAACAAAGGAGGTGGACATGGCTATTAAAGTAGGAATAAATGGTTTTGGCAGGATTGGCAGAAATGTGTTTCGTGCGTCGATGATGTATCCTGAATTCAAGGACATCGATATTGTTGCAGTTAACGATTTGACTGACAATCACGTTATCGCGCACCTTTTAAAGTATGACTCTGTTATGGGAAAACTCGATGCGGAAATTTCCTACGATGAAGAAGGGATAACTGTAAATGGCAAAAAGATAAGGGTTACAGATGTCAAGGAACCAGCCAAGATACCTTGGGCAGAGGCAGGGGTTGAGTACGTTATAGAGGCTACAGGTAGATTTAGGGAAGCAGGTCTTGCTGCCGGCCATCTGGAAGCAGGGGCAGAAAAGGTGATTATCACTGCGCCTGCCAAGGGAGAGGACATCACCATAGTTATGGGAGTGAACGAAGATGATTACGATCCGGTGAATCACAAGATAATTTCAAACGCCTCTTGTACAACCAACTGTCTTGCCCCGGTAGCAAAGGTTATAATGGATAGATTTGGAATTGTTAGTGGTTTGGTGACAACTATACATGCCTATACGAACGATCAGCGTTTACTTGATCTTCCCCATTCTGACCTGAGAAGGGCCAGGGCAGCGGCTCTGAACATGATTCCTACCAAGACAGGCGCGGCTGCAGCGGTAAGCAAAGTAATTCCAGAGCTTAAGGGCAAGTTCGATGGGCTGGCTGTTAGGGTGCCAACTCCTGACGTATCCTTGGTGGATCTTGTTGTAAGGGTAGAGAAGCCGGCAACTGTACCAGAAGTCAACGAGGCATTGAAGGCTGCGACGAATAAGTTCCTCGGCTATACGGAAGAACCCCTTGTTTCCACCGATTTCATAAAAGATCCTCGTTCATCTATAGTGGATGGCCTTTCAACTAGGGTGATTGAGGAAACCCTCGTAAAGGTGATGTCGTGGTATGACAACGAGTGGGGTTATTCGAATAGGCTGCTGGATTTGATACTTCACATGGAGGAAAACAAGGCTGTCTGATATGACTACATTGATAGCTCAATCAAAGGCCCTGGAGATAAACCTTAAAGAGACCCAGGTAGAACGGGTTGAAATAGAAGAAAAATACCGAGTCCTCAGAAAGGCGGTGGAAGGCTATAAGGGCGTGTTGAGGCAGGCTGACCACCTTCTTTTTGAGTTGCACCATCCATTTAAGAATTGGGCGGCCCTAGTCTATGATTTGAGATCTTTTTCCCTTAAGAATTTCAATACCTATGTACGCTCCCGCTATGGGGTGGAAGCATGTACAGTGCTTTTGGATACCTTTTTGAAGCTGATTAAAGAGGCCCCAAGGGAAAAGGAGAAGAAGGGGGCAGCGGATGGATTGTTGGCATATATGGAAAAGATTGTAAAGGCCGCAGATCAGGATGTCCTCGACAGCCTTGTGCCAGCATTTGCAACCGTTTTTAAAGAGTTGTCTCAGGTAAATGAGGCAGTGACGTATGCCATTGCTACAAGTTTTCATCCCCTTGCACGGCTGGTAAAGAATCTTGCCAGGCGTATTGACAAGGGCCCGGAAAAACAGGAGTTGTGGCATTGGTGTAAACAGCTCCTTTTAAAGATAAGGCGCGTAACATACAACTATTGGCTTAGCCAGGACGGACCTCAAAAGTGGTTAAAATCTAGCCTGACCCAGTATGGTCTCTGGATAGATCAGGATGACTATAAAAGGGTTATGGAGCTCCTCGAACCTGTCAGCCACAATGCCTTTCGCAGGCTTTTGGAAGAGACAGGGCGTATAGAGGCCATGGATGATGCCAGAGCAGCGGCCCTGGCATTGGCTGATTTGCCAGGACATGTGGATGTAGTTAAGAAATACAAGGAAATAGCCCGTGTATTAGGTCAGGTTACTTGCAGGTTGTCTTTTAAGGAGGAAAAAAGCAGGGAAGTTGATGGCATCTCTATATATCTGCTCTTTCTCTTTCATATGGTTGAGATGGAAGGGCTTAACATCATTCATGAGGAGGTCCTTCGTCAATTAAATAAAAATCTTGTTTGCCTTGTAAAAACGGCAGACTTTGATGAGTTGCGTAAGATTATCCCCAAAAGTTTTGCACTTCTCAAACAGCAGATAGGTCAGTTTCCAAGGACGGCCCTTCAGTGTATAAACGCCCTTGGTACAGAGATTCTGCAACGTGACAATACAAGGCTCGTTGAGCTGTTTTTAGAAGAGGTGGTTGATTTTGGTTTCCAGACTCCTGGGGTTGAGGGGGTTGATACCGAGTGGCATGTCCTTTCCAATCCGGCACATCTGCAAAACATAAGGGCATGGCTTGATTTGGTCTGTCAAAAGCCAAAGGTGTGTAGCACACTCCTTTCTGCCCTTACCATTAATCTCCAGCTTGGCGGGACTTGTATTAAAGATACCGATCTTTTTCAGCGCGATATTACCAAGCTTTTAAACAGTGACATAGAACCCATCTACAATCTGGTAAAGGAATTTGCCCGTTCCATTCCAGTCTATTTCAATGAGATAGGGGCAGAGGGTCTGTTAAGAGATGTATCTACAGAACTGGACGAGATTTCTAGACGCCGTGATATCCTGATCCATTTTCTGAGAAAGCAAAGTCATGTAGAGAGTAACAACTTGATAGTTGATTTTATAGAGGCCATTTTTAGTTTCTGGTATAGCAGGGAGAAAGAGGGGCTTGCTCCGTTTTTACCCCCGGAGATACTTGAACAGATAAGCCCTTATGGCCGTTATGTGGATTATGTACACAAGATAGTGCGGCATCTTGCCTCACGTCTTGACCTTGAGCCCTTTGCCAGAAAGGTACACCTGTTTCTCAGTTCTTCAGAGGATGAGATACACAAGCTTATAGAAGAGGTAAAGGATGTCCCTCCGCATGAAAAGCGGCGGGTGGAGTTGCTAATAAAAATGTACCGTCTCGAGTACATGAAATATAACCTTGGAGTCCAAGAGATAAGGTTTAATCTTGAAGAGGCCAAAAAATTGGGTTTCGAGGGGATGGATAGGGTGCTTGAGGTTATAGACTCGAATGACAATGAACATGCCCTGGAAGTGATACTGGACGAGATAGAGGCACTAAAGGATATTATTCTTTCAGAAGAGAAATACGAGATCCAGGAGACTATTTATCACAAGAGACATATTGCTGCCGATATCCCATCCATGTATGGGAAATATCATGAGAAAAAGTTTGACGCCCTAGGTCTTACATTCAGGCTGGAAAATTTGGCCAATCTCTTTTTCGAACGGCTTATTGCCCAACTTGAAGTCCCTTTTATAACAAGGTCTACGTTTGTCAGCCTTTTGCAACACTTGAAGTTGCTTTGGAGGGCAGTTCAACTGAATGGGGTCTATTCAAAAAAGTTTGCAACGTATCTTACCCTTTTGGAAAAGTCTTTGGGGGTGAGGAGGTTTTCGTTTACCCAGTATCTTGATATCGTAAAAGGATTGTCAGAAGGGGTTAAGGATATGATATACGTCTATTATCTTAGCCCTCATGAAGACAATCTTAACAAGATTATTCGGCAGCTTTGGCCAGATAAACTTCTTCCAAAATACAGAAATGCAGTTAGTAGAGATGCCTCTATTCAGGAAGTGGTGCATCAGGTGTCAGAGGCCTTTTTAAGAGGGCTTATTTCATCTACCTTTGGTCTCCAACACCTTGATAACTTTGTGGCAAGGCTTTACCAGGCACTTTCCAGCCAGAGAGAGTATCTGAGTCCAAGGGAGCTGGATATGCTTCTAAGTTATGATCCCGAGCAGGATCTTTGTTCTATACATCAGCCAGACAAGGTTACAGGCAATCTCATACAGTTGGGCAACAAGGGTTACAACCTGCTTCTTTTGGCCCAGGAGGGCATACCAGTGCCACCTGCGATTATAGTTACTACAGAAGTCTTTAGATATTATTCCCTTTTTTATAAGCTACACGGAGCTTATCAGAATTTCAGGCGTCAGGTGCGGGAAGGATTGAGAGAGCTTGAGGAACGCTCTGGAATGGTCTTTGGAGATCCATCCAACCCTCTTCTTCTATCTGTTCGAAGCGGGGCTGCCATTTCAATGCCTGGAATGATGTCAACGGTAATAAATGTCGGCATGAATCCTGAGATAGCATCTGGGCTGGCCAAAAAATATGGCAATATGTGGTTTGCCTGGGACAACTATCGCAGATTCATTCAGTCTTGGGCCATGTCCTTTGGTCTCGAGAGGGAGGTTTTTACCGGATTGATGCAGGCCCATAAGGCAAAGTACAAGGTGGAAAAGAAGAGGCAGTTCACCGGGGATCAGATGAAGGAGCTGGCCCTTGCTTACAGAGAAACAGTGGTCTCTAGGGGGATAATTATAGAAGATGATCCCTTTGAGCAGCTTTTGACCTCCATTCGCCTTGTTTTGAATTCTTGGGATTCTGAAAAGGCCAAGGCCTATAGAGAGATAATGGAGATATCAGATCATTGGGGTACAGCTGTTATCATTCAAGCTATGGCCTATGGAAATCTTTCAGATAAATCTGGCACAGGGGTCTTGTTTACAGCAAATCCATATAAGAAACTGGATAGGGTAAGCCTATGGGGTGACTACACTGTAGGGAATCAGGGTGAAGATATTGTAAGCGGGCTTGTTGCCACTAGTCCGATATCGGTAGAGCAGAGCGAAGAACTTGGGTTAAACGTAGAAGAAAGCCTGGAAAAGAGATTTCCTGATATATATGATGCCCTTTTGAAATGGGTTAGGTATCTGATCTTTGATAAAAAATGGACCCCCCAGGAGATAGAGTTTACCTTTGAAGGACCTGAACAGGACAAACTTTTTATTTTGCAAACAAGAGACATGGTGACAAAGAGGCGGACGAGGGTTGCTGTCTTTGTGCCGTCAGAGGAGTTAGACAAGAGTTATCTTGGGAGGGGAATTGGTGTTAGTGGAGGAGCCCTTAGTGGCAAGGCCGTTTTTACTCTTGAAGAGATCAAGGCGATAAGAAAGGCCGAGCCTGAGACAAAACTTGTCCTAATTCGTTCTGATACAGTACCTGATGATATAAAGGAGATATCTACGGCCGACGGGATCTTAACTGCCAAGGGAGGCCAGACGTCTCACGCCTCCATCGTTGCCTTCAGGCTCGACAAGACTTGCGTGGTTGGATGTGAGCAGTTGAAGGTTTACGAGCTTGAGGGTAGAGCAGAGATAAACGGACACGTTATTCGTTCTGGCGATTATGTAAGTGTTGATGGGAGAAACGGTTTTGTTTACTTGGGCAGGCACCCGATAAGGACTGAAGAAGACAGCTCTTTGGTTTAATTTTAACCATATTTTTTTAGTAACCTATAGACTTTTGTGCAAATTATTCTTAATAAGAAAGATAAAGGTTTGTTTGGCAGGAGGAGCCGAGCTAAAGATTTTTATCTGGAAGGTTACATCTAGCATCTCATCTAGAGTAGCCTAAAAAAAATCAGGAAAAGATTGGAGGTGCCCTAAATGTCTGAAGCCCGCCCCATGAAACTTGGCATTAATGGACTTGGGAGAATAGGAAAGCTCAGTCTTTGGTATCATGTCAGTAAAAGAGATTTTTCTGAGATAATAGTAAATATTGGTCGGCAGGTAGGCCAGGGATTGGAGGATATAGCCCATTCTATAGAGATGGATAGCACATATGGCAGACTTGGCAGCTATCTTTACGGTTACAAGTGCCCAAGGGTGATTGAGAATCTGGATGAAAAAACAGGACAAATGACAGTTGATGGGGTACCTGTGACAATATTGCGTGAAAGCCGTGATCCCCGTGGAATCAGGTGGGCAGATTACGATGTAAAGCTGGTGGTGGATACGACCGGTGTGTTCAGAGATCCAACGGCCCCGCCGGATGAGCCCAGAGGTAGCCTAAGGGGGCATCTAGAGGCTGGAGCGGAAAAGGTAATTTTGTCCGCACCCTTTAAGATCAAGGACAAGGCCGCGGAGATGCCTGAGGATGCTGTTACTACTGTTATGGGCATAAATGAGGATGATTATATCCCAGAAAAACATAAGCTTATTTCTGCCGCATCCTGTACAACTACCTGTCTCTCTTTTATGGTGAAACCTATATTAGATCATTTTGGAGCCAACCGGATACTTTCTGCTTCTATGGTGACCGTGCATGCTGCAACTGGAAGCCAGCAAGTACTAGATAGGCTGCCCAAGACAGGAGCAAAGGATCTTAGAAAGAACAGGAGCATATTCAATAACATCATTCTTACTACTACAGGGGCTGCCAAGGCCTTAGCCCTTGTAATTCCCGAAATGAAGAATATAGGTTTTATTGCCGAGTCAGTGAGGGTGCCAACTAATACCGGTTCGCTAATAGTGTTAGTTTTGACAATACATGATGAAAGCCTGGAAGATCCCATTAATAGAAATGTGATAAATTCCATCTACAAAAACGCTGCTGAAGGGCCAATGAAGGGGCGTCTCTTATATACAGAAACCCAACATGTCTCAAGTGACATTATAGGAATGCCGGCTGCTGCAGCTATTATCGAGGGCACTGAGACCCATACCAGGACTGCTGCCATTCAGATAGACCCAAGGAAGGCGTGCAGAGGATTGGATGAATCAACGCAGATAGTCTGTGATACTATAAGTGTGCCAGTGACCCAAGTTGTGGTTTACGGTTGGTACGACAACGAGCTTGGAAGCTATACAAATATGCTTGGAGAGAGGACTGCAACTATTGCAGATTCAATGCTTTAATAACCCTGATGAGGAGGCCTCCAGATGATAAGGTTCATTGAACAGATGGATCTTGATAAAAAAAGGGTGTTTTTACGTGTTGATTTTAATGTGCCATTGAATGAGAAGCTTGAGATAACCGATGACAACCGTATCAAAGCTGCTTTGCCTACTATTATAAATGCGCTTGATGCGGGAGCCAGGCTTTTAGTGGCCTCTCATCTTGGAAGACCAAAAGGTGAAAGAAAGCCAGAGCTTAGCATGGTTCCAGTGGCTGAAAGGCTTGGCCTTCTTCTTGACAAGGAGGTTCGTATGGCCCCGGATTGTATTGGTCAAGAAGTTGAAGACATGGTTGACAGGCTTGAACCTGGACAGATCCTAATGCTTGAAAACCTTCGTTTTTATAAAGGAGAGACCAAAAATGATCCAGAGTTTGCCGCTGCCTTAGCTAGGCTTTGTGATGCTTACGTCAACGACGCCTTTGCAGTTTCTCATAGGGCCCACGCTTCTATAGTAGGTGTTCCTGAACGAGTTAAGGATTGTGGGGCGGGCTTTTTGATGAAAAACGAGATTACCTATTTTGAAAAGGCCATGAATAACCCCGAGCGTCCTTTTCTTGCCATCTTGGGAGGAGCCAAGGTATCGAGCAAGCTCGGTGCCATTGAAAACATATTGCCTAAAGTGGATAGTCTTATCATTGGTGGGGCCATGGCCAATACATTTCTTCTCGCCAAAGGTTTTGCAGTAGGGAAATCTCTTGTTGAAAAGGATCTTGTAGATATTGCTAAAGATATCATTGAAAAGGCGGAAGAGTCTAAGACAAAGCTGTTGCTTCCTGTAGACGTTGTGGTGGTAAAGGAGCTGGCACCTGATGTGCCGTATGAAGAAATGCCTGTGGAGCAGATTCCAGCAGATGGAATGATAGTGGATATAGGGGCTCAGACAATAGATTTGTTTGTGCAAGAGATAAAACAGGCAAAGACCATAGTATGGAATGGTCCGGTTGGTGCCTTTGAGGTGGAGCCTTTTGATAGAGGGACTAATGAGATAGCCCGCGCCATAGGTTCTAGTACAGCCCTTTCTATTATTGGCGGGGGGGATACTGGAGCTGCTGTTAAAAAGGCAGGAGAAAGCGACAACGTTTCGTATATCTCGACAGGTGGAGGTGCATTTTTGACCCTTCTTGAAGGTAAAGAGTTGCCAGGTTTCAAGGTGTTGGAAAGTTGTGCTGGTTAACAAGGGAGGAAAGATGAAAAGAAGACCACTTCTTGCAGCCAATTGGAAGATGTTTAAAACAGTTTCCGAAATGGAGTCCTATGTCGCTGCCTTTCTAGATCTTGTTAGGGATGTGTCTGATAGGGACATACTTATCGCGCCGAGTTTTGTTGGTCTGGCGAGGATGGTTCAGCTGCTTAAGGAAAGCGACGTCCAGGTTGGCGCACAAAACATGTATTACAAAGAAAAGGGTGCTTATACTGGTGAAATTTCACCTGCAATGCTTTTAGATATTGGTGTCAGGACGGTGATCCTTGGACATTCTGAGAGGCGTCATATATTTAATGAGGATGACAGCCTGATAAACAAAAAGGTGATTGCTGCATTGTATCACAGGATTACCCCTATTTTGTGTATAGGTGAAACCCTTGATGATAGAGAATCCGGTAAAACCTCCCAAGTGCTCCAGGCACAATTAAAAAATGCTCTCCAAGGTGTAGAGGCAGGCTCAATTAAAGATGTGATTGTGGCTTATGAGCCTGTTTGGGCCATTGGTACAGGCAAAACAGCCACATTGGATCAGATACAGGAGGCACACAGTTTGGTGCGTAACGAGATCGCCAAGCTGGCAGGAGAAGATATTGCACAAAATTTGAGAATATTGTATGGTGGCTCAGTAAAGTCGGCGAACGTAAAAGATATTATGATGCTAGAGGATGTTGACGGTGCCCTGGTTGGGGGTGCTTCGCTTGAGCCTGAAAGTTTTGCTCAAATCGTAAGATTCGAACAGAATACATAGAATATTGGGATCTTGAATAAATGCAGCCATTTTTGATAGCAATACATGTGATAACCTGTATAATTCTAGTGGTTACGGTGCTGCTCCAGCAGGGTAAGGGGGCCGAGGTTGGTGCTGTTTTCGGCTCCAGTGAAGCAATTTTCGGCAGCGCGGGTCCTGCCACATTATTGAGTAAAATTACTACAGCTTGCGCCATAATCTTTATGTTAACATCGCTGTCCCTAACCTATCTTTCAATACAGAATAGAGGGCAATCGGTAATGAGAAATGTGCAACAAGTTCCTGTTGCTCCGAAGTTGCCAGTTACTTCTGGCCTTAAAGAAAGGGCTGGGGCCCAGGGTGGTGATGTCAAGGTATTGCCTGGAACGGGTTCGGATGGAAAAAAACTGAATGCACAATCAGTAAGAGATGCCAATAAGGTCCAGGGCAAAGGTCAATCGGCAAGTGTCCCTCAGCATGCTGAAATGTCAAAGAAGATGCCGGGGCAGGGGACTGCATCCCAAAACGCACATTGACATATATTTAATAAGTGCCGAAGTGGTGGAATTGGTAGACACGCTATCTTGAGGGGGTAGTGGGCAACCGCCCGTGGGGGTTCGAATCCCCCCTTCGGCACCAAATTGCTTGAATATAGCTGGGATATTACGAATTATCCCCCTTGACATTTTCCCTGATTGGTAATATAAAATTTTAGACGAATTCTGAGCGGAGACTCATTATAAATCTTAATGAATGAATATTCATTTACTATTCACGGGTAGTAGGCAAAATTCAAAAAATCTTTAAGAAAGGAGAATTAGGGAAATGGCTTTAGTTAATCCGCATGGTTCACAGAAGAAGCTTATGCCTCTTCTATTGAAAGGCGCTGAAAGGGAGGATGAGATTGGGCGCGCTAAGGCGATGAAGAAGATCAATATCTCATCAAGGGAGTCTGGCGACATTCTTATGCTTGGTATGGGTGCCTTTACGCCGCTGAATGGTTTTATGTGTAAGGACGACTATGACGGTTGTGTTGAGGATATGAAGCTCCGGCAGGTTGACCCTGGCACCATGTGGCCTCTGCCTGTGACTCTTGCAGTAGATGAAGATGTCAGGAAGGAGATCAAGGAGGGGGATGAGGTAGCCCTTTATGACAGTGAGACCGGCGAGCTTATGGCTACCATGAAGATCGAGGAGATCTGGGAGCCAGACAAGAGGAAGGAGTGCGAACTCTGTTTTAAGGGTGAGGGCCCTGACTCAGAAAGGTTCTGGGAGGTGGCAGAAAAGGAGCATCCCGGTGTGCAGCAAGTTCTCAATTCTGGTAAATACTATGTGGGTGGTCCTATAAAGGCCTTGTCCGAGAAAGATTTTAAGCAAAAATATGGCGATGCATATATGCATCCTTCAGTTTCCAGGCAGATTTTTGAAGACAGGGGTTGGAGCACGGTTGCGGCCTTTCAGACCAGGAATCCTATCCATCGTTCACACGAGTATCTAACCAAGATAGCCCAAGAGGTCTTGGATGGTGTGTTTATTCATGCCTTGGTTGGCAAGCTGAAGCCAGGAGACATTCCTGGAGAGTGGAGGATGAGGTGCTATAAGGCCTTGCTTGATAACTACTATAATATGGAGAGGACTGTTCTTGGTGTCTATCCTCTTGAGATGCGTTACGGTGGGCCAAAGGAGGCCTTGCTCCATGGTATCTTCCGTCAGAATTTTGGATGCTCTCATCTTATTATTGGCCGTGACCATGCAGGTGTAGGTGACTTTTATGGTCTGTTTGAGGCGCAGGAGATCTATGATAAGTTGTGGGATGGTGCCCTTGAGCTTCAGCCACTCAAGATTGACTGGACTTTCTGGTGCCACAAGTGTGGAGGTATGGCCTCACTCAAGACCTGTCCGCACGATAAGGAAGACAGAGTGGTGGTCTCGGGTACCAAGTTCCGTCGCCTCATGAGTGAAGGAAAGATGAACGAGGTTCCGCCTGAATTTTCCAGGCCAGAAGTCCTCGAGATACTCCAGGAATACTATTCCAATCCTGAGGCAAGAAAGGTCAAGATAAAGAAGGGTGCCTTTGAGGATTTGAAGTAGCCTAGTAGAGTTTTTGCTTGATCAAGGAAAAAGACAACGGGCAGGTGTATAACCTGCCCCCTGAACGTGGACGAAAATAAAAAAAGTAGGAGGTATTAAAATGCCAAGCTTTGTCAACCCGGAAAAATGTGATGGTTGCAAAGGTGGGGAGAAGACAGCATGTATGTACATCTGCCCCAATGACCTAATGGTCCTTAATCCTGATGAGATGAAGGCCTATAACCAAGAGCCAGATCAGTGCTGGGAGTGCTACTCCTGTGTAAAGATCTGTCCTCAGGGTGCCATTGAGGTGCGTCACTATGCTGACATTTGCCCCATGGGTGGTTATGTACAGCCAATGCGCGGTACCGACTCCATCATGTGGACCATCAAATTCAGAAACGGAAACATTAAGCGTTTCAAGTTCCCAATCAGGACAACTCCTGAAGGTTCAATCAAGCCCTATGAAGGAAAGCCATCACCTGGCGCAGACCAGCTAGACAACGAGCTTCTTTTCACTGAGACGGCTGATAGCGCTAGGGCAACCTGCAAGCCCTCTGATTTTGCTTAATTGTGGGCCAAGACGAACCTAGAGAATTTTTAAAACAAAAAAATTTTAAAAGGAGGAATTAAAAATGGCATTACCCAATAAACCGACTTGGGAACTTCTGGCCGAGCCAGATCTTACTAAGGTCCCAGTTGAGGAGCACGATTATGATGCTCTTATCGTTGGTGGCGGTATGGCAGCTTGCGGTGCTGCATGGGAGATCGGAAAGTGGCTTCCTGATGGAGCAACTTGTGCGCTGGTTGATAAGGCAGCTCTCGAGCGTTCAGGTGCTGTTGCCCAGGGTCTTTCAGCTATCAACACCTATATAGGTGAGAATACCCCATCAGACTATGTCAGGATGGTAAGAAACGACCTCATGGGCGTTGTCCGTGAAGATTTGATTTTTGATCTTGGACGTCACGTTGACGACTCTGTACATCATTTTGAGGAGTGGGGTCTTCCAATCTGGAAGAAAAAGGGAAGCGAAGGCAAGAAGCTTACAGAAGGTGGCGAGCCAGTTCGTACAGGTAAGTGGCAGATAATGATTAACGGTGAGTCCTACAAGTGCATCGTTGCTGAGGCAGCAAAGGCAGCGCTAGAGGAAAAGGGCTATGACCTGTATGAGCGTATCTTTATCGTTAAGCTCCTTCTTGATGCAAATAAGGAAAACACCATTGCAGGCGCAGTGGGCTTCAGTGTTCGCGAGAACAAGGTGCATGTTTTCAAGGCAAAGGCAATGTTGGTAGCCTGCGGTGGTGCAGTCAATATCTTCCGTCCACGTTCAACTGATGAAGGTAAGGGACGTGCTTGGTATCCAGTATGGAATGCCGGTTCTACATATACCATGTGTATGCAGGTTGGTGCAGAGATGACCATGATGGAAAACCGTTTCACCCCATCCCGTTTTAAGGATGGTTATGGTCCTGTTGGCGCATGGTTCCTTCTCTTCAAGGCTACAGTTACAAACGGATACGGCGAGCACTATGTAAAGACCGATCGTGCCAAGGCCGAGCTGGAAAAGTACGCACCATACGGACTTGCCCCTGTTACACCTACCTGTCTACGTAACCACCTCATGCTCTTTGAGATGAAGGAAGGCCGTGGTCCTATTTTTATGGACACTGCTGCAGCACTCAATGCCTTCCTGGAAGAGAAGAAGGCTGAGGGTATGGATGAGAAGGCTCTCAAGAAGTATTGGAAAGAGCTGGAGAGTGAGGCATGGGAAGACTTCCTTGACATGTCAGTTGGCCAAGCCGGTCTGTGGGCCTCAATGAACATCGAGCCTGAAAAGGTCGGCTCTGAGATTATGCCTACTGAGCCCTATATGCTTGGATCTCACTCTGGTTGCTGTGGTATCTGGGTAAGCGGTCCTAGTGAAGACTGGGTGCCAGATGACTACAAGTGGGGCTACAACAGGATGACCACAGTAAACGGTCTGTTCACCGCTGGTGACGGTGTCGGCGCTTCTGGCCACAAGTTCTCTTCAGGCTCTCATGCTGAGGGTCGTATAGCTGCAAAGGCAATGGCTCGCTATATCCGGGATAACGCTGATTTTACTCCTACCCTGTCAGTTAGTGCTGACGATCTCAAGGCTGAGATCTATAAGCCTGTTACTGTCTACTATGAGAACTATCAGAAGACCACTTCTGAGATGGTCAACCCCAATTACATCAAGCCGCGCCACATGATGGAAAGGCTTATGAAGTACACTGATGAGTACGGTGGTGGTTGGTCTCCATACTACATGACAAATGGCAAGCTCCTTGAGATTGTTATGAGGCATCTGCAGTGGCTCCGTGAGGACTCTGAGAAGATGGCCGCTGGCGGTCTCCATGAGCTTCTCCGTGCATGGGAGAACTTGCACAGGATCTGGACGGTTGAAGATCATCTTCGTCACATCCAGTTCCGTGAAGAGTCAAGGTATCCTGGATTCTACTATCGTGGCGACTTTATGCAGGCCGATGACAAGGACTTCGATGAGGGTGGTTGGAAGTGTTTTGTCAACTCCAAGTATGATCCAAAAACTGGTGAGTGGACTGTAATGAAGAAGAAGTGCCACAAGATCATAGCTGATTAAGCTTAGGTGCCAATTTTTATTGGCAAATGATCTGAAAGTGGGTATAACTATCCAGGCACCGTTGATCCGGTGCCTGGATTTTTTTAACTTCAGGTAGTTGACGGGCTTGAATAGTGTTCAAGGCCGTGAGCTACTTGCCCATAGGGTAAATCCCCTTGTGGGAAAAAAATTTGAAAAGGAGCGGGGAGATGAGCGATAGCATCCTAGTAATTGGCGGAGGTTTTAGCGGAGTGACAGCCGCCGTAGAGGCCGCCGAAATGGGCTACAATGTTTATTTGGTAGAGAAGGAAAGCTACCTTGGGGGGCGTGTTGCCCAGCTCAACAAGTACTTTCCCAAACTCTGCCCGCCCACATGTGGACTTGAGATCAATTTCAAAAGAATTAAGACCAATCCAAGAATCACATTCTACACGATGGCGGATGTGGAGTCCGTATCTGGTGGGCCTGGTGATTTTAACGTTACTATCAAGGTTCGTCCAAGAGGCACCACTCCGCAGTGTACTAACTGTAAGGCAGGAGAAGAGGCAGCCAAGACAGAGGTGCCTGACGAGTTCAACTTTGGCATGAGTACGAGAAAGCCGATCTATATGCCTCATCCAATGGCGTTTCCTAATCAATGCGTTTTAGATATGGAAAACGTGTCTGGGGATGAGATAGAGGCTATCAAGGCAGCGATGCCTCCTGGTCATGTTGATACAAGTCAATCTGAGGAGACGGTAAACCTCAATGTGGGTGCCATTATCGTTGCAACTGGATGGAAACCTTACGATCCCACAAAGCTCACAAATCTGAAATTTAACGATTATGAAAATGTTATTACAAATATGATGATGGAGAGGTTGGCCTCGCCATCAGGGCCCACTGGAGGGAAGATAGTAAGACCATCTGATAACGAGCCCCCTAAGACTGTAGGTTTTGTACAGTGTGCAGGGTCAAGGGATGAGAATCACCTCGGATTTTGTTCTTATATCTGTTGTATGGCAACTCTTAAACAGATTACCTACTTAAAGGAGCAGAATCCAGATTGTGAATGTTATGTATTTTATATCGACATTCGTTCTCCTGGTGCTAGGTATGAGAAATTTTATAAGAAAGTTAAGGAGATGGAAGGTGTGCATTTTATAAAGGGCAAGGTTGCAGACATCTTGCCAGGAGAAGCTGCTGGTTCTGTTAAGTTGGTTGCTGAGGATACTATTGGAGGAGGCAAGAAAGAGCAGGAAGTAGATATGGCAGTGCTGGCTACTGGTATGCAGCCGGTTGGAGCCGAATCTCAAATTCCTGGAATAGAGTACGATTCAGATGGTTTTGTAGTTCCAAAGGAAGGAATAATTCCATGCGGTTGTGCTAAGAGGCCGATCGATGTTGTCTCCTCAGGACAAAGCGCAACAGCCGCGGCACTCAAGGCCGTTCAGACAATTGCTAGGAGGGCAAGCTAATGTCTAAAAAGATAGGATTATATATATATACTGGAGACGGAATAGGAGAGGCTGTGGATGTGGACAAGCTCCTTGAGCTTGCCACCAGTGAAATGGGTGTGGCAGTGGCCAAAAAGCATGATGACCTTTATGGAGCAGAAGGGTTGGCCATGATAAAGTCAGACGTAGAGTCTGAGGAGTTGAACGCCCTGGCGATACTTGGTCTTTCCTTTAGGTATGATTTTGAGGGGCTTAAGTTTCCTGGTGTGTATGTAGAAAAGGTGGGCATCAGGGAGTTGGTGGCTTGGTCTAAGAAGGTAAAAGAGGATGCTGAGGATCCCGAAAAGGAGAAAGAGCATATTCAAGAGCTGGCCGAAGACTATGTCCGTATGGCAGTTACTAGGTGTCAGAAGGCAGAGTTGCCAACACCAGACAAGTTGGAGGATGCCAGTGAAGATATCCTGGTCATTGGTGGAGGGATATCTGGTTTGTCTGCGGCACTAGAGGCTGCAGATGCAGGGCATAAGGTGCTTTTGGTGGAAAAAGAGGCCCAGCTTGGAGGTTTTGCTGCCAAGGTCAGGAAGCAGGTGCCTGTAGGACCGACTTATGATAACCTTATTGATCCCATTGTAAATGAGTTGATTGAAAAGGTCCAAAATAATCCCAACATAGATGTACGTACGAGTACAGAGGTGGCAAGGACTGCTGGTGCGCCAGGGGCCTTTCGTATCTCTCTGAAAGAGGCGGGTACCAAGAGTGAGTGGGATGCTCCTGTTCCGCTTACAGAAGAGGAAAAGCTGGATGAGAACGGGAATGAGCTTTCGGCAGAAGACCAAAAGAAGAAGTACGATGAAAAGAATGAGGGGCGTCATGACTATATGGAGGTCGATCCCAATGCGGAGATAGTTGGTGCAATCGTACTTGCTTCTGGTTGGAAGCCTTATGAGCCGCAAGAAGGTGAGTTTGAGCATCTGGCGTGGGGGAACCCCAATGTTGTGACCAATGTACAGTTTGAGGAATTGGCCAAAGAGGGCAAGATCAAGAGGCCATCGGATGGGAAAGAGGTAAAATCTGTAGCATTTGTTCTGAGTCCAGGGGGCAAAGATGATGATGCAGATTTCCCGTACGCTGGAGCAGTTACAAGTCTGGTTGCGCTTAAACAAGCCAAGTATGTGCGTGAAGATAATCCAGAGGACGGCAAGGCCTTTGTTTTTTATCAACATATGAGAACTCCTGGTCAATATGAATATTTTTACAAGGGCTTGCAAAATGATCCTGGTATATTTCTTACAAAAGGTGCTGTGACAAAGGTGGAGGCAGCCGGTGACGGTTTGAATGTTACTGTTGAAAATACCATTCTTGGAGAAGATATAAATGTGGATGTAGATATGGTGGTCCTTGCAACCGGAATGGTGCCTACCACCAAGTTTGAGCCGGTGGTCAACTTCGCCTACAGGCAGGGGCCAGCATTCAGAGACCTGGATCTGTTCGGTGGTTACTGTGACTCCAACTTCATTTGTTTCCCTTACGAGACACGTCGTACTGGTGTCTATGCAGCAGGTGGCGTTCGTCGCACAATGACAATTGAGGAGGCCATGGAAGATGCCACTGGCGCAGCCTTGAAGGCCATTCAATCAGTGGTTGCTGCGGAGGAGGGACATGCAGTCCACCCACGTACTTGGGATTTCGACTATCCGGATTTCTACTTCCAGCGTTGTACCCAGTGTAAACGCTGTACTGAGGAATGTCCATTTGGTGCCTTGGATGACGATGAAAAGGGTACTCCTAAGCCCAATCCTACAAGGTGCCGCCGCTGTGGTACATGTATGGGGGCCTGTCCGGAACGTATTATCGGATTTAAGGATTACAATATCGATATTGTTGGCTCCATGATCAAGGCCATTGAGGTTCCAGATGACGACGATGATAAGCTAAGGATGATATGTTTTGCCTGTGAAAATGATGCGTATCCAGCCCTGGAAATGGCAGCTAAGAAGGGCCTTACTTGGTCACCTTTGGTTAGGATAATTCCTGTACGTTGTTTAGGATCTGTTAATGTTTCCTGGATCAAGGATGCAATGTCAAGTGGACTTGATGGTGCCTTGTTGTTGGGTTGTAAGTATGGTGACGATTATCAGTGTCACTTTGTAAAAGGTAGCGAGCTGGCTAACAGACGTATGGACAACGTTGCAGAATCTCTCAATTCTCTTGGTATGGAGCCAGAGAGAGTAAAGCTTAGAGAGATTGCAATTGATGAATATGATAAGGTTCCTCAGATTATTGATGACTTTGTTGAGGAAGTACTGGGAATGGGACCAAATCCATTCAAGGGCTGGTAGGAGGTAGTGAAAATGGCTGAAACAAAGAAGATACAGCCGGATTTATCGTTTATTAGGGGGTTGATGGAGGCCGGTGGTGACACCGTTAACAAGTGCTATCAATGTGCCACTTGTTCAGTTGTATGCCCCCTTTCCACAGAAGAAAGGGCGTTTCCAAGAAAAGAGATGTTGTGGGCACAGTGGGGTCTTGCATCAAAGATAGCCGGTGATGCAGACGTATGGCTTTGCCATCAGTGTGGCGACTGCTCTGCCTATTGCCCTAGGGATGCAAAGCCTGGTGATGTGCTGGGCGCAATCCGTCTAAATGCGATTAAGTACTATGCGGAACCAAAGGCATTGGCAGATATGCTTTCTAATACTGCTGGTGTACTGGGAACAGTTATTGCTGCCTTTGTTGTATGGTACATCGTGGCATTTCTTTGGTCTCTTCACACAGGAGAAGGCTTTCCTTTCCCAGAAGGTACAGTTGCATATCACAAGATTCTCACCTTTGTTCCTATTGATCTTGTGGTGCTCCCTATAGTAGGCTTGGTAATCTGGGCTTCTTATAAAGGGGTGACCAGCTTCTGGAGCGATATAGCCAAAGGTTCTGGTGTAGTCTCTTATACGGGTACTGCTCCCAAGCCTGCGATGGGACCACTTTTTAAAAAGTATCTTATTCCTGCCATTCAGGAAATACTCGAGCACAAGCGCTTTGAAGAGTGTGGAGAGACTAAGGAGAGAGCCAAGGGTCACAAGCTGCTTCTCTGGTCATTTATTATGCTTTTTATAGTTACAGGTGTGGTGTTCATTATAAACGATGTTATCTTTGTTCCATTCTTGCATAAGCACTTTACCCCTATGCCTCTTTGGAATCCGATCAAGATTTTTGCCAATGTTGCCGCTGTAATGCTTATAGTTGGTATCTGGATGATATATCAGATGAGGAAACAAAAGACTGCAGAGGGTGTTCTTAAGAGTTCTGAGCAAGACTGGATTTTGATATGGTTGATTTTTGCGGTTGGTGTTACGGGTGTACTGGCAGAACTTTTAAGACTTATGAACATTGCCGGCTTGGCCTATCCAATCTACATATTGCACTTGGCAACTGTAGTGACCCTATTTTTGGCAGTGCCTTATTCCAAGTTTGCGCATCTCCTTTACAGGACCACGGCCTATGTATATCAGCGTTATGAGGATGATATGAAAGTGGGTAAGGCAGGATTTGGAATGGAAAAGGACGTTCTTCCAGTAGGCCCTCCGGTCGAGGAGGCAGAAGCTGAAGAGAAAAAGGAAGAAGCAAAAGAGTAATTTTCAAAAAGATAGTCTTGCAATGGGGCCATAGAGGCCCCATTTTTTATTCAAAAAAGACTTGCAATTTCCATTTTTGAGACTATTATTGTCTGCTCAGCTTGGGCTGGCGTAGCTCAATTGGTAGAGCAGCTGATTTGTAATCAGCAGGTTGCGGGTTCGAGTCCCATCGCCAGCTCCAGAAAACATGTGGAGAGGTTCCCGAGTGGCCAAAGGGGACAGACTGTAAATCTGTTGGCGAAGCCTTCGGAGGTTCGAATCCTCCCCTCTCCACCACATTTGCTCGTTATCCCCTGGATGGAACAGGGGTTTAAAATATATTTTGTTTGGGTTGCGGGAATAGCTCAATTGGCTAGAGCATCAGCCTTCCAAGCTGAGGGTTGCGGGTTCGAGTCCCGTTTCCCGCTCCATCTCCGCCCACGTAGCTCAGTCGGTAGAGCACTTCCTTGGTAAGGAAGAGGTCACCGGTTCAATCCCGGTCGTGGGCTCCACTGGGGGATTTGTTAAGCCTGAAAAAATATTCCAAAAAATTAACACCTTAGGAGCAAATAGGTCATGAGCAAGCAGAAATTTGAGCGTAAGAAGCCGCACGTTAACGTAGGGACTATAGGTCACATAGACCATGGTAAGACGACGCTGACTGCAGCCATCACCAGGGTATTGTCCCAGAAGGGCTGGGCGGATTTTACTC
>CAZNKP010000017.1:0-55139 GCA_964573805.1 uncultured Desulfobacterales bacterium | reverse complement strand
TTCTTGACAGAAACACCTACCGGACCTTGCTTGTGATCCATGAGGTCTATCGCCAGCAGCAGTGGATGTATGAAAATCGCAGTCACAGCATCAGAGACAGAATCGTCAGTATCAGCCAGCCCCATGTTAGGCCGATAGTTCGTGGCAAGGCATCGGCACCAACAGAGTTTGGAGCTAAACTTTCAGCCAGTCTCGTAGATGGTTTTGCTTACTGTGACCGGCTCAGTTGGGATGCCTATAACGAGTCCGGTGATCTGATAGATCAGATCGAGGCATATCGACAACGCTTTGGATATTATCCAAGATCTGTTCATTGTGACAAGATTTACCACACCAGACAGAACCGTGCCTACTGCAAGGAGCGCGGTATTCGCATGTCTGGTCCGCCACTAGGGCGTCCTGCCAAATTGACACCAGAAGAACAGAAGGCCAGGAGGCAGCTTCGGCGTCAGGATGAACTGGCCAGGATTTCGATAGAAGGAAAATTCGGCCAGGCCAAGCGGCGATTTGGTTTAGGGAAAGTGATGGCCAAACTTGCAGCAACAAGCGAAGCAATGATAGCCGTCACCTTCATTGTGTTGAACCTGGAGAAATGGCTAACGAAGCCATTTTTTGCTCCTTTTTTATTTTTCTGTGGCACAATTTGGCAGATATGTGGACTGGTGCCTGCATCAGTGAGAAAAGTTCCCTACAGATGTTACTTGGCGGTCGTACCTGCCTGAGATGTCAAAGAGCATGAGAGCCCGCTTTGTAGCATGAAAAGGTGTTATTCAGGAAACCCTAAGTAATTGAAAAGTATCCCCTTAAAGTCAAGAGAAAAAGGGGTATTTTTAATAACACGTTCGACAAACTTGTCGATCATGGATCTTGCTTTGTCGACAAGCATTCAAGGCAAAATTTGCAATACATCTCCTAACTATCTGTTTTAAAAAATAAAAAACCAAAAAGGCAACTTGGCACGCATTTTGTTTAAAAGATAAACGAAACCTAACTAAAGGTGTCAAAATTAAAAATACAAATAAGATACAAAAAGGAGGAATTACTAAATGAAAATTTCAACAACTCTTAAAACGGCAATCATTGCGGCATGTCTAACAATTAGCGCCAGCACGACTTTTGCAGCCTGGCCAGGTGCCGGAAATGGAATCAGCAATGGGCAGAACGCCGGAATCAACACAGCGTTGGTATCTCAAATCCCTGCTACGGAACCCACTCAGCAAGAACGGGATGGCCTTATAAAGATGAGAGAAGAAGAAAAACTTGCGCGTGATGTTTACATCTATCTATTTAATACATGGCAAAATCCAGTATTTGCCAACATCTCAAAATCAGAGCAACGTCACATGGATGCAATAAAAATACTTCTTGACAAATACGGACTTGAGGACCCTGTAGCAGGAATGAATCCTGGAACATTCAAATCCACTGAAATGCAGGAACTCTACAACAACCTTATTGCCAAGGGCTCTGTAAGCCTGAAAGAAGCATTTCAAGTAGGAGCAACAATAGAAGATTTAGATATAAAAGATCTGGAAGAGCTTATTGGGGCTACAGACAATGAAGATATCCTTCTCATTTATCAAAATCTTATGAAGGGATCCAGAAATCACATGAGGGCCTTTGCTACCCAACTGAAAAACCTGGGCATTAATTACCAGGCCCAGTTTCTATCTCAAGAGGAGGTGGATAAGATAATAAACAGCCCTTGGGAAAGGGGCAGAGTAGACAAAGACGGAAACCGTGTCTCTGGCCCTCAAGGACGTAGCAAAAGAGGCCGTGGATTTGGTGCAGGTATGGGGCATGGAATGAACTTTATAGACCTAAATGGAGATGGAGTCTGCGATAACCTTCAATAACTAAAGGAAATAAAGGACAAAACCGAACAGGCTTAGATCAAATTGTAAAATAGAGGCCCCGGAACAGGGGCCTTTTTCATTTAACAATCCTACCAAAAAATTTCTTGACAATATATAGCCATATAGCTATATAGCTAAGCATGATAAAAAGAAACGTCCAAAAGATGAGCAGAAGGTTAAAGGCTATTGCCGATCCGACCAGGATAAAAATAATCACCCTTCTTTCAGAGAGGCCGTGCTGTGTATGTGAACTTACTCAAGTTCTGGATCTTGCCCAACCAACAATCTCAAGGCATTTGAAACAGCTTGAAGTAGAAGGTTTTATCTCTGGAAAGAGGGAAAAGACCTGGATTGTATATAGCCTTACCCCGCAAGAAGAGTGTTGCAGACAACTGCTTGGCATCTTAATCAAAAGGGCCCGTCAGGATGACGAGGTCTTAGAGCTTGTTAAAAAGCTAAAAAAGGTAAAACGACCTTCCCCCACAGAACATTTAGGGAATACAAATACGAAAGAGACGGAATAAATGAAAAAGGTCCTCTTCTTGTGTACTCAAAACGCCTGCAGAAGCCAAATGGCCGAAGCAATAGCAAATGCCTGTCTATCCGGAAAAATCCGGGCCTATTCAGCAGGAGTTAGTCCGGGCCAGATCCATCCCCTAGCCATAGAGACCCTTGGAAAAATGGGAATAGATGTTGGCCATGCCAATTCAAAACATGTTGACTTGTTCAAAAATAAGGACATGGATCTAGTAGTCACTGTATGCGATAACGCCCGAGACAGTTGTCCCTGTTGGCCAAATGATAAAACACGAATTATCCACTTCCCCATAGACGATCCCGCCAAGATACGAGGATCAAAACAAGAAGTTTTAGCCGTATTCGAAGAGGTTGCTAACATCATAGAAAGGGAACTGCTACCTGTTGTAAAAAGGGAACTCGACTTGGAAGGATAAACAAAAAAATGCTCGAGATTTTTACCAAGATAGCAGACTTTGTTACTTTTCGGTTACTCAAACTGCCCTTGCAGGATCACCTGACAGAGGCTGTACATTTCTTTGTTGAGGATACCACCAAGATCTTCTCTCTACTTGTCACAATCATCTTTGCAGTAGCAATCATCAGGAGCTTTTTTCCGCCTGAAAAGACAAGGCGTTTTCTCACCAACAAAAAGGTCATAGTAGCCCACATACTTGCAGCCCTTTTAGGAGTGGTAACCCCCTTTTGCTCATGTTCTGCATGTCCTCTCTTTATCGGATTTGTCGAAGCTGGCATCCCTCTTGGCGTTACCTTCAGCTTTCTTATCTCTTCACCAATGGTAAACGAAGTGGCCCTTGTGCTTCTTTTTGGACTCTTTGGCTGGGAAATCGCAGCCATATATCTAGGAACGGGTCTCTTAGTGGCGATAATAGCCGGCTTTGTAATAGGTAAGCTCAACATGGAACGTTTTGTTGCAGATTACGTATGGGAAATAAGAATGGGACAGGCAGAAGTCCCTGAGATGAGTTGGAAAGAACGCTTCCAATATGCCAAAGGATATGTGAAAGAGATTCTTTCAAAGATTTGGCTTTACGTCCTTGGAGGGATAACAGTTGGGGCTCTGGTCCACGGCTATGTGCCACAGGACTTTTTGCTGGAGTACGCAGGCCCATCAAATCCCTTTGCAGTCCCGATTGCCGTTTTTCTCGGGGTACCTCTTTACAGCAACGCCGCTGGTGTTATTCCAATCGTGCAGGCACTTATGGCAAAGGGGCTTCCCCTTGGAACCACGTTGGCGTTCATGATGGCTGTTACTGCCCTGTCCTTTCCAGAAATGGTCATACTCTCGCAAGTACTCAAAAGGGAACTTATTGCCACATTTGTAACTATTGTAACAATATCCATTATAATGGTTGGATATATATTTAACTTCGTAATATGAAATGGAGCTGTAGGGAATTATGAATGAGACAATTTGCCACTGCTTTGGATACAGCAAGGGAGAAATAATAAGGGATGCCCTAATTAACCCTAAGGCTTCTGTAATTCCGCAAAAATACTAGAGGGAAAAAGCAGGCAATTGCAAATGCAAAAAATGGATCCAAAAGACCGTTGATGCATCAGGGACGGCAGGATTGTGGAAAAAACTATAAAAGGAGGAAAAAGGCCATGAAAATTTTAATACTTGGACCTGGCTGCCCAAGATGTCAAGGCCTTGCAGACAATGCAAAGGTGGCCGCACAAGAGCTTGGCATTAATGCCGAGATAGAAAAGGTGACAGAAATGGGAAAAATCATGTCCTTTGGAGTAATGTCAACCCCTGCAATAGTTGTAGACGGACAAGTAAAAGGGGCAGGCAAACTATTTACAGTTGAAGAGATAAAGAAGATGCTACAATGAACACCTCGATAAGATTTCTTACCTTATCCATTTTGTTCATTCTGTTTTTCAGTGTCAAGGTGTTCGCTGCCGCTCAAGACACAAAGCTACTGGGCCTTGACGAGGCAATATCAATAGCCTTACAACAAAGCCCCGTGCTTAAGGCATCCAAAAACGAGTTAAATGCAACCACCTTTGGAGTAAGGGCTGAAAGGGGTAAATTTTTCCCCCAGATAACTGGCTATGCCGATTATTCTAGAAAAAGCGATCCAGTGGTTGTTGTGCCGATCAAAGAATTTGGGGGGAAACCTCCAAGTTTCAGCCGGGATCAATATGCAGTTGGGATAAGAATCCTTATTCCAGTCTATGAAGGCGGCAGGCTGTGGGCGAGGTTATCTGCGGCTAAGCTCCATGAAGAAATTGCCAAAAAAAATCTTAGTCTTACCCGTCAAGATCTTATTGCCAATGTAACAAACACGTTTAATCAGATCTTATATCTTAGGGAGCTTGTAAAAGCGCAGAAGGAAAGCCTGCACGCCCTTGAAAAGGCCAGAAAAGATGCCAGTCTAAAGCTCAAAATAGGCAAAATCGCCCCTGTGGATCTCATGAGAATGGATACCCAGGTAGCAGCCCAAAAACAAGAGATTATAAGCGCCAAGGAAGAAGAAAAAAGGGCAATAAATGCACTTTGTCAGTTAATAGGCTGGAAAGATAAATGGCTGCCAAATATAAAAGGTTACCTTTCGGACTCCATAAATGGGCCAGACACTGATAATCCCGATTCTCTTATAAAGGATGCCCTAAAACGAAGACCAGATATATTAGCAAGCCAAGCCTCTGTAAAAAAGGCAGAGGCAGAACTTAAATATGCCAAAGGCTGGCATTTACCCAGCTTGAACCTTGTTGGAGACTATTCACGCCATGCAGGAAGCGGCCTCAGATACGATGAAGAGGTATGGTCGGGCGGTGTTGCCCTGTCTTTGAACATCTTTAGCGGAGGAACGATCTCAGCCCAGGTGTCAGAGGCAGCAAGTAGGCTCCAAGCAGAAATGAGACGACTTCAAAACCAAAAATTAAAGGCCAGAAGGGAGATACTCGATTCCCTGTCTCGATTAAGGGAAGCCCTGCATAGACATAGGGTGGCAAAGGCGGTGGTAAAAACGGCAAGGGAGACCTTTAGGATAGAGCAGCTAAAATATGATACCGGAGCAGGTTCTGTAACGGACTCCTTGCTTGCCCAAGCACAATGGCAAAGAGCTATTGCAGATGAGGTTTCGGCCAGGTTTCTGATTCAAAAAGCTACTGTCGACCTCCGCCTTGCCCTTGGACTGATAGACAAATATAAGAAGGAGAATCAGGGGAGTGAATAAAAAGCATTTAAAAAAGATATTCATAGCGGTTTTGCTGCTGGCCATAGTAGTTGCTGGCATGATAGCAATAAAGATAAAGAAAAAAGAGCTATCATCTATACCCCCTCCTTCTAGGCCACTTCTTCCTGTAAGGGTGACAACAATCAACTTTTCAACATATCCGTGCTACAGCACATATCTTGGCACGATAAAAGCCAAGATTAACTCCGTACTCTCTGCAAGGACCACTGCCCACGTCTTAAACGTCCTTGTAAGAGAAGGAGACCATGTAAACAAAGGGCAACTTCTGGCAACCCTTGATAATCGAAAAGAAAAAGACAAGGTGCAAGGACTAAGGGCAGAACTTGCAGCTGCGAAAACTGCATTTTCCACCCAAGACAACATATATAAACGAGACAAGATCCTCTTTAAGGAAAAGGCCATCAGCAGAGAAAACCTCGAAAGGTCAAAAAGCGCAAGAGATGCAGCTCTTGGAAGACTTTTGAGCATTGAAAAGGCCCTTGCCTCTGCGATGGCTGATCTGTCTTACACAAAAATTAAAGCACCCTTTAAGGGCATAATTACAGGCAGATTTATGGACCCTGGAGATCTGGCCCTCCCAGGCAAACCCATTGTAGCTATAGAGGCCCCTTCAAAGGGCTATTACATAGAAATAGAGGTACCGCAAGAAAGACTTCCCAAGATCCCAATTGGCAGTCCTGTGATCCTTTCCAAGTCAACCGACCATGGAAACACGAACAAAAAGGACAGCCTAACATGTAAGGTGAGCAGACTCCATCCGGCAACCAGATCAGATGGCCTGGCGGTAATCGAGGCTGACATTTCTAAGCGCCCCTTTTCCATGCCTACAGGCTCTACACTAGAAGCTACCATTGAAACAGGTAGGGTTAGGGGCTTTCTTGTGCCAGTCAGGTCCCTGCTGGAAAACACCCATCGAGACTACCTGTTTACCGTATCTGACAGAGGAACCATTCATATTGTGCAGGTAGAGACCCTGTACAAAAATGCAAAGGTAGCAGTGGTCAACTCGAGCAAACTTAGAGAAAAGACAAAGGTGGTGATCGAACACGAAAGCGGACTGTTAAGGCTGCACGAAGGACAAAAGGTTCTAATTGTGGAGGCGAGCAATGAATTCTAAGGACAAGGAAGGGCCTAAAATCGTAGAGCGTTTCCTTTCGAATCCGCACCTTATTGTCTCTCTAATCCTGCTTGCATGCGCACTCGGATTCATAGCCTTTAAATCCATGCCTCTCAATCTCTTTCCAGATGCCAACTATCCTTCCATCTCGGTAATCATCCCCTGGCCTGGTGCTTCTGCTTCAGACGTGGAAGACAAGGTAACAAGAGTAATTGAGAAGGAACTATCCACAATAGATCTTGTCAGAAAGGTCCGTTCAGTAAGCCAGGATGAAATGTCAGCAGTAAGTGTTGAGTTCGAATATGCCAAGGGCCTTGATGCGGCAGCCTTGGATGTAGCAAATACAATCAAAAAAATAGAATCAAAGCTGCCAACAGAAGTCAAGCCAGCTAAAATATTCAGGGTTAGTGATGCAACAAAACCTGTTTTTACTATTGCTATCACTGCTAAAGATTCTTCCCACCTTGATCTTTCAAAGATAAGACAACTTGCAGATAACGAGATCAGAGAAGAATTTCTACGCATTAAAGAAGTAGCCAATGTTGAAATATTTGGAGGTTACTTCCCTGAGGTGGCTGTAGAAGTCAATCCTCAAAAACTGCGTGCCTATAATCTATCTATCGAGAGCGTTGTTGCTGCCCTGTCCCGCTCCAACCTAAATATTCCAGATGGACTGATAACCAGAAAAGATGGGCAATATCTTTTAAAAACCCAGGCCGAGACCTTGGAAAAGGCTGGGCTAGGCAACATTGTCATTGGGTTAGATAAAGGCAGCCAGATCCACCTAAAAGATGTGGCAGCCGTAAAAACTGCATTTCAGGAACGGCAAAGTCTTTTTAGAGGGAACCAAAAGGCTGCCATAGGCATAAATATTCTACGTCCTGAAAAGGGACACGTAACCACAACAATAAAAGCAGTAGAAAAGGCGTTGCCTAAAATCAAGGCTAAATTTCCGGAGCTAAACTTTGAAGTAGCAGATACACCTAAAAATATAATAGAAACCAGCATATCCAATATGGTGGACGCCCTTAGAGATGCTATTGTAATGACGGTCGGGGTTATCTTCTTAATACTTGCAAACATTCGCATCTCATTACTTGCTGCCATATCCATTCCCTTTACATACTTTCTTACTTTTGCAGTCATGCATCTGTTTGGCTACGAGCTCAATATCGTAACGCTTACAGCAGTTATCGTTGCTGTTGGCCTCCTTCTTGATGATGCCATAGTAGTTATTGAAAATATCGAACGCCATTTCAAACAGTTAGGCAAACCGATATATAAAGCGGTTGTGGACGGACTTAATGAGATTTTTTTGGCAGACTGGTCTGGAACCTATACAACTGTAATAGTCCTTATACCGATAATGTTTATTGGCGGCTATGTACAGAAGATACTAAGACAGTTTACAGTTGTCCTTTCTATAGCCCTTTTGGCGAGCTTTATAATCTCGGTTACCATTATCCCTCTAATCGCACCATATCTTGTAAAAAACACCACTAGACCATGGAAAATAGAAAAGATCGCCAGTCTTTTTGGCTCTTTTGTAGTAGACCCAATAAGAAATTTCTTTGCACGTCTCTGCCACTTTGCAATGGACCATAAGACACTCTTTATCTTACCAGGGATAGCGCTCTTCATAATCAGTGCCAAGATAGTGATGCCCCTTGCCGGCAGGGATCTGATGCCTCCCATGGATACAGGGATTGTAAAAATTGCCTTTGAAACCCTTGCAGATTCTTCAATAGATCAAACAGAAGAGGTTGCAAAGAAACTAGAGGCCATTCTTGTTAAGATGCCCGGCCTTTTTGCAACCTCTGTTACTGTAGGATCTGAGCCAGGAGTAGTCAGTTTTGGGACCGGTCGCATACCGCAACAGGGTATGATAACCGCCCACTTCATTGACAGATTTCACAGGGAAAAATCCATTTGGCAGATGGAGAACGAGATAAGAAAAAAGGCAGCCAAAATTCCAGGGGTCAGAAACGTAGACGTCTTTGACTTTGGAGTAACGCCACTTTCCTCCATCGCCGCCCCAGTTGATGTTATGATCTCTGGCCCAGATCCAAAAATTCTAGACAATATCGGCAAGGAAGTAGAAAAAAGGCTTTGGACGATCAAGGGACTAAAAAGTGTCAGCCGTTCTTGGCACCTAGACAAAACAGAATTTTTAATAAAGATCAACCTCGATGAGGCACAAAGATACGGCCTTGACCCTACAAGTATAAGCAAACAGCTTGCAACAGCAGTAAAAGGAATACCTGCTTCTGTCCTAAGAGTTCCCGGCGAAGACGGGTATATCATAAGGGTCCGCTATCCTGAAAGATATAGAGACAATCCAAACGATATATTGTCAATATATCTAAAAACTAATTCAGGAGGCATGGTGCAATTACGACAACTTGCATCCATCAAAAAAACCTGGACCAGAACAAGATTTACCAGACAAGGTCTCCAACCTACTTTAGACATATACGGTTACAGAGCAACGGCCTCCATAACCCATTTACAAGAAAGAATAGAAAAGGCCCTGGCTGGCATACAGATTCCTCCAGGTTACACTATCAGCCACGAAGGTGAAGTCAAAAATATGAAAGAGGCTGGCAAGAGACTGGCAAAGGCCCTAGGACTTGCCATCATTCTCCTATATTTTTCCCTTGCAGCCACCTTTAAATCATGGATAAATCCCCTGACTATCATGACGGCCATTCCGCTTTCTACCATTGGAGCAGCCTGGGGACTTTTACTTGTTGGACGGCATGCCTGCATGCCTGCCAATATGGGAATGATACTCCTTGCAGGTGTCGTGGTAAACAATGCCATACTGCTTATCGACTTTATCGAACAGGCGCGAGCAAAAGGAATGGAACTAAGACAGGCCATTGAGCAATCCGTGCGTGTCAGAACTAGACCAATACTTATGACGGCATTCAGCACAATAGTAGGCATGATACCAATAGCAGCACAGTGGGCAGTAGGGCTGGAGAGGCTTTCGCCTCTTGCGGTTGTGGCAATAGGTGGGCTCTTTGTCTCCACGTTTCTAACTCTTGTATATGTACCGATATTTTACGAACTCCTTGACAAGCTGCGCCAAAAGGCAAAAATTGCCAAAAAAGACATGGGATGAGCTCATAGTATCTCCATATACATTAATGAGATGAGCAGGCTAGGCATATGTATATAAAACATGATGCTGTATCTACTTGATATATTTAGGATACCTTTTATACTTTTTAAGTACAATACAGCTATTGAACAAAAAACGATTTCTAGAGACCATCCTGAGGCAGGTTGCCCTTTAAAACCAGTACACCTGCCTTATTACCTCCAAGAAGGTAACCTCCTCGCCCTTTAATGACAATAAAACCTGGCATCCTTTCAAGGTAACCAGTAAGCCTCAGCCTACTAAAAACAAAACAAGGATCGACTTTAGACAAAACTTTAGCTAACCGCTCAGGATTCTTTGTCTTGATACGAAAAATCGGCCTTGATGTATAAAATATCATGGACGGCTTCCATAAACCAAAAGAAACAAGATTTACGCTTCTGCTGGATGGAGGCGATAAGGTATGCTGAAGAACGTTTTTTACATCTTGGGCCAACTGTTTTGCAGGATCTTGAAAAACACAAGCAACCCTGGGAAGAAGCCCTAACACTAAAAAAGAGGAAAATAGCAAAGAAACAAGCAATATTGTGGAGACCTTGGCCTTTGCCTTTAGAAATCCCCAAAAGATCACTATCATCAGTACCGGCAACGCAAGTGCCAACCATCTTATCTCTTGTGGAACCGTCTGAGTAAACGCATATTCTGTACTGTCAAAACGCACAAGGCTCAAAACCATTTTCCAGATGAAATCCGGATATAAAAAAAAGATAGCAGGGACAAGAAAAAATATAGAGGACAAGAAAATGACTAAAAATTTTGATGCCCTAGTTAATCTGAATCTATTACCATGTCTCAAAGTTGATGTGGCAATACATACAGACAGGAAAGGAATAGCAGGAACTATATAGTTTATCTGTTTGGTGGCAGAAACAGTCAAAAACAGAAAAATCCAGACCGATGCCATTAGACAAAAAATAAAAAAACTGTTCTTTTCCTTAACTCTGCCGGTTCTGAAACTGTGTATTACTACAGGGATACCCTTTGCCAAAAGCGTGGGCAAAATGGCAGAAAATGGAAAACAGCCCATGGCTAGAACTATTATATAAAAGATTGGCCCTCCGCCATGCCCAAGAAGTGTGCTGGTAAATCTCTCGATATTTTGGGTCAAGAAAAATGTCTCGATAAAACTTGAACCCATGCGCTTATAAATCAATACGTACCAAGGAAGGCTTACGGATAAGAAAACTATAATGGATATTATAAGATTTCCAGGCAGTAACCAAGAAAAGTCCCTCCTAGAAGCAGAATAGGCAAGAAATACAGGAATAGACATGGCCAAGGCCACGGGACCTTTTGTCAAAAAAGCAAGGGATAAGAAAAACCAACAAAAGAAAAGGGCCTCGACACGACCTGATTTCAGATAAAAGTAAAAAAGAGTCATTGACAGCCAAACAAAAAGGGTAAGCATCATATCTGTCAAGCAGGCCCTTGCCACAAGGAGGAAGAGTGGACTTGCCAACAGTACAATCACCGAAACATTTGATATCCGTCTATCGCCAGACCATGATCCTGCCACCCAAAACATGGAACCCAGTAAAACAAAGGCTGCCAATGCAGACGGAAATCTTGCTGCGAACTCATTTTGTCCAAGTAACTCAAATGAGGCTGCCAACGTCCAAAAAAAGAGGATGGGTTTTTCAAGATAGGGCCTGCCATTTAAGTGGGGCACGATAAAATCACCACTCTCGATCATGTATGCTGTGCTTGAGGCATACTCACCTTCATCCCTATCTGTAAGGGGAAAGGAGCCAAGACCTGCAAATAGCATGACAGAGGCCAACAGTATAACAGGTGCAACCTGATAAATTGATAGCCAGAACTTGGTACTTTTTGGGGAAGACACTAGTTCCCTGCCTTTGATAAATCAAATTTGATATCTATCTCTTCAGGACCTTGACCAAGAGATGGAGGAAGGGGAGGAAGGGGATCAGAATCTCTAATAGCCTTTATCACCGACCTATCAAAGGCTGCAAGGCCAGAATATTTCCTTACCTTCATATCTAATATCCGTCCATCTTTATTTATAACAATGGTAACCACTGAATAGACACCTTTTCTATCGGCAAGAGATCTTGGGAAATGCCAATTTCGCCAAATTTTGGCCTTGACAAAATTACCGTAAATCACGGCCTGCTTGTTTTGCGCTCCATTGGCCATAGAGGTCCCGGTCCTACCTGATCTTTGCCCATCTGTCCTTTGTGCAAGCTCTTGAAGTCTCTTCTTAAGATACTCCTCTTCCTTTTTCTCTTTTAGACGCCTCTGGATCTCCTTAATCTTTTGTTGAACTTTTCTCTCCGTTATCCTGTCTGATCTATGCTGCTGACTTTTACTCTTTTTAGTTACGTCTTTTTTCTTTTTAACCAACCTTTTCTTATTCTTCTGAGAAGCTAATGATATGGGCTTCTTATTTTTGGCCTCGGACTGCTGCCTTTTTCTCTTCGCTACCGTTCTAGCATTGCTTTTTGCATGAGGCATCTTTTGAACAGGTTTTTTTTTCACCAGAGGTTTTTCTTCTCTAATCTCTTTGACCTTTTTTGCAGGTGGTTTTGGAGACGAAGCCTTAGCAACCTCTTTCTTCTGGACAATTTTGGGCTCAAAAAGCCTTACCGTGTAGGGAATTGGGGCATCCAATTTGGGACTGCAAAGCCTAGGCCCCCAGACAAACCCCACTACCATAGCAATATGAAAAAGCAGGGCCAACACAAAGGCCTGCCTCCATAAACTATCGGACTGGTTATCTCTCATTGCTTACAGTGCGTTTCTTAGATTTTGGAGACCTTACCCTTTCAGGAGCTGTTACAAGACCAAGATTCTGAAAACCCGCCTCTTTTACTGCAGCCATCACCTTTGCAACAGTACCATAATCAACATCTTTATCTGCCCTGAGAATCACCTGTGTCACTTTGGCACCCTTTTTAAAACTAGCTAATTCAGTCTCAAGGGTAGTCATATCCACTAGCAGGGAATCTAAGAATATTTCACCCTTTTTAGAAATTATTATTTGGGCATATGCCTTTTCCTGGGGCAAGACCTTGGCTGTTGTCTCAGGGAGCTTGACATCAATGCCTCTTGTCATCATCGGAGCTGTAACCATAAAAATTATCAGTAAAACCAACATCACATCTACCAACGGCGTAACATTTATGTCTGAAAGAAGTCTCTTGTTGCCATCCGACGGTATTGACATCACTCTCACCTACTCCATGCAATCATGATCATGGCTTCTGCTTACCGACTTTCTTCTTAGCAGGTCCCTTTCCACCTCGTTAAGGAAATCTACTCCAAAGGCCTGGAGGTCCTCTTCCTTGCTCCTGGAATGACTCATAAATATATTGTAAGCAATCACTGCAGGAATAGCTGCTGCCAATCCAACAGCTGTGGCAATAAGGGCCTCGGATATACCTGGAGCTACTGTAGCAAGGCTCGCACTTCCCTTGAGCCCTATATCGTGAAAGCTCCTCATTATACCCCAAACAGTGCCAAAAAGCCCTATGAAGGGCGCTGAGTTACCAATAGTAGCAAGCAAAGGAAGGGCTGCTTCAAGCTCCTGTATCTCAAGTCGTATCCCCTTTGAAACGCTCCTTGATAGAACGTCTATCCAAGCAGCCCTATTAAGGGGAGCATTATCCATTTTCACATCCCTTCGAAGTTTTTTATAGTCTTCATAGGCAATGGAAAATACATTTGCCATTGGAGAATATTTCATTCTCCTTGCCTTACTTGCCACTTGAGAAAGGCTATTGCTTTCCGCAAAAAAAAGCTCGAACTCTTCATCCAATGACGAGGCCTTCTTAAACAAACGCGCCTTTAAAATAATTATTGTCCAGCTCAGGACCGACATCAAAACCAGGAGAACAAGCACCAACTGGACTACTGGCCCTGCGCTTAATATCATATTGAACACTGTGGAATTGTAAGTCATCTATCTATGATCCTCTCTAACACATTTAGGTGGAAAATTAATATGCTTTTAAAATTTACTTAAAAAACATCCTATTCTCATGTGGATGGGGTGGAATCAAGCAGGCAGAAGCAGCCCTTTTAAAGAAAACCCTTACCGCCTCTCTCCCTTCTTCTCCAAGATCATAAGAATAATGGTTTACATAAAGAGCAATGTGTTTTCTTTGTACATCAGGTGAAAGCTCTTGAGCATATTGAGCAATAAATTTTGAAACTTCATCATAATTCTCCCTAGCAAATTTTATACTTTGCCTAATAGATTCTTGTAATATCAAAAGCTGGTCATGTTGCAGACTCCTCCTTGCAATAATTCCGCCAAGAGGAATGGGCATGCCTGTAATCTGTTCCCACCAGCTACCAAGATCTTGAATCATAACAAGTCCAAAATCTTTATAGATAAACCTGGTCTCGTGTATGACACATCCTGCATCTACCTTGCGAGAACATATAGCTTCAACAATTTCGCTGAAGGGCATTTCCGTCAACTTTTGCGCCTCCGGAATATAAAGCCGTAACAAAAGAGCCGCTGTTGTATTCTTCCCCGGAATGGCAATCCTGGATCTCGCCAACTTTTCTCTGGACATATGACCTCTTGCAAGAATCAAAGGTCCGCATCCCCTTCCTAATGCACCTCCAGCAGAAAGAATAATATATCGATCTAATACTCGGCCAGCTACTGCAAAAGAGACCTTGCTTACATCTAAAGAATCATCCAAGACCCGCCTATTCAGCTCTTCTACATCCCTAACGACAGGTGTGATCTTAAAAGGTAGATTTCCTTTTTCTAAAAGATGATAAAATATAAAGGTATCATTTGGGCAAGGAGATATCCCTAGGCGAATATCTTTCATACAACCTTACCGCCTTTCAAATTTAAGATAAGGGATACTTGTTTGATCCCTTCCCTAAGCAGCTCCAAGGCCCCTTTTATATTCCAATTTAACTTGTTAATATCTCCTGCCAGATTACTAACGGTGCGTAGCTCTATCAGCCTGACACCGTATTGGCTACAAATCAGAGCAGCGGCAGCCCCTTCCATATTCTCAATTTCTACGCCAAATTGCCTAGCAAGCATATTTGCCCGCCTAATGCTCCCGCTAGAACAAGATACTGTAGCCATTGGAGCCAGCTTCAATACCTGGCTGCCGGAGATAGCCCTAGCCAGATCCTCTTTCTGCTGAATTAAAAAAAAGTGTTTACAAATATATTCACCCTCTATATCAAGCCCTTCGATTCGGTCAGGGCCACATCGTCCAAAATCTGCCAACACCTCGCTTTGGGCAACGAATATCCTTTCCGAATACAAATGTTTCTGGAGATAAGAACCACCTATCCCAGCAAGAACAACAAAGGAAACCGATTCCTTTTCAAGAAATCTTGTAATATTATAGGCAGTTGTAACAGGTCCAACCCCACAGACAAACCCCCTTATCCCCATCTCTTTAATGACTGGAGATATTGCCATAAGCTCCATTTGGGTTGGACAAAATACGACCGTCTTTATACGTGCTTTTCCTCTGGCATTTTTAAAACTAGTCATGTTTTTTTAAATAGTTCCTAAGAAAAAGCTCAAGCTTCCAGCCTGCAAAAAGTTCCCTGCCAGACTGAATCCTTAAGAGCTCGATATCCCTTTTATCAAACCTTTTATATATGTGCTGGCATAAATAATTTACACAAAAATGATAACGGGCCTTTAAGGTACAACCGTTTTCCCCAAGAAACCGGCAACTATCTCCATAAGGGCTTTTGTCCTGAATCCTTACACCCATCAACATATTCAAAAGAAGCAAGAAAGGATCATACCAAGTTGCTATGTGCTCGCCACAGCAGCCTCCCCCGGGAACGTTAATTGCACAGTATGCACAGAAACCAGGAAGCCCCATCTGCTCCATAAGCTTGTTGCTTTTTTGGATTTCAGAGCTGTAACTTTTAAGAAGGGAAATGAAAACGGGGTCTGACATGAGATCTTTTTTATAGATTTCATAAAGCCGTCTTGCCTCTTTAACGTTATTCTCTATCAAAATGGATTCATTCATTCTCTTATCTGTTCTGTTTTTCCATAAATAAGCCCAAGCCTATAACATTGCATGCCATTCTAGACCTAAAAGAAGGATATTGGCAGCCTCTTTACAAATCAACCGGACAATCGGTCTCGAGTTGTTCTCATCAGAGAAGAAAACATTAGAGACTGTGTATAGTTTACTAGCAAAGGGCTTCAAAGTTCCAAAAGGATAGGACGCATATCT
The DNA here is from genome assembly GCA_964573805.1 of uncultured Desulfobacterales bacterium. Lineage (GTDB taxonomy): Bacteria > Desulfobacterota > Dissulfuribacteria > Dissulfuribacterales > QOAL01 > JAADCZ01. The sequence continues at coordinate 39,048 of CAZNKP010000017.1, read as the reverse complement.
TTGCCATTAATATGACAGACCATGACTGTTGGCCTTTGCCCCAGCCGTGGAACACCGGCACTACCTGGATTTATAAATAATATTCCTTCCTTCTTCTCTATATGAGGTGTATGAGTATGACCAAAGATTACACAATTGATCCCAGCCGCATCTGGATCTACATCAATCAGGAAGAGTTCATGAATCATGTAAATCCAAAAGCCATTGAGATCCACCAATTTAGTTTTGGGAAAGCGCTTTGCCAAGCTCCCTCTATCCATATTGCCTGACACTGCATGTACAGGCGCTATTTTCTTCAACCCCTCTATTATAGAAATAGAACCTATATCTCCAGCATGGAAAATAGCTTCCACGCCTTTAAAATGCTCAAAAACCTTTTCAGAAAGCCTACCATGAGTATCAGAAATTATGCCTATTTTCATAATCCATTAATTAATCAAAAATTGAAATTCCTATTCCTAAAAAATTCGATATCTTTGTCATCTTGAATACATTTCGAATTTTTTGCTTGTACTTATTGACAATGACCTGTGAAAATGGTTAGATTTTTCGCCGTTTCAGAGAGATATGTATCATCCTTTCTGGGCTGAGAGATAAAGAGCTACTCTTATATAGTACGGAAACCGGAACTGTTCAACAGACCGGAAAAAAGGAGGCTGCCTATGGCTACTGCAACTCCTGTTTTAAAAGAAATCCGCCAATGCGATCAAAAGGCAGAAATGCTTAACAGCTCCTTTACCTGTGGCCTATCGACCCATCTGCTTGTCGAGATGTGGCAGACTCCCTTTTCGTCCTTGGCCAATGCAGATGTGGTTGGGAGCATACTCGAGAAGGCAGCCTCAACGTGTACTCTCTGCAACAGCAACCAAGAAATCAAGATAAATGCCTATCAGTTTGATCCATATGGTGTTTCTGCCACCGCATCCAATCCTGCAATTCATATACTCATTCACACGTGGCCCGAAAGGGAATATGCAGCCTTGGACATCTTTGCAAAAGACCAAGATCAGGCCCACAAAATACTTGATAGCCTAAAATCTACGTTAAATCCAGGTCATATAGAAGTTATAGAACTCACCAGAGGTCAACTACTTGAAATGGAGGACACTTGACTCGCTACTGGTGGTCTGAGCGAATCGGACCAGGTTTTTCCCATGGTTATGAGATCGAACCCCTTTTTGAGCAGCGTACTCCATTCCAACGTCTGCTAATTTTTGACAACCCTCAATGGGGCAAGGGGCTTGTTCTCGATGGTATAGTACAAACCACAGTGGTGGATGAGTTTATCTACCATGAAATGATGGTTCATGTACCTATTCAGGCTAGGCCAAAACCGACCAAATCTGTTTTGATCATAGGAGGAGGGGACGGTGGAGTCTTAAGGGAAGTGCTGAAATATAACTCTGTGGAAAGGGTTGTGCAGGTGGAATTGGATGAGGCTGTAATTGTAGCCTGCCGTAAATATATCCCTGAAATATGTGGTGACTGGAAAGATCCTCGAGTTGACCTTGTAATAGGAGATGGCGCAAAATACATAAAAGATGCAAAGGCCAGGGGTGAGAAATTCGATATAATAATACTTGATTCTACAGACCCGATAGGGCCAGCCATAGTACTTTTTGAAAAACCTTTTCACCAAGATCTAGCCAACTGTCTGACAGAATCCGGCATTGTAGTGAGACAGTCAGGGCTTCCTGTCACAATGCCCAAGGTTATGCCTTTTATCAGAAAACGCTTTCTCGATGTAATGCCAAACGTAAAGGTCTATCTTGCACCTATGCCAACATATGGGGGTGAGATAGCTTTCGTTGCAGGAAGTATGGACAAGGGCCTGTCTATAGAAACCCCATCAGGTGAGTTCAATGGCCGCTATTATAATCCATCCATCCACCGGGCCTCTTTTTGCCTTCCAAACTGGTGGAAAAAACTTATTGAAGAATATGCTGATGACGGCACTATCCCAATAGAAACCCCATCTTATTGGTAAATGAAAAAAAGGGGCATCATAGGTTTTATATCAGATTTTGGGCATAAAGATCCCTATGTTGGGATATGCAAAGCCGTTATGGCATCGATAAATCCTGATGCCTTAATAATCGATATAAGCCATATGATAAGTCCTCACAATATCTTGCAGGCAGCAATCTACCTGTGGGCTTCTCTACCAGCTTTTCCAGACGAAGCTATTATCCTGGCTGTAGTAGATCCAGGAGTCGGATCTGAAAGGGCACCAATAATTGTTCAACGTGGCAACAGGTATCTAATAGGCCCTGACAACGGCATCTTTGGCCTTGTTCTTGATAATGCCTATACAGTCTATCAGATAAGCCAAGAACTTTTGTACAAGTCTTTAAAACCATTTGGGATATCACTCCAAACCAGTAACACTTTCCATGCCAGAGACATCTTCTCACCGGCAGCAGGCCTTATATCTAATGGTGTTTTGCCTGAAGACTTCTGCACTACGCAAAAAAGACCAATAAAAAGGCTAGAGTTTCCTCATGCCAATCATCAAGACGGTATCATAAAAGGCCATATTCTCTATTTTGATAAGTTTGGAAACGCATGCACCAGTATAACCTCTAAGGACCTGACTGCTCTAAGATGCGATAGCAAAGACATAAAAATCGCCTTATATACAAAAAATAACAAAGGGGTTACCATCCCCTTTGGACACACCTTTTCATCAGTCTCTAAAGGGGAACCTGTTTGCTACATCAACAGTTTTGGTCTTGTGGAAATAGCCGTAAATATGGGCAATGCCCAAAAGCTGCTCGGACTCTCCATAGGAGATAAGGTGAGGCTTTGGTGCAGGCACCAAACCTTGGACTTCGCAACCTTGAAGGACAAAAAGGGCAAGCATAAAACTTTTAATTCCAAATTCCTTGAAAAAGGAAGTGGTTCAGCCTAATCTTTCTTTAAAAGATTTTTTCATTTTAATGCAATGAGTCAACAAATCATCAATAAAGACCTTATACAAAAGATCAAGATCCTTCTTGATATGATCAAGTTTGAACACACTATCTTTGCCTTGCCCTTTGCATATGTAGGTGCCTTTCTTGCCGCTCGTGGTGTACCAGATTTGTTAACCAATCTATGGATACTTGTTGCTATGGTTGGAGGCAGAACCGTTGCTATGGGAGTAAACAGGATAGTCGATCTCCATTTTGATGCCAAAAATCCTCGAACCAACTCCAGACCTCTTGTAAGCGGCCTTGTAAAAAAAACAGAAGCCTGGATAATGGTTACAGTTGCTGCAGCGCTCTACTTCCTGGCATGTTGGAATCTAACGCCCTTGGCCTTTAAGCTATCTCCATTTATTCTGTTTTTTTTGGTATTTTACTCTTATACAAAAAGATTCACTCCCCTTTGCCATCTGTTCCTTGGCTTTTCGATAGGCATCACACCAACCGCGGGTTGGATTGCAGTAAAAAACTCCATAGAACCTTTGCCAATCTTGTTGAGTCTTGGAGTAATGTTTTGGATTGCAGGCTTTGATATACTCTATGCATGTCAAGACGTTGATTTTGACAGAAAAGAAGGACTTCATTCCATTCCTGCATGGCTAGGGCTAGAAAGATCCTTCAGGATTTCAGGCATATTTCATCTTGTGGCATTCGTGCTTTTCATGGCTGCAGGCATGGTGGCCAGGCTCAACTGGATCTATTTCTTGGGGATGGCCATTGTGTTTATACTATTAATTTTTCAAAGGCGGGTAATAACTCCCAAGGATCTTAGCAGAATGAACCTTGCATTTTTCAGATTAAACGCCGCCATCTCCATAATACTTTTTTCTTCTACAACCGCGTCCCTTTTGACTGTTGGCTAACATGAATTCCAAGAGATTTGACATAGATGCAAGGATAGAAGAAAATATCGAGATCAGGCCAGACATCTTCCTCATGAGGGCCTATTGTCCTGATATCATCAAAGAAGCAAGACCTGGCCAGTTTTGTATGCTAAAATCAGGACTCATTGATAGCTTTGATCCGTTGCTAAGACGTCCCCTGTCCATCCATAAAACAGATAGGGAGACCGGCCAACTTGAGTTTCTTTACAGGATAGTTGGCAGGGGGACAAAAGCACTTTCTATGCAAGTCAAAGGACAACGGGTACACATCCTTGGACCTCTTGGAACAGGTTTCAAGATAAGAGAACACGAAATTCCTATAATGGTAGGCGGAGGGCTCGGGGTTGCCCCTCTACTCTTTCTTGCCCAGGAATTGGCAGGAAGAAAAGGAGTACTGATACTTGGTGCCGTGACCAAAAGTCAGCTTCTACGACTTGAACCCTTTAAGAAAACAGGTCTTGAGATTCTGATCTCAACAGAAGACGGAAGTTTTGGGAACAGAGGACTTGTGACAGAAGTCTTGGACAGACTTCTTGTAAGCCTTGAGAGTGACGCCAAAGCTAATGTGACTGTTGTTGCCTGTGGCCCTATGCCAATGCTTCGCGCCGTTTATCATCTTTGTGAAGCACACAAAGTTGGATGCCAAGTTTCATTAGAAACAATCATGGCCTGCGGAAGTGGCCTGTGTCTTGGTTGTGCGGTTAAGGCAAAAAATGGATATTTACATGTTTGTAAGGATGGGCCCTGTTTTGATGCATACATGCTGTCGTGGGACTAGATCATGCCTAAGATAAATTTGGAATCCAAGACAATAAAACTTCAGGTGAACATTGGTGGTCTTGTCCTAAAGAACCCAGTCCTCTTGGCATCCGGAACCTGCGGATACGGTATTGAACTTTCAGATCTTGTCGATCTAAAAAGGCTTGGAGGTATAGTTGTCAAAGGTATTTCTCTTGAGCCGAGAAAAGGGAATCCTCCTCCGAGGATTCATGAAACCCCCTGTGGGCTGCTAAATGCCATTGGCTTAGAAAATATCGGTATTAAGGATTTTAAGAAAGAAAAAATCAAATGGCTTAAAGAACACAAGATTACCACAATTGTAAATATCTTGGGCAACAGCATTGAAGAATATGAAAGGATGGCTCAGGAGCTCGATTCCTTGGAAGGAATTGCTGCCTTAGAAGTCAACATATCATGCCCAAATGTAAAAGAGGGGGGCGTGGCCTTTGGGACAAGCCCAGAGACGGCTGCTCAGGTCACAAGGGCCGTTAAAAGAGCATGTACCCTACCAGTAATCATAAAATTGTCGCCAAACGTTACTGACATCTGTGAGATAGCCCTTGCAGTAGAAGAAGCAGGTGCTGATGCCATATCATTAATAAATACCCTGCTTGGCATGGCAATCGATATACAAAAAAAACGTCCGGTTCTTGGTAACACCTTTGGAGGGCTTTCCGGCCCAGCCATAAAGCCTATAGCCCTAAGAATGGTATGGCAAGTGGCTAGAACCACATCCCTGCCTGTGATAGGTATCGGAGGTATTGCTACTTGGCAGGACGCAATAGAATTTTTTATGGCCGGGGCAAAGGCCATTCAAATAGGTACAGCAACTCTCGTTGAGCCTAAGTCAAGTGAAAAAATCCTACAGGGAATAGTTGACTTCATGGACAGGAATAATTATCAATCAATAGATAAATTAAAGATCCAAGAATAATTAATCTAAATTATTGGCCTTGACAAACTGCCTTCAAGCAGTTAGATAGGCAAGCCTCTAAAGTCTTCCGACGTTAGAAATCTTATAGATTTGGTTCGTCCACATCAAAATCAACTGATTTACATATGCTTTAGAGGGCAATCAAAGGGCCTATTAATAAAGGTCTTAAGAAATAATTTTGTCTTATAAGTGTAAGAGGTAAAAAAAATGAAGAAAGATCCGCAGAAAGTTAGGAACATAGGTATTAGCGCACATATTGACGCTGGCAAGACCACTCTGACAGAAAGAATCCTTTACTACACTAATAGGATTCACGCCATCCATGATGTTAAAGGAAAAGATGGCGTTGGTGCAACCATGGATTTTATGGAACTTGAGAAAGAGCGTGGCATTACCATCACCTCTGCTGCTACTTACTGCGAATGGAACGGTCATGAAATAAATATTATCGATACTCCCGGCCATGTGGATTTTACCATCGAAGTAGAAAGGGCCTTGAGAGTACTTGATGGAGGAGTATTGGTGCTTTGCTCAGTAGGTGGTGTTCAGTCTCAGTCCATCACAGTTGATCGCCAAATGGCCCGTTACAAGGTTCCATGCATAGCCTTTGTCAACAAATGCGATAGGAGCGGAGCAAATCCTTTCAAGGTGGTGGAACAACTCAAAGAAAAACTGCACCACAATGCAGTTGCCATGCAGATACCCATTGGTCTTGAAAACGATTTCAAAGGTGTGGTTGATCTTGTAAAGATGAAGGCCATATATTTTGAGGGTCAGCAAGGTGAACAGGTCCGGATTGACGATATACCAGCAGAGCTTGTGGAAGAAGCAGAAAACAGACGTGAAGAGCTGATTGATGCGGCCTCTATGTTCTCTGAAGATCTGATGGAAGCGGCCCTTGAAGGAACAATTCCTGAACAGCTTTTAATAGACGCTATCAGAATTGGAACTCTCAAAAGGGAACTCACCCCTGTTTTTATGGGTTCTGCCTACAAAAACAAGGGGGTGCAACCTCTCCTTGACGCTGTAACATGGTACTTACCTCATCCAGGCGAGGTACAAAATGTTGCCCTTGATCTTGAAAATGATGAAAAGGAAGTCATTTTGAGGCCAGATCCTGATGCTCCACTTGTATCCCTGGCATTCAAACTGGAAGAGGGACGTTATGGACAGCTCACATACATCAGGGTTTATCAAGGAACCCTTAGAAAGGGAGACTTTATAGTCAACTCGAGAACTGGCAAAAAGGTGAAGGTTGGACGTGTTGTAAGGATGCATGCCAATCAGATGGAAGACATAGAAGAAATCCCCGCAGGCTATATAGGGGCACTTTTTGGTATCGATTGTGCCTCTGGAGACACATTCACATCACCAGGCATCCGTTACAGCATGACATCCATGCACGTGCCAGAACCTGTTATCTCCCTCGCTATTGTACCAGAAGACAACAAAAGTCAGCAAAATATGTCCAAGGCCCTGTCACGATTTGCAAAAGAGGACCCAACCTTTAGGGTCAGGGTTGATCATGAGACAGGTGATACTATTATTTCGGGAATGGGAGAACTTCATCTCGAGGTTTACATCGAAAGGATGAAAAGGGAATACAATGCCATTGTTCATACAGGCGCTCCTCAAGTGGCCTACCGAGAAACCATTACTCAAAAAGCGGAATTTAATTACACCCATAAAAAACAGACAGGCGGTGCCGGTCAATATGGCCGTGTTGCTGGTTATATGGAACCTTTTGATGGGGAATTTGAGTTTGTCAACAAGATAGTTGGAGGTGCAATCCCTACCGAGTTTATCTCCTCTGTAGAAAAAGGCTTCAAGAGTGCCATGGAAAAAGGCCAACTGCTTGGCTTCCCTGTTACAGGTGTACGAGTTGTAATCAATGACGGCCAGGCCCACTCAGTTGACTCTTCAGATACCGCCTTTCAAGCAGCTGCAAGAGGCGCCTTTAAAGAGGGGTTTAAAAAGGCCAAACCGGCCATTCTTGAACCGATAATGAAGGTGGCTGTAGAGACACCATCAGAATTCCAAGGTGCTGTAATGGGAACATTGAACCAGAGAAGAGGCATGATACTCGGAGCCCAAGACGAAGGAGACACCTGCGTTATAGAGGCAGAGGTCCCTCTTTCGGAAATGTTCGGCTATTCTACAGACCTTCGTTCTATTACCCAAGGGAAGGCACAGTTTACAATGGAATTTTCATGCTATCGCCAGGTTCCCAAAAGTCTTGCAGACGAACTTGTAAAAAAGGCGCAGGAAAAAAACAAAAAGGCTGCCTAAATGAATGAACCCAAGACTAAAAAGGAAACAGAGCGGCACGGCTTGCTGCAAAGATACAGATAATGTCGTATATCTCAAGGAAAGGTCAATTGCCATGTTGAAGAGAGATCTTATTTTAAGAAACCCCTTGCGAATACTTGGTACCGATGACAAAGAGCCCTTAGGGGAAGGGGAATTTGGGGCAGTACTTGCTAAAGCAGGCGTAGGTAAGACTGCCTTTCTTGTACAACTTGCCCTTAGCAATCTTCTTCGCGAAAGAAATGTGCTTCATGTAAGCCTCACCCAACCTGTCAGAAAGGTTTGCCTGTGGTATGAGGAGGTCTTTCACAACATATCAACAGAGTATGAGCTTAAAAACACTTCAGAGCTCTGGGATACCATATTGCCACATCGCTTTATCATGACCTTTAACGTGGACGACTTTTCGGTGGCGAAGCTTGAAGAGAGACTTAATGACCTGACAGAACAAGGAATTTTCTTTCCTCAACTCGTTATTATTGATGGCCTTCCAATTACTGACGAAAGTCGAGAAACCCTTGCTGAGATGAAAATACTTGCAAGAGAAATGGGATTTCCTATCTGGTATGCCATAACAGTAAGACCCGATGACGTCCTAGAGCCAGGTCAAATCCCTGCCTCTATTGATTCCCTTTCAGACCTGTTTGAAGCCCTTATCGGACTCAAGGCAGTAAAGGGCAGAATTAATGTAATGGTTATAAAAGGGCAAGCAGACAAAACTGCAGCAGAAGATGTCTTTTTAGATCCGGCAACATTGTTAATAAAAAACCGTGAATAATAACCAGGAAACAACACTCCTTGAAGTTGACAACCTAAAAGTCACCATTAAAGACAAGAAACGCCCCTTGCATCCTGTAAGGGGCGTTTCATTTTCTGTAGACCAGGGCCAAAGGGTATGTCTTGTTGGAGAATCTGGTTGTGGCAAGACAATGACGGCATTTAGCATATTGAGGCTTTTGCCAGAAGATCAGTTTTCTATTTCAGGTGGTATCTTTTTTGATAAGATCAATATACTTTCCCTGGCCCAAGAAGAAATGAGAAAAATCAGGGGCCATCAGATCGCCATGGTTTTTCAGGAACCAATGACTGCTCTCAATCCAGTCTTATCTATAGGTTTCCAAATTGTGGAAGCCATACGTGTCCACAAGCCTATCCCTAAAAAAGAGGCCATTGATTTAGCCCTTTCTGTCATGACCAATGTAGGTATTCCTAATCCCAATCTCTTATATAATCAGTATCCCCATCAACTTTCTGGAGGGCTCAGACAAAGGGTCATGATAGCCATGGCCTTATCTTGCAATCCGAGATTACTTATAGCAGATGAACCCACTACTGCTTTGGATGTAACGGTTCAGGCCCAGATCCTTGAACTAATCTGTCTTCTGAGCACCGAAATGGATTTGGCGCTTGTTCTTATTACTCATAATCTAGGAGTCGTTGCCCAAATAGCCCAAAGGGTTTTGGTCATGTATGCAGGTTCGATAGTAGAAGATGCCCCTGCTAGAGAGTTATTTAACTCTCCTTTGCATCCTTATACCAAGGGGCTCATCGCCTCTGTTCCCTATGGGAAAGATAAGATGAGCAAAAGGCGGCTATCTTCTATCCCAGGACGTGTACCAGCCCTACACGAAATCCCCCAAGGTTGTGCCTTTAGAGACAGATGTAAGTGGGCCCAAAATATCTGCTCGGAAAAGGCCCCTGAATTACGAAGAGTTAACGGAAAGCAAAAAGTGGCCTGTCACTTGGTAAATGTATAAGTCAATTTCAGCATAATCCTTTATCTTGTGCAAATTTGGGTCAGGAAATCAAAAAGGTACATCTTTCCCAAAAAAAATAAAACTACACAAAGAACAGCAGCCGCTGGTACGGTTATAAACCAAGCGCCAAATATCTTGTTTGCAACATCCCTGTTTATACCAGCTAACCCTCGAGCCAAACCTATACCTAAAATGGCACCTACAAGGGTGTGAGTAGTGGAAATGGGAAGCTTAAGCCTTGTGCAAACCAACACTGTTGCCGTAGCCGCCAAATCTGCAGCCACACCGCGTGATGGTGTAATCTCTGTAATCTTCATACCCACTGTGTACATGACCCTGTAGCCAAAGGAAGCAAGACCAAGCACAATACCACCTCCTCCAAGGACAAGCACCCAAAACGGCACTCCAACCTTCTGCACCACATGTCCTGTTTGAATGACCCTAACAACCGCAGCCAACGGACCTACAGAGTTTGCAACATCATTTGCTCCATGGGCAAAAGCCACGGAACACGAGGTAATAATTACAAGTGGGACAAATACCTGCTCTACAAGATCAAGCTGCTGGTCAACCGGAAGCTTTTCCTTGCCAGTAAGCCTTATCCTTAACCATTGTCTAGAAATAAACCAGGATATCATACTCAAACAGATTGTTATGTATATAGATACTTCAGGCGTTAACCAAGAAATATGACCTATGACATGTTTAAGCCCTTTGTAAATGGTTGCAAGCACCACGGATGCAGTAACTGCAGCCACAAGATAAGGAGCATACTTAATGGCAGCCTTGGCAGGTCTATCCTGCCCCAAGATGGCCTTTGATATAAACTTAAAAACCCAGAAAGCCATTATGCCGCCTGCTATGGGTGAAACAAACCAGCTAAGCACTATCTGCGTCATCTTACCCCATTGTACTGAATGCCATCCAGCAGCAGCTATACCAAAACCCGCAACCGCTCCAACTATTGAATGAGTTGTAGAAACTGGTAGCCCCATAAATGACGACACATTCAACCATATAGCCGCAGAAAGAAGGGCGGAAGTCATTCCAATAACAAATAGCGCAGCGGCCTGTTCTGGAGTTATTCCTGGTATAGAAAGAAAACTGTCAGGGCTCACAATACCTTTTCTAACAGTATCCGTAACAGGCGCCCCTACAAGGACAGCTCCAGCGAACTCACAGATTCCAGCCAATATAACCGCATTCTTCACTGATAATGCCTTGGACCCTACAGCATCAGCCATAGAATTCGCAACGTCGTTAGCCCCTATATTCCAGGCCATATACAAACCCAGCAGAGCTGTAACACCTATGATAACAGACTCCATTCTCTCTACCTCAAAACCATACTTTCTAGTACAACAGATGCTTAACCGTCACCTAATAAGCATGTTGCGCAGCATGTCTCCTGCATTTTCAGCTTCATTGGCAATCTGACCAAGGGTAAGGATCATCTTTTCATAAAAAATGATGGTCATGGTATCTACTTCATTTTCCAGCTTATATATATCCCTTGAAAGGTCCCTGGCGATACGGTCGGCTTTCCATTCTTCTTCTCCAAGCCCATCAAGCCACTTTAACACCTTCCTAGACTCTGCCCCTCCAAAAGAGACCTCTGCTAAATTCTGAAGTTCAACTGCAGCAGTAAGAAGAGTACCTGTTACCTGGAAAACCTGATCTACTAATTTAAAAAATTTATCAATCAGGCTTGGATGAATCCTGGTATTTCTAATAGTAAGAATTACAGAGAAGTCCTCAGTATAATCGGCAATCTTGTCTTGACATCTCAAAAAATTCTCTAGATCTATCTTATCGACAGGTAGAAAAAGCCTCCTGGAAAGAAGTCCTCTAACTTCACGTTTTATTTTATCTGCCTCGTATTCGAGTTTTGATACCTTGTTATGAAGATCTCTTAAAAGAATATAATTTTCATGACTTAGAGCCTCCATAAGAGGCTTTATCATCTCAACACATTCGTGAACTTTTTTAGCATGTTCTACCAAGGCCCCGAAGGGCGATTTTCCAAAAAGTTCTGAAATGATGCTCATAGGGGCCTCCATCTAAAATATTTTCAGAAAAAAATAGGAAATAAAAAAGGACCCTTGAAAGGGTCCCCTTGAGAATCATAAATACGACTCTATAAGCCTTTCGGCTATCTGGACTGCGTTGGTAGCAGCCCCCTTTCTTATGTTGTCTGCTACTATCCACATATCTATCCCATTTTCTTGTGAGATATCCCTTCTTATCCTGCCAACAAAAGTGTCATCTTTGCCTTCTGCTTCTATTGCCATTGGATAGATAGCCTCTGCCGGATCATCCAAAACCGTTACCCCTGGAGCAGATTCCAAAAGCTCTCTTATCTTTTCAACATCTATCGATGATTCAAACTGTACATTTACCGATTCAGAATGGCCATAAAAGACCGGCACTCTGACACATGTGGCCGAAACCATTATGGAATCGTCCTCCAAAATTTTCCTGGTTTCGTTGACCATTTTCATCTCTTCTTTAGTATATCCATTATCTAAAAAGACATCTATATGAGGTAAACAGTTAAAGGCTATCTGATGTGGGTAGGCTTTATATTCATATTCTCCCACGTATCCTTTGGACTTTCCTGGTTCATTGCCACACCCCTTTATCACCCACTGCTTAATTTCTTCTTCTAGTTCGTCAATAGCCTTTTGTCCGGTCCCAGAAACAGCCTGATAAGTAGAAACAACTATGCGTCTGATTTTTGAGTAATCATAAAGGGGCTTCAAGGCGACAACCATCTGAATGGTGGAACAGTTTGGATTGGCAATAATGCCCTTGGACTTATATTGGGCTATGGCATGTGGATTTACTTCCGGCACCACCAGAGGTACATCAGGATCCATGCGCCAAGCACTAGAGTTATCTATGACAACAGCACCCGCCTTGGCAGCAGATGGAGCAAATTCAAGACTCCTTGATGCCCCTGCAGAAAAGAGGGCAATATCAACATCATCAAACGAGTCATGGCTTAACTTTTGCACCACTATTTCTTCACCTTTAAAACGCATCTTTTTCCCTTCCGATCTTTCCGAAGCAAGAAATTTTATCTGTCTTATGGGAAAATCGCGCTCATCCAGCACCTTTATCATGGTTTTACCTACGGCACCCGTAGCACCTACTACCGCTACCGAATACTCTTTGCTCATAACCTAGCTCTCTCCTTGTTAACCCTTAACGTAATCAGCAACCAAGTCACCAACCTCAGTAGTAGTATATCCCATCTTCCCTGCAGAAAGGCTTTTAAGATGTTTACTGACAACCGTCTTTACAGCCTCTTCCACCGCCTTTGCAGCCTCTTCTTCACCAAGATAATCCAGCATCATCTGGCCAGCACATATGGCAGCTAATGGATTGATAACGTTTTTCCCAGTATATTTTGGGGCCGAGCCACCAATTGGCTCAAACATCGACACTCCTTCTGGATTAATATTTCCTCCTGCAGCAATTCCCATCCCTCCCTGTATCATGGCGCCAAGATCGGTAATAATGTCGCCAAACATGTTGTCGGTCACAATAACATCAAACCATTCTGGATTTTTCACCATCCACATACATGTCGCATCTACATGGGCATAGTCCTTTTTGATATCTGGATACTCTTCTCCCACCTCATAAAAGGCCCTTTCCCAAAGGTCAAAGGCATAGGTCAAAACATTCGTCTTTCCACAAAGGGTAAGGGTCTTTTTCTTATTCCTTTTCCTGCAGTATTCATAGGCAAATCGAATGCACCTCTCGACTCCTTTTCTCGTATTAATAGATTCCTGCACCGCAACCTCGTCAGGAGTCCCTTTTTTGAGAACACCTCCTGCACCTGCATAAAGCCCTTCTGTATTTTCTCTTACAACTACGAAATCTATGTCCTCAGGGCCCTTGTCCTTTAAAGGTGTCTCTACTCCAGGATAGAGAATAACCGGTCTTAGATTTACATACTGATCGAGAGCAAACCTAAGGGCCAATAGTATGCCCTTTTCCAATATTCCAGGCTTAACATCCGGGTGGCCTATAGCGCCAAGATAAATGGCTCGATACTGCCTAAGATCTTCAACAGCACCATCAGGCAAAACTTCTCCAGTCCTTAGATACCTGTCTCCACCATAATCGTACCACGTCATATCTAACTCAAAGCCAAATCTCTTAGCTGCTGCCTCTAAAACTTTCACCCCTTCTCTAATAACCTCCGGACCAGTTCCATCTCCAGGGATTACTGCAATCTTGTATTTGGTCATCTCTGTTCTCCTTAAAAATTAAGATTAGCTACTTTTTTATTTTCTTCATTATATGAGAAATTAGCCCCCCATCCCTGATAAGCTCCTGCATAAATGGAGGAATGGGTTGAGCCTTCATGGACTCGCCTGTAGTAAGATCTACGATTTCACCAGTATTTGCATCAACCTCTAGCTCATGTCCTTCTTCTATAAGCCTTGGAGCCTGCTCGCACTCAAAAATCGGGAGTCCCATGTTAAAGGCATTTCTATAAAAAATCCGGGCAAAACTTGGAGCTATTACACAGGCAACTCCTGCCGCCTTCAAGGCTATAGGAGCATGTTCTCTCGAAGAGCCACATCCAAAGTTGCTATCAGCAACTATTATATCCCCTTTCCGCACCTTATTGGGGAACTCAGGATCGGCATCTTCCATACAATGTTTGGCGAGTTCCTCTGGATCGGATGTATTAAGATATCTTGCAGGTATAATGGCATCCGTATCTATATTCTTCCCAAACTTCCAAACTCTTCCTCTAAGTTTCATGTAACGGTCCTCTTTTGCAAATTTTTATAACTCGGTTGGACTTCCAATACGTCCAAGCACCGCACTGGCCGCTGCAATAGCTGGACTGGCCAAATAGACCTCGCTTTCAGGATGTCCCATCCTTCCAACAAAGTTTCTATTTGTTGTAGAAAGAGCCTTCTCACCCTTAGCCAATATCCCCATATGTCCACCAAGACAAGGCCCACAGGTAGGCGGACCAATTATAGCGCCTGCATCTGAAAATATCTTCAAGTATCCCTGAGCCAAGGCATCTGCCCAAACCCGTGGAGTAGCAGGAAGGATGATAAGCCTCAAGCCTTTGGCAACCTTCTTCCCTTTCAGGATATTGGCAGCAACTGCAAGGTCCTCAATCCTGCCGTTGGTGCAGGAACCTATAACAACCTGATTCAACTCCACTGTACCCACCTCAGATATACCGACTGTATTCTCAGGCAGATGTGGAAATGCTATCTGTGGCTCTATCTCGGTACAGTCATACTCTATTACCTTTTTATAAGTGGCATCACTGTCACTTTGAAAAAACCTATATTTCCGTTTGGCACGAGGCTCCACATATTGCCTAGTCTCCTCATCAGGATTAATAAGGCCTGCCTTCCCCCCTGCCTCTATGGCCATGTTTGACATGGTCATTCTTTCTGCCATAGGCATACTTTCGATTACAGGCCCTGTAAATTCCATTGCCATGTATAATGCGCCATCCACACCAATATCACCTATGGTATAAAGTATAAGGTCCTTTCCACTTACCCAAGGCTGAAGCTGGCCACTATATACAAGTTTTATGCTTTCAGGCACCTTGAACCAAGTCTTTCCGGTAATCATAGCCGCTGCCAAATCTGTACTGCCAACTCCTGTAGCGAATGCTCCAAGGGCACCATAGGTACAGGTATGGCTATCTGCTCCAATTACCACATCTCCAGGTAACACTATACCTTTTTCAGGCAAGAGACAGTGTTCCACCCCAACATCGCCACCTTCATAAAAGTGCACAATGGCATGCTCTTCGGAAAACTCTCTAAGTAACCTTACCTGTTCTGCGCTTTTTATGTCTTTATTTGGAGTAAAATGATCTGCAATAAGAGCTATCTTCGCCCGGTCAAAGACCTCTTTCACCCCTGTCTTCTTAAATATCTCAATAGCTATTGGGGCCGTAATATCATTGCCCAAGGCAACATCCACATCAACCTCGATAAGCTGACCCGGCTCAACATAATCAAGCCCGGCATGATCAGCCAAAATTTTCTCAGCAATAGTCATGGGTCGACTCATAAAAAAACCCCTTAAATCTTAATTTGCACGTATATAACGTGTCAGTATCTTAAAGATGTGAAAAACTATTTGTAAGCCAAACGATTAAGGGCAGTAAGATATGCCCTAACACTGGCAGTAATGATATCCGGATCTGCCCCCTGCCCAGTAACTACCTTGCCTCCCTCCTGAAGTCGCACAGTCACCTCGCCCTGAGCATCAGTTCCTCCTGTAATGGAATTGACAGTAAATCTCAACAGGGTGCTTTTGGTCTGCACAATCTTTGAAACGGCATTAAATGCCGCATCAATAGGCCCTGCTCCAATGGAAACCGCCACCTTTTCCTTGCCATCTATTTCTATTCCTACAGTTGCAGTTGGCCGTATCCCACTGCCTCCTGCTACGTGAAGATAGGTAAGCTTATATTTTTCAGGAATTCTTAAGATTTCTTCTGCCACTATGGCCTCGAGATCCTCCGGGAAAATCTCTTTCTTTTTGTCTGCAAGCTCTTTGAACCTGTCGAAAACCCGGCCCAGTTCCTCTTCTGACAATTCATAGCCCATCTCTTCCAGCTTTGCCTTAAGGGCATGTCTGCCAGAATGCTTACCAAGGACAAGACTTCCTGATGAAAGCCCAATGTCCCTGGGATCCATTATTTCATAAGTTGTTCTTTCCTTAAGAACACCATCTTGATGGATACCAGATTCGTGGGCAAACGCATTTGCTCCAACTATAGCCTTGTTGGGCTGCACAACCATTCCTGTAAGCATGCTAACCATGCGACTCGTAGCGGCAATATGTTTTGTATTTATATTGGTTTCAAAGGGCAACAAATCATGCCTGGTACGGATAGCCATTACTACCTCTTCCATAGCAGTATTGCCTGCCCTCTCCCCAATTCCATTAATAGTACATTCTACCTGCCTGGCACCAGCATTGATTGCAGACAGGACATTGGCAGTAGCAAGGCCAAGATCATTATGGCAATGCACACTAAGAACCGCCTTATGAATGTTGGCAGTATTATCCATTACATATTTGATCATACGGCCGAAATCCCAAGGAATGGCATAACCAACCGTGTCTGGGAAATTTACCGTTGTTGCTCCGCAATCTATTACCCTCTCAAAAACCTGGCAAAGGAAGTCCAGATCGGTTCTGCTGGCATCTTCTGCAGAAAATTCTACATTTGAGGTATATTGGGATGCATACCTTACAGCCTCTCCAGCCATTTCAAGCACTTGCTCCCTGGTTTTCCTGAGCTTGTATTTTAGATGTATGTCAGAAGTGGCAAGAAAGGTATGAATCCTAGGATCGGCCCCTTCTTTGATAGCTTCCCAGGCCGTATCTATATCCTTTTGCGTGGCCCTTGCAAGGGCAGCTACCTGCAACCCCTGAAGTTCCCTTGCCAACGTCTTCACACCTTCAAAATCTCCAGGTGATGCTATTGGAAAGCCGGCCTCCAAGACATCAACACCAAGTTTCTCGAGCTGACGCCCTATCTGAAGCTTATCCTGCATATTTAATGCAACACCAGGAGACTGTTCTCCATCCCTAAGGGTTGTATCAAATATTATTATCCTGTTACTATCTGTATTTTTTTGGGCCGATGTGCTCATCAGATTACCCCCTTTTCGTGTCCTCTACTATTTTGCAGATGCCTTGTCCGTCTGTTTGCTTCCCCTAGACAACAATGTACCTAGGGGATGTAGCAGAGGTCCAGACAAACAATAGAATAGGAATAGTACAAAAAGGGTAACCTTTGGCTCAATGGCTATGACAACCATGGTTAGCAACACTGCCACCAGACCTCGAAATGGATGCTGGTTAAGCCATTGCATCTCTTTGAAGCTAAAGTAACGCACATTGCTTACCATAAAAAAAGACAGGGCATAAATCATTATTAACAGCCCATAGTGATGGACAGGGCCCCCGATCCCAAAATGATTACACATTAACACCGTTGTCGCTACCATAGCTGCTGCCGAAGGACATGGGAGCCCCAAAAAAAAACTTTTGGAACCAGGGCCTGAAGAACCAATAGTATTAAATCTCGCGAGTCTCAATGCTGTGGTTGCCACATATAAAAAGGCCGCCAACCACCCCAATCGTCCAAAGCTTCTCAGTCCCCAAGTAAAGGCCAGCACTCCAGGCGCCACACCGAATGCCACAAGATCTGCAAGGGAGTCGTACTCTAGGCCAAATTTGCTAGTCGTGCCTGTAATCCTCGCGACCCTACCATCAAGCCCATCAAATATGCCAGAGACAAGGATGGCCCAAGCCGCAGCAAGAAAGTTGCCATCTATGCTAGAAACCAGGGAATAAAAGCCAGCGAAAAGACTAATACTGGTTAACAGATTCGGCAAAATATATGCCCTTTTCTTTGGGTTTTTAAACTGTTTATTGTCTGCTGCATTTGTCATTTAGGCACTCTCCATTTTGCCCAAAATACTTTGACCGGCCACCACGTACTGGCCTCGTTCCACTATAACTTTAGTATCCTCAGGCAAATAAACATCAAGCCTTGATCCAAACCGTATCATGCCATAACGCTGCCCCATCTGCAGCTCGTCACCAGATTCTGCCCAGCAGACTATTCTCCTCGCAATAAGACCAGCCACCTGCACCACTGTAACCTTACGTCCCTTAGGATCCTCTAGAAGGATAGCTGCCTGTTCGTTTTCAAGCATGGCCCTTTTCATGTTGGCAGACAGAAAACGACCTTCTCTATATCTTATATCGATGATCCGTCCATGAATAGGAGCCCTATTTACATGACAGTTAAAAACATTCATAAAAATACTGATCCTAATAGAGGGATCTCCAGAAAAATATGGCTCTTGATCCCTTACTATTTCAATAACCTTACCATCAGCAGGTGAAGTAATCAAATCTGCACCTGTTGGGACAATCCTTTCAGGGTCCCTAAAAAAATAAAGAATAAATCCAGTAAACGCCAAACATAAAAGTGCTGCAATCTTGAGCTGCAACACTGCCAAAACAACTGTAGCCAAGGCAGACATGCCTATAAACGGAATGCCCTCCTTGGCCACGGGTACTCGGATACTATGCATCACTTGACATTTATTTCTTGAGCCAGCTCATCATCTCTCTCAAGCGTTCTCCAACCTGCTCCAACATATGCTCACGCTCTCTCTTTCTAAGTGCATTAAAAACAGGACGGTTTACCCTATTTTCAAGGAGCCACTCCTTAGCAAAATTACCTGACTGTATCTCGTCTAGTATACGTTTCATCTCCTCCCTGGTCTCTTGTGTTATAACCCTTTTCCCCCTTGTCAAGTCACCATATTCGGCAGTATCGCTAATAGAATACCTCATACGGGACAGACCACCTTCATAGATGAGATCCACTATGAGCTTGAGTTCGTGACAGCATTCGAAGTAGGCAATCTCTGGCTGGTAACCTGCCTCTACAAGGGTCTCAAAACCTGCCTTAATAAGTTCACTAACACCACCGCAGAGGACACACTGTTCACCAAAAAGGTCTGTCTCTGTCTCTTCCTTAAATGTAGTTTCAATTACACCTGCCCTGGTACCACCAATCCCTTGGGCATAACCCAAGGCAAAATCTAAGGCCATTCCCGATGAATCTTGTTCAACAGCCACAAGACAAGGAACCCCTCGGCCTATCTCATACTCGCGTCTTACAAGATGACCAGGACCCTTGGGGGCTACCATGGCTACATCCACATCCTTTGGGGCAACAATTTGGCCAAAGTGTATGTTGAAGCCGTGAGAAAACAAAAGCATGTTTCCAGGCTCTAGGTTGGGCTCTATTGCATCTTTATAGAGATCTGCCTGAACATGATCTGGAACCAAGATCATTATCAAATCCGCCTTTTTAGCTGCATCTGCAGCGGAAATTGGTTCAAATCCGTGTTTTACAGCCAAGTCATAATTGGCAGAACCTGGCCTCTGACCAACAACTACATTGAGTCCACTATCCCTAAGGTTTTGCGCATGGGCATGACCTTGGCTTCCATAACCTATGACAGCTATGGTCTTCCCATCAAGGATACCCTTCTTAACGTCTTTATCATAATATATCTTCATCTTTGACTCCGTTTCCTTATACTGTCTTCTTTTCACGCTGTATGGCAATCGTTCCTGTCCTAGTTATCTCTTTTATCCCTATTGGCTTTAACAGCTCCATAACTGCCTTCAACTTTGATTCGGGACCTGTTACTTCGATAGTATAAGTCCTAGG
Source organism: uncultured Desulfobacterales bacterium (assembly GCA_964573805.1). Classification (GTDB taxonomy): domain Bacteria; phylum Desulfobacterota; class Dissulfuribacteria; order Dissulfuribacterales; family QOAL01; genus JAADCZ01. The sequence goes on along the minus strand of CAZNKP010000017.1, from coordinate 19,138 downwards.
GCTTACATCCACTACCTTGCATCTGAAAATGTCACACATCCTGAGCACTTCTGCCCTAGTCTCATCCTCTGCCTTGACCTTGATAAGGGCCATCTCTCTTTCTACAAATTCACCTTCGCTGACATCCACAACCTTGTACACATCTACTAGGCGGTTGAGTTGTTTTATGATTTGTTCAATAATGAATTCGTCTCCAGAAGTAACCAATGTGAGATGAGACATAGTCTGGTCCAAGGTTGGAGCAACACAAAGGCTTTCGATATTAAAACCCCTGCCACTGAAAAGCCCGGTTATACGAGAAAGGGCTCCAGGTTCATTCTCTACCAGTACAGAAAGGGTATGTTTCATGGGCTAAAACTCCTGACTTTATTAATTTTAAAGGCCTGCTGGTCACAGGCCTAGCCTTAATCACTGTTGGCTATACAAGAAGCATCTCTGTTGTTGCCTTACCAGCTGGCACCATAGGGAATACACCTTCCTCTCTTGCAATTGCAAACTCCATAATGGTAAGACAATCCGTCTCTAAACCTTTCCTTAATGTATCTTCCACCTCTTCGGGCTTAGTCGCTCTAAAACCTTTGGCCCCATATGCTTCGGCCAATTTTACAAAATCCGGAGTCATGGAAAATTCTGTAGCAGCATAGCGCCTATCATAGAAGAGCTCTTGCCACTGACGAACCATCCCAAGAAATTGATTGTTTAAGATTATGATCTTTACAGGAAGTTTCTGCTCCATGGCCGTAGCCATTTCTTGAATATTCATCTGGATGCTTCCATCTCCAGCAACATCTATTACCAACTTATTTGGGAAGGCCATTTGAGCACCAATGGCGGCAGGAAATCCGTAACCCATAGTTCCAAGTCCACCTGAGGTCAGAAGGGTGCGAGGTTCATCAAATTTATAGAACTGGGCAGTCCACATCTGATTTTGACCGACCTCGGTAGTAATTATGGCCTTGCCTTTTGTCAATTCATAAAGTTTTTCTATAACATATTGTGGTTTTATAACACCTGGTTCCGTCTTATATGTAAGAGGATGCCTTTGTTCCCATGCATTGATCTGATCCCACCAAGGTTGAAATTTTTCCCTCCATACCTCCTGTGGACGTCCATCTTCTTCTATGACCTTTACCAGTTTCTTAAGGGCCCTTTTGCAATCACCCACAATGGGTACATCTACCTTTACATTTTTTTGTATAGAAGTTGGATCAATGTCTATATGGATAATTGCAGCATTAGGAGCAAATGCCTCTATCTTTCCTGTAACCCTGTCATCGAATCTGGCACCTACTGCAATAATCAAATCGGTATTGGCCATTGCCATGTTAGCACAGTAGGTCCCATGCATCCCAAGCATACCAAGACTCTGTTTATGGGTTCCTGGGAAACCTCCCAAGCCCATGAGGGTCATTGTTACCGGGGCATAAATTGCCTCTGCCAATTTCCTTAATTCCTTGTGGGCATTGGCAATTATTACTCCTCCACCAGCATATATAATGGGCTGTTTTGCCTTTTCTATGAGCTTGAAGGCCCTTTCTATTTGCTTGGTATGTGGCTCCACCACAGGATTGTATGAACGAAGCTTAATCTTGTCCGGATAATCAAATTCAGCTACCTGATTTTGCACATCCTTGGGCAAGTCTATTAATACCGGACCCGGCCTACCAGAACTTGCTATATAGAATGCCTCCTTGAGGATAGTTGGCAATCTATGCACATCTTTGACGAGGTAATTATGTTTAGTACAAGGACGTGTAATACCAACTATATCAACCTCTTGAAACGCATCGTTACCAATCAGGCTGGTGGGCACCTGACCTGTAAATACCACTATGGGTATAGAATCCATATAGGCTGTTGCTATACCTGTCACTGTATTGGTAGCGCCTGGGCCAGACGTTGCTATACATACACCCACTTTCCCAGTGGCCCTTGCATAGCCATCAGCCGCGTGGGCTGCACCCTGTTCATGCCTAACCAAGACGTGTTTTATATTGCCATCTTTCTCCATGGCATCATATACGTCTATAATGGCACCACCCGGAAATCCAAAAACCACATCAACGCCCTCACGTTTAAGGGCCTCTACTACCATCTGTTTTCCTGGCAACTTTGTCATGTGAATCTACCTCAGAGCTAGAATTTTAAGTGAATCAGTAGCATATTCCCACTGAATTTCCTTGTCAATGGATAGAAAAGTGCATTTTTTCTATTAGTTTTTTATTAAATTCTTAAGTAGGTTGAACTTAATTTTTATCTCTTTGCTATTTATTATTTGGTAAAAACAGGTAATTATTTATTCCATGAACATGGGTAAAAGCCAAATAAAACTCAGGAGCCCTGCCAGACGTGCTGGGAGATGGCTTCTCTTGTGTATTGCAGTGGGACTTCTTGCAGGAATCGGGGCAATACTGTTCCATTTTCTCTGTCACTTTGGCCACTTCTTTTTTCTAGATTATCTGGCAGGCTACAAACCCAGCCATCCAGCAGGAGATCCCCCTCTATTCCATCATCATGTCGCTGAGGAAACCAGGAAATGGATCCTTTGGCTTGTCCCTGCCCTTGGAGGTCTATTAAGTGGCCTTTTGGTGGCATGTTTTGCCCCTGAGGCCCAAGGCCATGGCACCGATGCAGCTATCGAAGCCTATCATAAAAAAAACGGACTGATCCAACCCAAAGTCCCCTTTGTAAAAATGATAGCCTCTTTTCTTACCCTGGGATCAGGAGGTTCTGGAGGCAGCGAAGGACCAATCTGTCAGATAGGAGCAGGACTTGGTTCATTGCTTGCCCAAAAACTAAGGGTTCCTCCTAGAGAAATGAGAATTCTTATGGCAGCAGGACTTGGAGCAGGAATTGGAAGCATATTTAGGGCCCCTCTTACCGGTGCGCTTTTTGCCTCGGAAATCTTATACAAGGATCCAGAATTTGAAGCAGATGTCATTATACCGACTGCAATCGCATCTACCATTGCCTATTCACTTTTTTGCAGTGTTTATGGATGGGGATCACTTTTTAAAGCAGGTGATTACAGGTTCTCCAACGTCCTTGCCCTGGGTCCCTATGCAGTATTGGCCATATGCTTGGCTATAGGCATATTTCTTTTCGTAAACATTTTCTGGGGCTTCCATGATTTTTTTCAGCATAAGGTCAAACTGCCCCTGTGGCTAAAACCGGCCATTGGTGGATTAATGACTGGCACACTGGGACTTTTCTTACCCCAAGTTCTTGGCTTTAGCTACGGTTTCATCCAAGATGGATTGTATAATAAAGTAACCCTGGGACTATTTTTGGCTGTTGCCTTTGGGAAAATCCTTGCCACAACCTTCTCTATAGGCTCGGGAGGAAGTGGTGGTGTATTTGGGCCTTCGGTCGTAATAGGTGGCTCTATTGGAGGTGCCGTGGGTCTGTTTTTTCATGATATAATGCCAAATGTGGTCCCTTCAGCATCGCCATTCATTATTGTCGGCATGGCCGGCTTCTTGGCCGGAAGCTCAAATATTCCTATTTCTGCTGTAATTGTAGTTAGCGAAATTACAAGTTCTTATCATCTCCTACTACCTAGCATGATGGTCTGTTCATTAAGTTATTTTCTATGCAGAAGGTGGAATCTTTACAGGGCCCAAGTGAAGAGCAAGATAGATAGCCCTGTCCATAAGGGAGATTTCCTAAACGATATATTGGAAGGAATCACAGTAAGGGATATTTTTAACCCCCATAAAGTTTATGCTGTTATCCCTGAAGACATGACTTTTTCGCAGTTCAGACGTTTTTTTAAGGCAACAGAACAACATTATTTCCCAGTAGTTGACAAAGAAGGAAAGCTCTCTGGTATCTTCTCTATTAATGATATACGTCACTTCCTATTTGATAGGGACCTTGGAGACCTGCTCATAGTTAAAGACTTTGCCAGGAAAAATGTCATAACAACTAAACCATCCGAGGATATAAACACCCTTTTGAGAAAATTTACCATAAGGAATATCGACATGATTCCTGTTGTAGACGATGAAGAGCCCCAAAAGTTTCTTGGAATGATAAGCAGAAGAGAAGTTATAGACTTTTACAATAAGACCCTCAACGAGTTAAAAGAATCTAAAAAGGATGTGGAGGAAATCCCATTTTGATATTCCTCCTAAAAAAAACCCCGGCTTAAAAGACCGGGGGAAAGAAAACCAATCTCCAGCAACCCAACCACCATTTATTCAATAAAAAAAGCCCTTCCAATAACTTGGAAGGGCTGTCATAGCCAAAATCTGTATCACCTTGATACAAAACGTTTTGTATTCTTATTAACTTTCGGTATATAAAAAGTCAAGAAAAAATTTTAATCGTTTTTTTCTGAAGGTTGCTCTTGTTCTCCATCTTTAGAATCTAAATCTGTAGAAGGAGATTCGATCTGCGAATCCTCGGTCTCTCCCTGTGAAATTGCCTCTGATTCAGAGGTTATAGAATGCAACTCCTCTCCAGCATTAGAGCTTGTCTCATCTTCTGGTGAATCTGTAGCCACATCATGTATTGCAGGCGTTTCAGTATCTTCAGGGGAAGCCTCAACATCTTTTGCAACTTCTTCTTCTGTTGAAGCCGTAGGTATGACTGCCGGAGCCACCTGCGTTGCACCTTCCTCCTCCCTCTTCTTTTTAGCAGGCTTTTTCACCTGTAGGGATTCATGAACCAGTTCGATGAGACACATCATTGCCCCATCACCCCTCCTAGGCCCGATACGCACTATCCTGGTATATCCACCACGCCTGTCAACCATTTTAGGTGCTATCTCTGAAAATAGCTTGGCCACTACGGCCTTATCCATGATAAAGGAAAGGGCCTGACGTCTTGAATGAAGACTTCCCTCTTTGGCAAGACTGACTAACTTTTCCGCAACCCTTCTAAGTTCCTTTGCCCTGGTTACAGTAGTAGTGATCCTGCCATGCCTAAAGAGAGAAGTAACCATATTCCTAAACATGGCCTTTCTATGGGCAGACTTGACACCAAAATATTTTGTTCTTCTTCTATGCCTCATTATTTACTACCTTCCTTATCCTCATCTGTTTCAGGAGGTGTCCAACCCTCTAACTTCATTCCCAGAGTTAGCCCCATGGAATCAAGTATGCGAAGAATTTCCTCCAAGGATTTCCGGCCAAAATTTTTGGTTTTGAGCATTTCCTGTTCGGTTTTCTGAACAAGCTCTCCGATATAATGGATATTAGCGTTTTTGAGACAGTTGGCAGATCTGACAGAAAATTCAAGTTCATCTATCCTCTTATTAAGGTCCTTCAGTTTATCCATGTATGGAGGCCCTTTGGGCTTTTCCTCAGGCTCCTCAGTCTCATCAAAATTTATGAAGACGCTAACCTGTTCCTTGAGTATCTTCGCAGCATAGGCCACAGCATCCTCGGGAACAACGCTTCCATCTGTCCAGATTTCCATAGTTAACTTATCATAGTCTGTTCTCTGACCAACCCTTGCCTGAGATACTTTAAAGTTAACTTTTTTGATTGGAGAAAAGAGGGAATCTACAGCAATGGTACCAACTGGCTCGCCTGCCAATACGGCAGCGTTTTCCTCTGCAGGTACATATCCCTTGCCCCATTTGACAAGCAATTCCATATAAATTTCACCGTCATCTGTCAATGTTGCAATCTTATGATCAGGATTCAAAACTTCGCATCCGCCTTCAGGATCAATAAGATCAGCGGCCGTTAGTTCTCCAGGACCCTTTTTCTGAACCTTTAATCTCCTGTCCTCATCTTTGAACATGCGAAAACGCACGCCCTTGAGATTGAGAATTATGGCTGTGACATCTTCTATTACACCTGGGATGGTGGCTAGCTCATGATCAACGCCTTCGATACGAACAGCAACAATTGCTGCCCCTTGAAGAGATGCCAACAGGATCCTTCGAAGAGCATTGCCAAGGGTGATTCCATAACCCCGTTCCAACGGCTCGCATGAAAACTTGGCATACTTGTCCGTTCTGGTATCTTTCTTGACCTCTATTCTCTTTGGCTTTATTAACTCTCGCCAATTTCTATAAAATGGTTTTTGATTTGTATTAGCCATAATCTCTTATAATACCGCCTACTTGGAATAGAACTCCACGATATACTGTTCTTGAATGGGCATGGTTATATGAGAACGTTCAGGCATGGCCTTTACCACACCCTTACGATTATCCGAATCCAGCTCTAACCAATCTGGTACCCCTCTTCTGGCAACAGCCTCTATAGCCTGTACTATAGGCACTATATCTTTACTCTTTTCACGAACCTTTATTTCGTCGCCAACCCTCACCTGAAATGACGGAATATCTACTCGTCGACCATTCACAAGAAAATGGCCGTGTTTCACTAATTGCCTAGCCTGAGATCTAGAATCAGCAAATCCCAGCCGATAAACTACATTATCCAAACGCCTTTCTAGCAAAACTAGAAGATTGGTTCCGGTTACACCCTTCTGTCGATCAGCAATCTCGAAATAACGTCTAAATTGGGATTCCTTGACGCCATAAATTCTTCTAACTCTCTGCTTTTCTCTAAGCCGGATGCCATAATCCGACACCTTGACCCTTCCCTTTCCATGCTGGCCTGGGGCATAGCTACGCCTTTCAAAGGCACATTTTTCTGAAAAGCACCTATCCCCTTTGAGAAAGAGCTTGCTTCCTTCCCTCCTGCACAGTCTACACCTTGGACCCGTATATCTTGCCACTATATTCCTCCAGTTCTAAATAAAAAATTGTTAATTCACAAACTCTGAAAAAATTAAACCCGTCTTCTTTTGGGAGGACGACATCCATTATGGGGAAGCGGAGTGACATCTCTGATGACAGTTATCTGGAGTCCAGCAGTCTGCAAGGCCCGAAGAGCTGCCTCCCTACCGCTACCAGGACCCTTAACCTCTACTTCTAAAGTGCGGACCCCATGCTCTACTGCCTTTCTTGCAGCATTTTCTGCCGCTACCTGTGCAGCAAAAGGCGTACCTTTTCGAGAACCCTTAAATCCATTGGCCCCGGCACTTGACCATGAAATGGTATTCCCCTGCTTATCAGTTATAGTAACTATCGTATTATTGAAGGTTGCTTGAATGTGCGCAATCCCTTCAGGAATATTCTTTTTTACCTTTTTACCGCCACGTCTCGGTGGTGACATTTATTCCTCCGTCTTCTTTTACTTCTTTTTCTTCTTTATTGCGGCACGACGCGGACCTTTTCTTGTCCTTGCATTGGTACAAGTACGTTGCCCTCGAACCGGCAATCCGCGCCTGTGTCTAAGCCCACGATAACAGCCAAGATCCATGAGCCTCTTTATGTTCATGGATACTTCCCTGCGCAAATCACCTTCCACCTTATACTCGGCATCAATAATCTTGCGGATAGCTGTTATATCTTCATCAGTCATTTCATCTGTTTTTTTGTCCCAAGAAATCCCAGCCTTATCAAGAATCTGCTGAGCAGATGTACGACCGATACCATAAATATATGTAAGGGCGACCTCTAGTCGCTTGTTTTTGGGCAGATCAACCCCTGCGATACGTGCCATTTTTCCCCCTAATCCTAACCTTGACGTTGCTTATGCCTTGGATTTTTGCAAATAACCCGTACTATACCTTTACGTCTTATAATCCTACAATCCTTACACCTTTTTTTAACCGATGCTCTAACCTTCATTTCTCAAATCCTCATCTTGACTTATTTGGACCTGTATACCACGCGTCCTCTTGTCAAATCATAGGGTGAAAGTTCAACCGTTACCCTATCTCCAGGAAGAATCCTGATATAATGCATACGCATCTTTCCTGAAATATGAGCCAATACCTTATGGCCATTATCCAACTCTACCCTGAACATTGCGTTCGGAAGAGTCTCAATAACCTTACCTTCTACTTGGATTGCATCTTGCTTGGCCATAACAATAACCTCTAATTTCCTTTACATAAATCCTTCACTAAGTATTTCAGGCCCCTTATCTGTAATCGCTATAGTATGCTCAAAATGGGCTGCCAGAGATCTATCAGCAGTAACCGCTGTCCAACCATCAGGCATTATTTCTACCTCATAAGATCCCATAGTTAACATAGGTTCAATGGCCAATACCATTCCCTTTTTTAAAAACGGGCCGGTACCCCTAACACCATAATTGGGTACCTCTGGAGGCTCGTGCAAGGCCTTACCAATACCGTGCCCCACAAACTTCCGGACAACGCCGAAGCCATGGTTCTGGGCCACTTCCTGGATGGCACAAGAGATATCCCCTAACCTCTTCTTGGCCTTGGCCTTAGCTATACCTGCATATAACGCCTCTTTGGTCACAGCCAGAAGTTCCTGGGCCTGATGGTTCGGAGCCTGACCTGCAAAACAACTAAAAGCGGCATCGCCATAGTAACCATCCAGAATAACACCTAAATCTATGCTGACAAGATCTCCTTGTTTTAACACCTTCTTTTTAGAAGGAATTCCATGTACTATTTCTTCGTTAATAGAGATACACGTACATGCTGGGTAACCATGATAGCCCTTAAAGGCAGGCTTGGCTCCCAGGCCTTTTATCCTATCTTCAGCAATTCTATCAAGTTCCCAAGTAGTTATTCCTACTTGCACCAAGCTCCTCAGCTCTAATAAAATATCCGCAACAATTTGGTTAGCTGCTCTAAGCTTTTCTATCTCCCAAGGCGCCTTGAGAATTATTCTTCGAGTGCCTGGTCTATTTTTCACTATATGCCTTGAACAGGGTTACCTTCCTTTAAGTCTAGCACCCTGAATAAGTCCTTCATAATTTCTAGTTATTAGGTATGACTCTATCTGCCCCAACGTATCCATAGCTACACCAACTACGATTAGGAGGGCTGTACCTCCAAAGTAAAAAGGCACATTGAACTTTGAAATTAACACACTAGGAAGCACGCAAACAAAAGAGACATAAATAGCACCAATTAAGGTAATACGTGACAAAATATTATCTATAAACTCTGCAGTCTTTCTTCCTGGCCTAATACCAGGGATATAGCCCCCATTTTTCTGCAGGTTTTCAGCAATATCCGTTGGATTAATTATTATTGCCGTATAAAAATAGCAAAAGAATATAATAAGAGCTACATAAATGCTTTCGTAAATGAGACTACCAGGCCTTAGGGCCTGTGCGACCGATTGCATCCATGGAACCCTAATGAAGTTTGCTATAGTAGCAGGAAACATAATTATTGAAGAGGCAAAAATTGGAGGTATTACACCTGCAGTGTTTACCTTAAGCGGTAAATGCGTACTTTGACCTCCATAAACCTTTCTACCTATCACCCTCCTGGCATAATGGATAGGAATTCTTCTATGTGCCTTCTCCATAAAACATATAAAGGCCACAACAGCCACCATAAGCACCAAAAGGATTAACAGTAGCGCAGCGTTTATCTCACCTGTCTTCATCAACCTGAAGGTATCAATAATCGCAGAAGGCATCCTTGCTACAATTCCAGCAAATATAATAAGAGAAATCCCGTTACCAACACCTCTTTCTGTTATCTGTTCACCAAGCCACATCAGAAATACAGTTCCTGACATAAGAGTTAATGCGGTAAGCAAACGAAAGGCCCAACCAGGATGGGCTACAACCGGAAGTCCACCAGGAGCAACCATGCTTTCAAGACCTATGGCTATACCCAACCCCTGCAGGACACTCAATCCCACAGTCCCATATCTGGTATATTGGCTCATCTTTTTGCGGCCTTCTTCTCCTTCTTTTTTTAACTCTTCCAGTTGAGGGACTGCCACCTGAAGTAATTGCAATATGATCGATGCGCTAATGTAAGGCATTATACCCAATGCAAATATGGAAAACTTGCGCAGGGCTCCTCCAGAAAACATATCGAACATACCGAAGAGTGTTCCTTGGGCCCTAGAGAAAAAGGAGGCCAAGGCCTGGGCATCGATACCAGGAGTAGGTATCTGTACACCTATCCTGTAGACAGCAAGCATCAACAGCGTGAATATAATCCTGTTACGAAGTTCAGGATAATTCCCTAGGCCTTCTGCTCCCTTTAGCACTTATGACTCCTGAAATTTACAGTTTATTTTCAAAACAAGATAAAAACTCGCCAACCTCATTTGGCTGCTATCAACTCTATTGTACCACCTGCAGCTTCGATCTTTTCACGTGCACTCTGACTCACTGCATGCACTTTTAGCTGAAGGGCCCTGGTAACATCACCATCTCCAAGGATTTTTACATATCTCTCTCTTTTCTTGATAAGCCCCTTGCCCTTCAAGACCTCTATGTCAATAATGCCATCGTATTCAAGCTGAGATAGTTCGGAGACATTAACAACTCCAAAAGATCTTCTAAAAGGATTTTTAAAACCCCTTTTGGGAAGCTGCCTATACAAAGGCATCTGTCCACCTTGGAAACCAGGAGGAATGGTAGCGCCTGAACGAGATTTTTGACCCTTTGTTCCTCTGCACGCTGTCTTTCCATGACCACTGCCTGGTCCTCTCCCAACTCTTTTCTTTTTCCTTAAGGACCCTTTTGACGGTCTAAGTGAATCTAAGGTAATCATAACTCTACTCGCTATCTAATATCTAAAATTATGCAGCTTTGCTCTTTGTTCCGGTAATATCTACACCCCTTAAACTGGCCCGGAATACCGAATCTCTCAATTCCTGCAAACCTTCAAAGGTGGCCCTGAGCACATTATGGGGATTGTTTGTACCTATGCATTTAGTCAAAACATCATGGATGCCAGCCGCCTCCATTATGGCACGGACAACTGCTCCAGCAATAACACCAGTACCCGGGGGTGCTGGCTTTAAAAGCACCTGCCCTGCCCCGAAATGGCCAATCACTTCATGAGGAATGGTTGTACCTACCATTGGCACATCGATCATGGCCTTCCTGGCCTTTTCTGTGGCCTTTCTCAGAGCGTCAGGGACTTCCTTGGCCTTACCCAAGCCAAACCCCACCTTTCCGGCGCCATCACCTACTACAGCTAAGGCACTAAAAGAAAAACGTCTACCGCCTTTAACGACCTTGGCTACACGATTAATGAAAACAATTTTTTCAATAAATTCCTGATCCTTATTTTCTATGTTAGTAAGCAACGTTGACCCCTCACAAATCTTCTAAAATACCAAGCCAGCTTCTCTGGCGGCATCAGCCAATTCCTTAACCCTGCCATGAAAAAGATAACCGCCTCTATCAAAGACAACTTGATCTATGCCTTTTGCTTTGGCCTTTTGGGCTATCAATGTACCCACTTCCCTGGCCATAGCCTTCTTTCCGCCCTCGAGTTTTTTTCCCTTAAGCTCTTTGCTAAAAGACGAAGTAGCCACTAAAGTGACTCCCTTTTCATCGTCAATAATTTGGGCAAATATATGACGATTACTTCTAAAAACAGACAACCGTGGCCGTTGCCCTGTCCCAAAAATTTTTTTCCTGATCCTAAGCTTTCGTCTAAATCTGGCCTTTACCCTTGGATTAGTGTTCCTTCTCATGGTATTAATCTCGTCCGAATCTCTTTCTTATTTTGCAGCAGCTGCCTTGCCTGCCTTACGGATAATAACCTCATCAGCATATCTAATACCCTTGCCCTTATAAGGTTCTGGAGGCCTATAGGCCCTTATCTTTGCTGCTGTAAGGCCAAGTAACTCTTTATCGTATCCCTCTAAAATAATCCTTGTCTCTTTTTTGCTATCAACGCTAGCCTTTATACCCTCAGGAAGAGGAAATTCTATAGGATGAGAGTAACCAAGATTAAGGACAAGCCCCTTACCCTTGACCTCAACCTTGTATCCCACACCTGTGACAACCAACTCCCTTTTAAAACCCTCGGTAACCCCTTGCACCATATTGGCAATTAGTGCCCTGGTAAGGCCATGGAGGGCCCGAGTTGGCTTGGAATCATCAGCCCTAACCACTTTTAACACATCTCCATCCCTCTCTAACCTTATCTTAGGATGGATATTTCTTTCCATCCTTCCCTTTGGGCCTTGCACAATAAATTTCTGTCCATCTATTGTGATCTTGGCATCTTTGGGAAGTTTTATTGGCAATCTACCTATACGAGACATGATAAGCTCCGATCTTACCAAACTTCACAAACAATTTCGCCACCAACACCGATCTGTCTAGCAGCTGTATCAGTAAGGACCCCCTTTGAAGTGGATATTATGGCTATGCCAAGTCCACCCCTCACAAGAGGCAGTTCATCTTTTGATACGTATATCCTTCTACCAGGTTTACTAACTCTCTTTAGGTCTTTTAAGACCGGCATCTTCTTATGAAGCTTTGATGTATGATAACGTAACGTTATACGAATAATACCCTGCTTCCCATCTTTAATAATACGGTAACTGTTTATAAAACCCTCATCTTTCAATATACGGGCAATATCAACCTTAAGCCGTGAAGCAGGAATATCAACCTTTTCATGGCCAGCCCTAACGGCATTTCTTATTCTTGTTAGCATATCAGCTATTGGATCTGTCATTGACATGGGACTACACCTTTAATCTAATTTAATTACCAACTGGACTTTGTAACGCCTGGCAACAGTCCAAAGGAAGCCATCTTTCTGAAACAAATCCTGCAGAGACCAAACTTCCTTAAATATGCCCTGGGCCTTCCACATATAGGACATCTGTTATACTTTCTGACCTTAAATTTGGGCTCCCTTTTTACCTTTTCCATCAATGCTTTTCTGGCCAAAATCTCCTCCTACTATTTCCTAAAGGGCATGCCAATTGCCTCTAAGAGACAAAGGGCCTCTTCATTGGTATTAGCAGTAGTTACTATTGTTATATTTAGACCCTTGATTTTGTCGATCTTATCGTAATCGACTTCAGGGAAAATAATATGTTCCTTTATACCCATGCTGTAATTGCCACGACCGTCAAAGGCCTTCCTAGATATACCCCGGAAATCCCTTATACGTGGTATAGCAATATTAATAAGCTTGGTTAGAAAGTCATACATGCGCTTTTTTCTCAAAGTAACCATACAACCAATAGGCATTCCTGCCCTCAACTTAAAAGCTGCTATAGACTTTCTGGCTCTGGTTATAACCGGCTTTTGTCCAGCAATTAATGACAGCTCTTCCAGTGCAGTTTCAAGAATTTTAGCATTTTGTATAGCCTCACCTAAACCCATATTGAGCACAACTTTCTCAATTTTGGGTACCTGCATCTTATTTTTGTATCCAAACTCTTCTATGAGTTTCGGAACCGCTTCTTGGTGATATCTCTGTTCAACACTCAACATTGTCCTAATGCCTCCCAAAGGCTACTTGGTCTCAGTAGGTATAGCTTCCCCGCACTTTTTACAGATCCTGACCTTCGTGCCATCTTCTAACTGCTTTTTTGATATCCTCACAGGATCGGTGCATTTGGGACATATCAACATCAAATTTGAAATATGAACGGGTGCCTCTTTTTCAATGATACCACCAGACGTCCTGGGGCCAGGTTTGGTATGCCTTTTTATTATCTGAACACCTTCAACAATGGCCCTATATTTGCGGAGATCAATAAGCTTTATTTTGCCTACTTTACCCCGATCTTTTCCGGCCATCACCATGACCCTGTCGTTCTTCCTAAGATATGTTTTCTTCTTCTCTCTGGACTTCATCTGTTAGCAATCCCCTGGTTAAATTACCTCTGGAGCCAATGAAATAATTTTCATAAACCGTTTGGCCCTTAACTCCCTGGCAACGGGCCCAAAAATTCGAGTCCCCACTGGCTCGCCATACTGATTTATGAGAACAGCAGCGTTTTCATCAAATCTAATATATGAACCGTCTGGCCTGGGTATTTCCTTTTTGGTGCGCACAACTACCGCTCTGGCCACATCCCCTTTCTTCACCTTAGAATTAGGGATGGCCTCTTTAACAGAAACAACAATGGTATCACCAACTCTAGCATATCGTCTCCTGGTTCCTCCCAGGACCTTTATGCACAAGACCTTTTTGGCTCCAGAATTATCTGCTACATTCAGCTTGGTTTCTTGCTGGATCATTTTTCTAAATACCTCGCATCAAAATTTAAACGGCCCGTTCAACAATCTGTCGTACAATCCAGCGTTTTTTTCTGCTCAAGGGCCGATGCTCCTCTATTGTTATTTTATCCCCAATACGGCACTCGTTTTTGGGATCGTGTGCCATATATTTCTTTCTTCTTTGGACAAACTTACCATAGATCGGGTGCCTGAATCTTCTTATTACCTCTACAGTCACGGTTTTATCGTTCTTATCGCTGACCACCAGCCCGGTAAGAGTCCTGCGTAATCCCTTTGCCTTTTCCATCAGACCTCAGCACCCTCCAACTGTTTCTCTCTAATTATTGTATTCACCCTAGCGATCTCCCTTCTGACAGTCCTCAGCCTTGCAGTATTTTCCAACTGATGCGTAGCATGCTGAAAACGCAGATTGAAAAGCTCCTTGCGCAAATCATTATCTTTTTTCTTTAACTCTTCTATAGTCATTTCTCTCAACTTGTCTGCGCCACTCATACCATGTTACTCCTGCTTACAATTTTGGTGGGAATGGGCAGCTTATAAGATGCCAATCTCAAAGCCTCACGCGCTGTCTTCTCATCAACCCCTTCCATCTCATATAAAATCCGTCCAGGCTTGACAGGAGCTACCCAGTATTCCACGCCGCCTTTACCCTTTCCCATTCTAGTCTCTGCAGGTTTCTTGGTAACAGGCTTATCAGGAAAGATTCTTATCCAGATTTTACCTTTTCTCTTCACATGCCTAGTAATAGCAATACGGGCAGCCTCAATCTGTTGTGCAGTAATTCGCCCACGCCCTAAAGCCTTTAAGCCAAAATCGCCAAAATTGAGCTGATTGCCTCTGTGAGCAACCCCCTTGATACGACCTTTTTGGTGCTTTCTATATTTGATTTTTTTAGGAGCCAGCATCTCTTCTCACCCGCTAAATATCAGCTGAGATATACTCAGCATCCTTATCTGGAAGGACTTCTCCCTTAAATATCCATACCTTTACACCTATTACACCATAGGTGGTAAGGGCCTCGGTAAACCCATAATCAATATCAGCCCTAAGAGTATGAAGGGGCACCCTTCCTTGAAGGTACCACTCTCTTCTAGCCATCTCAGCCCCGCCAAGCCGGCCTGAACAAGCTATACGTATTCCTTGTGCACCAAACTTAAGTGCTAGACCTACTGCCCTTTTCATGGCTCTCCTGAAAGACACCCTTCTTTCTAACTGGGCAGCTACGTTCTCTGCTACTAGTTGGGCATCTAACTCAGGCCTGCGCACCTCGGTTATATCTATAAGCACAGGACCTGTTGCAATCTTTTCTAAATTCTTTTTAAGGGCCTCTATCTCAACACCCTTTTTACCGATTACTATACCGGGACGCGCTGTATGAATCCGCACCCTAACCCTCTTAGCAGCCCTCTCAATCTCTACCTTGGATATCCCGGCATGAGACATCCTTTCCTTAACATGCTTTCTGATATTGTGGTCTTCCAGAACTAACTTAGGATACTCTTTGTTAGCAAACCATTTAGAGTCCCACGAACGTGTGATCTTCAGTCTCAGTCCTATTGGATTTACTTTCTGACCCAAAATTGCCTCCCAGTACAGCGAACTAATATTCGTCCAAAACTATAGTTATATGAGATAATCTGTGCCGTATACCATAGGCCCTACCCATAGCCCTAGGACGCCATCGTTTCAATTGAGGCCCTTGGTCAACACAGATTTTCTTCACATAAAGACTGTCCATATCAAGATTCATATTTTCAGTGGCATTGGCTAATGCAGACTCTAGCACCTTCTTTATTATTCTGGCTCCCTTTTTAGGAGACAGACTAACTATCTGCATCGCCTCATCCACAGGCTTGTGCCTAATAAGATCTGCTACAAGCCTGGCCTTGTGAGGGGATATGCGCCTGAATTTGCCTATTGCCCTAGCCTCCATGATCAACCTTCCTATTTCTTCTTTACCTTGGATTTTTTATCTGCTGCGTGTCCGTAAAAGGTCCTTGTTGGCGCAAATTCACCTAACTTGTGCCCTACCATATTTTCTGTGACAAAAACAGGGATAAACTTCCTACCATTATGAACCGCAAAGGTAAGCCCTACCATATCAGGAATAATCATAGACCTTCTAGACCACGTCTTTATAACCTTGCGATCGTTAGTCTCCAAGGCCTTCCTAACCTTCTTCATTAAATGTTCGTCAACAAACGGTCCCTTTTTTACTGATCTTGGCACTAGCCTGTTCTCCTTTTTGAGACGTGTTACTTCTTATGCCTGCTACGCACTATAAATCTATCACTGGGCTTCTTGCCCCTTGTCCGATAACCCTTGGTAGGCCAACCCCAAGGACTACATGGATGACGGCCTCCAGATGATTTACCTTCACCACCACCCATAGGATGATCTACCGGATTCATGGCAACTCCTCGCACCCTTGGGCGCCTCCCTAACCATCTACTTCTTCCTGCCTTACCAATGGAGACATTCTCATGATCCAGATTGCCTACCTGACCTATGGTTGCACGGCAATCCTCCAAAAACATCCTGACTTCACCGCTAGGCAATCTAATTTGAACATAGCGGCCTTCTTTTGCCATTACCTGTGCAGCCGTGCCTGCGCTTCTGACAATCTGTCCACCCTTTCCGGGCCTCATTTCTATATTGTGCACCAAAGTTCCAAGAGGAATATTCTTCAATGGCATAGAGTTGCCTGGCTTCACATCTGTCACATCATCAGATATCACCTGGTCTCCTGTTTTGAGACCAAGGGGAGCCAAAATATATCTCTTTTCCCCGTCGAGATAATGCAGAAGCGCTATTCTGGCACTTCTATTAGGATCATATTCTATTGCTGCAACCTTTGCAGGAATACCCAACTTGTTTCTCTTAAAGTCAATAACCCTATATTTTTTCTTGTGGCCACCACCTCTATGCCTGCTTGTTATGCGACCGTATACATTTCTTCCACTGCTGCGCTTAAGTGGTTCGAGAAGGGACTTTTCTGGCTCCTTCTTCGACAATTCCTCGTCCACTACAACGCTCATAAAACGTCTTCCAGGCGATGTGGGCTTATACTTTTTAATTGGCATTACGCACCCTCAAACAGATCAAATTTTTCATCAGGATAAAGTCTAACAATCGCTCTTTTGGTATCCGGTCTTTTCCCGACAAATCTACCGCTCCTCTTTTTCTTGCCTTTCCTATTAAGGATCTGTACGGCTAATACCTTTTTCTTAAGGACCTTCTCCACAGCCTCTTTGACCTCAATTTTATTGGCCCGCCTATCCACTTCTAAAAAAATCTGATTATATTTTTCATTATGGATAGTGGCCTTCTCTGTGAGAATCGGAGATTTTATAACCGAATAAATATCTTTCATTACCTTAGCCTTTCATCAAGGGCCTGAACGGCCTTCTCTTCTATTAGCAAATACTCATATTTCAGAAGGTCGTATACATTCACACCCTTCTCTGCCAACACCTTGACCCCTGGTATATTCCTGGCAGATAGCGCCAACTTTTCATCCTTATCCAAGGTTACTACTACTGCCTTTGGACAACCAAAAAGCCTTAAGAGATCTGCCATCCTCTTTGTCTTGATTTCATCTATCCCAAAATCGTTAAGCACATATATTCTTTCAGAAGCCACCTTATCACTTAAGACCATTTTTAGGGCAAGACGCCTGACTTTCTTTGGCAAGCTATAAGAGTAGTCCCTGGGTTTTGGTCCATGGGCAACCCCTCCATGCCTCCACAACGGTGACCGTATACTTCCAACTCTTGCCCTTCCAGTCCCCTTTTGGCGCCAAGGCTTGCGTCCACCGCCACTAACCTCGGCCCTTGTCTTAGTAGAAGCAGTACCTGAACGGCGCTTAGCAAGTTGCCATTTTACCACTTCATGAAGGAGACCAATCTTTGGCTCGACACCAAATACAGCATCTGAAACTTCTACGTCTCCAACCTTTTCTTTCTGTGAACTATATACTGCCAGGGTAGCCATAATTTGCCCTGTCTCCTACAATCTATTTAAAATAAACAAGAACCATCTGATTGATGGCACCAGCTACGCCGCCCTTTACAAGTAAAAGATTCTCTTCAGGGCGAACGTCTACTATAAACGAATTCTTTACCGTCTTACGCTTACCACCCATACGACCAGGCATCTTTTTCCCTTTTAGAACCCTGGATGGATATGCACTCATTCCAGTTGACCCAACTGCCCTATGATGTTTGGAGCCATGGGCCATTGGTCCCCTTGAAAAACCGTGTCTTTTAACAGTTCCTGCAAAACCCCTGCCTTTAGTAACACTGACGATATCCACCAGTTGGCTTATATTAACATCAGACAGGGTCAACTTCTGGCCGGGCTCGAATTCGTTTGGATCATCCACAGGAATTTCCCTTATATACCTGAATCCACTTTCCACTCCGGCCTTTTGTATATGGCCTCTCATAGGCCTATTGAATTTCTTTAATGGTTTTTCAACAAAGCCTATTTGCAGCGCATTGTAGCCTTCCTTGTCTGCCGTTTTCCTTTGCAAGACCACACAAGGCCCAACCTCCAGCACAGTTACTGGCACACTGGAACCCTCTTCACTAAAAACCCTGGTCATTCCAATCTTTTTACCCATAAGGGCATTGATACCAGCCATTCCTGTAGTCCCCGATAATTATAATTTTATTTCCACATCGACGCCTGCAGATAATTCAAGCTTCATTAGCGCATCAATAGTCTGCTGGGTCGGCTCAAGAATATCCACCAACCGCTTGTGAGTCCTTACCTCAAATTGTTCCCTTGACTTTTTATCAATATGGGGCGACCTCAGCACCGTGTACCTATTAATTCTTGTTGGCAAAGGAATAGGACCTGCAATCCTTGCCCCTGTTCTCCTTGCTGTATCAACTATCTCGTTAAGTGACTTATCAAGCTGCTTATGATCGTAAGCCTTGAGCCTTATTCTTATTCTCTGAGTAGGGACCATCATCCCACTAACACTCCTTAAATTAAAAAAGCCTTATTCAATAATTTTACTGACAACACCAGCACCTACAGTTCGTCCACCTTCCCTGATGGCAAACCTCAACCCCTCTTCCATGGCTATAGGCTGGATCAACTCCGCCGTTATCTTAACGTTGTCTCCTGGCATCACCATCTCT
>CAZNKP010000016.1:0-228294 GCA_964573805.1 uncultured Desulfobacterales bacterium | reverse complement strand
CATTGGCCAGAGGTCGTCGGAATGGTAATGCTTGCAGCTTTTATGGGTGGATTGGTCGGGCAAAGGCTTTCTATTAGATGGGCGGCCTTTTTTCTTGTTTTTGGCCCCATTGTGCTGACAGCATGTGGCGCCTTTGTATTTTTCCTGATCAATAGGTTTGTCGTGATTACTCCTGCCTGCCTGTCTTGGTCTTTTGTAATTGCAGGAGTCATAATTTTTAAGGCCCTTAAATTTCAGACAAAAGAGCAAATACAGGCCTGCAGGCTTAAAAAGATGGCTCAAGTATCTTCCAGCGCCTCCATTAGAGATCTTTGCTCTATGTTCAGGGAGCTTATTGGCGCAAAGGGTGTGATTGGCATATTCAAACAAGTTGGAGAAGGATTTTATATCAAATCTTCAGGACAGATTCCTGATAAATCAATTGAGGAGATTTCAGATGCCATAAAGGTATATGGAGATCTTAAAGCCTTTAAGGCGAACTGGCTCGTGCATGAAAGGCACAGGTGGCATTGTATTGAATTGGCCTCTGACTCTAGTTTGCTTGGTCTTTTCCTCATTCCTACAAAAGACCAACCAGATTTTGGCCTGGAAGAAAAAGAGCTGGCAAGGTCATTTTCCGTCCACGCCGCAGTATTAATAGAAAGGAGGCTTCTGCTTGAAAAGCTTAATGAAAATTGTGAGGGCACCCTTGAAATAATAATGAGCACATTAGAAAAAAAGGCGCCAGGGCTTATATGGCATTCTAAGCAGGTGGCCCAAGTTGCCAGAAAACTTGCTCAAAGTATGGGGTTGGATGACGATCAGTTGGAGCTTATTTATAGGGCAGGAATGCTCCATGATCTCGGTCTGGTTGGTGTGCCAGACTATCTTCTTTCCAAAAAGGGTACCCTTACACCTGAAGAAAGGGTTTGGTTAGAGAGTCATCCAGCCATAGGAAGCGAAATGGTAAAGCAGGTTCCCCAACTAAAAGAGTGTGCCAGTATAATAAGGCATCACCATGAACGCTATGATGGAAAGGGCTATCCAGATGGTCTTGCTGGTGATGAAATAAGTATTGAGGCTAGGGTTCTTGCTGTTGCAGAAGCCTTTGTTTCAATGATGGGAAGAAGATACGAAGACTCCGTTAAGGAGCCAGAAGTTATACTAAAAGAGGTTATGATGGAGTTGGTCAGGTGTTCGGGCACCCAGTTTGATGCAACTGTTGTCCAGGCCTTACTAGACATACAAGGAGATATAATATGCAAGGAGAAAAGATAAGAAAAGTATTTTTAATAACGATTTTGTCTTTGGCGATAACAAGCTTTTACTGGAGTCTTGTTCAGGCCCAGGAGACAAAAGTTATGATCGTAAGGCTAAAGGGCACGGTCCTTGTGCAGTCTGACAACGGTAGCTGGGAACCAGCCAGGAAATGGATGCAGTTACCTGTGGGCTCCTACCTAAAGACTACGTGCGGTTCGTCTTTAGATTTAATGTTTAATAAAAAGGCGTTAATAAGAGTAAAGGGAGAGAGTGAGTTTTATTTAGGCCAAGTTATAAAAGGGATCAAAAATGCCCTAGAAAAGGCACATCCTGGTTTTTGTAACAAAGACAGATGCCAAAAAGGAACAGTAATCAGATTAATAAAAGGCAAGGCCTTTTTTTATGTGACCCCTGGATTTTCTGGTCTTCCTTTTATTGTGGATACTCCTTTAGGCATTGCTGGTGTGACCGGTACACGTTTTGCTGTTGAAATCGCAAACAAGAAACAACTTGTGGTTGCAGTTTATCAGGGCCGTGTCGTGGTATGGCCAAGGTATACTTTTGAAAAGTTTGTTGTGGTAGAAGCAGGATTTGTAACACGGGTGATGGCTGGGAAACCTCCCCAGGCTCCTTCTCCGATGTCAGATGAAGAGAGGAAACGTTATAAAGAGTGCTTGAAGTTGCATTTTGGCTTAAGAAAAAGCCGGGCCTTTATTGAAACGAGCAGCAGGTACAGGGGTGTATTTTCAAGGGGATATTCACCAGAGGTCCTATCTGAGTTCGGTCCAACCCGTACATACCAACAATATCAATACCAGGGTGGGTCGAATCCTCCAGGTGGCAATGGATACGTAAACAAGACCGTTCACGGTTCTGATAAGAAAAACGCCTCCTTATCTAAAAAAGAAAATGCCAATATTGATAATCGTCATACCTCCATGACAAATAGTCACAACAAGATGGAGCATCATGATATGACTGATAATAGGCATAGTATCAAGGATCATACCATGACAGATCATACTCCCATTGATAAAAGAAGCACATCTGTAAGCCGTTCCATGACAGATCATTCGATCACCGGTGGCTCTTCAGCATCCAGTGCACCTTCTAGGCACAACACTTCCACTCCTCGTCCTCCAAGCTCTACGTCTTCTACAAAGGTTAGCCATCCTGTTACAACTCCTGTAAAGGCACCAAGTACATCGAGTCGCCCTGTTTCAGGCCATAATAAGTAATAAGGGAGTGTAAAAGCTGACAGGAGAAGATAAAAAGTGAGAAGGCTGCTGCAAACAAATAAAAGGCTCCAAGGCCTCTTGATAATAATTACTGCACTATTATTTGCAGGACTTGGAAATTTTGTATTGCAGTGGCAGGCTAGGACTTATCTGACCAGGACGGTTTTGTCAGTTGCCAATCTGCTAGATTCTTTGGATTTTTCTCAAAGATCCATTAAGAGGCTTGCTAGTATTCCCAATGATTCTCCTTTTGAAATACTACTTTTCAACGAGGAGCTTAAACAGATTGCCGGTAGGTCTCTTTCTTTAAAGGGTCAGCTTTTAAAAGATCTAAGGTTTGCTATGAAATCCCATATGAGGATAAGCAATCAAAGAGAAGGCTATGAAATAATCCCAAGGCCCCATATCGTTGCCCTTGTAAGGGTTCCTTCTGGGCTTTCAATAAAAGAAAGGGTGCCTGGTATATTGGCCTTTTTTCTTTTTGGTCTTATGGCAAGTGGCATCTTGCTGATCTTGATCAGGAATTATGGCCAATCTGAACAGTGTAAGGAGCTTCTTGGCCAGTTGGTGGAGGGAGCAACTGATGATGGTCTAAACGAGTTGATAGAAAAAGTGAGACATAGGTTAAGGACCTTGGATATCGGTATCAGACAGTGTCAAAAAGAGAAAGAGGGATTAAAGCTCCAGATAGAGCGCCTTAAAAGGGCTCTTAGAAAGACCACCCAAGACCTGGAGACAACCCAAGAGCATTTACTGAGGGCAGGGACGTTAACTGCCCTTGGAGAATTTGCAGCAGGCATATCACATGAACTTAATAATCCAATGGGGATAGTTCTTGGTTTTACCCAGCACATCCTTGATGATCTTTCCTCAGATCATCCCCACTATCCAAAGCTAAAACGTATGGAGACAGAGCTTATAAGATGCCAAAGAATATTAAAGGATCTTTTGGCGTTTGCCAGGCCACAAGAGCCTAGTTTCAGGCCTGTGGATGTGAATCGTTTGGTTAAGGACACGGTGAATTTTGTTTTTTACCCTGGAGTAGACCAGTTGGATATAATTTGTAACCTTCAAGAGGATTTGCCAAATATATTGGTAGATCCGGATCAACTGGAACAGATATTAATAAATCTTTTAAAAAATTCCATGGATGCCATTGAAGGAAGCGGTGTCATCACTGTTACAACAGGCACTTTGGCGCTCACACAAGAAGACATAGTTATGTTTAATGCCCCGGTAATTCAGCCTGGAAGTCTTCTAATGGACGATCCAGGCATTAATCTTTCTATGCGGGTTCCTAGAGTTGAAGGTAAGGCAAAGGTAGGAGACAAGGCCGTAAAAATAGAAATTAAAGATAGTGGTTGTGGAATAAATGCTAAAGATATCCAAAAGATATTTACACCTTTTTATACCACTAAAAAGAGTGGCACTGGTCTTGGCCTTTCAATTTGCTGGAAGCTTGTTAGACGGAATAGAGGCATTTTAAAGGTAAAAAGCAGTCCAGGGGCAGGAAGCACCTTTACCATGATTTTTCCATTACACTATAGTAAGGAGAGCCAAAAAGATGAGACATAAGGGAAAGGTCCTGGTTGTTGATGACGAGCAAGGCTTCTGCGAGTTGTTACAAAGTATGCTTGAAAGACAAGGCTTTCATGTGGTTACGACAACCGATCCGGATCGATGCCTAGAACTCGTGGAAGAAGAAGACATAGATTTGGTTTTTTTGGACTATAAAATGCCAGGATGTGACGGCATTACACTTCTCAAGCGTCTAAAAGAACACGATGAAAACGTGGTTGCGATTATGATAACCGCCTATGGCAGTATAGAGACTGCGGTTGAGGCAATGAAATACGGGGCATACGATTTTATTACAAAACCGTTCCAAAAAGATGAGCTTGTTCGTCTTACCCAAAAGGCCTGGGATAAGAGGAAACTGATGCTTGAGATGTCTCGTCTTCGCGAGGAGATACAGGAACGTTACAGTTTTAATAACATAATAGGTAAGAGCAAGCCCATGCAGGAACTCTTTGAGCTTATCCGTAGGGCAGCAAATAGCAAGTGTACTGTCGTGATTCAGGGGGAAAGCGGTACCGGAAAGGAACTTGTAGCAAAGGCCATTCACTATAATAGCCCCAGGAAAAACAAAAAGATAGTCTGTGTTAATGCAGCCACGCTTCAAGACACGCTGCTCGAATCTCAGCTTTTTGGCCATGTGAAAGGTGCATTTACTGGCGCATACAAGGCCCAAAAAGGATTTTTTGAGATTGCTGATGGTGGAACACTTTTTCTAGATGAGATTGCAGAGATTAGTCCTACTATACAAGCGAAATTGCTCAGAGTCCTACAGGAAAGAGAAATTGTGCCTCTTGGTTCAACAACACCAATAAAGGTGGATGTCAGACTTCTTGTTGCCACAAATCAGGATCTCAAAAAGGTGATGGAAGAAAAGAAGTTTAGGCAGGATCTATATTATAGGCTAAACGTTTTAACCATCACCATTCCACCGCTTAGAGAGAGGGTGGAAGACATTCCTCTTTTAGCAGATCATTTTCTGAGAAAGTATGCAAGAGAATCAGGAAAAGAGATTCGAGGTTTTACCCCAATGGCCATGGAACTTCTGTGCAGTTATCCTTGGCCCGGAAATGTAAGAGAGCTTGAAAATGTTATAGAGGCGGCGGTCTCTCTTGAAACCTCGGATAAGATTACTACTAGATATCTCAACTATGATGGCAGGTTGTCTTCTTTGCCAAAGGGTGTCAAGTTTGTGGAAGACGACAAAATGCTTCCCTATGCAGATGCAAAGAGACGGTTTGAAAGGGAATATATTCTAACCGCTCTTGAAAGATGCAAGGGCAACATAAGCCTTGCGGCAAAACAAACTGGTATTATTAGAACCAACTTCTACAAAAAACTCAAGAAACTCGATATCAAAATAAAGAAATAAACCTTTCTCTTCCTTTGCAATAAGAATAACCGCTAAAAAATAAAAAAAGGGGTTGACGAAGACGTCACACCCCTTGTTTTTTTGGTAGCGGGGGCAGGATTTGAACCTGCGACCTTCGGGTTATGAGCCCGACGAGCTACCAGACTGCTCCACCCCGCAATCGAAATGTGTTAAACTAAATAATCATCATGAGACTACTTGTCAATAGTCTCTTATAATATAAGATTTGATGTTTTTCTTCTCGGGATAACAGTCTGATTTCATTTTATATTTGGAGAAGCGGGCTTTATGGTAAATAATGCAGTTGTTGTAATGTCTGGCGGCAAGAGCCGAAGATTTGGTTCCAACAAGGCGTTAGCGCCTTGGAAAGGTAAGACCCTTATAGAAGACATTTTGGCAAAGGTGGCAAGGACCTGTCCAAATATTGTTTTGTCAATAGCAAGACCTGGGGACTTTAGCTGGTTAAAAGTGCAAAAGGTTGTTGATCTCATAAAAGGAATAGGGCCAATAGGCGGGCTTTATTCTTGTCTTAAGGCACTTCCTTATGATAACGTTTTGCTTGTGGCTTGCGATATGCCCATGTTATGTCCGGAACTAATCTGTTTTATGCTTAGATATCAATGTTCAGAACCCGTCTTGATTCCAAAAACAGGAGGCAGGCTTCATCCTCTTCATGCCCGGTATCATAAGAATCTGTTGCCTATAATAGAAAGATTGATAGAGGAAAAACGTTACAGGATGGCCGAAATCTTTAAAGAGGCTCCAGTTAAGACGATTACGTCATCGGATGTAAGGTATCTTGATCTTGACCTTTGTCTTTCTAATGTAAACACCTACAATGAGTTTGAGAGATTTTTAAAAATGTGCTAGACACCGGCTCTTGGCAAATTTTGGTGTAATTATCCTGTGTGCGCGTTTAAAGGCCAGTTTAACCGGTTTTGGGGGAACATGGATTAAAGAACATGCGGGTCTTAGCAGTTGCCTGGAGGAAGCATGTGGTTTAGACTGGCAGGGCCTTAAACAAATCCAATCTAGGAAGACAAATTCTATGTCACTTAAGCATCTAGAGAAGAGAATAGACAAGGCCCTCAAAAAGGGCCAGAAAGATAGTGTTGTCGAACCTGTCAGACTCGATAGGGACAGTAAATTCAAATTCCGTTGTTATCCCGGGGTAAGTTGTTTTACAAAATGTTGTAGAAACATGAACATCATCCTTACCCCTTACGATATTGTCAGGCTCAAACATAGGCTAGGCCTTTCTTCTGATCTGTTTTTGCGGCTCTATACCGAACCAGAGCTTCTTGGCATAACTAGGATCCCGGTAGCCAGGCTAAAGATGCTTGAAGATGAAGGGGGCAGATGTCCCTTTGTAACTGAAAGAGGATGCCAGGTCTATTCTGACAGACCTGTATGTTGTCGTTATTATCCAGTAGGGCTTGCAAGCTTAAGGCAACAGGAAAAACATGCAGGCGAGGAAGAAGAGTTTTTCTTTATAGTTAAAGAACCACATTGCAAGGGGTTTGATGAAGAGACCGAATGGACTGTAGAGTCGTGGAGACAGGATCAAGGCTCTGATTTTTATGACAGGATGAACCGTGAATGGATGGAGTTACTGTTAAGAAAGCGTTCCTTTGGAGAAGAAACAGAGATGCCTCCAAAGGCGAGAGAGTTATTTTTCATGGTTTCAACCAATATGGAACGGTTCAGAAGCTTTGTATTTGAAAGCCGATTTCTCGATACTTACATAGTTGATGGAAAGGTGCTTAGAAAGATACTTGAGGACGATGTAGAACTCATGCAGTTTGGCTTCGAATATCTAAAGGTGGCTGTCTTCGGTGCAGACTCTGATGTGATCAAGTTGCGAGAGGATATCCTTAATGCAACTGTTAAGAAAATCATCAAACGGAGAAAAAAGAGGCGTAGAAGACTAGAGAGGCTGGCCAAAGGTCGCAGATAGTAGGTAACACCTTTGTGCTAGAAGGGGTTGATGATTTTTAGATGTAGCCTTTAAGCAGTTTAAGTGGAGATAATAGCTCAAAACATCAGCTTTGGTTACAAAGGGGCAGAGTATCTCCTCTTTCACAGGTTAAGTTTCTGTATTAAATCACCTGGTTTTTATTCCCTTTTTGGTTTTTCAGGCTGTGGTAAATCTACATTGGCAAGGATTGTTGCAGGACTTATAAATCCGAACGAAGGTTCTATCAAAAGGGACAAGGTGGATACCATCTTGCTTTGTTACAATACAGAGCGTCTCCCAGGATGGTTATCAATTGGCCATCACCTCAAGAATGTCAAGGCGAGTCAGGTCCCTATGGGTGATTTGGAATTTTTTATAGACCAGCTAGGCCTGTCTCCTTTTCTTGCTAAAAAATTTTTCAGATTATCTATGGGTCAAAAGAATAGGGCAAACCTTGCAAGGTACCTTGTGCAAGACTTTGATATGCTCATATGTGATGAGGTCTTGGCAAATGTAGACGAGCCTTCAAGAAACCATATCCTATCTGTAATCAAGAAAAGATTTTGTAACAACAGGATCATCTTCTATATATCTCACAATGTGGAAGAGGTGTGTTTCTTTTCTAAGAAGATTTTTATTATTCCTGGTAAGGCATTCGAAGCGAAAAGGCTTATAGAGATTCAGGGAATTGACGGAACAGAGAGGCAACGCGATTCAGATACAGCAGATTTGCTCAAAGATACAATCCTGAAGGTTTTGATGGCCGCTTCTACTCCACAGGGAAGAGCGCAATGAGGCTGATACAGTTTTCTGTTATATTTTTATTTTTTCTTGTTGTCATAGAGGGTGTGAAATATGCAGCAAACCTCTCTGATTACTTAATCCCACCTGTATCTGAAATTTTAGCTATGATCTTGGGAAGGTGGCGTGATTTTTTACTGCCTTCATTGAATACACTAAGTGTGGCAATAGGTGGCCATTGCCTTGCCATTGTTCTTGCTGTTGTTGTTGCATTTTGGGCTAGAGGAGGTTCGATTCTATCAAGCATGATTAAGACAGCAGCTTATAATCTGCAGGCCTATCCTGTGGTTGCCATAGCTCCCCTTGTCTTTATTTTTCTGGGAGATGGTCTGGCTTCAAGGCTTCTTATTGCAACCCTTATTTGTTACTTCCCATTACTTTTAAATTTTCTTGGAATTTTTTCTGCTCCTGTGGAAGAGGTGGAGCATTTCTTTATACAGACTGGTCGGCTTAAGTCTATGACAGAGATTACTATAAGGGTATTTGAAAACCTAGATAAAATAATAACCGTAATTGCAGGAAGTGCTACCTTGGCAATGGTAGGGACTATTGTGGCAGAATTCTTGGCAGCAACTATGGGCATAGGTTATGTAATTAGAAAGGCTCTTTATCAAAATAACCTTGCAGCTATCCTTGCCTGCCTACTTTACATAGGTCTTTGTTCTTCCATATATTTGATGGGAGTTGAAGGAATAGGCAGATTTATAAAAAGACAACTCCTTGCCTGACATCAGGTCATTTCATTTTTTGATGTACCTTGACATTTAATGAATCAATTTACCAAAACGGTTCCAACGTATCCCATGTGAATCCGAATCCCAGCTAAAATAGATTATAAACGCCTTACCCTTTACGTCTTTTACTGGCACAAACCCCCAAAAGCGGCTGTCAAAACTTTGATCTCTGTTATCTCCCATAACAAAGAGCTTTCCTGGAGGGACCTTGATAGGGCCAAGATTGTCTCTGGGACTAACTCCTGCAGGAAGTATATTGGGATCTGTATGCTGCACCCCCGGAGGATCCTTAAAGGGTTTACCGTTGACAAAAACCTTTTTGTTTATGATTTGAATAGTGTCTCCCTCTACACCTATTACCCGCTTGATAAAATCTTTATCTCTCTCTAGGGGGAATATGAATACGATAACATCCCCCCTTTGGGGCTTGTTAAGCTCTATCCATGATGTACGTGTAAACGGATTTTTGACTCCGTATATAAACTTGTTAACCAGTATATGATCTCCAATTAGCAGAGTCTGGATCATGGAGCCAGATGGGATTTTAAAGGCCTGTACTATAAAGGTTCTTACAAACAGGGCGATTACAAGGGCAATAAGAATTGCCTGGGCGTATTCTTTTAAGGTGTTTATGTTCACAAATGGGAAGATATTCTGGCTGTCTGTTTTCATGGGCTGCTATGTTAGTGCTTGCTAACAGTTAATGCAAGGAGCATTATACTTTTAAGACACTAAGAAAGGCCTCTTGAGGTATTTCGATCTGTCCAACCTGTTTCATCCTTTTCTTACCTTCTTTTTGCTTTTCGAGTAATTTTCTCTTTCTTGTTATATCTCCACCATAACATTTGGCTGTAACGTCTTTTCTTAAGGGAGGTATGCGTTCCCTAGCTATCACCTTGCTGCCTATGGCAGCCTGTATGACCACCTCAAATAACTGACGCGGAATTATCTTTCTGAGTTTTGAAACAAGCTCTCTTCCCCTGTAGTAGGCCTTGTCTTTGTGTACAATTACTGAGAGGGCATCTACTGGTTGTTTGTTGATAAGAATGTCTAGTTTGACAAGCTTGGCAGGCCTATATTCTAAAAAGTCATAATCAATAGATGCATACCCCCTGCTGACAGACTTAAGCTTGTCGTAAAAATCAAGGACTATCTCATTGAAAGGCAGTTCATATTTCAAAAGAACCCTCTCTGCTGTAAGATATGTCATGTCTTTTTGTTTACCCCTTTTTTCATCACATAGGGTCATTACAGGCCCTACAAATTCCTTTGGTACATATATTTCCATCTCTACATAAGGCTCGGAAATAGATTTGATTTTGCCAGGATCTGGCATCTGAGCAGGATTATGGATAGTCAACTCCTCCCCAGATGCAAGCTCGACCTTGTATGCCACAGCAGGTGCAGTTGTAATTAGCGTGAGCTCAAACTCCCTTTCTAGACGTTCTTGAACAATATCCATGTGCAACAGACCAAGAAAGCCACACCTGAATCCAAAACCAAGGGCTGTTGAGCTTTCGGGTTCGTAGGTAAATGCTGGATCATTCAGCCAAAGTTTCTCTACAGCCTCTTTAAGCTGATCATATTGGCCTGTATCCACTGGATAAAGGCCACAAAATACCATGGGCTTTACTGGCTTAAAACCAGGCAGGGGCGTATTAGCCGGTTTCTTTGTCTCTGTCAGGGTGTCTCCGATCTGAGTGTCCCTTACGTTTTTGATCCCAGCAACTACAAATCCCACCTCTCCTGGTCCAAGTACATCCACATCCACGCTTTGAGGAGAAAATACACCTATCCTGAGGGCCTCGTATTTTTTTCTGTTTGACATCATCATTAATTGCATCCCTTTTTTTAAGGTACCCTGCATTACCCGAACCAGTACTATGGCTCCCTGATACGGATCAAACCAGGAGTCAAAAATCAGGGCCTTAAGAGGGGCATTAGGCTCTCCCTTAGGTGGAGGCACCTTGTTGACAATGGCTTCCAGCACATCTTGCGTTCCAATTCCTTCCTTTGCACTTACTAAAATGGCCTCTGAAGCGTCCAGGCCTATGATGTCTTCTATTTGCTGGATAACTGCATCAGGATCGGCACTTGGAAGATCGATCTTGTTCAAGACGGGAATAATTTCTAAGTCGTTTTCAAGAGCCAGATATACATTAGCTAAGGTCTGCGCTTCAACACCTTGAGTGGCATCCACTACAAGAAGGGCACCCTCACAGGCTGCAAGGCTTCTTGACACCTCGTAGGAAAAATCTACATGTCCAGGGGTATCTATAAGATTTAAAAGATATCTGTTTTTATCCTTGGCATCGTAGAAAAGACGCGCTGTTTGGGCCTTTATGGTTATCCCTCTTTCCCTTTCTATGTCCATCTGGTCCAGAAATTGCTTTTTCATTTCTCTGGCAGTCACACTACCTGTAAATTCGAGAATTCTGTCTGCAAGGGTGGATTTGCCATGGTCAATATGGGCAATAATAGAGAAGTTTCTTATGCGGTTTATATCAGTTTTCATGATTTTAATAATAATTTTTGGGCCTCAATAGCTTTTTAGAAACATATAAGAATTTAAGGCCAGTAATGATAACTTTCAAATTTTTTTAAACAAGTATTTTAAACCCCTTTAGGAAAAATTTGTTGGTGCCGAACAAAATAATAACATGAAAAAATGGGAAACTTCTGAAGAGACATGAAAAAATTCAATCTCAAAGCACTATTCAAGAAGAGGCCACAGCCAACTCTAGGAGTTGACCTTGGTTCTCATACCATAAAAGTGGTGGAACTGACAGGCAATGACGGACAGAGACGGGTAAAAAAAGTTGGGCGAGCCCTCCTTCCGCAAGGTGCTATTGTAGACGGTTCTATAAAAGACCATGAAGTGGTCTTGGAGGTACTTGAACATCTGTTGTCTAACCTTCAACCATCTCTAAAAAGGGCATCTACTTCTATTTCTGGTTATTCAGTCATTGTAAAAAAGATACACGTTCCATATATGACAGAAAAGGAGATGGAAGAAAACCTTATTATAGAGGCAGAAAAATACGTTCCGTTTGAAATTTCAGATGTCTACATAGATTTCAGTGTGCTCAAGACCTATCCAGAAGAAAATGGCGGTAGCGATATATTTTTGGTGGCAGCCAAAAAAGAAATTGTAGATGAATACGCCAACCTTCTTGAGGGAGTAGGGCTTACCCCATCCGTCATTGATGTTGATGCCTTTACCCTTGTAAATGCCTTTGAGCTGGCGTTCGGTGACGTAGAAGAACCAGCAGTTCTCATAGATATTGGTGCAAGCAAGACAAACCTCAATATTGTTAAAAAGGGCATGCCTATTTTTACCAGGGATATGAATATAGGTGGAGAACAGCTTACAGAGGCGATCCAGGAAGCAACAGGCCTTAATAGAGACGATGCAGAAATAGTAAAGATTAGTGGTACCAAAGACAAGGTGCTAGCAAAAGAAATTACAGGTGTGGTGCAAGAGATCACAGAGTTGTGGTGTAAGGAGATCAAAAAGGCCATAAGTTTTTTTAAGTCAGGGGCAGCTCCAGATGAATTTCCTACCTGTGTGTTCATAAGTGGTGGCACATCCTTGCTCAAGGGGCTTACGGATTATTTTTCAAATGATTTGGGTCTTAAGACACGCAAGCTAAACGCATTCGCAAGCCAAGTGCCTGATAAGGATATAGATGAAAAATACCTAGAAAGCATATCTCCACAGATGGCGATAGCCAGTGGATTGGCCATAAGGAGTGCAGGGTAGTGATATCTATAAATCTTTTGCCAGTTAGAGAGTGGAAGAAACGAGAGGCGGTCAGGCAACAAGTCTCTGTATTTTTTCTGTCTTTTATATTGTTGCTTGCCGGGTTGTTTGCAATAGGTTTTGCCATCCAGGGCAAAGTTTCAGCACAAAGAAAGGAATTAAAGAGGCTGGAGGCAAGAAAGGCGCAGTTGGCTTATGTGAACAGGAAGATAACCCAGGCAAAAAGAAAAAGTAAAGAAATAGAGACAAAATTCCAGGCAATAGAAAAATTGCAGCATGGCAGAATCCGTACAGTAAAGGTTATGGATGAAGTTGTCACCTGTCTACCAATAGATAGGTTATGGCTAAAAGGCCTGGAACTAAGGTCTGAGAAGTTGAAGTTGTCGGGTATTGCATTGGATAATCATACAGTGGCCCTTTTTATGAGAAGGTTAGATGCATCTCCACTAACCAAAAAGGTAAGATTAATGAATACCAGGAGACAGAAGATACAAGGACACGAACTGATGCAGTTTGATTTAATGATTGATCTGGTCAGTTGAGTAAAAAACAAAGTTTACAAGAGTTGAGTAATACACACAGGTTGATGCTATGTCCTTAAAAGACAAATTCCAGATAAAGATTCCCTCTACACTTTTTGATACGGTTTACAGGATGCCAATATGGCAAAAGGCCTTGATATTTATTATCTCTTGGCTGCTGCCTATCGGGCTCTTTTGGTATCTATTCCTATCTGCCAGGATAGGAGAAATTGACTCTATTTCAAATAAGATTCCTAAACTCAGACAAGAGATTGCCATTCTTGAGCAAAAGAGCAAGCAGATACCAAAACTTGAAAAGGAGTTAAAAGAGATGGAAGGGCTGCTAAAGCAGGCAATGAAGCTCCTTCCAGAGAAAGAGGATATTCCATCGGTTCTTACAGAAATATCCTCTCTTGGCAACGAAGCCCGACTCGAGTTCCAGGCCTTTAAGCCGGGAACCGAACGGATAAACAATTTTTATGCTGCAATACCAGTTTCGCTTGAACTTGAAGGACCGTTTCATAATACGGTGGTTTTTTTCGATAGAATTAGCAGGATGGCCCGAATTGTACATATAGAAGATGTGACTATGGGAAAGGCAAAGGAGAGTTCGCAGATATGGAGTCAGGCAGTAAATAAGGAAAAGACGTCTTCTGCAAAGTCTTTATCCCCTGCTGCCTCCCAAGCAAAATCTACAGGAGTGGATAACAAGGGTGTTGTACAGCGCGGGAGTAACTGGATCATTCACACAAAGTGTACGGCTGTTACCTATAGATTTTTAACGCCCGAAGAACAAAAGAGGGCCAAGACTAAAGGCAAGAAGAGAAGAAGATAACCATGTACACTATTTGGTACAGAATCAAAGGTGGGAGTTGGCAAATGTCCAAGGTGTTTTTGCCTGTAATTTTTTCAATTTTCTTATTATCAGGTCCTACGGCCCAGTCCTTGCTGGCTGCTAAAGGAGTAAAAAAGGTCAACAATAAGGCCAGCAATAAGATCTCTGAGAAAATTGCACAGTACAAAAAGAGATTAGAAAAGCTTTTGTCACCAGTGGATTATCATTATGTAGCAGCAGGAAAGCCAGATCCTTTTAAACCTTTTTTCAGGACCGAGATGAAAAAAGGCATTCGTAGCAAGTCTAACACCGTAAAAAAGAGACCCGAAAGTTGTGATACCCCGCTGGAGTGTATGGATGTGGGACAGCTTACTTTGGTAGGCATAGTGCTTCAACCAGACGGTGATGCCTTGGCAATGGCCCAAGATGCCTCTGGTATTGGCTACACACTCAGGATTGGGACGAGGATAGGTTATAACGATGGCAAGGTTGTATCCATTACCAGAGATAGGGTGATTGTAAAGGAAAAGGTAGAGGACCTAAGGGGAAAGCCCACTTTTCGGGATAGAACATTATATCTCCATCCGGAGGAAGGTGATGAATCTAGCTAACAAGAGAAAAAAGGTTTTTTGGCCAACCGTCGTCTTTGTTTTAATGCTCGGCCTTCAGGTGGGATACTCGCCTGTGGGGATTGAAGAGGTTAGGGCGTCAAAGGACAAGTCTGACGTTGATTACTGGCTGAAGGAACTCAAAAATAGACAGCCCCAGAAAAATCTAAAGGTTGCTTCAGTAAAGAGAGGGGCACAATTGATTGCCGCCAGTGATGTCCCAAAGACTAAAATGGTTGCCAAAAGGGCCAATGGTACTCTTTCTGGTCCTAAAAAAATAAGTGTGGATTTTTATAAGGTAGATTTACATAACGTTTTTAGGCTACTTGGCCAAGTAAGTGGTAAAAACGTGGTTGTTGATGAGGGGGTGAAGGGCACCCTTACTCTTGCGCTAGACAATGTGCCATGGACCTTTGTCTTAGAAGTAATCAAGAATCTCAAGGGATTAGAGAGCATAGAAAAAAACAATACTATAATGATTTATCCCAAGAAGAAATCCATTGAGTGGGTAGGAGATGTTAAGAGTTCTGGAACCCTTGAAACCGTTACAGGGACCGTTGAAGTCTCTGGAAAATCCAGAATCGCTAGGCGGCGTCTTAATGTAGAAAACACACATAAGTCTTCTACTCCTCTGAAACAGGTGCTAAGGGCTGAAAAATTTATTAAAAAGGCCGCTTCCCAAGAAAAAAGAGGCAATATTTTGGGGGCCTATGAATCCCTTAAAAAGGCTATAGAGCTATGGCCGGACAATCTTAAGTTGCTTGATAAGCTTGCTGCTTTAGCCCTGCAAAGAAATGATAATCTTGCCGCTTTCAATTATGCCAAAAGGGCACTCAAACTCAAAAAGAAGGATGCCGAGGCAGCGGCTATAGCAGCAGTAGCCTTGGCCAGAATGGACAGGCCAGAAGATGCGAGGGAGTATTTTGAGCTTGCCATGAACATCAAGCCCACCAAAGATACGTTATGGAATTATGCAGTGTTTTCTTTTTCTCAAGGAAATTATAGGCAGGCACTTAGGCTAATTAACAGAATCGAGGCCAATTATAATATTACCCCTGATATGCTTATGTTAAAGGCCCAATGTTATGAATATCTTTCAAGAATTCCTCAAGCAGTTGCAGAATACAGGGCACTTTTAGCATCAGGGAGCAGTGTACCCAAAGAGATGGAAAAGTTTGCAAGATTAAGGCTAAGTGCACTTACAGGCACATCGGTATCTTCTAATAAATAAAGGGAGGTCTTAAAATGTTCGCTCCTATTAAAGATAAACGCATCTTCAAAATTTATGTGTCCATTGCCCTTATGGGTCTGATTTTATTCAGTGGCGGTTGTGCTCAACACAATTTGAAAAACGATGTGGCTCAACCACCTGAAAAGGCCAAATCATCATTAAAGGCTCAAGAGACAAACAAACTTGCAGAGACACAGTCCGGTCCGGCAGCCCTTAGACCTTCGCGCTTTAAACCAGAAATTCAGTGGAAGCCTTCTTATAGCCTGTCTGAGGTTCATATAAATACAAAGGATGCCAAGCTGCCTGAGATGCTTGTAGGGGCAAATATAAATTCCAAAAATGGACGAGTGCCGCTTCATGAAGTTATAAAGTCTTTGGCAGATCTTAAGGGAATGAATGTAAGTTGGTCAAGTGATGTGGATCAAGACGTGCTTGTAAATGTAAATATTAAGGCAAATGCCAATTTTTGGGATGCGTTAAGCGATGTATTGAGACAGGTTGACTATTTTTATGAGTTTAAAAATCGTACAATAGTAGTCAAGTACAAAGATACAAAGCGTTTCCATGTGACCTGTCCATTTCTTACTGGAAGTTACCGTACCTCGGTAGGAGGCGATTTCTTGGGAAACGCTGGTGATGTAGATACAGGCCTTCGAGGAGAATTAGGGGTCGAACATACCGATGAAGATATAGATATATGGAAAACAATAGAAGAAAATCTTGGAAGGATACTTGATCTTGCAACTTTAAATGTGCCTGAAAGCACTGGGGAAACTATAGATCAGGCAAGGATAGAGTCTCTTTGCCGCACAAGATACCCTAATAATCCAGCTCAGCAAGCCCTTTGTGTAAGGCAAGAGCAGGCAAGGGTTGAGCTTGAAGGAACAAATACAAACAACCAACAGAGTGAGGGAACGCAAGTGATTCAAGGAACTGGGGAAGGGACCCGAAGGGGCTTTTATTTCACCATTGACAAGCCTCTTGGAATCGTAACTGTTACAGCTCCTCGTTCTATTTTAGAAAAGGTGGAAGACTACCTAGATCATTTGCATGAAATGCTTTCGAAGCAGGTTGTTATTGAAGCCAAGATTATCGAAGTAGACCTTGACGACTCCAATGCAAAAGGTGTGGACTGGAGTGGATTGCTTAAGGATTCAGCATTCAATTTTCACATGACCTTTGGTAAAAACGGCCAAATCTATCCTACCGATGGGATCAAGTTCCTTGAAAGTGTTACTATGACACGGGAACCATTTGACTTGGTGCTCAACTTTTTGGACGAGTTTGGAAATGTTAAGGTGCTGTCAAACCCGAAACTTTCTTTATTGAACGGCCAGCCAGCAATGATAACTGGAGGCAAAACCACCAGATATATAGACAGTGTAACAACTGTGGTGAACGATACAGGAAACGGTGCAACCACCTCTTATACTATAGAGACAAGAGATATCTTATCAGGAATTGGACTCGGGGTTATTGCCAATATAGAATCAGATGACGAGATAGTGCTTCAGCTTACTCCTGTGAATAGTCGTTTGGCAAAGATAACCCCTCGTCAGTTTGGTTCCTTTCTTACTGGATATGCTGAGGTTGACCTGCCCGAGGTAAACCTTAGAGAGATGACTACAATGGCTAGGGTGAAGAGTGGCCATCTTTTGGTTATTGGTGGCATTATTGATGATATGGAGGGAGTAGAAGGTAACAAGGTCCCCTTCCTAGGCGACCTGCCGCTTGTAGGTTGGGCATTTAAGAGTGAGCGGAAGTTTAAGAAAAAGAGAGAACTTGTAATTTTGCTTAGGCCTCAAATAGTAGACATATAAGGATCTTCCTCTATCTATATCTTTATGAATTGTAGGGTCGCTTTAGCGGCCCTTTTCTTTTCTAACTGTCCTTTTTCTGCTAAAAATAACAGAAGACTCCTAACTATCCATTGGTGTCAGTATTTGTTGATTGCAAGGGAAGTCCTTATGCCTTTTACCCTATTTAAATACTGGACTTATCAATTTTTCGCTCCTGGCGCCTTGGCAAGAAAAAGATACGAGGCCTTTAAACAGATTATTATTGCAGATAGACAGGCCCATATCCATTTAGCAGAGCTTGAAGAAATCTATTACGAGCAAAAAGAGGTTGACTGTTTCCGCATTGTCCAGATTTATGAAGGGCTTTCTGCAGAAGTCAAAAAGATGGTCCAGGGATTAATGGAGCTTGCCCCTTTAAGATATGGTAATTTAAAGGATTATTTTAAAAAGATTGATTTTTATTGCAGATTCATCCTTGAGCCAAGATATTATAATATCTCTCCTCCTTTTATCCTTGATCCAAGATCTGATGAGAAAATTTCTGATATCCTGTTAGGAGGCAAAGGATATAATCTCTTTCGCATAGTTAGAGAGTTAAATTTAGCTGTACCACGTTTTTTTGTAGTAACAACCCACGCCTTTTTCTATTTCTTGGAATGCATTGACGGAATTTCTTTATTAAAACAAGAGCTTTCAAAGGTTGTCATATCAGAGCCAAAGGCACTAGAAGCCTGTTCTCAGAAAATTTTGACCTACCTTAAGGATAAGGAGATCCCGATATCTTTACGATTGGAGATCGATAAGGCCCTTAAAGAAAGATTTAATAATGCGCCTAGACAGAAGTTTTCTATTAGGTCCAGTGCCGTTGCCGAAGATAGCAATAGCTCATTTGCTGGTCAATATCTGTCTATAATAGGGGTCCCAGGGACTGGAGCAGTTGCATCATATAAAAAGGTCTTAGAGAGTAAATATACACCCAATGCCATATTCTACCGCATCAAAAGTGGATTTTGTGATCTTGACACTCCTATGGCGGTAATTGTGCAAGAAATGATAGATCCATTATGTGCTGGAGTGGCTTATTCTCAAAATCCTGAATTAGACGATGATAACACTATGCTGATATTTGCAAGTTCTGGTTTGGGCGAGAAGGTGGTCTCAGGCAGGGTAAGGCCAGTTGAAATAATAGTAAACAGACATAAGCTGGCAGTGGAATCAGACTCAAAAATGCTAGGATGTCCCTTTTGGAATAGGGACACCGTGTTCAGATTAGCTACCTGGTTGATTGAGATAGAGGAACTATTTGGTTGCCCAATAGATATGGAATGGTGTCTAGATAAGGATGGACAGCTCAGAATTCTGCAGGCTAGGCCCTTGCAAGTTAAAGATAGTTTTCAACGTCAATCTTTAAGCAGGCAAGCCAATACGAGACTCAGGCCTATTATTGCCGGAGGCCAGAGTGCATCTAGGGGTTGTGCTTTTGGGCCAATATACAAGGTCGCAAGTAGATCAGAGCTTGTTGCAATACCAGAAGGTGCAATCCTTTTAACAAGGACTGCCCCTCCGGATTATGTAATGGTATTTGACAGGATCAAGGCAATAATCAGTGAAGAGGGAAGTCCGGCCAGTCACTGTGCTTCTGTGGCTAGAGAAATGGGAATACCATATATCTGTGGTCTTAAAGGTGCCATGGAAGAGTTAAAACATGGTCAGATTGTGACAGTAGATGCAGATAGATGTGCAATTTTCCCAGGTAAGGTAGAGGGTTGTGTATCTCAAAGGGTCAAAGATCGTGCTTGGGAAAAAGGTCAAAGGCCTGTCTTTTCCAGGCTTAAGCAACTTTTAGAGCTTGCCTGCAAGCTAAACTTGGTTGATCCTAATGCAAAGGATTTTAAACCAGAAGGATGTAGATCCCTTCATGATATTATAAGATTTATTCATGAGACCTCCATGAGGGAGATGTTTTCCCTTGGTGGCCAAGCTGGTTTTGGAGGAAAGGGTGTCAAAAGGCTCAGGAACGGACTCCCTATCCTTTTTTATGTCCTTGATGTTGGCGGAGGTCTCAAGGACGAGGCTAAGGATATTGAGGAGATTTCTATAGAGCAGGTTTCGTCCCTTCCTATGAAGGCTTTTTGGAAGGGATTGTCTGATCCATCGGTAAAGTGGACCGAAGCCGAACACTTTGCATGGGAGGATTACGACAGGATAGTCTTGGCCGGGGGAGTTGTGAGCAAGGATTCTGTAGAATTATCTAGTTACGCTGTACTGGCGAAAGACTATATGAACTTAAACATTCGTTTTGGTTATCATTTTATACAAATAGATGCATTATGTAGCCAGGATATTGATACAAATTATATTACATTCAGGTTTTCAGGAGGCGGGGGTATTGCCGAAGGCAAGCTTTTAAGAGCACAATTTTTAGTGTATATCCTGAGAAAGTTGGGCTTTGAAGCAGAAAGTACTGGGGAGCTTGTAGATGGAAAAATTAATCAGATACCGTGTGATCGTTCTCAAGAGATACTTGTTCAGTTGGGCCGCCTAGCAGGAATTACAAGACTTATGGATATGTATCTCAAGCCCGGAAATGATGTGATTTCGCTGGCTGAAGATTTTTTACAGGGCAGGTCAGAGTTTTTTAAGGACTGACAGGGAAAAACTGTATAATGTCCAATTATGAACTGACATGGATTACCCCTAACCTGGCTGTTGGATATGCCCCTATGTCATACGATGATCTGGAGGCTATCAAAAAGGCTGGAATAACTGCCATTGTCAATCTTTGCGGTGAATATTGCGATCTGCACGAGATAGAGGAAAAGGCAGGCTTTGATGTATATTATCTGCCCATCCCAGATGAACATGCACCTGACATGGAAGCAATGGAAAAGGCACTTGATTGGTTGGATGAAGCGATATTTCTTGGGAAAAAGGTCCTGGTTCATTGTAAGCATGGTATAGGCAGGACAGGTACCTTTGTTACTGCATATCTTATAAGAAAGGGATTAGGTTATAAAAAGGCCAGCGAAAGACTAAAAGGGACAAGGGCGGGGTCAAGTTCTTGGAGCCAATGGAGACTTCTAAGACGATACGATAAACGGGAAAAACCCTTGAGTATTCGTGAGCCAAATCTTGACAACAGGGAGACTATAGATTTATCGGTCTATTTTTCAAAATATGAAGAAATACTAGAGGCAGTTGATTCTATGGTGCAAGAAGGTTTTCCAGTTTGTGGTAAGGATGATATGGACTGTTGCCATAGGTATTTTGAGCTATCCTTTTTGGAAAGCCTCTATATCCATTCTTGGATAAACAGGGAACTGAGGCTTGAAGACCGTCACATGCTTGTAAGAAAGGCTAATCATCAACTTCAAAAGGAGAGAGAGCTCAAGGCCGATCTATCCATTGATAGCCCTTCTGAAGCCAACGAAGAGTTCCAAAAATTTTACAGAGACAAGGGATTGGAATGTTCACTTTTATTAGAGGATAAATGTGCTATTTTCCCCAAGAGGCCCGTCAGGTGCAGGGTCTTTGGTGTAGACCTCGACAGGGATAGGCTTTCGTCCATTGAGAATCTAATTTTTGAAGTGTCTAGGATGCTTTTTTTTGCCCTATCTGGGAAATTTTTACAGAAGGGTAAGTTAATTTTCTCAGTAGCTGAGATCGTTTCAGGTCGTTTTATGGAGACCTATTTCCGATACGCTTCTACTGCCACCTCCGGCGACCTTCCATCTTAACAGAAAACCACTAAAGGAATTTTAGGGGACAGCAAATCCCCCTTAGATCTTGACAACCAAATATCAAGAAATAAATTTTTTTGAATTTTTGGCTAGTCTGGATATATAAACGCTGCACTCCAGTAGTTTAAGGAGGTTTAGGATGATAGAGGTCCGGAGCTTGTGTATGAGTTACGGCAACGTTCAGGCAGTCCAGAATTGCACCTTTACAGTTAACAAGGGTGAGATCGTCGGATTGGTTGGTCCAAACGGTGCCGGCAAGTCTACTATTATGAAGATACTTGCCACACAAATTTATCCTACCTCAGGAACTGCAAAAATAAACGGATTTGATATAGAGAAGGAGCCCCTTTATGTAAGACAGAATCTTGGATTTCTTCCTGAACAGGCACCGCTCTACGATGAGATGGAGGTTAGGGAGTATCTTAATTTTACAGCACGTTCCAGAGGCCTCAGGGGAGAGAGGCTTACACAAAGACTAAAATGGATATGTGAAAACTGTGGTCTCTGCCAGGTCTGGTGCAGGCCTATAGGAGAGCTTTCAAAGGGTTACAGGCAACGAGTCGGCTTGGCCCAGGCCCTTGTACATGATCCTCCGGTCCTTATTCTAGATGAGCCTACATCTGGTCTTGATCCTCTTCAAATTATGGAAATAAGGGAGTTGATAAGAAATTTGTCAAAAGACAAGGCCATTCTCTTTAGTAGCCATATCCTTCAAGAGATAGTTGCTGTTACAGATAGGGCCGTTGTCATAAACGG
The DNA here is from genome assembly GCA_964573805.1 of uncultured Desulfobacterales bacterium. Classification (GTDB taxonomy): domain Bacteria; phylum Desulfobacterota; class Dissulfuribacteria; order Dissulfuribacterales; family QOAL01; genus JAADCZ01. The sequence continues at coordinate 206,125 of CAZNKP010000016.1, read as the reverse complement.
TGGGGAAATTACTGCCGATGGTCATCTTGAAGAGCTATCCAGTAGGGTTTTCCCTGAAAGACGTTTGAGAGTGGTACTTTCCCCATCCCAAGGCATTGATGAGATGGAAAGAATCCTTCAAGGCCTTTACAAGAAGATAGAGTTTGATGGACAGGCCTTTGTGATTATCTGTAAGGAGTCGTTACCGGTTAAAGAGCAGATTGCTAAACTGGCCCTTGAGAAATCTCTTAAAATTCTTGAAATGACCGAAGAGAAAGCCGATCTTGAGGAGGTTTTCTCTGCCCTTTTGCATAACCGAAGAGAAAACAGCAATTAACAGGAGGGTAATTTATGAACCTTTTCTTGAACCTTTGCAGGAAAGAGTTCAATTGTTACTTCAATTCCCTTATTGCATATATCTTTATAACAGTTTTTCTGGTTGTAGCCTCGGGTCTTTTTATGACCCCTTTTTTTGTTGCAGGCCTTTGTGATATGAGGGCCTTTTTCAATAATCTGCCGCTTTTGCTAGTAATCTTTATTCCTTCTATAACAATGAGATTATGGGCCGAAGAGAGCAAACGGGGCACGCTGGGTCTTCTGTTTAGTCTGCCTGGTTCAAGTAACAGCTTGGTGACGGGAAAGTTTGTGGCCTCCTTTCTGTTTTGCGTCCTTGCAATTTTAAGTACTTTTCCAATCCCTGTAATGTTGAACCTTCTTGGAAATCCAGATCCAGGGCCAATTATTACTGGATATACAGGAAGCTTTCTGGTGTCGGCCTTTTTGCTTTCGTTGGGAATGGCCATATCTGCCTTTTTTAAGGACCAAATTGTGGCCTTTATATTGAGTCTTGTCGCTGGCTTTTTTTGCTTTCTTTCAGGAACCGAATTTTTTTCTACTTTTATAGATAGTTGGTTGGCCGGTCTTGGAACCTTTCTAAGGCATGGCCTTGGCATCCCTAGCCATTTTGCATCTTTTGCAAAAGGAGTAGTAGATCTGGGAGATGTAATATTTTTTGTGTCTTATACTATAATTTTCTTGGCGATAAACGCATTGACTGTAGAAGGAATCCTTAGGTTTCGAATTCAAAAAGGATTTTATTTTGCAATCGTTATGTTTCTTGGCATTGGAGTCTTTTTGAATGCCCTAATATTTGATTTAAGACTGCCACGGTTTGATCTAACTGAAAATCAAATCTACACTGTTTCTCCAGGGACAAAAAGGGTTCTATCCAGACTCAAGGTCCCTATTTCTGTAATATATTATTGCTCTTCAAGGGAAAAGATGCCAACAGCCATGAAGGAGATGGCGAGAGATGTCGGTGATATGCTAGATGAGCTTTCAAAGCTGTCGCCAAAATTTACTTATAAAATAGTGGATCCAGACGCCTTGTCTGGAAAGGAAAAGAAAGAGCTTGAAAAGAGAGGGATTGTCCCATTCAATGCCCAGACTATTGAAAGAGACGAGTTGAATATTAAACGGATCTATTCGGCAATTCAGCTATCCTATCTTGACAAGAGAGCCGAAATTATTCCTCAGGTTTTGCCGGATTCTTTAGCAAGCCTTGAATATGACATTGTTTCAAGAATCTTCAGGTTGGGACTTGAGGAAAGGCCAAAGATAGTGCTTGTGGCTCCGAAAGAGCAGCTTCCTCCCCAGATGATGCTAATGTATCAACGAATGGGGCAGCCTGTGCCTCCTGCAGTGGATCGTTTCCGTCTTCTTGAACAGGTACTGCGTTCACAGGGGTATACGGTTTTGAGGCAAGAAATTACAAGGGATACGCCATTGCCCAATGATGCAAAGGCCCTGTTTATAGTTGGGTCTTGGCAGTTTAACGATCGGCAACTTTACGAAATTAGACGCTTTCTTTCTTCTGGGAAACCGTTAGTATTGGCCTTTCAACATTATAAGTATACTTACACTAATGGGCCTGAAGGGATACAGGTAAACGGGCAGAGTATGTCCAACAACCTTAATAGATTGATTCAAGACTTAGGGCTCAAGGTTGAACCCAAAATGCTTTTTGACAAAAGGAGTGCTGTACTTTCTGTAGAATCCAGTACACAGATGGGGCTCTTTACAGCCCTTGTTCGTACTCCAGTAAACTTTCCTATGCAGATAAAGGTACTTCCTGACAGTATGAATCAAGATCTGTCTATCACAAGCAACCTTTCTGGCCTTTTGTACCTATGGGGTAACGCTCTTCAAATAGATGAAAAGGTGTTGACAAAAAAGAAGGCAAGGTTCACGGTTCTTTTTGAAACAAGCGACTACAGCTGGACAAGGCCGTTTCATCCTGGAACCATTTCTGAGAGAGAGATGAGCCCAGATGATGTCGAATTCAAAAGGCGTCCTTTGGCATTATTGATAGATGCTACATTTCAAAATCCTTTTGACACAAATGGGATTCCTAAATGGCCAGATGAACAAAAGGCTCAAAAAGAGAGAGATACCAACAAGAAAAATGGCAAAGACGGTATTAAAATTAAAAAGGATCACATTGGAAAAACGACTTTAAGGCCTTCTAAGTTAATTCTTATTGGTTCAAGCGAAATGTTCTCAGATACCGCCATCTCTGCCATGTCGAATGCGGCTTTTATGTTAAATTGCATGGACGTATTATGTCTCGGCGATGAACTTATACATATTAGGAACAAGACCCAAATACAGAGACCCATCAGAGAGGTTAGCCCTACTCAAAGGTTGCTATGGAAGGTGTTTGCTACCTTTTTCATGCCTATACTGTGGAGTGTTTTTGGAGTTATTTACTTGCTTAGACGCAAAAGGGCCCGTCGTAACTGCGTCTATTCATGGCAATAAGGCTTGAGGGAGGAAAAATGAAGGCTTGGCAATTGGTTATACTTGGTCTCATATTGGTTTCCCTTGTGCTTTTTTATTTTTTTAAACAGAGGCCAAGGAGTCAGGAGATGAGCAGGCTTTTTATAACCCTTTTGTCAGAACTCAAAGATAATGAACCCGATCTCATAGAAGCTTTCTCAAGGAAAGACGATAGCGTACATCTGCTTTTAAAAAAGGGAAGCCGTGGTTGGATGGTCTTTGTAAATCGTGGCAAAGGAGGATTTTGGGTACCTGCCAAAGGTCAAAAGGTAAAAAAACTCCTTTCAGACCTCTTGGATTTTACAGGAGAGCTGAGGTCCAGCAGTAAGGAGTATCTTGATAGTTTTGGCCTTGGAGCTGGTCAAGGATTAGAGATTATATTGAAGAAATCAGGTAAAGAAATAAGCAGGGTAGTTGTTGGTAAAAAAGGACCTAGTTGGGGAAGCTGTTTTGTAAAAAGGGATGATGAAGCCAAGGTCTATCTTGTCTCAAGGGATCTTTTGGCAGACTTTGATATATGGACTGCCGAGATCAAGGGGCCGGTTGATATACGGTCATGGATAGATCTTAACGTGTTGTCTATTGCTCCGCAGGATATAATGTACTGTTCCTACTCCAAGGGGAAAGAGGTCTGGGCCCTTAAAAGAGATCGCGATAATGAAAAAAGCTGGACCGTTGTGAGAAACGGGAAGTCAAAACCCATTTCCAAAGACCAAGCATTGGACATTCTTAGAGAGATCCTTTCTATCCATTCTAGGGATGTTACTTCAGCAACTGATTTTAAAGACAAAACACCACGTAAGGACATGGAATCGCTAACATGCAAAGACAATAACGGGATTACGCATTCGGTTTTGATTGGCCGTTGTTCCCAAAGTGAGGGGTTATGCCTTATCAGGACTGAAAAGGGCTATGTTTATAAGGTGGATAGGAAGGTGATAGCGAAACTTCGTGATCCCTTTGCCTCACCAAATGCCAGTCGCAAATCTGGCAAAAAAGAAGGCAGTTATAAAAGAAAATAACGTTCTTTATTAAATTATGTTGCAGGGTCCTGTTTTGCCATATTGACCTATTATAAGGTGAGAATTATTGTCCTGATGGAAAATTCATCAATAAGGACGGGAGAATATGAAAAAAAGCACGATCTTGTTTATATCGTTTTTACTTTTTGCATGTGTTAGTGGGCTTACTGGTTATATAGTCTATCTTCATCAGGATATTTTTCCTCTAAAGGACAACGATTGGCAGGCATGGGCCTTGGTGGCTGGTCCAATGGCAGCTTGGCTTTTGTTTGCCCTTGTTGTGTCTGCATTGCCTGCTGAAACTGTTCAAGAACAAAAAGAGGACTTGGAAGACAAAGAACACTCAATGGAAGAAGTTACAGAAGAAGAGGCTTTAAAGGATGATAAAGAAGAAGAGATTGAAGAATTGTACCCTAAAGAGGTGGCAGTAGTTCAGCTCCTGGGTCTTCTTCAAAGGGAAGGGCGTCTCATTGATTTTCTTCAAGAAGATATCGAACCCTATGATGATGCACAGATTGGTGCCGCTGTGAGAGAGGTGCATAGAGGTTGTAGGGCAGCCCTTATGGATACCCTAGAGCTCAAGCCAATATTGGATGCAGGAGAAGGCAATGAGGTAGAGATAGAAGAAGACTTTGATCCTTCAAAAATTCGCCTTATAGGCAACCTGCATGGTAATCCTCCCTATAAAGGAATTATAAGACATAGTGGCTGGAGATTTACCAGACTTAATCTCCCTAAATGGACAAGCAAGGAAAAGACCGATGTAATAGCCCCTGCAGAGGTAGAAATACAGTAAATGCAGGCTGTGAATTGTGAATAAGATGAACCAGGATAACAAGTCACGTTATGTGATAGGAATTGACCTTGGGACTACCAACTGTGTGCTTTCTTTTCTCGATCTTGAACAAGATGACAATGGCCAAGGACAGATTGAAGTATTTAATGTCCCGCAAATAGAAGCTCCAGGTGAGATAAGACAGTATAAGCTTCTTCCTTCATTTATCTATCTGCCAACGGCGAAGGAAAAAGAGGGTGGCGGACTTGTCATGCCATGGGATCCTTTTGGTGAGCGCGTTGTTGGGAAGTGGGCAAGAAAGAGAGGGGCAGAAGTCCCTGGTAGATTGATTGCCTCTGCCAAGAGTTGGCTTTGTCATACAGGTGTTGATAGGACAGCCCCAATCCTTCCCTTGGACGCGGCCAAAGACGTGCAAAAACTTTCACCAATAGTTGCCACAGCTACCTTTTTGCGCCATTTCAAGGCCGCATGGAATCATAAATTTGCTAAGGAGCCAGGGTTAAACCTAGAAGAGCAACAGGTTTATGTGACAATTCCTGCCTCATTTGATGCAGTTGCACGTGATCTTACTGTTCAGGCGGCAACCTCTGCAGGCCTTTCCAATATAACCCTCCTTGAAGAGCCACAGGCGGCTTTTTATGCATGGCTTCATAACATGGGGCAAGATTGGAAAAAACAGGTTGAGCCTGGAGATATAATCCTTGTAGTAGACGTTGGTGGCGGGACCTCGGATTTCAGCCTTATCCAGGTCAGCAATAAAGACAATGTGCTGACTCTTGAAAGGTTAGCGGTTGGGGAGCATCTACTTCTTGGCGGTGATAATATGGATCTCACCCTTACCCATGTCCTCTTTGAACAGCTTAAGGAAAAAGGTCACAAACTTGACCAAGGCCAGTTTCAAAGTCTATGGAACAACGTAAGGCTTGCAAAAGAGAAGCTTTTTGCTGATGATTCGTTAGATGAAGTGCCAGTTGTGATACCTGGACGCGGTTCTGGCCTTGTTGGCGGGACCATTAGGACTAGTCTTACAAGTGATCTGGTAACAAAGGTGATCCTTGACGGCTTTTTCCCCGAGTGTCAGATTACCGATATGCCTCATGAACGCAAGACCCTTGGTTTGAGGGAACTTGGCCTGCCTTACTGTTCAGATACTGGAATAACCCGTCATCTTGCTAAGTTTTTAACCGTTCAGGGCCAAGCCTTGGAGATGGATGGTCCTGTTATACCTACTGCTGTACTTTTTAATGGTGGGGTATTTAAGGCTGCTGTATTGAGACAAAGGATCATGTCTATACTATCTGGATGGGCAGGTCAAGGTAATGAGCCTAAAGAACTCTTGGGTACAGATCTTGATCTTGCTGTCTCACGTGGAGCTGTACATTTTGGTCTGGTACAACTTGGTGAAGGCATAAAAATAAGGGGTGGGACTGGAAGGTCCTATTACATAGCAGTAGAGTCAACGGGTCTTGCCATTCCAGGTATGCCTCCTGCAATCAAAGCACTTTGTGTTGTTCCCAAAGGTATGGAGGAAGGAACTGTAGTGGATATCCCGGACCAAGAGTTTGGCCTTATTGTAGGACAAGAAGTAGAGTTCCAATTTATGGGCTCTGGTGTAAGGCCTGGGGATAAACCTGGCGATCTTATCTCTTCATGGGAGGATGACGAGATAGAGCCTGTAAGTACACTACGTACCAAACTTGAGGCTCCGGATATCGAACCAGGCACAGTTGTTCCAGTAACATTACAGGCAGAGGTAACCGAGATAGGCACATTATCCCTTTCTCTTGTTTATAAGGAAAGAGGGCTAAAATTTAATCTGGAGTTTGATGTAAGACATTGAAAAAACCGATAATACCCTTTGATTTTGCTCAGAGGGTTATTAATCAGGCAAGATGTTATATAGATAACCCTGGACTGATACTCAAAGAGAGACATCGAGCCATACCATTGCTGTTAAAGGCCCTGAAGGCAGGAGACATTAACCTTCGAAAACAAATCATTCTCTTGCTTGGAAGTGTAGCCAAAGAGGAAATTTATTGGCCCCTTTATGAGATAATGAAGGATGAAAAAGAGCCTGATGAGCTCAGGGATCAGGCAGCCATTCATTTGGCAGTAATTGGGCCATTTCTTGATGATCCACAGACACTTATCCGCAAGCTTATAAATGACATTTCTAGTTCCGACCGTGATATAAGGACAAGGGCAATAATGGCCCTTGGATGGGAAGGAAATCTCTCTGCTGTCTTGCCTCTGATAGAATGTATATATCAGCCTGATCAAGAAATTCAGGAGGTTGCAGTAAACGCTTTATGCAATTTGAAGGACAGTAGGCTTATGGGGCTCTTGGCAGATAGGATAAAGACATGCTCATTTGATCAGAAACGTGCGATTCTTTTTAACTTATGGCGATTCAGGGATAAGGAAGACGAAGTTGCGGCCATATACAAAGAAGAACTAGAAGCTGGAGATCCGGCTCTCAAATTAGATGTGCTTATCCTTCTTGGGCAACTTGGTGCAAGACCTGAAAATGAGCAGGTATACAGGGAACTGCTAAAGGATAAAAGTGGCAAGATACGAGCCCTGGCCCTCGAACGTCTTGGTGAGTTAGCAGTACTCAATCAGGAAGAAATTTTGACCTTTTTGGATGATAACTCAATGGATGTCAAGCGTACTGCGCTTATCCTTCTTCAGAAAATAAAGGGACAGACAACTTGAAGATTATCATGCAGAAAAAAACATGAGAGGGCCTTAAAAGGTGAAGAAATCTGTGGTTGTTGTTTACTATTCTTTTAGTACCCAAACGGCCAAACTCGTTCATAGGTTGAGAAAGGGGTTTAGGCAGGCGGGATTTGAGGTTGAGACACTGAAAATTGTGCCTGAAAAAGAGCTTTCCTTCCCTCTCTACAGTATTCCCAAAACTATTTTTATGATGATTACCACCTTTTTGAGAAAAAGGATTGGCATAAGGCCTGTTGACAAAAGACTTATCGAATCGGCTAACCTTGTGGTAATTGCTGGGCCAACGTGGTCGTATAATCCTAGTGGCCCGATACTTGACTTTCTTGATAGATATTCCAACCTACTAAAAGCCAAGGATGTCCTGCCTGTAATTTCGTGTCGAAAATATTGGCGAGCACACTTTAACTACTTAAAAGGAAAAATCGAATCAGCAGGCGGAAGATGTATGGGTCCGATAGTGTTTACCCACAATATAAAGGAACCTTGGAGCACTGTTGGAACGTTTATGACCATTGCAGGGATCAATCCACGCTCTTTTGCGTTTATGCGCAGATATTATCCTCGTTACGGACACAATCACGAGCAACTAAAACAGATGGAACAACAAGCCAGGACACTGGCAATGCGTTTATATAAAAGACAAGGTGAACCTACTTCCCCAGACTTGTGATCTTGGCATCCTCAATAAGAACTGGATAAAAATAGCCAGCCCCTATATCTACGTCTTTATGCAAAATTCCCTTAATTAATATCCTGTCTCCTACAGAAGGGGAGGCCTTTGTAGTGACGGTTATGTCAAAATTGTTGTCTTTTTTAGATCCTGTCCCATCTTGACAGTGGAGCCAGTTTTTTCCAAGGATGTTCTTGGAAATCTTGATCACAACAGCCTTCAAAACCACGTGTTTTCCATTAAGCTCATCGGCCTTTTGATAGGCCATTTCTACAGTAATAGCATCGGGACCAGAGGCAGGAGATATTTTGATATCTTTTTTTTCTATCCTTGAAGCACTGGAGTGGGCTTTGATAACCATGTCGGCTGACCCTTCCGAGGCTTTGCTATTAGGGGAAGGGGAGACAGCTCCCTGAGAAAAAATGATGGTCCGAAATGTCTTGTTAAGGCTCTTGCTGTGGAAGTTTTCCATGACTTTGCCAGGGTACAGCATAACCTCGTCTCCGGCCTTTACCTTCATCGGAGGCACAGCCACCCAGCTTTTTTTGCCCTCGAATTCAAGGAGAATATATGTATATCCCCCTCCATTCATGGTCTCTTTTACAGTGCCATAGAGATAGCCTGGCTGCTTGACATGGCTGTTTGGTTTGGTCCTTCTGATATCCTTTTTGCTTTTTTTCTGGTCAGAACCTTGGCAGGCTATTAGGAAAAGGGATAAAAACAAAATTAATATTAATATTGTTGAAAAGGGCTTTTTCTGCATGATGTTCTCCATTTTTAAGTTGGTGCTCTTCGTTACCTTAGATAAACAAGGGTAGCTCCCCAATGGCCTGACTCATGTCCAGCTATCTTATAGAATTTAACTATATCAAGCCTTTTTAAAATCGAGTGTACAGACCTCCTAAGGGTACCAGTGCCTTTCCCATGAACAATCCTGACCTCCTTTATACCAGCTTCCCTGCATAGCTTCAAATATTCTGGCACCAGAGAGCCTATCTCTTTTGGATTAAAGGTATGGAGATCAAGTTCTCCGTTTATGACGATTTTTACGGTCTCTTTCATATCTTCACAGCTTGTCTGGGAGTAAAGGCGGCTGTTCCCCCTTCTTTTAATAGCATCCTACTGGTAATATTGTGTACTTTCCACATCATTTCTGCAAGGCTAAGACAAAATGTAAAAAGGAGCACACAATGCACCAGTATGTTGTAGATGAACTTAAGGGAAACGAGATAGAACGGGTATTTGCCTACCTGGAAAAGAGTTGCCAAAAAAGTGCAATTGATAACCTCTTTTGGTTAGAGCTTCCTGATGATATTCTTACTCCAATCCAGTATGAGCACAGGGACTGCCGTCCCTTTTGTATAGGAATAGAGGTTACAGAGGACAAGGTAGTTTTTGAGATGCTTGTTCGAAGCCGGAAAAAGTTGAGATGTAATTGTATTGCTTATGCCTCTACTCAACAAAGACAGTTTATACTCAACTTTGTTGACGCTTTATTGAAAGAAAGTGATATAAAGGCATAGGAGGAGCTATGGCAGATTTTCAACTTAACATAGACTGTGAAGGTCCACTTACCCAAAACGACAATGCTTTTGAGCTATGCCAGGAGTTTATTCCATCTGGCGGGGCCTTTTTTTCAATCGTGTCAAAATATGATGATTTTCTTGCTGACGTTGTTCATAAACCAGGATACAAGGCAGGGGATACCTTGAGACTTGTATTGCCTTTCTTAAAGGCGTTTGATGTCACCCATGAAATGATGGAAAGGTTTTCAGAAAAGACCTTGCTTCTCCTGCCTGGGACAGAAATTATGCTGCCCAAGTTAAACGGGCTTCTTTCAAGTTTTATAATAAGTACAAGTTACAGGCCCTATATAGAAGCCCTGTGCAATTTAACTTCCTTCCCGATGGAACACTGTTACTGTACCTCTGTTGATCTAGATCAATATTCGATAGAAGAACGAGAAAGGAAACAGCTTAGGAAACTGGCCAAAGAAATAGCTCAACTGGAGATGTTGAACTGGGCTGACGACGCCAAGACTATTGAAGATCTTGACAAGAGGCATCAAGAAACCATCAAAAGGCTAGATGAGATTTTCTGGAAGATTATCCCATCTATGAGTATTGGAAAGATACTGGAAGATGTAAATCCGGTTGGAGGAATAGAAAAGGCCAAGGCGGTAGAAGACAGCATCAAGAGGACGGGTCTCGAACTCAATAGGGTTATCTATGCTGGAGACAGCATAACAGATTGGCAGGCCTTGGATCTAGTGAGGGGTGCTGGAGGAGTAGCAATATCTTTTAATGGAAATCGTTACGCGATAAAAAGCGCTGAATATGCCATTATTTCATCAAACACATGCATCATTTATGGGATATGCAGTCTTATTTTAAATGGTGGGAGGGAGATCTTTCAAAAGGTCTCTATTGATAAAAAAGGAAAATTTGATCTCCAAGAGTTATTGGAGAAGATGGATAAGATTTCCTTAGAGGAGGAAATCTTTAAGCAAATATACGACTCAGCCCAAAAAGAGGAGCTCGAAATTTATCACATAGAAAGATCGGATATGGAGAAACTGTGCTCAGTTAGTGAAAAGGTGCGTAAAGAGGTGCGCGGACATAGGATAGGTGAACTGGGATAATTTAAATAAGAGCGCTAATTTCTTTAATAAGTCTTTCGTTGTCGTTATGAAGGCGTGGACTTATTCTTATATATTCTCCTTGAAGGCCCTTGAAGTTATTGCAATTCCTTATAAGGATGCCTTTTCTTCTAAGGGCTTCTGATAGGTCTTGGGCCTTGAGCTCACCCTTGAGGTTAAAAAGGGCATAATGACACTTGCCTTCTATGTAACTGAAATTGTTTAGGCATGAGAGAGTCCTTACTATAAATTCCTTTTCGATATAGCAAAGTTGTCTGGCCTTTCTTTCAATATCTGGATATTTCAAAAGAAATTCCACGGCAAGTTGAGCCATTCTATTGACGCTCCATGGTTTCATTTGGCAGGCAAGGCGTTTTCCTGGATCGCCAGTGTTGATCATGCAACCGATTCTAAGACCAGGAATACCATAAATCTTGGAAAATGAACGAAGTATTACAATATTTGAAGGGCATTCGAGGGTCAAAAGAGAAGAAACTTTGTCATCATCTATAAAAGGCGCATAGGATTCGTCAATGACCCATGTTGCGGAGGCTGGTTTTCTGTTTATTATTTCGAGAAGCTTTTCTGGTTTTATGAAGAGTCCAGTTGGGTTGTTGGGGTTACAGATAAAAACTAAACTGTTGGCAAGACTGTCTGCATCAAGAGCATCTAGGGATTCAAGAAATCTCTCTTCTTCACTTTTGTCACCGCTTGGAAAGGAGCCAATAGAATGAATTTCAACATTTTCTGCAAGGCAGGCATCTTCATAATCGGCGTATGTTGGATAGGCTATATATGCCCTTTGAGGAGAAAGCATACGAGGAAGGCCAAAGATCCACTGGGTGGTGCCGCTTCCTATTAGGAAGTCGTTTTTATCGAGTGCATACCTTTGGGCGAGCAATTCTCTTATGGTCGCACAGTCAACCTCAGGCAGCAAATGCATTTGGTCTATCTTATCACACAGATGTTCCTTAAAACTGTGAGGATAGGGAAGAGGGCTACAGTTTGAGCTAAAGTCAAGGACCTCTTCCGGTTTTATGCCGAGTTCCCTTGCTATTGTGTAGACATCTCCCCCGTGACCGAAAAGCATATTTATTTCCTTGGTGGGCCAAATGATCTTTCAAAAAGTTCTTCTATTGCCTTTTTGCCTTCCTCAGTAAGATAACGGGTACCAGTGCCGGCAAAGGTCTTGTGCTCTATCTTTGGTACATCTTCAACCCATTTACCTTCTTTCCATGTGAACCACCTTTTTTGGTCTTGATCAAAGACGCTTACTGGCCGATTAAAGAGCTTTGCAAGCTCAACTGCCCAACCGGTTCCGCCTTTTACTGTATCATCAGGGCGGATCCAGCCAATAGCAAAGACCTGATAGCCATTATTGACAATGTGAAATATAGACTGGATGACTTTTCTAATCTTGTCTGCCTCAGCATAGGTTCTGCCCATGCGTTTAGAAACGATTTCCATTGAGATATCGCCCTGTTTTAGTTCTTCTTCACTCAGGACCCTAACGTCTTTTACCCTGTCAAGCTTATGTCCCTTGAAAGAAAAGTTTACCTCATTAATTCCCCATCTTTCAGCACACTTACCAAATTCTGCTTCCGCTCCCCTAAGACCTCCGCTGAAAAGTGTATAATTTGATCTGTCTGTCATTTCTCTGAGTCTCCTTGTTTTTTCAGTCTAAAAGTTATTAGTTGACATCTTATCTCTTTGTTGAGCTGGAGCAGCTTCTGTAAAACATTTTGAGAAAATCTGCAACTAGATCCGTCCTTATTTTTAAACTAATCCATTAACTGTCTTATTTTTTCTTTGAGCTTTAAAAGTGCCTTGCCCCTATGGCTAATCTTGTTTTTTTCTTCCCTGGTGAGTTGAGCCATGGTTCGAGAATCGCCCTCTGGCATAAATACAGGGTCATACCCAAAACCTTGCTCCCCTTTTGGCGTGAACGTTATCCAGCCTCTGCACACTCCTTCTGCACTGACCCATTTACCATCTGGGCGGAATGCAATAATTATACATCTGAATTGGGCTCCTCTTCTTTCTTCTGGTATGCCTTTCATCTCTTGCAAGAGCTTAAGGTAATTGTCTTTGTCAGATGCCTTTTTTCCTGCATATCTTGCTGAAAAGACCCCTGGACGACCATTAAGGGCATCCACCTCAAGTCCTGAGTCGTCTGCAATCGCCATAAGGCCAGTTTTTTGAGCAACTGTCCGGGCCTTTTTCATGGCATTGTCAAAGAATGTGGTGCCATCTTCCTCTATCTCTCCAATATTATTGAACGAATCCAAGGGGACTATCTCAAGGTCAAGGTCAGATAAAAGGTTTTGCAGCTCTTTGAGCTTACCCCTGTTTCGAGTTGCAATTACAGCCTTCAAGGTCTTGAATATCTCCTTTCATAATACTTGAAAATTCTATGCTAACGGCTCCGCCAGGACATAATACATAGCATCTAAAACACCTTATACACTTTGTAGAGTTTATATCGTCCTTACCTGTAGCGAAGAGGACTCCTGTTGGGCATATAAGTTCACAGGCATGGCAGTCTACACAAGTCCTCTGATTGAATTTGAGTCTAAGCCAACTAACTTTATTAAATATGCCAAATAGAAGTCCTAACGGACATGCAGCCCTGCAGAAAGGCCTTATGGTTACTGTGCTCCAAATGATAAAGAGTGATAATATAGCAAGTTTGCTGAAAAAAAGCATACCCACTGCCGATCTAAGCTCCGGAGACATTACCAGAAGGGGGAGCCCTGCCTCCAATGTTCCTGCTGGGCAAAGATATTTGCAAAACCATGTCTGTCCAAAACCAGAATTGTCTACGATTAATAACGGGAGTGCAAATATCAAAAGGACAAGGCTTAAATAACGTCCACAGGAAAGGGGCCTCCAAAAGTCAATCTTTGGAACACGGATCTTGAATAACAGATCTTGAATAAGCCCAAATGGGCAAAACCAGCCACAGGGCATTCGGCCCACAAGGGTGGCCATCATACCTAGAGATCCTAGGACATAAAGGCCAATATTTGCCTTCCCTGCGGCAAGGCCTGCTTTAAGAGTCGCAAAGGTATTTTGAAGTGCTCCAAGAGGGCATGCCCAAGGGGCAGCAGGACACGAATAGCAATTTAGCCCTGGGAAACAGATATGTTTTAGTGGCCCCTTATAGATCGGGTTGGAGGGGGTTATCCACAGTCTGCAGTTTGCCAAAAATGCTGAAACTATTTGAACTAAGTGCCTAAATCTTTCCATTTATCCTAGCCAATTCCGATGCAGCTTAGACATATAGTAATGGCCTTTTGGAAAACGTCTTTCGGCTCACCAAGCGCAATACCAACAACAGTAAGCAGACAAAAAAAGATAAACAGAAATAAAGGCTTGTGGTTTTTCATAATTTTTCTTCCACAGATTTGGCCTTCTGGCCTATGGAAACAATTCTATCTCGCCTGTCATCAAGCTTGATTACTGTATAGACCCTTTTGACATCGTTGGTAAACATGGCTTCGTGGAGCTTGGCAGCTAGCCTAAAAAGCTCCTTTGCCTCGCCTTGAACTGTAGTACCCATATCGTGAAGTTTATAGGACAGGCCGCTGTCTTTGATTGCCTTTATCACAGGTGCAACATGTCTGGAAAGACTGGTACCACCTGTCCCTATTGGTACGATGCTTATTTCCATTAAGGCCATAGGATCTCCTTTGCCAAGAATTAAAGGATATTTTGTTATTACAAAGGGAGCTTACTGATTCTTTTAACAAAAAATATAACAAGGAAAGGAAGATTATGGATGTTATCATATTTAAGATGGAGGCGGCGCCCGGATTCGAACCGGGGAATAACGGTTTTGCAGACCGTCGCCTTAGCCACTTGGCTACGCCGCCTAGGAACGATAGCTTCAATAACATAAGGAATATATTTTGACAAGTATAAAGGTCCTATAACAAGATATTCATATCTTTTAACCCCTCAACGAGCCTTAAAAATTGTTCGGGATAGAGAGATTGGGGGCCGTCTGACATTGCCTTTTCAGGATGATTGTGTACCTCAATTATAAGGGCATCTACTCCAGTAGCCGCTGCAGCCCTGGCAAGCGGAATGACTTGGTCTCTTCTTCCGGCAGCATGACTAGGATCAACTACAATAGGCAGGTGGCTTTCCTGCCTCATATATGGTATGGCATTTATGTCTAAGGTATTTCTAGAGTGTCTTGTAAAGGTCCTGATCCCCCTTTCACAAAGCATTACCTGGTTGTTACCTTCTGACATGATATATTCTGCTGCCATGAGAAATTCATCCATGGTAGCCCACATGCCCCTTTTTAATAAAACTGGCTTTTTTGCCTGACCAGCCCTTCTGAGAAGCCGGTAGTTCTGCATGTTTCTAGTACCTATTTGTATTATGTCAGTGTATTCTTCCACAATATCCAAGACTTCGTGATCTGTGGCTTCGGTTACAATATAAAGGCCCGTCTCCTCTCGTACCTTTGCAAGGATCTCAAGACCCTTGATGCCAAGACCCTGAAAGGAGTATGGAGACGATCTCGGCTTGAAGGCCCCTCCTCTAAATATGGTGGCCCCTGCCTCCTTAACCGCATGAGCAATTTCTAGGGCCTGGCTTTCTGATTCTACAGCACATGGCCCAGCCATAAGTGTAAGGTTGCCTTCTCCAATACGGAGACTATTATTATCACCCTGCTTAAGCTCGATAAGTGTGTTTTCAGGATGCATTTCCCGGCTTACAAGCTTATATGGTTTTGAGACGGGAATTACATCTCTTACTCCTGGCATATCAAGAAACAGTGCAGGGTCAATGGGACCTTTGTTCCTCAAGACTCCAATAGCTGTCCTTTCTCCACCAGGAATTGGTTTGGCCTGCCATCCGTATTTTTCTATTCTTTCAACAACAGCTGCAAGCTCATCAGGGCCTGCACCTTTGTCCATGACGATCAGCATTGGACCTCCTGCTAAAATAAAAAGCTTCTTGTCATGATATTATCATAAACCCGATTGACAAGAAGCTCAAAGTTAATTTGATAAACTTAGATGAGAATCAGGCCCTTAGGTTGAGCATGATGAACTGGTCTTGCAGCTGCTGCAACTATTATTTTTAGAGGATGTTGATTTGTCAGTCTGTGTTTTCTTTGATTGATCTTGGCCTTTTTTGCCTGCATAATCAGTGACATACCACCCTGATCCCTTGAGGTGGAATGTGGACTGAGAAATTAGTTTTTTCATTTGTCCACCACATGCTTCGCATCTTTCAAGAGGTGGATCGGTAATCTTTTGCCAGTGTTCAACTATGGTTCCACATGATTGGCACTCATATTCATAAATTGGCATAATCTAAATACCTCCTTAATTCATGGATAAGTTTATAATTTTACCATTAAAAAAATCTATTACCGTGTTGAGATTGGTCATCTTGATCTTGCTAAGCACAGACTCTGTCAAGCTATGGACCTTTTCTTCTTCGTCAACCTTGTCCTCAATGTTGGCTGCACATTCAAATCTTGAAAAACGGAGCATATGAATAAGCTCATGAGTCATAATATAAAGAAGAAAAGGCAACATTAAGGACGAATGTCCACCAGTAACCCTAAGGACCCTGGGATCAAGGACCAAAACTTTGTAGAGACATCTTGTGTCTTTACCAAAAAATTTTTCATGCCATTTATTACCGTATTTTTCTAGGTGTGCATAAACACCCTTGGGCAATATTATGTCTTTCTCATCTTTAAGGGTCTTCACTTCATAGGGATTTTTCAGCCAATAATCGGTAGTAAGGCCAAAACAGTCACTTATTATTTCTTCTGCCAGTGATACTGCATCGCTGAGAATTTTTAGGTGAACTGGCTGAAATAAAGGCCCCATAGACATCCAACCTTTTATTTCGTTTGGCAGTTAAGTTAGTTCCGGCGCTTTTAGGTGTCAAGGTGCTTTAAAGATATCATGAATAAGTGAAATCAATTTGACCAGAATCAATAATATGAATTTTGTTATCTTCCCCCCTTACAACTAATCGCCCAATATGGTCAAGGCCAGTAACTGTTCCGCTTATCTTTCGGCCATATTTATCAAACCATATCCGTTTCCCCAGGCACAGGGCCTCCTGAACCCATTTTTGGAGTAACCGGCTGGTTCCCAGCTTGTTGGCTTCTTGCAATATTTTTTCTATCTCAATAGCCAAGACTTCAAGAAGCCTCTGGGGTGTAACATCTAAGCCGTGTTTTTCTAGGGTGGTAACCTTACCTAATAGCTCCTTTGGAAATTGATCTGCATTTCCTTTGATATTTATGCCAATACCTGCAACTATAACAGTTTTGTTATTAACAATAGTTGACTGGCAAAGTATACCGCTCACTTTTTTCCCCCCAATGAGTATGTCATTGGGCCATTTAATAAGTATTTCATGCTCAGCCAAACCAAGTGCTTTTATTGTTCTTGAGACTCCCAGGCCACAAAGAAGTGTTAGGGTCGGTGGATATCTTATTGTAGATGGGGGAGTTAAAACAAAGGAACAAAAAAGATGGTTACCCTGCCCCTGTTCCCATTTCCGTCCCATGCGTCCTATGCCCTTTGTCTGTCTTTGGGCCTGCACCACCAAGCCAGGGCATGTGAGTAGCTCTGGAGTTCGGAGACAGAGCATGTTTGTAGAATCGGTTTCTTCTAAAAAAAGAAGGGACCTGCCTGCAAAGACATGGTCCCTAAAAAGGGGTTTTATTAATCTCTTGAAGCTAGTCAAGTTTTTTCAAAACAAACAGCAGTTGTCCTTCTTGAACTTGATCGTTTAATTTGACTGCTATTTCTTCTACCACTGCATCAAATGGAGCTACAATAGCATTTTCCATCTTCATGGCCTCGAGGTTTGCAATTTCCTCACCTTGATGAACTATGTCCCCTACTTTTATAGTTCCCCTATCTGGATTTCCAATACGCCATACGTTGCCGTTTATTGGGGCTCCTATTTCATTTTCTCCCTTGGCCATCCTGATTTCGACCTTTTTGGCCCTTGGTGTTTCAACTTTGTAGACCTTGGTTTTATTGTTGATCTTCATAACTACATGGATAAGACCTTCATGTTCTGCACCAATCGACAAGAGTTCAATGCAGTAAGGCTTACCCTGGAGTTCGAATTCCACCTTGTCTCCAGGTGTTTTTAGACCCTCCCTCCAAACATCTGTTGGCAGGACCAGGGGTGTATCTCCATATTTTTCACGAAATTCAATATATGTAACTGTATCCTTGGGATGCATAAGGTACAGGGTGAATTCTTCATCAGTTGGCTCCCTGCCAAGTGTTACTCCAAGATCTGTCTTTATCCTTTCCAAGTCATCAGGTTTAACCGAATCAAGGGGAGAAGAATCGTCTCTTTCTTTGATCTTTTCTTTCCACTCGTCTCCAAAGGTGCTCTGGTATACCCAGTCTGCAGGCCAACCCTGCGGAAGCTTACCGTACCCTCCAAGGAGAAGGTTCTTGAAGTCTCCGGGTGCATGCCTGAACAATTGTAAAAGCTCTTCCTGCTCCTTGGGATCCATGGCATCAAAGTTTTGATCTTTCTCTTCTACAAACTTTGTCATAAGTTCAATGATGTGTTTGACACCAGTTTCTCCCAACTCTTTTTCATATTTATTGATTATACCGCTGCATGTAACCCATGTTATTTGGGAGCCAGGCGTGACATCAAAATATTTGACGATCTTGTTGTATAGGGACATTAACTTCAAGATGGCAGGCATTAAATGAAGGAAGCCACCCTTTTCGGCCTGTTCAAAAGAGCTTGGGAAGGCCCCCCCTGGCATTCTGTGAGATGTAACTTGATGATCAAATCCCTTAAAAGGAGACTCTGCCCATTCGTAATGACCAATCCAGTCTCTAATCTTTTGGACAGCCTTTACGCACTGATCGCGGTTCAGAACAACCGGGATGCCAGATTCTTCAAGATAGCTCTGAAGCCCAAGTATCGGTGCCTGTCCGTAAAACCTTGTCAGTGAATCCTCTTCCGCATCCAAAATCTTTGCACCAGCCTGAGCCGCTGCCAGCAAGGCTGGCATTGCAAGGCCGTCTGTAGCATGGCGGTGATACTGTATAATAAGATCGGGATATTTCTGTTTTATGGCATCAACTAGGCTCCTTATCCTTTCAGGACTCCCAACACCTGCCATATCCTTTATACAGAGTACTATCTCATCTACACCGCCACATAGGCTTACTATGTCGTCTACAACGCTCAAATAATATTCATTAGTTGTCCACTCGGCCTGGGTAAATGAGATTGCAGGTTGAAATAACCTATTCCTTTTCATTACTATTTCCGCAACTGTACGCATATTGCGGACGTCGTTCAAAAAGGAAAAACACCTCCATACATCTATGTCCACCCTTTCAACTACATATTCTATAACGTTTTTGGGATAAGGCCGGTAACCCCACAAGTTTGTCTCTCTGATGAGGGTCTGCAGCATGACACTTGGCATCTTCTCCCTAAGAATTTCTATTTCCTCAAAAGGACTTTCCTTCCTGTTCATGATGCCAACGTGCCATCTGGCGCCTCCGTGACATTCAGAGCTGAATAGGAGCATGTCTTCATAATAGGGGCAAAGGGTAGAAAGGTCATAGATGCGGTGACGGTTTTTGAAGTCAGATTGGCCTGCATCCCTCATACCTGTGCAGGTAAGGGCAACACCTTCAAGATCACGCAGAAACTTGACAATCTCGGCCGGCGTCATGCCAGGCTTAATCCAATTTTCTTTTGTTATTTCATTTGCTTTCATATTACATCCACTCCTGTGGGCCAAGGGCCGTTATTTCAGCCACATACTTTGCTATTTTCAAGACCTCGTCTTGGGTATCCTTCTCCTTAAACATGGAGACCAGTTCATCCAAATGATTTTCAATAAATCTGGTTGAGAATTCTCCCCGCTTGAAGGCTTCATGCCTGATTATGCTCAAAAGCAGGGGGGTTAAAGTCTTGACTCCTTCTATTCTGAGATTTCTGCTCAAGGTCCTGTCCATGACCTTGATAGCACCTTCTCTTGTCCTGCCTGTTGTCATGATTAGCATGGTTAAGGAATCATAATATGGAGGAATGTCTGCACCTTCATAAACTCCTGTTGCAATCCTTAACCAGGGGCCAGTAGGAAACTGAAGCCTGGAAATTGTTCCAAAAGAGGGGCTAAAGGTCTTTGGGTCCTCTGCATTTACCCGGACCTCCAAGGCCCATCTGTTCATGTGTATGCGTTCTTGGGAAAGCTCGAGCTCTTTATTTTCCACTACGTCCATCATCAGGCCTACTATATCAAGGCCCGTGATGAGTTCTGTTACCCCATGTTCAACTTGAAGCCTGGTGTTTACCTCCAGGAAATAAAAGCGCTTAGTAGAGCTGTCAAAGATGAATTCCACTGTGCCTGCAGTATTGTAACCGATCTCGCGCATTAACCTAATGGCTGTGTAGCATATCTCATGTCGAATATTTTCGTCTATAGAAGGGGAGGGGGCCTCTTCGATTATCTTTTGATTTCTCCTTTGAAGAGTGCATTCCCTTTCAAAAAGATGAAAGACGTTTCCATAATTGTCAGATACAATTTGCACCTCTATATGGCGTCCACGCTCTATGTACTTTTCAGCCAACAAGGTGTCGTCTCCAAAGCTCTTTTTTGCCTCACTTTTGGCTTGGGCAAGGGCCATTGGAAGTTCAGATGCATTTGAGACTTTGACCATTCCTTTTCCGCCTCCCCCTGAGGCCGCCTTGATCATGATGGGGTATTCAACACCTTCTCTATCCATCCATTCTTTTATCTGTTCCACATCTTTTACGTCACTGATGCCAGGAATGGTGGGAACATTTGCCTTTTGAGCCCTTCTTTTAGCCTCTATTTTGTCTCCCATCATGCGGATGACTTTAGGATTGGGACCAACCCATTTCAGACCGGCGTCTATGACCATTTCAGCAAAATCAGCATTTTCCGCCAAAAAACCCCAGCCAGGATGGATGGCATCTGCCTTTGTCTTGTGAGCAGCCTCTATCATCTTCTTCATGTTAAGATAGGATTCGATAGGCGGGGCTTCTCCAATATGAATGGCCTCGTCTGCCATCATAACATGATAGGCCAGCCTGTCAGGTGTGCTATACACTGCCACAGTGGGTACCCTTCTGTCCCTACAGGTGTGCATAATTCTAACGGCTGGCACACCTCTGTTGGCAATCAGCATCTTTTTAATGTTTTCAGCCATTTGTCGCTCCTTTTAAATCAACAGTCTAAATGCGTGGTTAGGCCCTTGCGTAATCTTCTCCATCACGTCAAGATAATTTTTATTTGGCTACTATTTAGGAAGGAATTAGAAGAATTTCAATTTGACAGAAGGTTTTTTGTATCCTTCCATCAACAAGGCAAATAACACCCTGTCTTGACGTAAAGAACAGGCCTAAAAAATAACCTTGTAAAGAACCGGTTAGTTAACCTAACAAAAGAAAGGGCTAATTTCAAGTCACACTAGATTTGCTAAAGGGCCTCTTTTGGCTAAGAGGCCCGATCAAACAATAGAGAACCATGTTGTCTGTCTTTGTTTTCTAGATGAGGCCAAATTTAGGTCATCTCTACTTTGTTTTTTCTCAGGGTGTGGTGTCCCTTAGTCAAGCTCGACACTTTCGCCTGGTGAAAGTACGACCAGATCCGCCTCTATATGGTGAGCTTTAAGTTGTCTTTCAAATTCTCCTACAGTTCCTGTAAGTGCAGGAAAGGTACCGTAATGCATTGGGATTATTGTCTTGGAGTCAATAAGCTTACACGCATAAGCTGCCTCTTTTGGCCCCATGACGTAATGGTCTCCAATAGGTATAAGGGCTACCTTAGGATGATAGAGATTGCCGATTATTGCCATGTCACCAAAGAGGGCGGTATCACCTGCATGGTATATTTTGGTTCCATCTTCTAGGCCAATTACGAATCCAGCCGCTTCCCCTGCATAAAAGATGTCCTGACCTTCCTGAATAGATGAGCTATGTACAGCCTGTACCATGGTGATTGATATCCCTTTTGTGACATAAGTACCGCCAATATTCATGCCTGTAACGTTAGGAAAGCCTTTGGCCAGTAAGTACTGTTGTATTTCATGAATAGCCACTATCTCTGTTGCAGATGAGGTTGCCATCTCCATACAATTTCCGAGATGGTCACCATGTCCATGAGTTACCAAAATGAGATCAGCTTCTATATCCTCCTTTGCGTTTTCCGGGGCCTTAGGGTTATCAAGCCATGGGTCCATCCAGATCTTGAGTCCCTTTTTGGTAGTAATACAAAAGGCAGAATGACCATAAAAGGTAAGAATATTTGATTCAGCCACGGTTTTTCCTCCTAAAAATAAGGTTTAATTTGGTAGGCTTAATGTTTAGCCTGCCAAATATAATTTTTTCCATACACCTGCTCTGCTTATAAAGTTTATCTATTCGTTTTATACTTTTTTTATTGCTACCGTATCTATTGTATAGATCTTCAAATCTTTCTTCCAGGCTTACAACATTTGTATGTTTTACACGTTTGTCTGCATAGTTGACAATAAGTTCTTCACAGATTTGTTCTGCATGGAGCAGGGCCGGATCAAGATGCACGTGTGATTTTACTATTCGAGCAACCTCTTCATAACCAAAATTTTTTAGGATCTTTGCGCCCATTGATGCATGATCACCACCATATAATATTGATTCATACTTAGAGACATCGTGCAGAAGCCCCCCTGCTCTTAAAAGGGTTATAGAGATGTTGCAACCAGATTCTTTAAGTAAATTACCTATAAAGACAGCCACTTTGGCCACCTGCACACAATGTCTAATAATATGGATTGGTGTGTTATATTGCTTCAGAAGCCTGATAGCCGTCTTATTGTCTGGGATTTTCATATCCAGGGAATATGACAAAGAAAGTTTTGTGTTACAATAGAGATATTAGTTTTAAAAAGGAAATTTCTTTTCAATTACTGCCCTGTATCTTTGCGTAAGTGATTTAAGAAAGGGGTAATAAAACATATTTAAGACAGAAGAAAACCACCTCAATAGATATTAGTTATTGGACAAGAGCGCAATTTTATTAGGCAGCCCAAGGTAAAGTGAATAGGAGGCACAACGTGAAAAGATTTAGGCAATTTCTTGGAAAGGAACTGGATACTGAAAAGGCCACAAATGAATTAGAACTTTCTAAGTGGAATATTAATGTGAGATATGCTCCTGAGATCCCGGATGATTTTGACGAGTATGAATTTGGTATAGATTATAAAAATAAGCAGGATGTGGGATTTCTAGTTGCGCTGGAGAAGGGAGAGATAGCAAGGCTTCTTTTTGGTTGGACCGTGCCAGATAATCCTGACATGTTAAAACCCATGTCAGACAAGGAACTAAAAGATTTATTAAAGGCCCGGGGAGAGGCACTTTTAGAGTTTTTCAATTTTGTAACCAGCTAAAAAGGAGGAGCAGAAGGTGCTGGAAATAGGAGAAAAGGCCCCCGAATTTGTGTTACGTGATGCAAACGGCAAGGAGACTCGGCTTTCTGATTTTAAAGGTAAATGGGTAGTGCTTTATTTTTATCCAAAAGATAATACATCCGGCTGCACCAAGGAGGCGTGTGATTTTACAGAACTTTTGCCCCGTTTTAAAGACACAGAGGCTATTGTTATAGGCGTTAGTCCGGACACACCAGAAAGTCATAAAAAGTTTGCCGCAAGACATAATCTCAAGATTCTTCTTCTTTCTGACCCACAAAAAGAGGCTCTTAGGGCTTTTGGAGCCTGGGGGAAAAAGAAAAACTATGGAAAGGAATACGAAGGAGTGAAAAGGTCAACATTTCTTATTGATCCAGACGGTAATATTGTATGGGAGTGGAAAAACGTCCGTGTTCGTATAAAAAGAAAAGGACAGGAGATCAGGCATGCAGATCAGGTATTAGAAAAACTCAATTCATTGAAGAAAGGTATAAGTCATGAAGATGCATCTTGATTGTCCTGGATGTTTTGTCAGGCAAGCTATCAGGACTGGACGACTTCTAAGATGCCCAGATTTGGTAATGTGGGAACTTGTAAAGGGATGCGGAACGGTCCTTTCTCA
Source organism: uncultured Desulfobacterales bacterium (assembly GCA_964573805.1). GTDB lineage: Bacteria > Desulfobacterota > Dissulfuribacteria > Dissulfuribacterales > QOAL01 > JAADCZ01. The sequence continues at coordinate 182,360 of CAZNKP010000016.1, read as the reverse complement.
GTTGGAACACGAATTCCCTCCACCTCAAAATGCCGTGCTCCTTTATGATATGATTTCCCTAAGGATTGGTAATGCCGATCCTTTTTATCAACTCAAGAAAGATAGTACTCGCCAGGCTCTTACTCTTTATCCAGAGCTTAAAGAAAAAATAAAGGCATCTAATGATTCCCTTGATGCTGCTTTAAGATTTGCTGCCTGTGGAAATGTGATTGATTATGGGGTTTCGTCCAGCTTTGATCTTATGAAAGAAATTGAAGAGGCCTTTAAAACCAAATTTTTCCATTATGAATATGAGGAATTTATTGCAAAATTGCATCAAGCTGACTGGGTACTTTATATAGGGGACAATTGTGGAGAGTCAGTCTTTGACAAGTTGCTGATTGAAGAGCTTGGCAAACCCGTCAAATATGCTGTCAGAAGCGGGCCCATAATTAACGATGTTACAGAAGAGGATGCCATCGATGCAGGTATAGACCAAGTTGCTGAAATCGTATCCACGGGCTGCCGCGCTCCTGGAATAGTGTTTGACTGGTGCTCTGATGAATTCAAGACCCTTTATAACTCTGCACCATTGATAATAAGTAAAGGACAGGGAAACTTTGAGACCTTGTCTGATGAAAAAAAAGAGATTTTTTTTATTTTTAAAATAAAATGCAAGGTGGTGGCGAAGTTTTTAAATTCTCCTTTGAATAGCATGTTTTTTGGTAGAACTGATACTGTAATTTTAGAACATAACTGATTTATAAATACTGCCTTTTGTTTTTTTGAGCTTGATTTTTGTCCTACGCTCATTATATTTAAAAAGCAACATTAAATGTAAAAAGGAGGTGAGAAAATAATGCCTGGATTTAACTCAACAGGGCCCTTTGGCGCAGGGCCAGGAACTGGAAGGAAGCGCGGTCGCTGTTTCGGGTTTGGCAATGGGTCTTATCAAGACAGGAGCTGGTTTGGCTTTGGCAGAAGGGGCGGACGCGGCTTTTGCAGGTGGCAGCCAGGATGGGGCAGAAGAGGATTCTTTGCTGGTTCAGACGAGAAAGATTTGCTCCTGCAGGAAAAGACCTGGTTAGAAAGAAGGCTTGACGCCATTAGAGAAAGGCTTTCTTCTTTTGGTTCCTAGTTCATTGCTTTTAAGAAGAACCTTGCGTGAAGCTATCAGAAACCTTGGTCAGGCCACCGAGGTTTCTGGTGGTTTATCTTTATTCAATCCATCATAATACAAACTAAAAATACTCGAAAAAAAAATCCTTGTGTGTAAGATAGCCAAAAAAAACGGGGCATTTTTGCTTGAGAATTCTCCAAAAGACTATCTTAAAGGTACTTGTAAAATTAAAAAGACGGCATGCCTCTCCAACTCTTGATGAGTTTCGGCCAGATAGGGTCAAAAGGGTGCTTGTGGTCTCTTCTACTGCTATTGGGGATGCACTTTTTGCTGTGCCAGGTATAAGGGCCCTTGGAAGTTTGCTTCCAGGTACTGAAATTGATCTTATGGTCAGGGACAAAGTGGCTGACCTGTTTTTACGTTCTTCCTTGGTTGCAGACTTACTGATTTACAAGGGAAGGTATAAAAACGCCCTCGGACTTCTGGCTATATTGGTAAAGAAGCCCCATGATCTTTGCATAGTGTTTCATGATAGTGATCCATGTCCTGTAGAGGCAGCATATGCCGCAGGTATCCCTTTTATTTTTAGAATAGGTCAAAAAGATCAGGAGACCTCGCATTTGTTGACCGAACGAATTCCCTATGACAATACCAAACATGCAATAGATCAAAGACTAGAAGTTCTTAGGTTCCTGTTTAAGGTGCCATTAGACCTTCCAAGCGATCTAAGGATGGAGCTTCCAGTAGACACGGAAGAGGTTAGGGCGTTTCGTAAAAGATATCTTGAATACTTTAGTGGCTCCACTGTTGATAATAAAAGCATAATAGGATTTCAGTTTTCAGCGTCTGGATTTTACAAAGAATGGCCGGAGGAAAATTTCATCGAGCTGGGGAAGCGCCTTATTGCTAGTAACAAGGTCTACAACATAGCTCTCATTGGGGCCTCATCTGACAGGGCTCGGGCAAAGCGCTTGGCCCAAGCTATAAATGAGGGCACAGCAACCAGTAACCGAGTGTTAAACCTGACAGGTCAGATAAGCTTGGGGCAGTTACCAGCGGCTTTAAAGGCTATGGATGTCTTGGTAACCAACGATACAGGGCCCCTTCACGTGGCCATATCGGTTGGCACTAGGACAGTTTCTCTTTTTGTTCCTACTAATGTGACCGGAACAGGCCCTATGCAAGATCTGCATCTACACAAGGTAATAACTAAGCCCAAACCATGTAGCCCTTGTGTTGAAAAATATTGTAAGCAGCCAAATTGTATGAGATTGATAAAGGTTGAGGAAGTTTTTGATTGTGTACAGGAGGCCCTTACATAAGAGAACATGAATAAAGACCAGTTAATTTCCGTTCCTTCTGATCTGACCTGGAGTGTATTTGAAGGAGATAAGGGACCTGATTTTATTAAAAAGCAGGAGTTTATCCTTTTTAAAGAGCGGCCCTTCAGGAAGGTTTTCAAGGGCAGAGAGGTTTTTGTAAAGGCTTTTAGAGTCAATCCATTGGAGGAATTATTTAAAAGGGATAGCGCCCTTAAGGAATTTAATATTTCCAAGATCCTATACGAAAGATCCAGGGCACCAAGACCAGTAGGAGTGGGAAGATGGAATAAATGGCGATTTTTTGTTTCTCAGAGGGTTGAGGGAATAAGTCTTGACAAATTTTTAAAAAGGGATTGGGAGGGACTTAGCGGTGGGGAAAAGGCCCAATACTTCAAAAAATTTGCTCTTTTTTTAAGGGACCTAGCCAATTGCGGAGTGATACAGCCTGACTTTCATCTAGATAACGTGTTACTTGATATGCAGAGGGATGATTTTGTATTAATTGATCTTCACAGGGCAGAGTGTATAAATAGACCCCTTCCAGGAGATCTGGCCTGCGAACAGCTCAGGTATATTTTACCCCCTTTTTCAAGATACCTAACCAGGCGGGAGATACTCAGAGTCACTGTAATTATCTCAAGATGGCTGCAGGAGCTAAGAAAGAAAACCAGCCGTTTTTTTATTCAGCAAATTTCTTACAGAGACATTTCACGAAATTGTAGAAAAAAGGCAAAAAGAAGGCTTGAACAGATATCATTCAAAAGAGAGGAAAATGGCTCAAGGCTTTTAACCACAAAATCTATGGACGAAAAGCTAGCCTTTTTACTCAGAAAATCGGTCCTGTCAAGGTTTGATACACCGCAGGGCTTGCCCAACACGTTAATTTTAAAAAATTCAAGACATACATTATGCCTGAGATTGCAGCTTGGGGACTCTTCTTTTTTTATAAAGTGCTATAGAAGCTCGGGAACTCTCAAGGCCCTGTCCTATTTAATTAGGCAACCAAGGGCAATAAAGACATGGAATGCGTCTTGGCGTCTTCGTTGCTTGGGCATCAGTACGTTGTTGCCCTTGATTGCCTTTCAGACGCCAAATCCCTGGAACAAGATTTACGGTTTCGTGGCCTATCCATGGAACAAAGAGATTAGTCATAGCAAACAAAGAATCAGTAATCTTCTTAAGGATGGAGTCGAGTCCCATATTTTAATAAATAGACTGGCCTTTTTTATATGGGAAATGCATCAAAAAGGCGTCTTTCATGGTGATTGCAAGATAAGCAACTTTGTTCTGTCGTCAGATGGTAAGGGTTTTAGCGTATTCGATCTGGATTCTATTAGGTTCCTGGACACTGTTTCGGACAGAATGCGTATCAAAGAGCTTGCAATTATGGCAAGATCCCTTGGGAAATTGACAGATCATACGAAAGGGACCACAGAGCAACTCGTTGAAGCCTATTGTAGGTACCATGTACCTTGGCAAAAGAATTTTCCTAGCCTGGTAAAAAGGGTTTTAGCCAAGGTTGGTCAGGGGACATGAAAAAAGATTTGTCTGTGCTCTTTGACTGGGATGCGGTTGTAAGGAATCCCTATTCTGGTTTTTATACTTTTGGGGCAAGTTTTGTAAAAGAGATTTCAGATCTTGCATTACCCATCCATATGACCCTTTTTTTTCAAAGACGTTATAGTCAACGAACTAACGCCTTCTTGAAAGGGCTAACAATTCGCCAACGGTCGAGGCTGAGACTTAAGAGTTCTTGGATAAAATTTAGATGGCTTGAAAATATATGGGAAGTGTTTGATTGGCCCTCCATGGAGTCGATTGCAGGCCGTTACCAAATATATCACTGTTTTCATCATCTTATGCCGCGGAAATTTCAGGGTGCAAAGATCCTCACTGTTCACGATCTCAGGAGATACAGGCTCCCTCATCTGTATCCCAGATCAAAGCTGCATCTATTTGAAAGGGCCGTCCAGAGGGCTGACCATTTTATCTGTGTGTCTGAGGCCACAAAAAGGGATTTGTGTTCAATCTTTGACATAAACGAAAGCAGGGTGGATGTGGTTTACCTGGCCAGCAGTATCAACCTTATGGCTGAGATATTCAAAGATACAAGTCAGTATATTCGAAAAGAGCTGGGAAGAAGGGGCATACCTTTGGCGCAATATCTGTTGGTTTTTTCGTCAAAGGACCGGAGGAAGAACGTTACTACCATAGCTAGAGCATTTGATATAGCCAGAAAATCTATGAATAAAGATATCTTACTCTTAATAATAGGTTCGATGAATCCTATAGACATGGAGGAAATTTCCAAGATGGAACGTGTCTTTTGGCTTGGAAAGGTGGAAGAGGTATATCCGTGGCTTTGTCAAGCGCAAGGATTGATATTCGCTAGCCTTTACGAGGGCTTTGGCATCCCTATAGTTGAGGCCTTTATGACTAGAACCCCTGTTATTACCTCAAACTGTTCATCAATGCCCGAGGTGGCAGGAGATGCTGCCATTTTGGTAGAGCCTGGCAAGATAGATGAGATTGCCAGGGCCATAGAGGCTGTTTGCACAAATAGGCGGTTGAGAAACGAATTAGTGGCCAAAGGAGAAAGAAGGGCAAAGATATTTAGCTGGAGAAAAAGTGCTCAAAAGATCTACGAAATCTATAAAAACATATTATCGTAAATATTATTACCTAGCCTTTACGTCCCTTTTCTTTTTGCTGGCGTCTCATTCTTAGATAAAGGACTTGGCGGCTAAATATGTGTTCGATCAACTTTTCTTGATCATCCTCAGTTATCCAAACAAACTTTAATCCTGCAAACCAACCTCCGTCTCTTTTCTCTATCCGGACTACCTTGGCAAAACATGTAAAAAAGTAATGTTCTGGTAAGAGTCCTATTGACAGGCTTAAGATATTGCCTCTTGAAAGTTTCTCTTTGGCCAAGAAACCAAGACCTTTGGCGCTAAGATCAACCTTGTAAAGTTTGTTAGGCAGGCTACCCCTGTCACACATTTCCTCAGTGCCAATAAGACCCAATATCATGTTTAGCTTTTGATCAAGAATTTCAAGAACAGCTGCCATATCTTTGTCTCTGTCTTTGATATTTTTGAGGTGTTTCTTAATATCCTTTTGAAAGGTTGGATGACACGAATCCACCCATGGGTCTTCAACGCCTTCTATATATTCCTGTACCTTTGATTTAAATTCCTCTTGGGTAACAGGATAGTATGACAAAAGGATCCTGTCTTTAATCCTTATAGACTCTCTTTGTTCCCTATTTTCATTTTCCCTAGTCATAATGCTTAATCCAACGGAAGAGGTTCCTGTTTCAGTATGCCCTTTTTGTCTAGGGGTTTTACTTCAAAATCGTCTGGATTCTTTGGTTGCATAAATACGATCTCCACCCTCCTATTTTTTGCCCTGTGTTCTGGTGTGTCATTTAAGACCAAGGGACGGCTATCTCCAAAGCCTATTGCAGCCATTCGCTGTGGATCTATGGTATGAAGACGTAGCAAATACGTTACCACAGTGGCTGCCCTGGCCGCAGAGAGGTGCCAGTTTGATTTAAATGCCCCTGCTATAGGGGTATCATCTGTGTGCCCTTCAACAGAAATATCTCCAGGCACACTTTCTATAATGGCACGAATCTTATCCAATATTGGTTTTGACCTTTCAAGAAGCGCGTCGCTTCCTGGAGGAAAGGTGATTTCGTCTTTGAGGCGCAGGATCACCCTGTCATTCAAAGCCTCTACGTCTATTTCCCCCTTTATAAGTTCTAGTTTTATGGCAGACTTTATCTTTTCAAGGATTACATCCACAGAAAAGGGTGGATTAAAATCCCTTGAAACAATATCTATGCCTTTAGGTATTTCTAAGGTGATATCTTCTCTTTGAACGCCAAAGGCCTTTTCTAACGATCCTGCTACTTCCTTATACATTGCCGGATCTGTAGTAGAGAAAGACAGTAGCAAAACAAAAAAACACAAAAGGAGAGACATCAAGTCACCAAAGGTGACCATCCACATGGGTGCGCCCTTTGGGCATTCACACTTTTTACCCATGTCTAGCTAGCCTCCTTCCTCACTAGAGCCCCTTGCCTTTGGTGGCAAAAAGGTCTTTAGGAGCTCTTCTAAGACCCTAGGATTAAGGCCTTTTTGAAGACCAAGCACGCCTTCAAGAACAAGACGCTTGTTTAACTCTTCTTCCTGACTTCTCCTCTTTAGTTTGTCTGCGATGGGAAGGGCCACCAAGTTAGCCATGATTGCTCCATAAAGAGTAGTAAGAAGTGCTATAGCCATAGCAGGCCCAATACTTGATGGATCTGACATATTTCCGAGCATGTTAACTAAACCAACCAGGGTCCCGATCATGCCAAAGGCCGGTGCAGCATCTCCAATAGCATCAAAGATCCCCTTTCCAAGGCTGTGTCTTTCAAGGGTGAGCTCGATCTCTTTTTCCATTACGTCCTGTATGAAATCTGCTTCATGGCCATCAACACAGTACATTATGGCCTTTTTCAAAAAAGGGTCATCTATAGGCTGTTTTTCTAATTTCAACAATCCTTCCTTCCTGGCAATGTTGGACAGATTTACAAGCTCTTTGATAATATCTTGAGGTGGCTTAGTCTTGGCAAAAAAGGCATTCATGGCCACACTGATGCTTCCAAGAACATCTTGAAGGGTAAAGCGAATAAATGTTGCAGCAATGGCGCCTCCAACGACTATAAGGATGGAAGGCACATCTATAAAGGCGGTAATACTTCCACCTAAGAAAATTGCAGTAAGAATGAGAACTATGCCAAGTATTAGGCCAACTACAGTACCTATATCCATAAGCTAGATCTGACTCCTTCAAAAAAACAGCAAAGAAAAAAACTGTATCAGTCCTTTTATAGGTTCTTCCTTTTCTTAATCGGAATTATTCAATTTTTTTTAAAGGTCTTTTTTCGAATCAAGAAGCAAAGATAACTTTTTAGGAGAAAGCTTTCCGCGTTTTGCAAGTTCAGGGGCAAATATGGACACCATAAATTCAAAGACCTGTTCCTGAAGTTCTTGCAAATAATTTACTTGATCTTCTGATAGGGGACGATATTTAAAGGTCTCCGTATAGAATTGAAACACTGGTTGAAACTTGGCTTCCTTGCTGGCATCCTTGGCAGGTTCGTTTTCAGCCCTGCTGAGGCGTATTCTTAGGGCCCTGAGATACCTTATTGAGTCTTCTTGCAGGCCATCCCACAGCCTATCGCTAAGATATGCATTCATTAAGGCCAATCGTATATTCTTAACAGAATAGATAACCCTGCTATTTGCCTTTAATTTTTGGTTTCTTTGCAGAAACCGTTCTTCTTCCACTCTTAATTTTACATATTCTTTTATTACTGGTTCAAATCCTTTAAGCCATTCGTGGCTGTCTAATAAGATCTTTCTTTTCGTTTCTTTAGTAAATTGCTCAAATTCCATAACAGAAGGGATCTGTCTCCATGAAGGATAGTGCCTTTTTTTCAAGAAGTCATAAATTTCCTTCTTTAGCTCAGAGGCCTCTTGGTTTATCAAGGAGGTCTTTATAGGAAATTCCCTTAATAACTGCTCAAAGGCCTCATGAACAATGTGATGAATGCTCTTTTTTAACTGTTTTAATTCCTTTTTTAAGAGGTTATTCATAAAGAGATTAAGGCCTTTGACCGATTCGTTAAAGGCCGTTTTCTGCGACAAAAAGAGACAGATACGCGCTTTCCCTTCCATTGGACAGATACCAGGGAAGGCATTTATTTCAACCTTCCCCCAATCTCCTAAGAGTATTTTTTTAGGAAAGCTGGAAAGGCCGTCAAGGGTAAAATCCTTTTCGTAACGCTTTTTGGCAGAACAAAGGCTTGGCCATTTGGTTATGGCATGTTGAGCCCTTGAGGCGAGCTTTGCCTTGAGGCCTCTGAGATTTTTAGAACATTCCAAAATGGAGCCATCTGCATCTATTATGTCAAATGTCATCGTTAAATGAGGTGGCAACAACTCATCTGGAGGTAAATCAGAGTAGTCAATATCTATCTTGAGGTGTTTTTTTATCGCGCGGCAAAGCTCTATTCTGAAGGAACCTTTGGCAAAATCAAGTATCTTTTCAAGGTGTCCTGCAGCCTCCTGCAAAGGGGCAAGCTCTTTTCGCACCTTCTTCGGTAATCCTTTTAAAAGAAAAAGTATCTTTTCGTGTAAGAAGCCAGGAACCAACCAGCTAAATGGCTGGTTATCTATGGAGGGCAACAACAATAGCGGTATTCGAACATGAATGCCATCTTCCTTGCTACCAGGATCGAATCTGTAGATAAGAGGCAGAGTTTGTCCGTCAACTTCTATGCTTCCAGGATAGAGCTTGTCAGAATCCCTTTGAGCAAACTGTTTGAGTATTTCTTTCCTGTTGAGAAACAAGAATTTTTCCAGGTCCTTTCGTTTTCTAAGGACCCGCTTTAAAGAATGCTCGTCAAGTATTTCTCTTCCCGTCTCTTCCTCTAGTCTTGATAAGGCCCTTTCAAAATGCTCAAATAGTATGTTTGCATCAATATTACCCAAGTTTTTGCGTCTTTTACTTTCTTCTTGACGGAAGTCGTCAAGAACTTTCAAGTTGTGTTTTTTAAAGGAAAAATCGTATGTTAATTCACATTTTGAAAGTCCTTGTTCAATAAAGATCTGTCTTGCTAATTTTTTATCTATCGATTTTAGAGACCTGTTTCTTGAGGTCAATATGGTCATGCCATAGAAGTTTACCTTTTCTTTAACAGTTGCCTCACCGCGGCTGGCGCTCCATTTTGGTTCAAAGTGGTGATACTTGCAGAGTTGGGGCGCCAACTCCTCAATCCATTCTGGCTTTATAGGTGCAACGATCCTTGCAAATAACTTTGAGGTCCTGACCTGTTCGGCAGAAACTATCCACTGGGGACCTTTTTTGAAAAGTGACGAGCCTGGAAAGATATAGATTTCCTTACCCTTGGCGCCTGTGTAGCCAGCACCTTTTGTTTTTTTGCAAGCCACATGTCCAAGAAATCCGGCCAATATACTTTTATGGATTGCCTCAAAAACTCCTTGATGCACCTGTAAGGGATTCCATTCCAGTTTTTTTATAAGGTTTTTGTTTTTTGTTATTTTTAAATCCATACATATTGCTTTGATCTGTTGGTGTATATCTTGCCACTCTGTTATTTTTTGATAAGAAAGGAGATGTTGTTTGCAAAATCGTCTTGTTTCTGCCTTAGATGCCTTTTTTTCTTTCAGCTCCTGAAGCCTCTGCCATATGTTGAGAAAAGTTATGAAATCTGAATCGTTACTGCAAAGTGTCTTTGCCAAAGATAGCGAGTGAAAGTCTGACTCAGAGTGGGATAACCATATGTCCTGTACAGAAAGGGCCGAGACAATTATCAATATTTCTTTAAGGCATCCATTTCGTTTTGCCTGAAATATTATCTTTGAAAGTCTAGGATCAAGGGGCAACCGCGCCATCTTTTTGCCAACAGGCGTGAGCCTGCCTTGATTGGTCAGTGCCCCAAGTTCCAAAAGGGTGTGCATTCCCTCTCTAATAGCTGGTGGTTTAGGTGGATCTATAAAGGGAAACTTTTCAATTGGTCCAAGACCCATGTAAAGTACTTTGAGTATTACCTCAGCAAGATTGCATCTGTTTATCTCCGGAGGCAGAAATTCATCCCGAGAAATAAAGTCTTCCTCGCTGTATAGACGAATGCAAAGCCCCTTTTGGACACGTCCTGCCCTACCAGCCCTTTGGTTGGCATTTGCCTTTGCAATTTTTGCAACCGGCAAGGCCTTTGTATGGGTGTTTATGTTGTACGTACTAATTCTCGCAAGTCCGGAGTCTATTACATATCTGATGCCTGGTACTGTGATGGATGTCTCTGCTATATTTGTGGCAAGTATAATTTTTTGTTTTAGCGAGGGCCTGAATATCATGGCCTGTCTTGACGAAGAAAGTCTTGCAAAAAGGGGCATAATAAGACATTCGTCATTGACATTTGATTCTAAGAGTCGTGCAGCCTCAAAAATATGCTTTTCTGTAGGTAAGAACACAAGGATATGGCCAGATCTGTCAGATTCCCTAATAAGAGAACAGGTAATGACCACCTTTTTTATCAGATCGATATCTTTATAAGATTGGTACCATGTCTCCTTCTCATACAAGATTTCTACAGGATAGCTCCTGCCAGGGATCTGAAATAGGGGGGGGTTATCAAAAAATTTTTTAAACTTCTCCACCTCCATAGTGGCAGAAGTTACAATCACCTTTAAGTCTTTTCTTTTTCTTAATAACCGTTTTAATATCCCAGCCACCAAGTCTATATTTATGCTTCTTTCATGGGCTTCGTCTAGGATTACGGTATCATATATCTGTAGCATTGGGTCTCGTTGGGCCTCGGCAAGCAATATGCCATCTGTCATGAACTTAATCTTAGTATCGTGATGGAGGCTTTTTGAAAAACGTATCTGATAGCCTACAAGGCCTTGAGCACCCGGACCAAGCTCTTGCCTCACCCGTTTAGCTACCCCGATTGCGGCGATTCTTCTTGGCTGGCAGCAGCCTATTATCCCTTTTCTTCCCCGTCTTGCCTGTAAACAGATCTTTGGTAGCTGGGTCGTCTTTCCAGATCCAGTCTCTCCAGTAACTAAAATTACCCTGTGACAGCGGATGGCATTAACCAGCTCGTCCCACAAGGAACAAATAGGTAGACCGGTCTGACAGTTAATGATAGGAAGCAAATCAGAGCAATTGTTTAAGATATGGATTGGTCTTTTTTTGTCCTCCAAGGGTGTCTGTAGGTTTCGGACCATAGTCATGACCAGGCAGAACTATAGTCTCATCTGGGAGAGGAAGAATTCTAGTTTTAAGTGACCTCATAAGCACATTGTAGTCTCCGCCTGGGAGATCTGTCCTCCCTACGGCATCTATAAAAAGGCTGTCTCCAGTAACCAATATCCCATGTCCATAGATACATACAGAGCCTGGCGAATGACCAGGCGTATGAATTATTTCAAAGGAAAGGTTTCCTACTTGAAGTATCTGTCCATCATCAAGATACCCATCTGCCGGAGGAGCGGGTTCAAAGCCCCAGGCCCTGAACATTGCCACTATCCCGGGTTCTCTAAATAACTCGTCGTCTGCCTTGTGCATAAGAACTTGTGCGCCGGTTAAACGTTTCATCTTTTCGTTTCCACAGGTATGGTCTGGATGGCCGTGGGTATTGACAATTGCCAAGAGTTCGAGATCAAGGTCCAGTAATGTTGAGGCAAGATGTTCTTCACTGCCTGCCGGATCAATTATAATGGCCTTAGAGGTATCTTGACATCCGATTATGTATGCCCTTACTTGCAAAGGTCCAACTGTAAATTCCTTTAATATCATTTCTTGGCCGCCTCTCTTTTACGTTTCTGACAATAAGAACCTGCTGAAAGTCCTGCAATACAACCTTCGCCAACTGCCTTTGCCATTTGGTACGGTAAACCGCATATGTCACCTGCTGCAAATATTCCAGATACATTGGTGGCCTGATTCTTATCAGTAACAATATGTGTAAACCGTTCGGGATCGAGTTCTACACCAAGAAATGCCGCAAGCTCCATGGCACCCTTGGCACCAAGCTCTATAAAGAGGCCATCAAGCTCCAATCTAGTTCCATCGTCAAGGATTACTGCTTCAAGCTGGTTCTGTCCTACAAGTTCTTTAATCTTTCTCGGTTGCAGGATTTCTATGCCATCATCAATGGCCTTTTTAAGACCAGGGCTAATATCGAGTCCAGTGGTTATAAGATATACTTTTGAAGCAATATCTCTAAGTGTAAGGGCACCATGAACGGCTGCGCTTCCGTTTCCAAAGACTGCAACCTTTGCTCCTTTGTAAAAATTGGCGTCACAGTCTACACAGTAACTTATCCCCTTGCCAACGAGATCCTTTTCGCCTTTTAATCCAAGCCCTTTTCTGCTTACGCCGGTTGCCAAAATCATGGCCATGCTTTTGAAGGTTGTGGACTCGGTCTCGACCAGGAAGCCGCTAGAGCCATCAATTTCAGTTTTTACAGCATCTTCATGCAGAAAATCAACACCAAAGCCTTGGGCCTGCCTTATTCCAGATTCAAGGAGTTCTTTACCCGTTTTTACCCCTTCTATACAGCAGTAGTTTTCAATGTGCGCCTTGTATAGACTGCTTCTCTTGGGTCTGCCCAGAACGAGTACAGAACATCTCTTCCTGGAAGCATGTATGGCAGCTTGGAGACCAGCAGGCCCACATCCTAGTATTATTATGTCGTACTTTTTCGCCTTTTCCATATCTTTATTGGTGCTTAAGTTGCTCCTCTATCTCTGTCTCTAGGAAGGAAGATGAAATGTGATATTCTTCCTTTAACCATGAACCAAGATCAGCCAATTTGCACCGTTTGCTGCAAAAGGGCCTGTAAATATTGACCGAAAAGTTCACCTTTCTGCCACAGCGTGGACAAGACCTGATGATTTCCCCGTTATTTTTTCCCTGTTTCATATTTTTTATCAATGTCTTAAAGGAGACTGGGCCGTCTCTTTTTGCGTTTTGTAGTAAATATTCCAAGTATCCAACCTACTAATAAGACACCACCACCTGCCAAAAACCATTTTATATTGGTGTTGGCTTCTAAAGAGTTCAAGCGTTGTTTTAATTTTATTCTTTCGCTGTTTGCAATCTGCAGTTTTTTTTGGGTTTCTGCCAATAGTTTCTTTGTTTGAATGACATTTGAAGATTCCCTCTTAAGCGTGTCAAAATCATTGGCCAGCTTCTGGTTATCTGCTACACATGCAGCCAGTTTTTGAGTGCACGCAGAGCCTGTTTTAGACACGCTATCTAGCTGCTCTTTGAGTTTCTTGTAATTTTCAAGCAGTTTTTGATTCCTTTTCCTGAGCTTGTCTACCAACATTCGGGGAGGAAGATCCTGTGTAAGGTATCTTTTTAGAATCCATCCTTCATTGCCACCCGAGGTTCTGACATATGCCCATGGACCTTCTTCTGTTAAGAGTTCCACCTTGGTTCCGTCTTTGAGTACAGCCACTATTTTTTTTGTATTACCTGTTCCTGTCCTTATTGGGACTTCACTAGATGGAGCAATATAATAGGTTGCTGCGAATGGCCGGTCATCAGAAAGAAAAAAGGTAAGGATTATCCAAACGGCTATTGTAACAATGGATTTCTTTTTTCCCATTACTCGCGCCTTCTCCAAGAAGAATTTTCTAGAAAATCTAAGTGAAATAACCATTTATCGCAACTTAAAGTTTTATCAAAATAGATTTAATCTATAGTGAGCTATTGCCTTAAAAAGTTTTTGGACATATAAAAGCTGTTATAATTTCTGACAAAAGGAGGTTCAGATGGATCGAAGAAGTCTAATTAAAAAAGGAGCAGTGGCAGCTGGAGCCTTTATTGCAGTCAAGGCTACCGGAAAAGACTCCAGTGCCCTTGCCGGTGAAAAGAAGTTTCGTTGGAAAATGGTTACCTCTTGGCCTCCTTCTTTTCCTATACTTCAAACAGGTGTTGAAAGATTTGCTAAGAGGGTAGGGGAGCTTTCTAAGGGACGACTTACTATACAGGTTTATGCTGGTGGTGAACTGGTGCCGCCTTTAGGAGTTTTTGATGCGGTATCATCTGGCTCTGTAGAATGTGGACACAGCGCCGCATATTATTGGGCAGGGAAATGTAACGCTGCCCAGTGGTTTACATCGATCCCATTTGGCCTTGATGCCCAAGGAATGAATGCCTGGTTCTATTTTGGAAACGGCCTCAAACTATGGGAAGAAGTCTATTCCAGGTTTAATCTGGTTCCAAGGCCAGCTGGTAATACCGGGGTTCAGATGGGTGGATGGTTCAATAAAAAGATAGAAAAAATGGCTGATTTTAAGGGATTAAAAATGAGAATCCCAGGTATCGGAGGTAAGGTGATAGGTAAGGCAGGCGGTGCCGTTACTTTGCTTCCTGCAGGAGAGATTTACACATCCCTTGAAAGGGGGGTGATAGACGCTACCGAATGGATAGGTCCATTTCATGACATCCGTATGGGCTTTTATAAGGTTGCCAAATATTATTACGGACCAGGATGGCATGAACCAGGAAGCACTCTAGAACTTATTGTTAACAAAAAGGCCTATGAGGCACTGCCTTTGGATCTAAAGATGGCGGTTGATACCGCTGCAGCAGAGTTGAATATACAGATGCTCTCAGAATTTGAAACGAAAAATGCTATGGCCCTTAGGGAATTGAAAAAGGAGAAAAAGATCCAGATTCTCAGATTTCCTGATCCTGTGCTTGAAGGTCTTAGAAAGTTGTCTGAACAGACTATCTCAGAAATGGCCCAAAAAGACGCCTTGTCAAAAAAGGTTAATGAAGATTTTCAAAAGTTCAAAAAAGGTCTTGCTCCATGGAACAAGATTACAGAAAAGGCCTATTACGATTTTATGCTATGAGAATCATATCCGAATGATTTTAAAAGGCCTCTTTGGTAAAGATTAAAGGGGCCTTTTTAAATTTTTAAGGCCCATTGCTATCTGAAAGAATTTATAAAATGGGGCAGCCAAGTTGCGGTTTGAGGAAAACATATAACTATTATAAGGGCAACTAGCTGAATCAATACAAAGGGTATGATGCCTTTATAGATTTCTAATGTTGATACGCCAGGTGGAGCAACTCCCTTTAGATAAAAAAGAGAAAAGCCAAAGGGAGGAGTTAAAAAAGACGTTTGAAGATTAATCGCAAATAGGATTGCAAACCATACTGGATCAAAACCTGCTGCTTTCATAATTGGCGCAAGAACTGGAATATGAATAAATGTGATTTCAATAAAGTCTAGAAAAAAGCCAGCAATGAACACTACCACCATGACAATTAGCAGGACCCCCCATTTCCCAAATGGAAGGTGAGAGACAAAATCTCTTAAAATAATATCCCCTCCCAAGCCTCTGAAGACAAGGCCAAATGCAGCAGCTCCTACAAGGATAATAAAGACCATGCTTGTCAGTTGCACGGTTGTCTCCATAACAGTCTTCAGAACATCCAGAGAAAATCTTCTATTGGCAATACAGAGCAATGTAGCCCCTGAGGCTCCCACTCCTGCCGCCTCTGTTGGTGTGGCTATTCCAGCAAATATAGAGCCAAGCACAGCTATCATAAGCATAAGGGGAGGAACCAGGGACTTTAAAAGATATAGCCAAAATGACCTATCCTTTTTCAGAAACCGATCATCTTTTATGGGAGGGGCCCATTCTGGATGTATAAGCGATATAATTATGATATAGACAATGTACAAAATTACCAGGATGAGACCTGGAATCACTGCACCGATAAAAAGATCTCCAACTGATACACCAATTATGTCACCTAAAAGAACGAGCACAATGCTAGGAGGAATAATCTGGCCCAGAGTGCCTGATGAGGCGATCGTGCCTGTTGACAATTCATTTCGATAACCATGTTCCATCATTGTAGGCAAGGCCAGAAGCCCCATTGTAACTACCGTAGCCCCTACGATACCAGTAGATGCCCCAAGCAGAGCGCCTACAACTACCACAGATATGGCAAGTCCCCCCTTAATTCTGCCAAAGGCCATACCCATTGATTTTAAGAGGTCAGAGGCTATCCCGGAACGTTCAAGCATAACCCCCATGAATATAAACAAGGGAACAGCTACTAGGGTAAAGTTTGTAATTACACCCCATATCCTCATAGGGAGCAGGTTAAAGAAGTTCCATCCAAAACCAATAAGCCCATAAAACAAGGCTGTTCCCAAGAGGGTAAAGGCCACAGGAAAACCTGCAAGCAGAAGAACAGTAAGTGTAAGGAACATCCATGCGGCAAGATAATCCACTTTGTTTATTTCCCTTCTTTTTCTAATGTTAAGCCGAAAAGCAGACAAAGATTTTTAAGGAGCATAGAGATTCCTTGGATACCAAGAAGGACAAATGCAACCGGGATTGCAGCCTTTAATAGGTAGCGAGCAGGTAGCCCTCCAGGATCTGCAGATCCTTCATTTACTATCCAGGACGAGTAAACAAAAGGAAGGGATGTCTTTATCACCAAAAAACAACCAGGAAACAGAAAGAGCAAGGTACCTATTACATTTATAAAGGCCTTAACGCGTTTTGGTAAGCGTTGGTAAATGACATCAACCCTCACATGGCCGTTATGCCTGAGGGTGTAACCTGCTCCTAAAAGAAATATTAGTGCATAGAGGTGCCATTGCATCTCTTCTAGGGCCACAAAGCTAATGTTAAAACCGTAACGCATTACCACATCTGTTGTGACCAAAATTACAAGCAAAAAACTAAACCAAGAGATGGCCTTCCCTATAAATTCGTTGACAGAATCTATATAATTAATAATGCTGATGAAGCCTTTGAAACATAATTTGGACTGAGACATACCTGTTAACATAAACCAGGAGGGATTCAAAATAAATATTTGCTTTTTTAAAATATTGGCATATATATTTTCTTGAAAATAGTGTTGAAGGGAGGAATTCAAAATGCGTTTGATTTTACTTGGTGGTCCAGGGGCCGGGAAAGGTACCCAGGCAAAATTCATTACTGAAAAGTACGGCATCCCACAAATTTCTACTGGCGATATGCTTAGGCAGGCAGTCAAAGAAGGGACGCAGCTGGGTCTGGAAGCCAAAAAGTACATGGATGCGGGCGAGCTTGTACCGGATGACGTAATAATTGGTCTGGTAAAGGAGAGAATCAAGCAGCCCGATTGTGAAAAAGGTTTTCTCTTTGACGGCTTTCCCCGCACCATACCTCAGGCAGAGGCCATGAAAGATGCAGGGGTGCAAATTGACTACGTTGTAGAAATCGCAGTGCCTGATGAAGAGATTATAAAAAGGATGAGTGGAAGACGGGTTCATCTGCCCTCAGGGAGGACCTATCATATAGTATTTAATCCACCTAAGGTAGAAGGTAAGGACGATGTTACGGGGGAACCTCTTGTACAGAGAGAGGATGATAAGGAAGAGACTGTAAGAAAACGCCTTGAGATCTATCATGCCCAGACAGAGCCACTTGTAGAGTTCTATAAGAAGTGGGAAGAATCAGGGGATGCAAACGCACCAAAGTATGTACGTATCGATGGAGTAGGTACTGTTGAGGAAATTAGGGACAGGATCTTTCAGGCCCTTGGCGGTTAGGGAATAAATATCTTTTTTGAGATATCTTGCTTCTGGCGGGTCTGCTGACCCGCCTTTTTTATCTGCTATCCCACCAAGTGAGCAGACCAAGCTCAAAGGGATGGGCAAGCTCCTTCCTGTATGGATAACACCTAACAGTAAATCCTATTTGGCCGCTCGAGAGGCAAAGGAGATTTCCTCGAAAGATGTAACCCTGGTCATTTTTTTCACCTGTAAAGAGTAAAGGGAGAGGATGTCCATCTGCCAGCTCGCCCTTTTCATCAAGGTGGCCAATATATGCATCAACCCGTACCTCTTCCGGGGTTAGCTCGCCAAGATCGACCACTGCCGTTATTGGAATTCGGTCTCCCACCTTTGGAGAATTACCACCAGGCAGATTTACATCAACTATATTTACATTATGCCAAAGGGAATAGATACGCTTTTTCCAATGAGAAAGTTCCTTTGCCTCTTTCCATTGGGTCTTTAAAAAAGTGTTCCACCTGGCAGCGTTAGGAAGATAAAATTTGGTGCTGTATTCCTCCACCATCCTATTTGTATTGAAAAATGGACAGATTGTCTGGATAGAGTTTTTCATCATTTCCACCCAGCCAGTAGGAATGCCATGAGTGGATCTATTGTAAAATAGTGGTACAACAGTATTTTCAAGAAGTTCGTAAAGGAGCCTGCTCTCTACTTCGTCTTGATATCTGTAATCTGTGTATTCTTCTCCAGCCCCAATAGCCCAACCGTTTTTGCCGTTGTATGCTTCGACCCACCAACCATCTAAAATGGAAAGATTTATTCCTCCATTGGCAGTGACTTTCATCCCACTGGTGCCGCTAGCCTCCATTGGCCGTCTCGGTGTGTTGAGCCATACGTCCACTCCCTGAACAAGATAACGGGCAACCTCTATGTCATAGTTTTCAATAAATACTATATGGTTTCTTAATTCTGGCTTATTGGCCATCTGAATAACAGTATGGATGAGTTCTTTGCCCTCTTTGTCTTTTGGATGGGCCTTTCCGCTAAATATTATTTGCACTGGCCTTGATGGATTAGTCAGGATCTGGGTGAGTCTTTTTTCGTCTTTGAACAGAAGTGTGGCGCGTTTGTAAGTGGCAAACCTTCTTGCAAATCCTATGGTAAGGGCCTCTGGATCAAGGACCTCGTCTGCAACCTTGAGCTGATACTTAGGAGCGCCTTTGGCCTCAAGCTGTCTTTTTAATCTCCTTCTAGCAAAGGAGATCAGTCTGTCTCTTAGCCTTTCTCTGCTTCTCCATAGTTCAAAATCTGCAATGTGCTCTACACGTTTCCAAATGTTGTGGTTTGTTGGTTCATCAATCCATCTTGAACCAAGATATCTTTCGTACAACCTCGACATCTCACGCGACAGCCATCCAAGGGTGTGGACACCGTTTGTAACGTGCGTGATCGGAACCTCGTGTTTGGGTATCTGCGGCCAAATATTTGCCCACATATTACGTGATACTTCACCGTGAAGCTTACTAACCCCATTAGTCTGGGATGCCATTTTTATTGCAAGGACAGCCATGCAAAAGTCTTCTGCCTGGTTGCCAGGGGTGACACGGCCAAGGTCAAGGAAACCGTTAATCCCAATACCAAGTTCGTCGGCAACCTTTGAAAAGTATCTTTTGATGAGATCTACTGGGAATCTATCGATTCCAGCCGGAACAGGAGTGTGAGTAGTAAAGACACTGGTTGCGCGAACTGCCTCCAATGCCTCATCGAAAGCAAGATTTTCATTTTTTATTAATTGAAGAAGTCTTTCAATTGCCATAAAGGCCGAATGCCCTTCATTCATATGACAAACAGAAGGGACCTCTCCAAGGGCGCGAAGAAGCCGAATTCCACCCCTGCCAAGTACTATCTCTTGTTGCAGTCTTGTTTCAATACTGCCTCCGTAAAGGTGTGAAGTTATCTGTCTATCACCTTTGCTGTTTAAAGGTACATCTGTATCAAGCATATAGATTTTGACCCTGCCTACAACGATCTCCCAGGCCTTACAATAGACACTTCTACCATCAAGCTCTACTTGGATCATTATATCGTTGCCATCCTTGTCCTTTACGGAAGAAAGGGGCATGTTGTGAAAATCGTTGGTAGGGTAGGTTTCAAGCTGCCATCCGTCAGGATTTAGGTATTGCTGAAAGTAGCCGTGTTTGTACAGAAGACCAATGCCCCGCATTGGTAGTCCAAGGTCGCTTGCAGATTTCATATGATCTCCTGCAAGTATGCCAAGCCCCCCTGAATAAAGAGGCAGGCATTCGTGAAGACCAAACTCTGCAGAAAAATAGGCGACATAGCCTTTATTATTGTTAGAGGCCACCTTATTGAACCAAGTCTGAGAACTCAAATATCTGTCAAGTTCTTCGAGAACCGACTCCATTCTTGCCAGAAACACTTCGTCACGTTCCAGCTCTTCTAAACGAGGCTGCTCAATCGCCCCAAGCATGGCTATAGGGTTGTGGCCTGTACTTTCCCATAGATCTGCATCCATGTCCTTGAACAGATATATGGCCTCAGGTGTCCACGTCCACCACAGATTTTTGGCCAGCCTAATGAGAGGTCTCAAGTTTTCAGGTAGATTAGGAACAATAGTAATAGTTCTGATTATTGGCATAGGGGCCCCTCTTCAGATATGTGGATAAGACCGTTTCTGTCTCTAGTTCGTGTTGGGTTCAAAAGACTATTACGATTTCTTTTGAATCGTCAACAGCCACTTTCACCTTTTTGCCAGGTTTAAGTCCTCCAAAAAGCAGGGCATCTGCAATAGGATCTTTAATCTTTTCTTGTATAAGTCTGCCAAGGGGCCGTGCCCCATGTTTTGGATCAAATCCCTTTGTTGCTAGCCATGATCTGGCCTCTTTGGTTAATTGGATCTCGATTTTTTTGGCTGCCACCTGTGCTTTCACTTCCTTCATTAGCTTGTCTACTACCTGCTCCATAACATCAGGGGTAAGATTAGAAAAGTGAACTATAGCATCAAGCCGGTTTCTAAATTCTGGACTAAAGAGTTTTTTAACGGCCTGTGCACCCTTATATATTTTGTCATCCTTTTCTCTACTAGCTGCAAAACCTATGCTTCTTGCCTCCATTTCTCTTGCGCCAATATTGGAAGTCATTATGAGAATGACGTGCTTAAAATCGGCACTTCTACCAGTGTTATCGGTAAGTTTGGCGTAATCCATTACTTGAAGGAGTATATTAAATATATCAGGATGGGCCTTTTCTATTTCATCTAACAAAAGCACACAAAAGGGATGTTTCCTAATCGCTTCTGTAAGAAGTCCTCCCTGATCAAAACCAACATATCCTGGAGGCGCACCTATGAGGCGGGCAACAGCATGTTTCTCCATATACTCGCTCATATCGAACCGTTGAAAATGTACTCCTAGCACCTTTGCTGTTTGTCTGGCCAGCTCGGTCTTTCCCACTCCTGTTGGACCAGTAAACAGAAAGGAGCCGATAGGCCTGTCTGTGCACGTGAGTCCGGCCCTTGATCTCTTGATAGCCTTTACTACAGTCTTTATGGCGTTGTCTTGACCAAAAACCACGGATTTTAGTGATGGTTCTAATTCCTCAAGCCTTGCGATGTCGGACTTTGTTAGATTTTTGGCTGGAATATTGGCCATCTTGGCAATAACGTTCTCAACATGTCTTACTGTAATAGTAGCTGGTCCTTCATTTACTGGACGATTCAGGCGGACGAGGGCTGCCGCCTCGTCTATAATGTCTATGGCCTTGTCTGGCAGGTGCCTGTCTCCGATATAGCGGGCGGAAAGTTCAGCAGCTGCCTTGATGGCACTTTTGGTATATTTAACATTATGATGTTTTTGATAATGACGTTTTAAGCCATGGAGTATCTTTATTGTTTCATCTACAGAAGGTTCCCTAAGGTCAATCTTTTGGAAACGTCTGGAAAGGGCCCTGTCCTTTTCAAAAAAGTTTCTAAATTCCTCGTAGGTGGTGGAACCGATACATCGGATATCACCACTAGCAAGGACAGGTTTTAGGATATTTGAAGCATCCAGGGAGCCACCGCTTGTTGCACCTGCACCGACTATAGTATGGATTTCATCTATAAAGAGGATGGCATTTTCCTTTGAGGTAAGTTCCTGAATGACATCTTTCAGCCTTTGTTCAAATTCTCCTCTGTATTTTGTCCCGGCAAGCAAGGCACCTAAGTCAAGGGCGTAAATTTCTATATCTTGCAGGGCAGGAGGCACCTCTTTTTTCCAAATCTTCCATGCCAAGCCTTCTGCCAAGGCAGTCTTGCCGACTCCAGGATCTCCAACAAAGATGGGATTGTTTTTTCTGCGTCTGCAAAGAATTTGCATAGTGCGTTCCAGTTCCTGGTCCCTGCCAATGAGCGGATCGATTTTTCCTGCAGAGGCCTTTTCTGCCAGATTTACGGTAAAACGTGAAAGAGGAGAATCAGATGGTTGCCCCTGTACTGCTTGCCGCGCATTGTCATGAGAGTGCCGATCATCCTTTGCCTCCTTAGACTGGAAAGCAGAATTTTCGACCTTGGCAATGCCATGGGAAATATAGTTTAAGATGTCAAGTCGGCTTATTCCTTCCTGTTTTAAAAAATATACAGCATAGGAGTTTTCTTCTGTCATCAAGGCGCTCAACAGGTCTCCTATATCTGCCTCTTCTTTGCCGGCAGACTGCACATGCATAATTGTCTTTTGCAACACCCTTTGGAGGGAGGTGGTTGGCTGTGGAGTTTCGTTTTTACCGCTTGATAGTTGCTCAAGGTGGGTATTGAAAAAATTTTCTATTCTCATCTTAAGTCTTTTCAGATCTCCGCCACAGGCAGTGATAAGCTCTTCACCCTTTTCGTGATGTATTATTGCAAAAAGGAGGTGTTCCAGAGAAAGATATTCGTGATTTCTTACATGGGCTTCTCTGGCAGCAGCCCCTAACATAAGTTCAACATCTTTGCTAATCATAAATTACCTCTCGTTAAGTTGGTTCATACTTTTTCCATGGTGGCCAACAAGGGAAAACCTGCGGCCCTTGCTCTGGCATGAACAATATCAACCTTGGTTTCTGCAATGTCTGCAGGATATACGCCACATTCTCCAACTCCTTTATGATGCACATGAAGCATTATTGCAGTGGCTTCCGCTGGGGTCTTATGAAAGACCTCTTCTAGTATTTTGACTACAAAATCCATGGTGGTATAGTCATCGTTGTGGAGAAGAACCCTAAATTTCGGAGGTTCCTTTATTTTCTCTTGGACCTTTTCCTTTTTTTCTATGTCAAAGCCTGTGTTTGACATATGCCTTAACCTTCTCCTTTTTTAGTCAAATAGGCTAGGTATTCCCGATTTCCTTTCTTTGTTCCCTTAATTGGAGACTCGATTACTCCATGGACCAAAAGTCCTAGGGTTTCAGAAAAAAACTGATTCAGATCATTAACTATTTCTGAGCGGACCTTGTGGCTTTTGACCACTCCGCCCTTGTCAATCTTAGCCGGTCCTGCTTCAAACTGCGGTTTTATCAAGGTCACAATATCGCCAGTTTTGCGAGTCATTATGGACAAAATTGCAGGCATTACCACTTTCAGCGAAATAAAAGATACATCTACTGTAGCAAGTTCAGGTGGAGGATCAAAGGATTTAGGGTTTACATGCCGGATATTGGTCTTTTCTAAGTTTATTACCTCTTTTCTGTTTCTCAGAGACCAGTCCAACTGACCGTAACCTACATCTACAGCATAGACCAGCCGTGCGCCTTTTTTTAGGAGACAATGGGTAAAGCCTCCGGTTGACGCCCCCACATCTATGCAAATTTTATTAGTCACATCTATATCAAAATGTTCCAATGCAGCCTCAAGTTTCAATCCTCCACGACTTACATAGGGACACTGTCTGCCTTTTAAGATAATCTCATCGCTGTCAGAAACAAGATAACCAGCCTTAGAAACAGGTTTCTGATTTACAAAGATAGCTCCAGCCATTATCAAAGCCTGGGCCTTTGACCTTGAAGGAGCCAGCCCTAGCTCTTTTATGCGTATGTCTAGTCGTTGCTTTTTTTTTGCCATAAGCTCATTATCCATGTTAAAGTTAACATAATTATAAGATTCTTTGGAGTGCATGGAAATGGCTGTAACTAGGGAACAGGTTATTGATGTCTTAAAAGGGGTAAACGATCCAGAATTGAATAAATCTCTTGTAGATCTTGGAATGATAAAGGATGTTGAGATAGCCGGGCCTAATGTTCGTATAACTGTAGCCCTTACCATGGCAGGCTGCCCCTTAAAGGATAAGATAAAAGCAGACGTAAAAGACGCAGTAAGGTCGATTCCTGGCGTTGATGAGGTCAGTGTGGTGCTTACCACTATGACATCTGCCGAAAGGGCAAAGTTATTCGGGCAGGAACCTTCTGAGATGGAAGGGATGAAACAGGTAAAAAATGTGGTTGCCGTAGCCAGCGGGAAGGGTGGGGTAGGTAAAAGCACTGTTTCAGTTAATCTGGCTGCAGCCCTTGCCCAAAAGGGATATAAGGTTGGTATATTGGATGCGGATATGCATGGTCCTGATATCCCGATCATGCTCGGGATTAAAGACAGGCCAATTGGTTCAAGAGGGATGCTTTTCCCACTCGAAAGGTATGGTATCAAGATGATGTCTACCGGGAGCCTTGCAGGGGATGGGATTCCGATAATTTGGCGTGGGCCTTTGGTTAACAAAGCTATTAAAGAGTTTCTAGGCCATGTAGCATGGGGAGAGCTTGACTACTTGATTGTTGATTTACCTCCAGGCACAGGTGACGCTCCGCTTACCGTGGCAACCACCATCCCGATAAAGGGAGTAATTATAGTAACGACACCTCAAAAGGTGGCACTTTCCGATGTCAGGCGGTCTGTTGGACTTTTTCTAAAAAACGAAATTCCTATATTGGGAATAGTAGAGAATATGTCTTATCTCAAGATTCCAGGAACCAGCAACACAATGGATATATTTGGTAGTGGCGGTGGAGAGAAGATTGCAAGGGCTTTTAAGCTTCCACTTTTGGCAAAGATTCCAATAGAACCTGAGATAAGAAAGGGAGGAGATGAGGGTAGGCCTGTTGCATTAGAAGAGAATGAGGGTTCGAGACCTTTTTTTGAATTGGCAGATAATGTTGTGAAATTGATTGAAAAAGATGCTAAATAACAAAATATGACCTCCAGGATTTCCCAAAAGAGACTAGAAAAAGAGGAACTGTTTGATCTCATAGTCCAAAACTTTCCAGTAGGCCTTATCATTGTTGATGCTGATGAGGTAGTCTTGGAATTTAATCCAGCAGCTGAAAGGATAACTGGTTTTAAGAAAGGAGAAGTAATTGGGAAAAACTGTCATGAGGTACTGCCTGGGATTCCATGTTACTTGAAGGA
Organism: uncultured Desulfobacterales bacterium; assembly: GCA_964573805.1. Taxonomy (GTDB): domain Bacteria; phylum Desulfobacterota; class Dissulfuribacteria; order Dissulfuribacterales; family QOAL01; genus JAADCZ01. Next base: position 157,384 of record CAZNKP010000016.1, on the reverse strand, counting down.
TATTCGAAAACGGCTAGTTGAGCAGAAGGACAAGATATTCGTCCACTTGGAAGGAACAATTACCCATAAAGACGGTCACGAGATACCAGTTAGATATACTGCTGCTCCATTGGTAAAAGGGCCAGAGTTAAAAGGGGCCATTGCCATATTCAGAGATGTAAGCAAAGAGAAAAAACTTGAGCAACACAGGCGTGTTCTTATATCAATGTTTGCCCATGATCTCAAGGGGCCGCTGGCCATAGCAGGTGGCCTTTTGTTGAGATTAAGACAGGGTAAGGCAGGAAGTCTTAATGAAAAACAGATTCAATACTTGGACACTATTATTCGTGAAATAGGCAAGGTAGACAAATATATAAGAACCTTTTTAGACATTGTTAGAATGGAGGCAGGGCAAATAAGCCTTTCAAAAGAGCTGTGCGATATGCACAGTCTTATCAGTGAGCTTTTAACTGATATGGAGCTAAGGGCAAAGCAGAAACATATAGCTATTCATATGGACATTCCAGAAGACCTGCCTTTGGTTTATATAGATAAGGAACAGATACAAAGGGTGTTTTTCAATCTGCTTGACAACGCCATAAAGTACTCCCCCGACAATTCTTCCATTGTTATTTCATGCAGGGATATCGGAGAATCTATACTATGTGTTGTGGAAGATTCAGGTCCCGGAATAGCAGAGGATGATCTTCCGTATATATTTGATCCATTTTATAGGGCCAACTATTCGGAATCTGTAGAGGGAACAGGTATAGGCCTGGCAATTGTCAAAACCATCATTGAGGCTCACGGAGGTAGGGTATGGGTAAAAAACAAGTTACCTCCAGAGCACGGTGCTGTATTTAGCTTTACTATACCTAAAGCTGGAAAAGATCATACAATATCCTTTTCAAATAGCGATACCAATCACTAAAGCCAAATCTTTTTGCACCGATAGAAATAAAAAAAACGGTGCAAATTTATGAATTTTAATCCCGTTTCGGATTCCGATATTCTTAAAAACGAGTTGATCTTTGGACCCAGACGCTTCTTTTTAGATGCCCAAAAAGAGCTTGCAAGAGTCAAGCGTCACGGTGGAAAAAGTACATTCGCCCTGATTAAGCCACACTTTAATTTATGCGAAATAAACAACGATTATCTAACATCATTGTACTTTTACATTAAAGAACAACTGAGGGAATGTGATAGCCTTTATATATTTGACAAAGATACATTTGTAGCAATTTTGCCAGAGACCCATGAGGCTGGCGGAGAAATAGCTTCTGCCCGTATAAAGAGAGCTATTTCACAAAATTATACTGACCCAAAACACTCCATACCCATGTCCATTGGTATCGTTAGTGTTTGGTCTGAATGCTGCCCAAACGTTACTGATCTTGTTGAAGAGCTTAAAAAGGATCTAGCCCGAGATCAAAAGTGCCAATTTTTGCCAAGACAGTCCCAGCCAAGGCTTGAGAAAAAAAGGGTTTGTGTATTGGTTGGAGGAGAGCTGAGGTCGAGGCTTGATAAGGTGCTGCCATCAGAAGCCTTTGAAATTTCAGAAGAAAAAGACATAGACGATGCAGAACTTATTATCTTTCAAGAAAAATTTTGTCGCCAAAGAGGTGTTGATATAAAATTATTACAAAAAAATAGCCAGTTACAATGCATAGCTAATATTAAAGTTGATGGAGATTCTATAATTGTTGCCTCAAGATCTTCTCTGGATCCTGTAGAATTTGTGGCAAGGCTCTGTTTTGTCAATCGGGATTGGCCTAAAAGACCCGATCCTTACTCAAGAAAATACGAAGACATACTTTCTGCCATAGGTTCTTCAACACATCAGCTTAATCAACCGCTTCAGATAATGATGGGAAAAATCGAGCTCCTATTGCTAGATCTTTCTCTAGGGGAGGATGTTTCAAGGGCGCAGATTCAAGAGGCCTTGAAGCAAATCAAGGAGCAAGTGCACTATGCGTCAGAAATCAATTCGAAAATAAACAGGCTTACCAAGTCGTAATTTTTACCAACTCATCCGCATTATTTTTGTTCCATCTTAATAACATATTGTTTTTGAAACGTTTTTTATTTTACATAATGTATCTTATGCGACATTAATCCGGACTGTGAAATGCACGATTAAGGGAAAAACTGGCTCCCCTGTTTGTAAGGCAAGGCCAAGTTAAGGTAACGCTTTAGGGCTGTGAATGAAAAAAGAAAAAGGGGTGACAACTCACCCCTTTTCCATGGGGAGGAGAGGAGGAGAAGACAAGATTATTATCCTAGGTCTTTAATAAGGTCTTTGAGCATAGCGTTTGCAACCTTTTCTGCATCGACTTTATAGGTGCCATTTTGGACTTGCTCTTTGATCATCTGAAGCTTTTCTGCCCTTTGCGGCTCGTGTGCCTTTATGGTGTCTGTAACCTTATTAAGCAACTTTGACTGAGAAGAGAGTTCTACTGTATCAGTCTTAACAGCCGGGTTCTGGTTTGGCTTGTTTATCTCTTGCTGATTCTGTTGCTTATCGGCAACTGCTTGGGTGTTAAGGTATTTTTCTATCTGAAGTCCGTGATTCTGATCACCTATTTTCATTTTTATTCTCCGTTATCATTATAAAGGCTTTCAACTATATTCTTTAAATCGAAAAAGGACAACTCCTCAATCTTTTCGCCTGAATTTTTGTCTAAGACCTTGAATCTAAATCCAGAATTTTTATTTTTTTGAGGGATTATGTCTACATCTTTTTTGAATTTTTTCCCTATCTTTTTAAATAGTTGTTCTTCAAAATTTCCTTTATTATTTCTGGCTTGATAATTTTTTGCCTTGCTGACAAGCCCGTTGGTTATCTCATGAATTAGTTGTTTCTTTTTGGCCTCAGCGGATATGTCTATAGTGTCAGGGGACGTTGTATCTCCTTTAACGAATTTCATTCTCGCAAGACTTCTCCTCCCCAGCCTCTGACCATAGGCCTTTATTACATGCTGAATATGGAAGGAGGAAACATTCATTTTGCGCCCATCCTGACAATTTTTGTCTCTTTTTACCTTGTTTCTTGGTTTATTAGTCGGATGTTTTTTTTAAAAACTTAAATTTTTGTCTGCTATTTTATGTGCAGAAAACCCAGAGATGATTAATATTGTCAGAAAAATGTATATGAATTTTTCAGGCTCAATAAAAAAACAAGCTTAAATTAAGAAACTACTTGAAAATGAAATTTATTTTTGGACCAGTACCTTCAAGGAGATTGGGACTGTCTTTAGGGATTGATATTCTTCCTGCCAAAACTTGCAATATGAACTGCATCTATTGTGAACTTGGAAGAGGAAAAAGGACCTATTCAAAGGCACCCTATTCTCCTCCTTGGCAAGAAATTGTTTCAGAGATAGAAGAATACATATCTTTATCTAGCCATCAAAAATTTGATTTTTTAACATTCACCGCGTCTGGAGAGCCAACACTTCATCCTGATCTTGAAAAACTTATATTAACTGCCAAAAAATTAACAGGTAAGCCTGTAACGGTCTTAACAAACTCTTCTACAGTCACTGATCCCAGGGTTAGAAGAACGTTGGGACTGGCTGACGTTGTCCTCCCCTCATTGGATACTGCCAATCAGGCTACATTTCAAAAGATTAACAGGCCTCATTCGTCGATAAAGATCCAACGTATTATAGAGGGATTGGCCATCCTTAGAAAAGAGATGACAGGCCAAATGTGGTTGGAGATCCTGTTTGTGAAGGATATAAATGATACCCTAGATGAACTTTTGGCATTGAGACAGGCTATTGATACAATTCGACCCCACAAGATTCAATTGAATACCGTGGCACGTCCACCTGCAGAAAACTGGGCCAGGCCCGTTAGCTCAAAGACAATGGAGGAGATAAGATCTTTCTTGGGCGAAAGGGCTCAAGTTGTAATAGACTTTAAGGCCCAAATGGACAAGCCTGATGGTCTCATACTTGAATCCGAGCTGGTTGATACCCTTAGAAGGAGGCCCTTGAGCCAAAAAGACATTGAAACTCTCTTTGGCAGGTACAGTAAGACTAGGATGTTGCTCAGTTCGTTGTTGAAAAAAGGGGTGATAGAAGAAAAAATGATTCTTGGCGAGCGCTTTTATTCTGCCTTACCGAAAGATTAACAGCTCCATGTCGTTCATACTAAAAGGCAAACCAGTCTCTGCGTCAAAGATTGTACTGACTCAGGTCATGTTACCTGAAGACACCAATTCGGCAGGAAACGTCCATGGTGGCACTATAATGAAGCTTGCAGACAACGCAGCCTTTGTTGTGGCCAGTAGGCATTGTCGCTCGAATGTGGTAACGGTATCGGTTGACCGTATCGATTTTTTGGCCCCTGTATATATTGGTGATCTATTAATCCTTAATGCCAGGCTAAACTGGACTGGTCGTGCTTCTATGGAGATTGGAATAAAGATTGAAGCCGAAGATCTATTCTCAGGAAGCACAAGGCATGTGGCCACTGCCTTGCTTACGTTTGTTGCCCTTGATAAAAAAGGGCATCCCAAAACTGTACCACCATTGATTCTTGAAACAGAAGAAGACCGAAAAATATTTCTAGAGGCAGCGGAAAGGGCTCGAATAAGAAAGGATACAAGAAAAAGATAAGATATGGCAGGGAAAAGAAAAAAGACTACAAAAAAGAATAAAAACAGTAAAATATTAATTAATGCCTTGGCTCCAGAGGAGTGCCGGGTAGCCCTTATTGAAAGTGGCAGGCTAGAGGCCTTTGAGCTTGAAGGTGTAGGATACGAAACTACCAAGGGGAACATTTACAAAGGAAAAATAGCAAACGTGGAAACAAGTCTCCAGGCTGTTTTTGTTGATATTGGGCTTAACAGAAATGGATACCTGCCATTTGAGGAAATACATCCTGATTACTATGGTTACGCAGAAGACAAAAACAAGATATCCAGGCTTCTTAAAAAGGGACAGGATATTTTGGTTCAGGTGGTCAAGGAAGAGACACCATTAAAAGGGGCTTACGTTACAACCTATTTGTCATTGCCAGGCAGATTCTTGGTGCTTATGCCTGGCAATCCCCATGTTGGAGTGTCTCGCAAGATAGAGGAGGAAAAAGAGAGGCAACGGCTCAAAAATATACTTAAACAGATCAAGCTTCCTGACGGTGTAGGCATAATCGCCAGGACAGCAGCCTACAAGGCAACCAAGACCGAAATACAAAAGGATCTCAGGTACCTGACTAGGTTGTGGAATAGCCTAAAAAAGTCAGCCAAATCGGCTCCAAGCCCTTCCCTTCTTTATCGTGACAGGGAGTTAACCATCAGATTTCTTCGTGATTATCTTACCAGCGATGTCTCTGAAATAATAGTTGATGACAAAGAGACCTTTGAAAGAATACGGGGTTTTCTAAAAATTATAGCACCAAGGCATGTCTCTACCCTTACCCTTTATCAGGGCGAACGTCCACTGTTTGAGAGATACGGGATAGAAAATCAGATTGAACAGGTCTTTCAGCCGAGGGTCGATCTTCCATCAGGAGGCTATATCATTATTGAGCCAACAGAGGCCATGGTCTCTATAGATGTAAACTCTGGTAAGAATATAAAGGAAAAGGATCTCGAAGATACGGCCTTGGCCACTAATCTTGAAGCGGCAGAGGAAATAGCCCGGCAATTGAGATTAAGGGATCTGGGTGGCATAATAGTCATTGATTTTATAGATATGAGAAATAAGTCCAATCGGACTCTAGTGGAAAAACGCCTTAGGCAGAGTCTAAAAAAGGACAAGGCCAAGACAGAGGTGGCAAGAATATCAAGATTTGGCCTGTTACAATTGGTAAGGCAGAAACTCAAGAGCCCCTTAAAGACATTAAGTTATGTAAAATGCCCCTATTGTAAAGGTGCCGGGGCCATCAAATCTGTGGAATCATTGGCGGTCTTGTATCTTAGGCTGATAGGGAGCAAACTTTCTTCAAGACAACAGTTGACCAAAGAGGAACAACAGAGGCTTGTACTTGAAGTTCCTCCTTTAGTGTCTTCTTATCTGCTTAACAAGAAGAGGGCGGAACTATTAAAGCTTGAGGAAACCTACTGTATTCATATACAGATAGAGCCAAAAGACCGGTTGGCAGCTGAAGAATTCTATCTTTATCTTGCAAAGGAACAGTGAGACAGACAATGGAACGATTACTTAAAGATGTACCAGATTACATCAAAACTCTTGTCCCCTACCCTCCTGGAAAGCCAAAGGATGAGCTTGAAAGGGAGTACGGAATCAAAGATTCAATTAAACTTGCATCTAATGAAAACGATCTAGGCCCATCTCCTCATGTCCTTGATAAGATAAAAGCTATATTGAATGAGTTGCATCGGTATCCTGATGGTAGTGGTTACTATCTTAAACACGAACTTGCAAAACGATACCGTATCAAATCATCTAATATTGTGCTTGGCAACGGCTCTAACGAGCTTATAGACTTTCTATGTAGAATTTTTATTAGAAATGGGAGAAATGCTATTAGCAGCAGCCCTAGTTTTTTGGTTTATACCAAAATGGTCCAGATTACAGGTGGCGAAAACAGGGTGATACCTTTAAAAAATTCAACCCACGATCTGGCTGCTATTGCAGATGCTGTGGATGAAAATACTAGGCTTATATTTCTCGATAATCCCAACAATCCAATGGGGACAGTCATTCCTAAAGACGATCTTGATACCTTTCTTGCTCATCTTCCTGACTATTTAATTGTGGTGCTTGATGAGGCCTACGGAGAATTTGTTAGGCCCGGTACAGATTGGGTCAATGGCATCTCTCTTTTCCGAAAATATGAAAATATTGTAACCCTAAGGACCTTCTCAAAGGCTTATGGTCTGGCAGGCCTTAGAATTGGCTATGGCATTATGCACGAGGAAGTCGCTGCCCTCTGTGACAGAGTAAGACAACCTTTTAATGTCAACCTGCCTGCTCAAGCAGGGGCCCTTGCTGCTCTGAAAGATGACAAACATCTCCGTTTGACTCTTGAAAATACATGGGAAGAAATGATAAACCTTTCTCAGAAAATACAAGAGCTTGGATGTACTCCTTTTGAAAGTAATACGAACTTCATGCTTATTGACACCCATAGACAGGCCAAGGTCTTTTTTGAGGCAATGCTTAAACGAGGAATAATAGTTAGGTCCATGGATTCTTACGGATTCCCTACATGTATCAGGGTTACTATTGGGACTCCTGAAGAAAACCAGCGGTTTATCAATGCCTTTGCAAAGGTAATAAAAGAAATACCAAAAGATCAAGGGAGGGATTAATGGCTCGTCCACCAAAATGCAGGCTTGTTGGAAGGAAACCTTCCGTTACATATTTTAAGCCTAGGGGTATTCCACTTAGAGATCTCGAAGAGGTTACCTTGACTGTAGAGGGGCTTGAGGCCCTTAGACTAAGTGAAATCGAGGGTCTTGATCAAGATTCCGCAGCAGAAAGAATGGGTATATCAAGACAAACCTTTGGACGTATTTTGGCCCAAGCCAGAAGAACAGTTGCACGGGCAGTGGTTGAAGGTCTCGGCCTTAGGATAGAGGGTGGTAATTACAAACTGATATCCCACCCTCAAGTATAGGTTTATGGAAACAGCCATTTGGAAGGGGAAGACAAAAGTCGCTATAAAGATAGGCGACATAACCCAAGAAGAGGTGGAAGCGATAGTCAATGCCGCCAATCCTCGCCTTCTTGGAGGAGGTGGGGTTGACGGTGCCATTCATAAGGCTGCAGGTCCAACGCTTTTGAAAGAATGTAAAAAGATTGGCTGGTGTGAACCAGGAGATGCGGTAGTAACCTCAGGAGGTGACCTCCGAGCTCGTTTTGTGATCCACACTGTTGGCCCTATATGGCGTGGTGGAATAAAAAACGAGGACACCGTGCTTGAAAATTCTTTCCTCGCCAGCCTTATGCGCGCACTCGAGAAGAAAATCAAGACCGTTGCCTTTCCTGCCATTAGCACAGGTGCCTACGGTTTTCCTGTTGATCGTGCTGCCAAAATAAGTCTATGTGCCATAAAGAAATTTCTTAATAAGTATCCCGACTCATTCCAAGAAATCAGAATAGTGCTTTTTAACGAAAGCACCTACAGGTATTTTGAAAAGGCCTTGAAGTACTGTTTCTGAAAGGTTGGCCTCGGATTTCCATTTTTATTTCTTAGATCCCGATCCCATATTTAGGCTCTTGTCTATAGCCTTTTAATAATAACTTAAGCAGGTTAGATATTTTTTGTGAAATAATTAATTTTAAATAATTAAAAAAACAATAATATCATATTGACTTAAAATTAGACCATGCTTAAATAAAATTTAAAAAGAGAAGTTTCCCTTGCGGGAAAGGAGGACAACGTGAAAAGGATAACTATAGTTACAGCTCTTTCGTTACTTATTGCGTGGTCTATTTGTGCCGTAAAGGCTATGGCCCAAGAAGAAGTAAATGATGTGTGTTTTAAGGCGGAGTGTTGGAAAGAAGAAGGCCTTACAAGGCTTGCGACAACTGGCTGCCCCACCCCTACCTTGTTTATAAAAACAGCTCTACGTGAACTCAAATCTTATGTAAAGGCAGCAGACGATCTCGGTTTGAACGCTATGCAAAAGGCCAAAGTACAAAAGATTTACGACCAAGCCAATATGCTTGTGATAAAAGCACAGGGACAGCTCCAAAGCATTACCAAGCTCTTGGCCCAAGAAATGGTTAAAGATGTCCCGAATAAAAACAGAATTAAGGGATTCGTGGACGAAATAGAAGACGTTTGTTGGAATACAATCTCTGCCTTGGCAAAGGATATACACGAGGCTCGTTCTTTGATTAAAAAATAAAAAGGAGAATGATCATGCGTTCGATAATAATTTCACTTCTGGTTTCGGTCACAGTTATAATGAGTGGAATCTTTGTTAATGCATCCCCTGTATCCAAGAAGAAAGTTAAGTGCCTTGCTGGAATGTGTTGGCGTGATCTTGATATGAAGAAGATAGAGGAACAGGGTTGTCCAGCTCCCATGATTATTATTAACAATATCTTGCGGGAGATGAACGGCTACTTGGCAGCGGATAAATTTTTGGATCTTAAGCCGGATCAAAAAAAGGAATTGCGGATGCTAAGACACCGTTGTCACAGAAAGATAATTAAGGGAAAGTCCCTTTTGAATCTTTTATCCATCAACCTGTTAGACGATATGGCTACTAATGAATTCAGTGTATCCGAGGTTGACGATCTGATATCTCAACTTAGAAAGGCATGCTCCCAATTGGTCTTTGGCGTGATTCAAGATGCCATTGATGCCAGGATGATACTTACGCCTGAGCAACGAAAAAAGGCAAGGGATTTTGTTGAGCCTATTAGATAAAAAAAACATCATCCCAATAGTAGCAGGCAGCCTTATATTAGTGCTGTTCTTCACATGGAATTCTAAGAATTCCTGGGCAGAACAGCACAAAAATAATATAGCAACTAAAAGTCTTTTGTATCTATGTTGGCATGATTATACAGTCTTACAGCTGAAAGATTGTTCCGCTCTTGATTTGCTCTCTAAGGCATCTACCTGTGAAATAGAAGCCTTGCGTAATTTTTCTTCTGAACTGAAACTTAGTAAAGACCAGCAAAAAGCCATATTGAAGATATATAGAAAATATAAACGTAATTTAAGTTATTATAGATCAAGGATGGGGCTTATAATCTCGGATTTGGGCGACAATCTTTCAAAGGACGAATTTGATATAGAATCTGTTATACTAAAGATAGCGGAATTAAAAAGTTTTTGTTCAAAACTACAACTGCTTGGCTTAACAACTGTAATATCTCTTAGGCAGGTACTTACTGAGAAACAAAGAAATATACTCCGTACCATTCCATTTCCAGAAAAATATATAAAAAAGGATCAACAAATCTTGATAGTGCCATGCGGGGAATAAAAATAGCCGGCTCATAGGCCGGCTATTGGCTAATGTCCAGGATCAGTGTGTCTATCCACAACCCCCACAAGTGCCACATCCACCTTGAGGATCGGTATCGCATCCACATGCTCCTGCCAAATTTGACATTTCAGCAAAGGATGGTTCCCTGACATCTAGGATGGTTATATCAAAATGGAGTGTCTCTCCTGCCAAAGGATGGTTAAAGTCCGCCTTTACAACCTCGTCGGTTACCTCTTTGACTGTAAAACGTACAGGTCCATGGGGAGATTGGGCCTCAAAAGGCATTCCTGGTTCTATATCCATTCCTTCAGGAAAATTAGACCTTGGAATTTCACGAATAAGGTCTTCCCTAGCCTCACCGTATGCATCTTCTGGTTTTATGGTTAAGGAAACAGAATCCCCTGCCTTTTTTCCTTTTATTCCATCTTCAAGCCCCTTTATCACTTGACCAGAACCGAAAATAAAACCAAACGGTTCGTTAGGCGATGTCTGATCTATTGTCTCGCCAGAATCAAGCTTGAGAGTGTAGTCAATTGTTACATAGGTTTTGTCATTAATCTCCATTCTTTTCTCCTAAGTGATTTTTATTCCAAGAAACTTACCGGGGAAGTTTTTGGTAGCAGATAGATATCCTTAAATACATGCGTAATCTGTAATAATAGATATAAAACATTAATAGGTCAAGGATAATAAACGTTAAGAATTTAAAATCTCTTTGCAAAATTCCCTTTACTTATAGTCTTAGCCAATTTTTTAGAATTCGCAACACAGTCATTAAGGCTGACCCCTCCTATCCAGTTACACCTTATGAAAAGAGATGGAATCTTGGCAATCTCTTGTCTAATATTTTGAATCAACTCAAAATACCCTGTATGGTATTGAGGGATAGCCCGTTTCCATCTAAAGACAACGGCAAGATCTGGATCGGATCTCAGCCCTGTCAAGGATCTTAACTCCCATAAGGCCATGTCCAAGATTTTTGAATCGTTAAGTTCAAGGATATGACGATTCCTCATTCCTCCTATAAGGCATCTTACCAAATGGTAGCCTTTAGGAGCTCTATTTTCAAAAACAGACGAATCCCAAAGGGCCCCTAAAATTTTTCTAGATTCACAAAAAGGGCAAAGAAAACCAAAACCGTTTAGATTGCCTTTTATGTCTTTTTTTCTTATTCCAAAGGCACAAACTGCAATTGGAGGGTATTCAAAATGGGAAAAGAGGCTTGAGAGCCTGGAAGAGATTGTTTTGACAAGAGATGCCGCATTGTAAGCTGGAAGAGACAGAACCAGATGACTCGCCGATAGGTTGGTGCCGTCTTCTAAAAAGACATGCCATCCATCGCCCTTCTGTTCGATTTCCATCACCTTGGCATTTACCATTATCTCATTCTTGAGGGCCTGTCTCAAGGCCAGGACCAGATCCTCCATCCCTCCACGAAACGAAGTTAATACACCTCCTGGTCCAGCAGAAGGCCCCCTCTCACCCTTCCTTTTGGCCTTTGCCTGAAGGCTTATCATAGCCCTGATAAGGCTGCCATATTCACTTTCGAGTTCGTGTATCCTAGGGAAGCAGGCCTTCAAAGAAAGCCTCTCGGGGTTACCTGCATAGATACCTGAAGCTATAGGATCAATAAGATATCTGTATGCTTCGTCACCAAGGCGTCTCTTAGCAAAGGATGCAAGGGTTTCGTCTATATCTTTTTGCATAGGAGGAATCAATGGCTCAAGCATCAAACGCATCTTTCCCCATAAGGAGAGTACCGGAGAAGACAGGAACTGTCCGGGCGAGGTAGGAAGGGCAACAAGTTTTCCATTTCTAACTATATAGCGTATCCTAGATGCATCGTTACTCCTTAAAGGTTCGACACCTAAGGCTGTTGCAAGGTCCAAAGTAGAAGGCTTATTGTCGAGGACTCCATTCACCCCCCTCTCAATTACAAAACCATCCTTTCTGTCGGTCCAGGCCTTGCCCCCTACCCTTCCCTCTGCTTCTAGTACAGTGATATTCCAATCTGTAGCCATGTTTTTTAAATACCACGCCAGCGACAAACCGCTCATTCCGCCACCGATTATTATCACATGGGCCATACTCAAGGCTCCTTTCAATTTTCAAGTTTAAAGGCCAAAGGCAATAATAACACCTCTTGAATAAATTTCGCATGAATAAATTTTTTTCTTCACATTGTTATCAAAACTTCTATAGCGTCTGAAACACAAAACCTTGTTTAGGATCTTTGATAATAGTAAAAAACCGTCTAAAAGGACGACTTAATAGGTCAAGAATGGAAAATTTTATTATTACAATAACCTATCTTATCATAGGAGTCTTTCTCAAGACGACGAAAAAATTACCAGAAAATTTTTCAAGTAGTCTAAATCTATTTGTAATATATGTATCTCTTCCAGCATTAGTGCTTATTAAGATCCCCTTTTTGGAGATAGGCCATGAGTTGCTGTTTGTAGCCATTTTGCCATGGATTATGGTGGCTTTAGGCAGTGCCATGGTGCTTCTATTTTCCCGCATATTTAGATGGAAGAGAGATGTGACCGGTTGCTTGCTGTTAATGGTAGCCCTTGGCAACACCTCATTTCTTGGGATTCCTATGGTCAGGGCCTTCTTTGGGGAAGACGCTGTTGCCTATGCAGTTATATATGATCAACTTGGTTCATTTCTCGCCCTTTCCACCTATGGCTCGGTAGTCTTGGCCTTTTTTGCTAGCAAAAAGGATATAAACCCAAATTTTCAGGATATAGTCATAAAAATTTTGACATTTCCTCCTTTTATTGCCCTTGTTTTGGCATTCCTGTTAAGGAGTATAGCCTATCCGGCACTTATATTACGGATTTTAGACAGCCTGGGCTCCACCCTTGTTCCAGTAGTTATGATAGCTGTTGGTTATCAGTTATGTATTCGCCTTGAAGCAAGCACAGTAAAGGCCCTAATGGTGGGTTTGTTTATGAAGTTATGTGTTTCCCCGATCCTTGCCTTAGTGGTTGTTAAATTAGTTGGCCTTCATGGAGATCCTGTAAGAGTTGCTATATTTGAAGCAGGAATGCCTCCAATGGTATCCGCTGGGGCCCTTGCCATAATGGCAGATCTTTCTCCAAGACTGACTGCAGCCCTTGTCGGGGCCGGAATACTTCTAAGCTTTCTTAGCTTACCGGTTCTTTTTGAAATAATAAGCTATTTTGTATAACAGGACGTCTTGAAAAGAATGAATTTTACTATCCTGGATTATTTTCCATTCCTTCTGTGCAAAATGTATCTTTTGACCGCCCTATTATGTTCCTTAAGGGTCTTTGAAAAATAATGGGTTCTATTACCCTTTGAAACAAAATATAAGTAGTCTGTCTTTTGGGGATACAGGACAGCCTTTAACGATATAAGGCCTGGATTGCATATAGGTCCCTTTGGAAGCCCATATTGGGTGTAGGTATTGTAAGGAGTCGCCTTTCTGAGATCTTTCCAGCTAAGCCGTTTCTTTTTGATCTTTCTTTCGATCATAATGCCATATTTTACAGTTGGATCTGCCTGAAGGGGCATTCCCCTTTTTAATCTATTCCAAAATACACTTGCTATGATTGGCTTTTCTTCTTGTACTGCTGCTTCTAACTCTACAATAGATGCCAAGGTAACTACTTGATGAATAGTTAAGCCAAGTTCGTTGGCCCTTTTATCAAGGCCGTTGCCCTTCCATATGTCCCAAAACCTACTGATAAAATTTTTGGCTATGTCTCTTGCGCTTACGCTTTTAGGTAAAAAATACGAATCAGGGAATAGATATCCTTCTGCACTTTCTTCCCAATTTATGCCAAGTTTTGATAAAAATGTTTTATCAGTACATACAGAGAGAAACTCTTTCTTTTGGGCCAATTTTGCCCTTTGAAGCAAATCTGCAATCTGGAACATATTGTATCCTTCTGGTATGGTTATAAGATGTTGTACTACTTGGCCGGATACCAGTATTTCCAGAATTTTTTGAGGGGGCATAGATGGACTTAGCTTATATTCTCCGGCCTTTATCAGGGCTGCCTCTTTTCTATACCAGGCGAGTAATGAAAAGACTTCTTTTGAGCGTATCAGTCCCTTTTCCTCAAGAAGTTGCGCTACTTGTTTAAAGGAGTAGCCCTTTGGTATGTCAACTATAATATAAACGGTCTGTTTAGAAGGCGGTTTTAGCAGCTCTTTCACATGACCGTATCCAATATAGGCTGCAAGAAACAGAAAATAAAGAAAGAAGACAAATTTTAGGTTTAAGAAGATTCGCATATGAAGAACGAAAGATTTTTTTGGCTACTTTTGATCTTATTAGCTATATATTTTGTTTTCTCATTCACATCTAAAAACCGCTATACGTGAATATTTAGGCCATCAAGTCTTGATGGACCAAAACATGCACAAAAAGCAACTATCAGCAACAAACCTCAACACCATCACTTGCCCTAGCCAGACAAAGCTCAGGGACAAATACTAATAACAACGAATACACGCAAAGAAAAGTGGGTTATCTAAAAAAAGAGATCAATCGCAAAATAGGTAAGGCAATTCACCGTTACGGTCTCATTGAAGATGGTGACTCTATTATGGCAGCCGTATCCGGAGGTATGGACAGCCTTGTTATGCTGTATTTCCTGGATCAATGGCAAAAGAAGGCCCCTATAAAATTTCAAATAGTGCCTGTATTTATAGAAATGGGCTATAATGGCAAAAAAGTCTTTAAAGTGCTCCAAGACCATTTCCAATCCTTGGCCTTGCCCTTCTATATAGAAGAGACAGACTATGCCATTTACTCTCACAGCAGTTCCAACCGTGGGAAAAGTCCTTGTTTCTTGTGTTCTTGGAAGAGAAGAAAAAGGCTTTTTCAACTGACTCAGGTGCTCAATTGTAATAAGATAGCCCTTGGGCACAACCTTGATGATATTATAGAAACTTTTTTCTTAAATATATTTTACAGTGGAGAAATGAGCACCATGCTTCCGCGACAAACGATGTTTAAGGGACTTTTAACCATTATTAGACCGCTTTCGTTTGTGGAAAAAGAAAAGATAGAAAGGTTTGCCAAGGAACTAGGGCTACCTGTATGTGAGAACAGGTGCCCATCTGCTTTCAGAAGCAATAGGAGCAGAATAAGGCGGATCTTATCCGAGATTTATTCCCACAACAAAAAGACAAAAGGGAATATAACAAGGGCGCTTTTCAATCCACGGCCAGAATATCTTCCGGGGGAATTGCCCCTGCCCTAACAATCAACGGAGCTTGTCCAGAGCAGTCAACAATAGTTGATGGCGGGCCAGGTGCTATTGATCCGGCATCCAAGAAATAGTCAGGCCCTTCTTTCAGCTGCTCTTTGACTTGATCTATAGTCTTTGTTAATTCCAGACCCGACAGGTTTGCGCTTGTAGCAGTTATTGCTCCCCCTACCCTTTTAACCAGCTCCATCGCGACCGGATTGCTTGACATTCGTATGCCAACTTTATTTGTATGTCCTGCCAAAAAATAATGGATTCCTCTTTTGGCTGGGAGAAGGAGAGTCAAAGGACCTGGCCAAAATGTTTTCATAAGCCCGTATGCATAGGCAGGGATGAGAGAAAAATCTAAAGGTGCCTCTTCCAGTTTCCGTATCAAAAGTAGAAGGGGTTTATTGTAAGGTCTCTTTTTGATCAAATAGATCCTTTTGAGTGCATTTTCAAAGTGGATAGAGGCGGCAAGGCCATAGGCAGTTTCTGTCGGGATGACGCATACTCCCCCCTTTTTTATGACTGTTGCCGCCTCCTCTATCTCTTCATCAAGTTGCTGGATAGAGAGGTTCATGTCTTAGCCGTCTATGCCCTTGTCGTTTAACTGGCGTATCTTTTCCTCCTGTATTAGTCTAAACTCGTTAAGTTTGGTCCTGAGGGCGCTGTCTTCAAGGGCCAAAATTTCTAAGGCAAAAAGGGCGGCATTTTTGGCCCCTGCCTTTCCAATGCCCATAGTGGCAACCGGAACTCCTGGAGGCATCTGGACTGTAGCAAGAAGCGCGTCAAGGCCCTTTAGGGAACTACTGTCTATTGGTACCCCTATAACCGGTAATGTAGTATGTGATGCAACCACTCCTGCTAAATGGGCAGCCATTCCTGCGCCTGCAATTATTACCCTGATCCCTCTATCCTTTGCAGACCTTGCAAACATGGTTGTAAGATCTGGGCTTCTGTGTGCAGAAAGGACCTTTACTTCGTAAGTTACACCAAAATCTTTAAGGACATCTGCAGCCTTTTCCATGGTTTTTAAGTCGCTCTTGCTTCCCATGATTATCGAAACCTGAGGACCACTCAGGTGTCTGAGAGCCTTTTGACCTATATCTTTTCTATAATGCATACCTTCCCAACTTATCTTACCAACTGCCTCATAGGCCCTGTCTATAGCCTCTTTTATGGTGGCGCCAAGGGCGGTTACGCCAAGCACCCTGCCACCTGCTGTAACAAAATTTCCATGTTCGTTAAGGGCCGTGCCTGCATGAAAGACCATTACGTCTTCCATCTTTTCCACCTCTTCCAGCCCCTTTATTATCTTTCCTTTTTCGTATTTTCCTGGATATCCTTCTGATGCAAGAACAACACACACAGCAGCCCTTTCGTCCCATTGGAGTTCTAAATCCTTTAAACGTCCCTCTACAGCCGCTTCAACCACATCAAGCAAATCGGTCTTAAGCCTCATTAATATAGGCTGGGCCTCTGGATCTCCAAAACGGCAATTGAACTCAAGGACCTTTGGTTTAGCATCCTTTATAATAAGTCCACCATATAAAACCCCTCTATAGGGCCTGCCCTCTGATGCCATGGCCTCAACTGTTGGGACCATGATATCCTTCATTATTTTTTTAAACAGCTTGTTATTGACTACTGGGGCTGGAGAATAGGCCCCCATACCCCCTGTATTCGGCCCCCTGTCTCCATCAAAAACCGCTTTGTGATCCTGAGAAGTGGCAAGAGGCAATACATCTTTTCCGTCTGTTATCACCATGAAAGATGCCTCTTCTCCCTGCAAAAATTCCTCTATGATCAGTTTATGTCCAGCCTCCCCAAACACCTTTTCTACCAGGACTTTATCTATAGCGTCATAGGCCTCTTCAAGGCTGAAACAGAGTATGACACCCTTTCCGGCTGCAAGACCATCTGCCTTTATTACAACTGGCAAGCCAGTTTCGTCCTTGACAAACTTCTTAGCAGATTCAGCATCTGTAAAGACCCTGTATTTCCCTGTTGGGATCTTGTATTTTGACAGTAAATCTTTGGTAAAGACCTTGCTTGCTTCTATTTGGGCAGCCCTTTTATCAGGTCCAAAACACAAAAGCCCTTGGGCCTCGAATCGATCAACTATTCCTTCGGCAAGGGGTGCCTCAGGCCCAACTATAGTCAAATCAACTTGATTTTCTTTAGCAAATTTCAGCAATCCTTCTATATCAGATGCGCTTATATCCACACAGGTGGCATGGCGCGCTATTCCAGCATTGCCTGGCGCGCAATAAACCGTGTCTAATTTAGGACTCTGGGCAAATTTCCAACATAATGCATGTTCTCTCCCGCCAGAGCCCACAACAAGAATCTTTTTTTTCAAGGCCATCTTTCTCCCCCCAGTATTTTTTTGCAATCTACTACTAATAATACCTAACTTACTGGTCAAGACCGGTAATATTGCTTATATAAGGATATATGTTCAAGGTATTCAAGAAGCTCAAATTAGGCAGATTTTGGCAAAATAAACATCTGATTGCCATTGTCTTCCTTCTTTCCCTCTTTAGTATTATTGCCACGATCAGTGCAGTATCCAGTTATAAAATTTCTATTGAGGGATCGCGGCATCTACTTGAGACGAGGGCAACAGACATAGCTGTAAACTTGGGCTTTGCCCTTGAGAGGCTTGGCTTGAACCCTGAACTATTTCCTGATCTGGTAGCATCTGACCGATGGGAGTATCTGGCCTTTCTCGCCCTTGTTGACAAGGATATGACTTGTATACTTCACTCCAATCAAAAGCTTATAGGTCGAAAGATAAAGGATTCTTCGATTAAAAAAGTGTTTAGCTTAGAACGGATAGTTACACACTTTGAAAAACTTGCTACAGGTGAGGAGGTATTTATTCTAGACTTTCCTTTAAAATTGCATCTGGATGAAGTCAACAGGATAAGAAGCCATGGTGAGGGAGTTGCTGCAGCCCTTGGGAAAAGGCCAACAGTTAATACTATCGAGCCTATACCAGCCCTTAGGATATTTTGTTTACGAGTGGCTCTTCATCCGTGGCCAGCCTTTTCAATAGAAAGAAAGGCCAAGTTCCAGCTTGTCATGATACTTTCGTCTATCTTTCTCCTGTGGTTACTTGCGGGATTTTTTATAAGGGCTTGGCGAAAGAATTACATGCTTGAAAAGAGTCTTGCTGAAAAGGAGAGAATGGCTGTGCTAGGTCAGATGGCAGCTGTTCTCGCTCATGAAATCAGAAATCCCCTGAGCACCATAAAGGGATTTGCCCAGATATATTTAGAGGATGCTCCAGATCCAGATATAAAGGAAGACATGAAGATTATAGTAGAACAGGTGGCAAGGCTTGAACGACTTACTTCAAACCTGCTGGTTTATGCAAAGCCCACCGAAATCTATCTTGAAACATTTGATATAGAAGAACTCTGCAGAGAGGTTCAAAGGATCTTTTCTGGCAATAGTGAAACGGTGAAGCTAGAGATCCGTTGTAAGGGGAAACAGGTGACTGCAGACAGGCTGAAAATCGTTCAGATAATCGTCAACCTTGTTCAAAACTCTGTAGAGGCAATCCAGTCACAAGTTGGAAAAGGACAGGTTAGGGTAACTGTCAATGGAGCAGAAGAAGGAATTGTAATAACGGTAGAGGACTCAGGACCAGGATTTCCCAGCCACATAAAAGATAAACTTTTTCAGCCCTTTTTTACTACCAAGACGAAGGGTACGGGACTTGGACTTGCTATAGTAAAAAGGCTAACAGAGGCCATGAACGGTAAAATTTATATAGACAAAGGGGGGCTTGGAGGGGCAATGGTGGAGGTCTTTATACCATGTCCTGAGGAAGGCTAAGATAATCGTGCCAAAAGAAAAGACTTTATTTATTTGTAAAAATTGTGGTTTTAGCTCTGTAAAATGGCTTGGCCGATGCCCCCAGTGCAACTCTTGGGACAGTCTTGAAGAAGGCAGCTATTCGCTAGATAAAAAGAAAGACGATCCTGCCAAACATATTTACTGTCTAGATAATCTCGATGCCCAGACAGAACAGACCAGGTTTAGGACTGATATTGGTGAATTTGACAGGGTGCTTGGAGGAGGGATAGTTCCAGGCTCCCTTATTCTTTTAGGTGGAGAGCCGGGTATAGGAAAGTCAACACTTTTGCTACAGGTGCTTTCAAAACTTTCGGGCAAGGGGCTAAAGGTGCTTTATACGTCTGGAGAAGAGTCTCCTGGTCAAATAAAGATTCGGGCCAACAGACTCGGAATCGAAGGCAAGATCCTTTTGGCATGTCTGTCTAAGATGGAGGCCATATCTCAGGCAGTCTTTGACAATCAGCCAGACATACTAGCAGTTGATTCCATCCAGACAGTTTATAGCCAGGATGTAAGCTCACTTCCTGGCAGCCTTGGACAAATCAAGGCCGCCTCCTCTTCTCTCATGGGCTTGGCCAAAGGTTTTATGATCCCCATATTTATTGTTGGTCACGTGACTAAAGAAGGGGCTATAGCTGGCCCTAAGGCCTTAGAACATCTGGTTGATACTGTCCTCTATTTTGAGGGAGACAGGACACAGGCCTTTAGGATACTTCGTACTGTCAAAAACCGGTTTGGTCCAACCCATGAAATTGGCATATTCGAGATGAAGGACAGCGGCCTTGAAGAGGTCAAAAATCCTTCCAACCTCTTTTTGGAACATAGAAGCAACAATGTGGCAGGATCAACGCTTTTCCCATGTATTGAAGGAACCAGGCCGCTTTTGGTAGAGATTCAAGCCCTTGTAAACCAGTCTTATCTGGCCCTGCCAAGGCGTACTACTGCAGGTTTTGATTCTAATAGGCTTGCCCTTTTGACTGCGGTCATGGAAAAACACCTTGGCATTAGTTTGTTTGACAAGGATATCTTTGTTAACATAGCTGGTGGTTTAAAAATTTCAGAACCTGCAGCTGATCTTCCACTGTTATGTGCTATCTTATCAAGTTTCCTGAATAAACCTGTAGGCCACTCTAGTGTTATTTTTGGAGAGGTTGGGCTGACTGGAGAAATAAGGCCCGTTTCTTATACAGATCTGCGGATTAACGAGGCAAAAAGACTTGGAATAAAAAGATGTATCATGCCGGCCCATGCTAAGGCTATTAAACAAAAAAAGATGATGGTCAAAGAGGTGGATCATATAGGCCAGTTGCCAGACCTTATCTTTATCTAAATGGCTTCTTTTGCAGCAGTTGTGAAACTAAGATTGTAAAAAGGTTTAATTCCTTGACACCTAAATAAAGCTATCCTAAACTTTTCTTTTTCAAAAGGGACTAAGCAAGATGAATAAGACAATAAATTTTAATAATTTATTTTTTAAATATTTTCAAAAAGGAGAACAACTAATATGTCAAGTGACAAGATCGTTCAGGTTACCGATGCTGACTTTGATGAGAAGGTATTGAAGAGTGATCTTCCTGTGTTAGTGGATTTCTGGGCTGCGTGGTGTGGACCATGCAGAGCTATTGCACCTGTTATTGATCAACTTGCCCAGGAATACGAGGGCAAGGTATTAATCGCAAAGATGAATGTTGATGAAAATCCTGCAACCCCAGGTAGGTTTGGTATAAGGGCCATTCCCACCCTTATCCTGTTTAAGGATGGCAGTGTGGTAGAACAGATAACAGGGGCTGTAGGGAAAACAGTCATAGAGAATGCTCTTGGTAAGGTTTCGTAAGTGATCCACGATGTGATTATCATAGGCGGTGGACCAGCTGGCCTGGCTGCCGCCATTTATGCAGGCAGGGCCAAGCTTGATGGCTTTGTTGTTGAAAAAATGAGTCCTGGAGGACAGGTACTTATAACAGATTTTGTCGAAAACTATCCTGGTTTTTTTGAAGGAATAAGCGGCTTTGAGCTTGTTGAGAAATTTACAGAACATGCCAAACGCTTTGGAATGGACATAAAAAATGGTGAAGTTGATTCTGTAAGGCCTGAAGGAGAATACTTTAATGTAAACCTCACAGATGGAGTAACAATAACCACTAGGGCTGTTATCATAGCAACAGGGGCCAGTCATAGAAAGCTTGGAGTTAAAGGTGAGCAGGAACTTATAGGGCGAGGAGTTTCCTACTGTGCCACCTGCGACGGTCCTTTTTTTAGAAATCAGACTGTTGCTGTGGTAGGTGGTGGCGATAGCGCAGTTCAAGAGGCTATCTTTTTAACAAAATTTGTCAAGAAGGTTTATCTGGTCCACAGAAGAGATGAATTAAGGGCCGTTAAAATCCTGCAAGAAAGGGCCTTTTCCAATGATAAGATCGAATTTGTCTGGAATAGCATTGTTGAAGAAATTATTGGAAAAGAGCAGGTGGAAGGCATTAGGATTTTAAACAAAATAAGCGGGGAAATCTCTACCATCAAAGTCGATGGAGTGTTTATCTTTATTGGAATTAGTCCAATTACCCAATTTGTAAAGGGATTAGTTGATACTGACGAACGCGGCTTCATAAAAACAGACGAATGGATGAGAAGTTCTGTAAAAGGTATTTATGCGGCGGGCGATTGCAGAAAGAAGCCGTTGCTCCAGATAGTCACAGCAGTTGCAGAAGGGGCTACTGCAGCCTTTGCCGTGGAGCATGATCTGGCATGAACAAGAGAATAATTCCGCTCATACTGACCATTCTTTTTGCTATTTCGTCAACAGGTTTGCTAGGATGTTCTGGAAAGTCTGGAGATTCTTGGCTTAAAAGGATCTTTTCCCCCCAGGAAGAGGAAGAGGGACCTATCCCTCCAGAAGCACAACTCACCGCTAAGGCAATGCATTACTTTGAAATAGGACGGTATCTGTTGGCAGAGGAAGAATTTAAACGCATTAGGGATAGATACCCCTTCAGCCCCTATGCAACTGTTGCCGAACTCCGTCTTGCAGATTGCAAATACTATCAAGGCCTATATGAAGAGGCCATCCCTCTATACCAAGAATTTGAAAATTTGCATCCTACAAATGAGGCCGTGCCTTACGTGATCTTTCAGATAGGAAGCTGTTACTATCATCTTATGGACACTCCAGACCGGGACCAGACCAGCACCCATAAGATGATCGAAACATATACACGCCTTATCAGGCGCTATCCTGACAGTCCATTTACCGTAGAGGCCCAAAAACGGATAATGAAAGGGAGGGCGCTTCTTGCCGAGCACGAGTATGTGGTTGCACATTGGTATTTTAGGACCGATCACATTCCCCAGGCCATAAAACGACTGGAAAATATAATAACCCTCTATCCAGATACTCCTGTTTATTACAAGGCTGTGATGAAAATAGCTGAATACAAGGACATTGCAGAACATCTTGATGAATACGTCAAGGCCCAGGAAAAAAAGGAGGAGGAAGAAAGACTTCATGCCATACCGTGGTGGAAAAAACTATGGCCATTTTAATTGTAAAGTAACTGGGAAAAAACAATTTTATTTTTAAACAAGGCTGCGCTTCTAAAAGATTCAAAAACAAAAACGGTCTTAGGTGCTAACATTACTTACTATATCGTTACTGTTATGGCTTATAATACTGCTGCTGCCATGGAAGCCTTGGGGCACAGAAGAACGTTTTGAACATTGCCACATAGACGATTCATTTTCTTTATTGAATAACTTGACGATTCTGATCCCTGCCAGAAATGAGGCACAATCACTTAAGATGTCCCTGCCAAGTGTTCTCTGTCAGGGCAATGGACTCTCTGTTTTGGTAGTAGATGATTGTTCAGATGACAAAACGGCTGAAGTCGCTGCCAAAATATTAAATGGACAGGGTCATGTTATAAGAGGGAAACCTCTCCCAAAAGACTGGATTGGAAAACTGTGGGCCCTTGAACAGGGTCTTAGACATGTCAAAACCGATTATCTATTGTTAATGGACGCTGACATTGTTCTAGAAAAAGGCCTTCTGTCTTCTGTCCTCTCATTTATGCAAGAAAAGCATATAGATTTCTTTTCTTTAATGGCTTGGCTACGCATGGAATATCTGGCTGAAAGGCTCTTTATGCCCGCCTTTATCTATTTTTTTAAGCTATTGTATCCCTTTAAACTGGCAAACAAGCAGAAATCTTTTGTTGCTGCAGCAGCCGGGGGTTTTATTCTTACAAAGACAAAAATCCTAAAAGAGATTGGGGCCTTTTCCTCAATTAAAGGTTCCATCATTGACGACTGCACCCTTGCCAAAAAAGTAAAAAATAAAGGTTATGCAACATTTATAGGGATTACAAAATGTATTAAAAGTATCAGACACTACAAAGATCTAGGTACTGTATGGAAAATGGTAGAAAGGACAGCGTATACCCAGCTTGAGTATAGCCTTTTGTGGCTGTTACTGGCGACATTTTTGCTATTAACATGCTTTGCAGTTCCGGTAATTGGACTTTTTTATGGTGGTCCTTTGACTTTAGTCATGTCTTTGACAACACTTTTTATTATGTTTATTTCTTATTTGCCTATTTTGCGGTATTATGACCTGCATCCTTTAATAGGTCTTACCCTCCCCTTGGTGGCAAGCTTGTACCTTGCAATGACTTGGTCATCAGCATTACGCTACCATCTGCTCGATGGAACTGCTTGGAAGGGAAGGAAGTATAAATAGAGAAGAAAAGACTAAAATGCCAAAAAAGAGACTCGAGATCATTCTTGCCCAGCCACGAGGTTTTTGTGCAGGAGTAAAAAGGGCTATCAGTATTGTTGAAACAGCAATAGAACGTTACGGAAGGCCTGTCTGGGTCTTACACGAGATCGTACATAACACCCATGTTATAAAAAACTTGTCAGAGGCAGGGGCAATTTTTGTTGAAGATATAGATGAAATTCCTCATAAATCCATCACCATCTTTAGTGCCCACGGTGTAGCTACTGCCATAGAAAAAAAGGCCGCTCAAAAGGGCTTAAAGGTTATAGATGCAACCTGTCCGCTGGTAAAAAAGGTTCATTATCAGGCCCAAAGATATAATAAGACTGGTCATGACATTGTTATTATAGGGCATCATGGACATCCTGAAGTTGAAGGGACCCTTGGACGCGTTAAGGGAAAGGTAACCGTGGTATCGACTATTGAGGATGTGAAAAGGCTCAAGGTCACTGACCCAGAAAAGGTGGCCTATGTGACACAAACAACCCTAAGCACCGATGATACTAGGGAGCTTATAAAAGAGCTGAAAAAGAGATTTCCTGATATAAAAGGGCCAAATCTTAGAGATATTTGTTATGCAACACAGAGCAGGCAGGACGCTGTAAGAAAACTGGCTGAAGAGGTTGATATGCTTCTTGTTGTAGGGTCGCAAAACAGTTCCAACTCCAATCGGCTCAGAGAAACAGGGACCGCTAGGGGTTTACCTGCATATCTGGTTGACAATGCCAATCATGTGGATCTTAAATGGTTTGAAGGCAAGTCAACTGTAGGGATAACTGCAGGCGCCTCTGCTCCTGAAGTGCTTGTCCAGGATATCATCAAAATGCTTGAAAGGCATTTTGACCTGGACGTGAAACCACAAAACGGCAAGCATGAAACCATGCAGTTTAAGCTCCCAAAATTTCCAGATTTCGCTTAACAATCAAAACCCTATATTCGATGGTATCTGAAAAGACATCAGAAAATTATATCTCCACAGAAGAGACTAGTTCCAAAGGGCTTTTCCTTGGGCTTGTTGCAGTAACTTGTCTTTTTATCTGTCTGTTTCTCATATCCCTTTGGGTGGTCCCATATTATGGATTTGATGCAATTCATCCATGGGCCAAGTGGATTGCTGGTTTTATTATAGGTTCTGCTCTAACCCTGGTATTATGGGCAAGTATAGGGCTTTTATTGAATGCTACTACTGGCAAATATCTGCCTTTCTTTAAAAAATTACGAGGTGTAAGTGTAAAGTTGTTTTTGCCTGTCATGACGCTTATAGGCAGACTTTTTGGTATATCTAAAAACAAGATTCGCTCGTCTTTCATAAGGGTCAACAACGAACTTGTACTGTCTGAGGCAAAGACTTATAAGCCGGAACAGATGCTCATGTTAATGCCTCACTGCCTTCAAAATAGTAGATGTAAGATCAGGCTTACCTATAATGTAAGAAACTGTAAACGTTGCGGAAAGTGTTCCATTGCCGGCCTTCTGGAACTCAGCGACAAATATCGCATCCACCTTGCAGTGGCAACTGGAGGAACAATAGCCAGAAGAATCGTAGTGGAAAGGAGGCCCAAGCTAATTCTTGCCGTGGCGTGCCAAAGAGATCTTGCAAGCGGGATCCAGGATACCTACCCTCTTCCTGTTTTTGGGATACTAAATCTTAGGCCTCATGGTCCATGTCTAGATACCCTTGTGCCTTTGGATCATCTAGAGGCAGCCATAAGGCGTTTTCTTGATTCTGATTACTATCCTGAAAATGCAGATACAAGCCCCATATCTGTTCCTCCTGTAGAATAAAAAAATAGGTGAAAAAAATGGCAATCCCACTTATTCAGCAATTTCGTATAGGCACCTACATCACTCGTAACATGATTACTGGTAACGACCGTTTCCCATTGGTACTTATGCTGGAACCCCTGTTCCTCTGCAACCTAAACTGCAAGGGTTGCGGTAAGACAGCATATCCTCCTGAGATCTTGAAAAAGAGGATGTCTGTTGAAGAATGTATCATGGCCGTAGAGGAATGCGGCGCACCAGTGGTCTCAATACCTGGCGGAGAGCCGCTTTTACATCCTGATATCCATATCATCGTGGAGGAGCTGATAAAAAGGAAAAGATTTATTTATCTTTGCACCAATGCCCTTTTAGTAAAAAAACGTATCGATCAGTTTCGTCCTTCCCCTTACCTTACTTTTAATATCCATCTGGATGGCTTAGCACCAAAACATGATGCCCTGGTGGGTGCAAAGGGTACATTTGATTCTGCAGTAGATGCAATAAGGCTGTTACTTTCCAGAGGATTTAGGGTAACTACAAACACTACCTTCTTCTATGGAGAAACCCCCCAGTCTGCCGAACGGTTTCTTGACTTTGTAACAGATCTGAATGTGGAGGCCATGACGATCTCTGCTGGCTTTAGTTATGAGAAGGCACAAGATCAGGAAAATTTCTTAACAAGACGCACCACTATAGATCTGTTCAAGGGGATCTTTGCTATTAAAAAGCAAAAGAAAAAAAAGTGGAGGTTTAATCACAGTATCCTCTATCTGGATTTTTTGGCAGGCAACCAGGACTATCAATGCACCCCTTGGGGCAATCCTACGAGAAATATGTTTGGCTGGCAGTGGCCGTGCTATCTTCTAAACGATGGATACTATCCAACCTATAGGGAGCTTATAGAAAAAACGGACTGGAGCCGGTATGGTAGGGGGAGAGATGAAAGGTGCGAAAACTGCATGGTTCACTGTGGCTATGAACCCACTGCAGTAGTTGACACGGTGAAACATCCATGGAAGGCCCTTAAGGTGACATTGACAGGAATAAGGACCTGTTAAAATTAAAAAATCTTCTTTTTTCCTTTTTTTTCATACTGCCAAAAAAGCTTCGTATATAAGAAGGCAGAAAGGAAGACCATGGTAGGGACAAGAAAGATTTCAGGGAATGCCCTATTTTCTGCATTTACCAGTGAGAGCGCAGAAAGGACCATGCAAAAAAGATATCCTATGCGCCTGTAGCGCATTATCTCCCTAAGGATATAAAGGTTTACTGTTGGCACCACCATGGCAAGCAGCATAACAATGCTAAGTTGTCCGAAAGAAAGGGCAAAATACAGTTTTTTGAGTGTAATGAACAAAAGGATGAAGAACAGGGATAGATTTACAAACTGGTATCGGATCCTATCAGAAGGATAGGCTATATTCTTTAGATAAAAGTCGAGTTCTCCGTCCCTGTCATCCTTTTTTAAAATTTCTCTAATCTTTTCCTTGCTATATCCCTTTTCTAGGAGTTCTTCTATCTTGTCTTCAAGAAAAGCAGCCATTTTTTATGGAGAGATGATTCCTTCCTTTTGGAGATAGTCTGTAAAATCGTCAAGAAATATGAATAGTGTCTTG
The DNA here is from genome assembly GCA_964573805.1 of uncultured Desulfobacterales bacterium. Classification (GTDB taxonomy): domain Bacteria; phylum Desulfobacterota; class Dissulfuribacteria; order Dissulfuribacterales; family QOAL01; genus JAADCZ01. Next base: position 130,234 of record CAZNKP010000016.1, on the reverse strand, counting down.
TTCATGGCCTCAAAGTCGTGACTGTCTTCCAACAAGGCTTCTGGCCGCTGTATATATTCTCCCTCAGTCAAAAGCTCATCTCCACAATTTTTGATAAGGTTTTCCAGACCAGGTCTAGTACTTTCTATATGGAATTGAAAACCAACAATCCTGTTGTCAAAGATAAATGCCTGATTCGCACAACCAGAAGAGCTGGCTATGTGCAAAGCCCCTTTGGGCATGTCAAAGGTGTCGCCATGCCAGTGAAGTGCCTCAAAAGTTGCAGGCATTCTGCCAAAGATTGGTGAGTTCCAGCCAAGTGGTGTAAGGGATACAGGAAAGAAGCCGATCTCTTTGTAGAGATTTTTATGGACTTTTGCTCCAAGCGCATTGGCCAGAAGCTGGGCCCCAAGACAGATTCCAAGGCACGGTTTCCCTGCGTTTATAGCTTCTTGAATAAAGGCCTTTTCTTTCTTTAGCCAGGGATGTTTGTCCTGATCATGTACGCCCATCGGACCACCCATGATGACAAGAAGGTCAAAGTCCTTTGTTGAGGGCAAGGAATAGTTTTCATACAGCTTGGAATAGAATTCAGAATGTCCTTTTTGCTTGGCCCATGTGCTTATTGCCTGGGGGCCCTCAAAAGGCACATGCAACAGGTAATGAATCTTCATTTTTTTAGCCCTCCTGGCCTTTTCCGCTGTGCCATTGTTTAAAAATCGCCTGTTGAGCCAACTGAAGTCTTTCCTGATAGCACTTCCTAACTGCCTCTATATCTGCAAGATAATAATCTAGCTCTGGCATGGTGAGCGCTTGGTGTCCGTCACACAGTGCCATTTCTGGCCTGGGATGGAACTCTGTGAGCACCATGTTTGCACCTGCTATTATTCCCTGGGCTGTCACGTGGAAGATGTCAAAGATACCGTCTGGTGCTCTATCCTTACTGCCTACAGAGTGGGTAGGATCTATACACACTGGCAAGCGAGTAAGCCTTTTTACTACAGGGACGTGAGCGAAATCGACAAGGTTTCTATGAGGATCTCCAAGACGAGACTGAACTCCTCTTAGACAAAAAACAATATTTCTGTTTCCTTCACTGGCTATATACTCACATGCATTTAAGGAGTCTTCCAAGCTGAGTCCCATCCCTCTTTTGTAAAGGACAGGAAATTCGGTTTGGGAGCCCGCTGCCTTCAATAGTTCAAAATTCTGAGCATTTCGCGTTCCTATTTGAAGCATTACGCCTGTAGGTTTGCCAGCCTCTTCTAATGCCTGAAATATCTCTTCAATATGAATCTCCTTCAGAACCTCCATTGCTATGACTTTTATATCATACTTGCCTGCCAGTTCGAATAACCATGGTAGGCAGGCCTTACCATGTCCCTGGAAATCGTATGGACTAGTTCTTGGTTTATAGACTCCCATTCTGGCAGTCTGCAATCCAGTCCTTTTCATATTCCTAAATATGGTTTCTACGTTGTCAGGGGTATCAACAGCACAGGGACCAATAAAGCAGTTAAAGTTTTGCTGACTAAACTCTATGCCGTTGTATACAAAACCAATGTCATCTACCTGCCCACCGTGTCTTCCTATCTGTCTGTACTTACTGGAGACCCTTACCACTTTCTCAACGCCAGGCATCCTCTCTATGACTTCTGAGGGAATATGGTGAGTTGGTCCAATTAGATATATTTCATTTACAACACGTTGGGCACCTCTAATACCAGAGGAGCGTGTTTGGATGTCTTTAAATTGTGACAAAAAATCCAGTAACTTTTGGACTTCCGGACCAGTTGGGTCCACATCTGGTTTCATAATAATTATCATGGTCTTCCCTATTCACCTCTTTTTTCTTTCTGCTTATCTAGCAGGGGAAATTTACTCCAAAAGTAAACTGTTTCAAGCCAAATTCGTATTATAGTGAAATGGCAAAAAAAAAGCCGGCATTGGCCGGCTCTTAAGGTCTTTGAGGGAGAACTTTATTTTACCGCCTCGGACAAACGGGAACCAGGACGGAATTTTACCACCTTCTTTGCGGGTATCTTCATTTTCTTGCCGGTTTGAGGATTCCGACCTGTCCTGGCCTTTCTTTCCGTTACATAAAATGTTCCAAAACCCACCAAAGTTACCTTATCTCCTGCGGCTACTGCATCCATTACCGCATCCATAAAAGCATTTAGCGCCCTTTCAGCAGCAGCCTTGGAGATCCCTGCACCAGTTGCCATCTGCTCGACCAATTGTCCTTTATTCATGAAGGCCCTCCCGATTTATTGATATTTGCCCAAACAATGAGCTTGTTTTCATTATCTTATGTAAAAGATTGGAAATGGCAAGGATTTTTTGAAAGAAATAACAAAAAATCCACTAAAAAACATTAAATTGGTTTTTTTTATACCTAGGATCAAAATTTCTCATCAGTACTTCTTTAGTGAGCCTTTTGCCATATCCAATTCTAGTGGTAAGACAGGATTCTGCTGGTAGATTCCAGAAATCATATCCCCACATCCTAAGACAACGACGAATATCTGCTTTAGTAAAACCAATTTCAGCCAAAGGTATCTGTATCTCTAGTTCTTGAAGGGCAAATAATCCAGGTCGCTGCTTTAATAGATCATCGGCCTGGGTTCCATCAATAATTGTCGAACAAGAACAGTTACCTGTATATAATATATTTTTATTTATTGTTAGGTACAGATTTTTCTTGCAATAATAACAACGAAGTCTATCGTTTCTGCAAATCTCGTTAATGGCAAGCGGATCCCATTTGAATACAACCGGCTTAATCCCTATAGAGTCTGCTACATGTTTAGCCTGGTCCCGCATTGTTTGGGAAACAAAGATAGAGTCTAGAAATATTGGTAATATTTTTATCTTTGCCCATTTTAAGCCTGAGGCTATCAGAAAAGCACTATCAACCCCTCCTGAAAAACCAATGGCGCAACCGTATGGCTGGCTACGCCAGAAATCCTTCAATCTCAACAGTTTTGATTGCAGTCTCAAGCTATTATAATGGGAGCCTGTCTTGGGGATGTCCCAGTAAAAATCGCCCCTTTTCTATCCATCCTTTCAGGATTTGGGCAATCTCTCTTGCCCTTACATAGCTGGAAAGAGGGGCGGTCTTTACTTTTTTCCCTTCTATCTCAATTTGTCCAGTTTTAAGCTCAGCGTAAGTGACTTCTTTAATGGATTGTCCCTCTCCTTTTGGATAGGCTGCCCCATAATCCACTACTTGAGTAACAATTTCGTCATCACCGATTCCAGTATATTCTGCCATCTCTTCGTTGAGAATAGGAATGGGTACTCCCAATCCTACAGCGATAGAGCAACCATAACCTAATATACTAACTCCTACCAACCACTTTGGAGACATCTGTTTCAAATCCCCAGAAACCATCAGTGTGCCTGCTGGGGTCTTAGGTATTCCCTTTGGGGTTCGCTCCACATTGGGATTGTGTTGAGTGCCTGGACCAATAACATATCCAATGCCCCCTCCAAGAAATATACGGGTACCTATTCCTATAGTCTTATAATATGGATCATTAAAAAGGGGGCTTAATTGACCAGAGGTGCAGTAGTTGGCGTTGCCCATACGGGGCTTCAATGTCCCCATATATGTGAATACAGTCTTGTTAGTTAAATTTATGGCGCAGTTGTAATTTTGATAGGCATTTCTTGGGTTGCACAGTTGAGCAAATGAAAAATCTTTCAGGTAAACCTTTTTTTCAACATGTCTTTTGGGATAGCAATGAGTTCCATAGGCCTCTGCCTTTAAGTGAATTGCTTTGCCTGCCACAAGATCATGGATCACATGTCCGCCACCATAAAGAAATTCACCAGGATATATCTTGTTTAAAGGATCATCTTCCCTTGGCTCGGTAGCTCCTATAAATGCATCAACGGCAGCAAGTCCTGCATAGGTGGGTACACCGTTTAACCATACTCTGGCCGCCTTTATTCCCGGCTTTGTGTGCCCTATGTTTATAAAGGCGCCAGAGGAGCACATTGGAGAAAAAGTACCAGTGGTAACTACGTCTACCTCTTTGGCAGCCTTGACTGCTCCCTTCTTTCTTACTATGTCAACCATCTCCTCTGCAGTAACAACAACTGCCTTGCCTTGGCGTATTTTTTCGTTTATCTCTTCAAAGGTCTTGGTTACCTGAAAGTTTGACATATCTCTAAGCCTAGTCGAGCATGGACAGGACCTTGTGCCCTTGTTGTTCTATTTTCTCGATAATGGGATCAATTTCTGATTTTTCAAGCCTGATATAATAGACCTTTCTCCTAGAAGATTGGGTATCAACTCCCACACTTATTATCTTGCTACCCATGTCTCTAATGAGCTTTAATACGTCATCTATGCTGCCATGCTTCTCATTTAACAGAACATCCAGCCTGGTACTTTCTTCAAGAAGTCCTAGAAGCTCGATAAAGGCACCCAAAATATCCGTTATAGTAATAATGCCTACAAGCTTTCTCTTTTCAAGGACTGGTAGTCCGCCAATCTTATATTCATGAATAAGCTTGGCAGCATAGTCTATACTGGCATTGGAATCCACTGTAATAGGATTTATTATCATAACATCCGAAGTGGTAAGATCGTTAAGCATATCGGTGAGTAGATACTGACGCAGATTGCTCTCGGTAACAAAGCCTAACATGGTACCGTTTTCAACTACAGGAAGATGCCTTATAGAGTGATGATGCATTATCTCGATAGCATCTCTCAGACCAGCATCTGGAGAAATAGTTACAACATTTTTATTCATCCAGTTTTTGACTTTCACATCTAATCACCTATGTACTTTGTTTCTAGGCCAAGGGTCCCAAAGTTGCTCCACCTATAATATGGCAGTGAATTTATCATTTCAATGAAAAAGAAGACAAATACTCTTTTCTGTAGAGAAAAAGCAGAAATATAATATAAGAATTATTAACAGCCTAAAATTTATTTTCTGTCTTCATAAGACAAATCTGGATTTTTCCTAACCAACGACAAAACAGAACAGGAATGTTTACAGACGCACGCCATGATATTAAATAAATGTCTTGTATAAAAGATTTAATCTTCTAAAGGAGAGAGAAGTATGGCCAAACACAAAAAAAGAGAAAGGGAAAGAGAGATCGAAAGAAGGAGAAGACGCAGGAAAAAGAGAATGAAGCTTAGGGCCAAAGGGCTTTTGCCTCCACCAGAAGGATCGAAATAACTACTATTCAATCCTAACAGGTTGTCTTGCTTGAAGATTTGATTATAGAAGTGGCAAGGAGGGCTGCTCCAACCCCGTTGTCTATATTAACCACCCCGACTCCTGACGCACATGAATTTAGCATTGCGAATAGGGGGACAAGCCCTCCAAGATTAGAACCGTAACCGGTGCTAGTAGGCACTGCAATTACAGGGGCCTTAGCTATTCCAGCTATGACACTTGGCAGGGCCCCTTCCATTCCCGCCACAGCAATTATAACTCTTGCCTTAAAGATGCTATCTAAACAGTCTAACAATCTGTGTACACCTGCTACCCCCACGTCTACAATAAGTTCGTAATATATTCCGATAACTCTCAGGCACTGGCATGCCTCATGGGCTACTGGTAAATCAGCTGTTCCAGCAGTGACAACAAGGACGCCATTTTTCAGATCTCTTTTTTTATTATCAACTTCATTGGGGCAATACGATAAACACTTGGATAATTCATCGTATTTGGGGCCTTGGAGCCGGGCTTCTAAAAATCTTCCAATTTCACGTGGTAGTCTTGTGACAAGAAGGGCCGCCCTTTTGTCAACAAGTTTTTTGGCCAAGTGGAGGAGTTGTTCCTTAGTCTTACCTGGCCCATAAATTATTTCAGGCACTCCCTTTCTAAGGAACCTGTGATGATCGAATAATACTTGGCCAATTTGTTCATAAGGCAGTTGCCTTAGCAATTTCAATGCATAATCGATAGAAACCTCGCCGGCTTGCACTTGTTTTAAAAGATCTTTTAATTTTTCTTCATCCATAAGTAGCCTATTTTAAATAGGCCTTTAAGGGCTCGAGCTGTTTTTCAAACTGGCTTGTTATCTCTCCAGAGATTTTATTCCATTCTTCCTGCATTGAAGCCAAGGCCTTCATATCCTCTGGACTCATTGCCACCATTCCGCCCTGTGCCTTTGTCCCAAGAGATGCCTGCACCTGTTGCTGGAATTGTTGTTTGTAGTTTTCTAAAGTTTGTTCATAATTCTTTAAAAGGTACTCCATCTGTGGAACTATCTGCTCTGCAATAGAGCCTTTTATCTCCTTTAGGCCCTTAAACGCCATGTTGATAGTATCCCACTGGCTTTTGTCCCTTGGCAACATAACATTTCTCAAAAGAATATCGTTTACGCCTCGCAAAGCAGCCTGTAAAAACTCAGGAGGAATATCAGAAAGCCCCTGTTGGAGAGAGTCAATTTCCCCTCTCAAAAAGGCCGCTGCCTTCTTTTTCCCTTCTTCTTCCCACTTTTGTATTTGCAGTTCTTTCTTTGAAAGGCTTCCCAATCTTTCAGCCTTTTCAAGAGCTATTTCAAGGGCACTTTTTATCTCTCCCATTTTTATACTCTCCTGTAAACAAATAAGTCTGTGAATTTTGCAGTAAAAATAAAAGCAGATTAAATTACCTTTTAATCTAATAAAAGAATGAGATAAAATAAAGTTATCCCAATTTTAAAAAACTAATCCTAATATCAAAGAACGTTTTGCCGTGGCTTTGCTTTGCCTTTACAGATAGAATAATATTCTAAAACAAAAGGAGACCTGTTCCGCATGGAAAACACCAATCCGCCTTGGCTGCAAGACTTACTCAATCCGGAAAGTTATCCCAATAGACCAGACAACATAAAGGTTTTACAGACCCATCTATCCTGGGTGTTCCTTGCAGGGGATCTGGTTTTCAAGATTAAAAAACCTGTAGATTTTGGTTTCTTGGATTTTACCACCCTTGAAAAGAGAAAATTTTTCTGCCATGAAGAGATCCGTTTGAACAGAAGACTTTGCCCAGATATTTATCTTGCAGTAGTTCCCATAACCAGAGAAGGGCAGACCTTCCGGGTGGAAGGAAAAGGTGAACCTGTTGAATGGGCAGTAAAAATGAAAAAAATGCCAGATAATGGACTCATGTCTGTCTTAATCAATAGAGACGAAATTACTAAGAGAGACGTGGATGGTATAAGTCAAATATTGGCCCCCTTTTATAAAAGTTCAAAGGCCAAGGAAGACAAACTCTATCTTGGCAGTATCGATATAGTACGTGAAAATTGTGAGGAAAATTTCACCCAGACTGAAGAGTTTATCAATAAGGTGTTTGAAAAGGAGACGTATGAAAAAATAAAGGGCTATACGAGAAATTTTCTTTCTCAAAATCGTCCCCTGTTTGAAAGGCGTCAGAGAGATGGCTGGATAGTGGAAGGCCATGGAGACTTGTACTCTGCAAATATTTGCTTTGACAGAAAAAAAGACAAAATTTACATATTTGATTGCATAGAATTCAATGAAAGATTCAGATACGGAGACGTTGCGGTAGATGTTGCATTTTTGGCAATGGATCTTGATTTCCTTGGCCTTTGTGATCTTTCCACTTATTTTATCGAAGAGTTTAAGGCTAGGATGAAAGACCCTGACCTCTCACTGCTTCTTAATTTTTATAAATGCTACAGGGCATACGTTCGTGGCAAAATAGGATGCTTTACCTGGGCATCACCTGAAGTAGACAAAGAGACAAGAGACAATTCTTTAAAAATGGCCAAACGTTACTTCCAGCTCGCATTGAGATATGCAGGGGGAATCCAATCTGTCCCCACTCTTTATGTGTTCATGGGGCTTTCTGGAACAGGTAAGTCAACCATTGCAAAGGCCTTTGCAGAAAAAAGGAGAGTCTCTTACTTCAATTCAGATATTGTAAGAAAGGAACTTATTACAGGAATATCTGCACATGAAAAGAGGCAGGAACCGTTTGGACAAGGTATATACAGCCCTGAATATACAGAAAAGACCTACAGGGCCCTTTCTAGGCTTGCGGGGCAAAGGCTGATTATTGGTCAAGATGTCATAGTTGATGCCACATATATAGATAAAGAAAAGAGAAAGCAGATTATTGGGCTTAGCAAGGCATGCGGGGCAAAGGCCATTTTTATCCACTGCACCTGTCCAGAGGATGTTGCCTTAGAACGTATGTCAAGGCGTATTGAAGATGCAGATACTCCTTCTGATGGCAGAAAGGAAATATTTGAGAAACAGCAAATGATCTTTACTCCTCCTCAACTGTCAGAGGCAGATCAGATAGTTGAGCTTGATACCGCAGATACTCCGGAAAGGTTGTTAGAACGCCTTGATGTCCTTTTATCTAACTGAATAGATGGATAACTGGCCATTAGCCCAGCTAAGGAGCTTGAAAGACAGAAGGCTTTTGAGAAGCCTTAATAGCAGTATTAGGCCCATTGGAGATGGGAAAGTATGCATCGATGACAAGGTATTTATAGATTTTTCATCAAATGACTACCTTGGCCTAAGCCATCATCCTTCCTTAAAAAAGGCTGCTAGAAATGCTATAAAGAAATATGGCCTTGGTGCTAGGGCATCAAGGTTGATGAGTGGAAACGTAGAGTTATATCTCGATCTAGAAAGACTCCTATCAGATTTAAAATCTACAGAGGCAAGCCTTGTATTTGGAAGCGGCTATCTTTGCAACCTTGCCATAATAAGCTCTATACTAGGCCCTGGAGACTGCGCTATCCTTGACAGGCTCTGTCATGCAAGCATTGTAGATGGAGCGCTTCTTTCTCGCTCAAGAATTAAAAGATTTCAACATAATGATATGGATCACTTACTAAAAATTCTTGAGAAATCACAGAAAAAATACAAGAAAATCATGGTTGCTGTTGAGAGCGTATATTCCATGGATGGTGATCTATGCCCTATTGAGAAGCTTTTGAATATCGTAACAGATTTTGATGCACTGCTAATTGTGGATGAAGCCCATGCTATCGGCGTGTTTGGAGAACAGGGTGAAGGGTTGATTGCAAGAGCAAGTATTCCAAAGCCAGATATAGTAATTGGCACTTTTGGCAAAGCCCTTGGAGGCTATGGCGCCTTTTGCTGCTGTAGCGAAGAACTTAAAGATTACTTCATAAATAAGGCCAGGGGATTGATTTACTCCACAGGCCTTCCGCCATCTGTCTTGGCATCAGATCTAGAGGCATTAAGGTTGCTTCCACAACTTGAACAGGAAAGAACAAAGCTTCTGTCTGCTGCTTCGGATCTACGCTATTTTATCAGAGACGAGTTGGGACTTGAAACCAGAGGCAATTCTCAAATAGTACCACTCTTAATCGGAGATGTGCAAAGGACCATGGAACTCGAACGCCATCTTTTCAGTCATGGGATACTGGCAAAGGCTATAAGGCCTCCTACTGTGCCAGAAGGCAGTGCCAGAATCCGCTTCTCCCTTTCGGCATTTCATGGGAAGGATATCCTTTCCAAACTGAAAGAGGCCCTTTTAAGATTTTTTAAATAGACCAATGTCATCTTTTACCTATATTGATAAAGACAAAAACAGGGCATTGTTGATACTGCCTGGGTGGGGTTTTCATCCCATGGTAATTGACCATGAGCAGTTAGATTTTGATATTATTATACCAAACACCCCTATCCTTCGTCCCTTGTCTGTAGTTACTCAGATGTTGAAGAAGACCAAGCATATAAAATTAAATATATTGGGTTGGTCCCTTGGGGCAAGAGTTGCTCTTGATACGGTCTCAGCGGCACCTGAATTGTTCGAGAAAACAGTGCTTGTATCGTTACCGCCCCCTTTTGAAAAAACAACTGTCATGGAAAAACTCGGCCAAGTTGAAAGGGACATGAACAAGGCCCTTAAGGGTTTTTATCTGTCTGTTTTTCAGGATAATCCCAAGGCATACAGGCGCTTTAAAAGACATCTGGAAAAATTATGCCTGTCTTTCTGGAGCTCAAAAAGCCTTATAGAAGGATTGGAGATGCTTACTTCCCCCTTGCCAGAAGACATAGAAATAGAGAATTGTTTGCTGATTCACGGCTCCAGAGACCCTATTTGCCCAATAAATAGCTTGCCAAGGCTGTCAAAAAAGGGAGATGGGCAAAAAGAGGTGATATTTGATTGTGGACACACACCCTTTTTGGAACCGGGCTTTTATGATGAAATCAACAACTTTTAAGGGCTCTATTAAACGATCATTTTCCAAGGCAAGTGCAACCTATGATTCTTTTAGCCGTGTACAAAACGAGGTGAATGAGCGTCTATTGTCCTTTGTCCCCGAGAGACATTTTAAACGAGCGATGGAAATCGGCTGCGGCACAGGTGGTTTTAGCAAGGAGCTGCTTTCGAACAGAGAAATCGACAATCTGTTTGGAATCGATTTCTCCTTTGGAATGTTGGTTAGAGCAAAAAAAAATCTCAAGCAGCTTCCCGACAGTCTTTACCTCCTTTGCTGTGATGGCGAGCACATTTGTTTCAGGCCGGGCGTGAAGTTCGATCTGATAGTCTCTGCCAGTTGCATGCACTGGTTTCAGGATCTTTATGATGCCTTTGAATCCATTTGTAAATTTTATTTGGCCCCCAGTGGTCATCTTGTATGTGCACTTTTTGGAAAAAGGACGTTACCAGAGCTGGAACAGGTTATCAGAATAGTTTCCAATGGGAGAGCCTTCTCCTTGCCAACATCCAACTTTCCTAGCAAGGCAACAATAGAAGCCATGCTAAAGAGCATAACAACGGACATACTTATAGAAAGTGTTATTATTGAAAGACATTATTCAGGGCTTATGGAGTTATTATTGGCCCTGAAAAAAACAGGGACCGCCGCCTCAATAGGTGTCAAACCTGTATTTCGCACAAAAGGTGCCATTAAAAGGGCAGACAAGATTTATAAAGACCTTTATGGCTCAATACGTGCTACATATCAAGTAATTTTTTTCAGAGTAAATTATTAGGAATCCAGGTGTCTCAAAATATTTTCAAAGTGCTGTCTTAGTTCTGGATCATCTAACGATTCAAGGAGTCCCAGCTCTTTTTCATTCAAATCTCTAGCCGTCACCCCTTTTGCATATCTGTTTTTTCTTTTCATACGTCTGTTAGCAGCAAGCCATTTTGTATTTCTTTTGACTGAATCAACATCAGTTACTACAAATCTTAGATGAGAAAGACGGGCATGCCCGGGCAAAAGGGAATTAATTTTTTCTAGCAAAGATACAGATTCGTACGAAAGTTGCTGCATCCATATACTGTCTGAGACTGCAATTACTAAGCAATGTAGTTCCTTAAAGTGCCAAGGATAGGCTGAAGATGCCACAGGTTTTCCTACAATCTCTTCCCACCTTTGCCATATGATACGTCTTGGGAAATAGACATGCCAACGCCTACCTGAAACAATGCTCTCAAAAACAGTCTTTGATGAGTCAATAGGATTTACTTTGTCTCTGCTAGCCAAGTGTCTTTTTTACCTCTTCAAGCCTGTCTTCGATCAAGGTTCTTATCTCTTCAAGCCTGTCAAGAGTGTTTGCTTCAAATCTCAATACAATAACAGGTTGTGTATTTGAGGCACGGATAAGCCCCCAGCCATCATCAAACACCACTCTTGCCCCATCTACATCTATTATCTCATATCCGTCAGACATCAAAGATTCCTTTACCTTGTCAACCAAGGCAAACTTGTGCCTTTCTGGACACTCCATTCTTATTTCTGGAGTTGAGACAGTTTCTGGAAGATCATGAAACAACTCAGACAAAGGCCTATCTTCTTCGGATAACAGCTCACAAAGTCGAAGGGCGGCATAGGTTGCGTCATCGAAGCCAAAAAAGCGATCGGCAAAGAAAATATGTCCACTCATCTCACCGGCCAACAGGGCACCGGTCTCTTTCATTTTTTGCTTTATAAGGCTGTGCCCTGTTTTCCACATGATTGGCACTCCACCATGGGCCTTAATATCCTCATAAAGGACATGGGAGCATTTGACCTCTCCAATAATTGCCGCACCAGGATTGTCCTTTAACAGCCGCCTTGCAAGAAGGAGTAAAATTTTGTCTCCAAAGATGACGTTGGCCTTTTCATCAACCACCCCTATCCTGTCTCCATCACCGTCGAATGCCAGCCCTATATCTGCGCCAGTGCTTTTTACATGTCTTTTTAGGTCAACGAGATTTTCCAGAACAGTAGGATCTGGGTGATGGTTTGGAAAGGTTCCATCTACATGGCAAAATAGGGTTTCTGTCTTGCAACCTGACTGTTTAAAGGCCTCAGGAGCAACAAGGGCAGATACTCCATTTCCACAGTCAATAACAACTTCCATGGGCCTTTTTATTTTAATGTCTTTATTTAAGAAATTAAGATAATCACCTATTATTTCGTATTTTTCAACAGATCCAGCTCCGGTTTCAAATTCTTCGTTTTGAATCAATTCCTTAAGCTTCTGGATCTTCTTTCCGTATATAGTAGAGGTGCCCAGACACATCTTTAATCCATTGAATTCTGGCGGGTTGTGGCTACCTGTAATCTGAATGCCACCATCGGCATTAAGGTGAAAAATAGAAAAATACAGAACAGGTGTTGGACTTTGACCAATGTCTACGACCTTAATGCCTGTTGAAACAAGTCCCTCGATCAAGGCCTCTTGTAGCCTGTTGGAATGAAGACGCCCGTCCCGTCCAGACATTATTACATTGCCACCCTGACTCTTAACAAAGGTGCCAAAGGCCTTTCCGATGAGGCAAACTGTATCTTCTGTCAAATCTTTACCAACAATGCCTCTAATGTCGTATTCCCTAAATATGTGAGGCGCCAGTTTTGTTTGCTCCATACTAAACCCCTTTTGTTAAGCTTTTTATCACCAAGTCTTTAAGGCAGGCTATAAAAGTTGCAGAGCTGTTTAAGGAAGGTGTACGAATCAACCTTACTCCTTGCTCATTCATCATGCCTTTGTATAAGATATCTATTTCATAGAGAGTCTCTATATGATCTGAAACAAAGCTTATAGGTAAGCACAAAATTTCCTTCACTCCATCTGCTGCAAGTCTCATTAACAGATGGTCTGTAGCAGGCTCAAGCCATTTTACAGGGCCGCTCCTACTTTGAAAGCATAGAATTCCCTTTATGCCTGTTTCTTGCTCAAGGGATCTTATAGTTTTATTAACATGCTCTACGTAGGGATCGCCTTGGTCAACCATCTCTTGAGGCAAGGAATGGGCGCTATAGATAAGTTTGAAATCGGAGGCATCCCTAACTTGTGCCAGTCCAGCCTTAAGACATTCAGAAAGGGCCTTTATATAAAGCGGATGATCTGGGTAACTGTCTATTATCGAATAACCGTCTATGCCAAGGAGGCGGGCTGCATCCCTGAAATCGTCTATTGAAGTACCGGAAGTTGCTTGGCTGTAGTGAGGATACATGGAAAGACCAACAAACCTATCCACGCCCTCTCTTTTCAAAATGGCCAACTGGTTTGGTGTCCTGGGAGTAAAGTAACGCATGCCAGGCACACAATAAAACGGGCCTTGTGCCAAATTGGCCCTATTTAATTCTTGCGCTAATGCATCTGCCTGCATTTTGGTGATATTTAACAGAGGGCTCTTACCCCCGATCTTTTTATAGCAGGCAGCACTCTTTGGGGCCCTTTTTCTCGCTATGAACCAAGCAATTGGCCTTTGTAGAAACGATGGTCCAAGTCTTATAATTTTTCTGTCTGAAAACAGATTAAATAAAAAGGGGCGCACTGCCTCCAGGCTATCTGGCCCGCCCATATTTAATAAAATAATTCCAGTAGCCATTATAAGGAAAGCTCGTGTATGATGTTTATGGCAAGTTTTACCTTTTCTGGGGGAATCTCTGGCAACACTCCATGTCCGAGGTTAAATATGTGGGCCTTGGCGGCAAGGCCCTGAGCCAAGATATCTGCTATTCTTTCTCTTAGCCTTTCTTCTGGCAAGAACAGGAGACAAGGATCAAGGTTTCCCTGTATCACTGCATCCGACCCAAGATCTTTAAGAGCGGTAGCAATATCGGTCCTCCAGTCTAAGCCAAAGACATCAGCCCCTGAGCGACGGATTAGATCTAATAGGTGGCCGCCATTATAGACAAAATATATCATCGGAACCCCTCTATCCCTTATTGCATTGAAAATTCTGCGGGCATAAACTAATGCCCCGTCCCTAAAATCTTGTCTTGTCAGGATGCCTCCCCAGGTATCAAAAAGTTGAATAGCCTGGGCACCGGCTTCTATTTGTGCAGAAAGATATTTAATAGTTACCTCTGTAATAAGGTCCATTATTGCCCTAAAAAGATCTGGCTGGGAAAAAAACATCTTTTTTACATTAATAAAACTCTTAGAACTCCCTCCTTCTATAAGATAAGTGGCAAGTGTAAATGGAGCCCCTGCGAATCCTATTAGAGGAACCCTATTTGATAGCTCTTTTCTAAGAATTCTGATGGTATCAAACACAAAGGGAATTTCTTTTTCAGGGTCTACAGAGTGAAGGATCGAAAACTCATCCCATGATCTAACCGCAGGAGTGATTACTGGCCCCCTGCCTTCTTGAAAACTCAATCCCGTTCCCATAGCCTCCAAAGGAACCAAGATATCGGAAAAAAGTATTGCAGCATCAACACCAAGGAGATCTACAGGCTGGAGGGTCACTTCTGCTGCCAGCTCGGGTGTTTTGCACATAGTCAAAAAGTCTGCCTTGCCTCTTATCTGTTGATATTCTGGAAGATATCTGCCTGCCTGTCTCATGAACCATACCGGTACAGGTTGGGTCTTTTCTCCCCTGCATGCCCTAAGAAAATTTTCATTCATGGCTATCCCTCCCCTGCTCTAAGTTTTTTAGGTGTATAACTGCAAAAGGGCTCCTCTTCCAGATAATCCCCAGTTACAGCATAGGCCCTGGCTCGACAACCTCCACATACCCTAATGTATTCACATGAGCCGCAAGAGCCTTTGTAGGACGAAAAATCCCTGAGTTCTTTAAAAAGACTTGCATTATCCCAGATATCTTTCAAAGAGTGTTCTTTAATGTTTCCTGCAGAAAGGGGGAAATAACTGCATGGCAGGACATTCCCATCTACATCAATTAGGCATATGAGCTGTCCGGCCAGACACCCCTTTGATCCGCCAGTAGAAAACTTAAGGCTCCTGTGTTCAAGCCTTTCGCCATCCTTCTTGGCAAGCTGTATTTTTACACGGTAGTAATGTGGCGCACAAGTTGGCCTAACAAGTAGATCTTTTTCATGTTTTTCCATTTCGTAATGCCATTCTAAAAGTCTCTCGTAGTCGTCAGGGCTTATAAGCTCATTCATTATTTCCTCTCCCCTGCCTGTTGGCACAATCATAAACATATACCAAGCAGTGGCTCCGATTTCTTTGGCAAGTCTGTATACGTTCTTGATATCCTGTTGATTTCTTTTGGTAAAAGACGAGTTTATCAGAAAGTTTATACCATGTTTTCTAAAAAGCCGTGCAGCATTCATGGTCCCTTCAAAGGCCCCAGGCTGATTGCGAAAGTTGTCGTGTATCTGAGCAGAAGAGCCATCAAGGCTTAATGACACCATCTTTATTCCAGCATCCTTTATCCTCTGACACACCTTTGGGGTAACAAGGGTTCCATTTGTTGCAAGGCACATTCTGAGCCCTTTTTGTGTCCCATATGAAGCAAGCTCAAACCAATCTTGCCTAAGAAGCGGTTCTCCTCCAGACAAGACAACCACAGGTTTTGAAAAAGATGATATGTCATCGATTATTCTCTTCCCTTCTTCTGTTGAAAAATCTGGATGTTCTTTGACCTCTATTTCGGATGACGAACGGCAATGTACACAGTGTAAATTGCATCTCCTGGTTATTTCCCATGCAAGCCACTTTAATTCAAAATCCATGGTTAAGACCTCAGTTTGATCAATTTTGTCTAGCCTTAAAGATATATGTTGAATTTTACACCAAAATAAAGAATTACTGAATTAGTCATGTCTTAGGCCTTGGCAAGTTGCCGTTCATAGGCTGCGTTGTATAGCTCAATGTATTTCCTGGCCACCTTATCCCAGGTATATTTGTCCAAGATTATCTCAACGGCCTTCTGTTGCATTTTTTTAATGGTTGAAGGAGATTCATTAAAAATGGAGACCGCCCTTTCCAGAACTACGGACAATTCAGCAGGGTCTTCAGAATGGAAACTTAGCCCGTTGATCCCATCCATTACCTTAACTAATCCCCCTGTATGCCTAACAACCGGAATATTGCCCATAATTTGGGCGATAAAATCGGTCAGGCCACAGGGTTCGTATCTGGAAGGAATTATAAAAAAGTCACCCCCGGCATACATATGATTTGCAAGTATCCGGTCATAACCTGTAAGCACGCACATCCTGCCACGGTTATGCGGAAGTGTGGCAACCCATCTGAGATGATTCTCTATCTCTGCCTTGCCACTTCCGAGGATAGCAATGTTAAAGGCGTGTTCCCTTCCGTGTCCCCTTTCTAGGGCCTTGGCAAGAATATCTATTCCTTTTTGTTCAGTTAGTCTGCTAACTACTGTAAAAAAAGGAAGATCAGGACGATATTCAACTGTGCCGCTTACCCTTATATCCTTAAACCTGCCATCTATGAACTCGGCTGCCGCCTCTCCGGCAGATAAAAGCCTGAGAAGGGCCTTTTTACACCCGGCTTTCCCCTGGAAATCCCCTGAGAGGGAATCAAAGGAACATGGAAGGCCAAGTTTTTCTGGATGATTGGGATTGAATTCATCTGGATCTATGCCATTTGTGATCCCCTCGAGCTTTATGCCCCGATCTTTTAGTGCATGACCAAGCCAGCCAGTCAATGCGTCTAGTTCTGTTTCTTGAAGCTCTCTGGCGTAATTTTCACTCACTGTGTTGACAGATCCATACGTAGCTCCTGCAATCAAGGGATCAAATGAACCGTTTAACAGGCAGTGATATATAACCCTCCAAGGGAGTCCGGTTATAGCCTTTGCAAAGGGTAGATCTGCCACATCCTGGTGATAGCCAATCCCAGCATTGTGAATGGTTAAGAGTGTGGCGCTTTTCAAAAAAAAATGCCGGAAACCATCTACTTCCCTGATAATGGCAGGAACGAGTCCAGTATGGCCGTCATGACAGTGAATGACATCGGGAACAAGCTCCATGCCCTCAAGCAGACCTAGAGAGGCCTTTTGATGTAAAACATTCATGGCAAAATAATCAAAATGGCCTTCTCCTTTTCGCCTGGCCGGATTGGCCATTTCATCTGCTTCTGTATAAGTATAAATGCCTTTTTTTTCTGCAAATCTTTCGGATTCTACTAAAAAACATCTAACCCCTGAGAAATCTGCCTGCCAAAACCCCACTTCCTCTGTTCTTTCTTCAGAGGCATAGTTCATGTCAACCTTAAAAGACAGGTCCATTCTCTCAAATCCCATGCCTTCAGCATCTAAAAAACCATATCTTGGAAGTATTACATGGGTCTCTATACCTATTTGGACCAATGCATGGCTTAATCCTCTAACAACGTCCTTTACCCCTCCAGCACCAACAACACCTGCATACTCTCTAGATAACATGACTACTCGTTTTATTCCCATGGCCAAAACCTTTTCCATATTAATATGTCCTTTGTCTTTAACATGTGCTAGCCTTTCCCTCAATCCATAGAGACAAAAGACAAAAAGCCTTGACACACGCTCTCGCATGACTAGCTTGATGAAAATATTTTAAGCCTAATTAAATTGTGATTCAGGGAGGGGAAAGTGATATTTTCCACAAGACATAAACACCTTTCAAAGGAGGAAGCCCAAAGCCACGTTGGCAACAGGCGCACACACCTTGCAAATGAAAGAACATTTCTTGCTTGGATAAGGACTGCCATTTCGATCATGGCCTTTGGTTTTGTAGTTGAAAAGTTTTCTCTGTTTCTCTGGGTGGACAAAAAGATGGCCAAGACACCCTATTCTTCTGCCCTTGAGATCTCTAACCTGTTAGGAGTTGTTTTTATAGGACTCGGAGTCATAATGAGTATTTTGGCAATGGCCAGGTTCGTAAAGGTAGAAAGAGAGATAGAGACAAATTCCTTCAAGCCCCCCATAGTGCTTGATATTATGTGTGGATTGATATTTCTTATTCTGTCTGCTTTTATCCTATACTACATATCCAATTGGCATAATATCTTGCTGGTTGCAAGATAACGACACAGGAGGACTTTTGGCACCAGCAAAGAGAGGCATTTATCAAGTATTCATACAAAAAATCAACAAGGAACAATACTTGTCTCTCCAAACAGAAGACCTTTTTCAAGACCAAGGAAGATACTTTTTAGATATCGTTTCTTTCCTCCTTGATAAGGTGCTTCCTGTAAGGATCTCGGGGCTGAAAATACTGGTCAAACCAAATCTGTTAAAGGCTAGAGACCCTCAATGTGTAACCTCACCCCTGCTTATAATGGCTGTGGTGATTTATCTTAAAAAAAGAGGGGCAGTAGTTACTGTAGGTGACTCTCCTGCCTTTGGAGCAACCAGGCAGGTGCTAAAGGGACTGGGAATTTTGGAACCTTTAAAAGATCTTGGCGTGCCCATTTCGTCCTTTTCTAAGCCTCACAAGGTAAAACTGCCTTGTGGAGTAACGGTTTCCATCTCGAAAAAGGCTTTAGATACCCAACTCATCATCAACCTTCCTCGCCTTAAAGCGCATAGCCAACTAGGAGTTACTGGCGCAGTCAAAAATCTGTATGGAACCGTTCCTGGTTTTAGAAAAGCCCTTTATCATGTATTATATGGCAAGAATCCCTCTCTTTTTGCACGCATCATTATAGAAATAGGGCAGGCCTTACCTAAAACCATCAATATCATGGATGCATGTTTATGCATGCATGAAACAGGTCCTACTGGAGGAAAATTAATATGGATGGGCACCCTTGGAGCCTCGAGATCAAGCCATGCCCTTGACACGGCCTACTACCATATAATTGGGACAACACCACAACATGTTCCTATCTGGCAAGAGGCCAGACGTTTAGGTGAACAGGGTGGTTTTCTATCCAATCTCTCTTTCCCTTGGCTTTCCATTAAAGAGACGGAAACAGACACCTTCATTTTGCCACAAAGACTCGAACCCATTACCTTCAATCCAATACGTTTTATAAAAGGAAGGGTTAGATCCTTTGTCCAATCGATTACATCCTTTGAACTTCCATGATGAATGATATGACTAGGATTTCCCCCAATCCCTTTTTATATGTTTTTAGACACCACGAGATCTTGCTGCTTTGCTGAAAGCCCTGCCCTTACCGTTTTTTTCACCAAGGTGTCTTATGGTGGTGCTTTATAATAAGGGGAACTGGGATGTATCTATTGACAAATTGGGGTTTCGTGGGTAATGTTGAAGCCAGCCTGATTTACATAACAAAATAGTATTCAAGTTACCCCTGCTGGTCCCTCTGTACCATCTCCAACAAAGACGACCAACATACCCACCTCCATCCTTCTTAAACCAGCAGGGGTCTTTTTCTTTTATTTTTTAAAGGAGATTAAAATGCCTGTAAAAAAACTTGTTACATTGTTTTTTTGTCTTGTTATCGTGATACTTACAGAGTCCGCTGGGCTGATTTACGCTGCAAATACTCCCAAGATGGACTCAGAAAATAAGTCCTTGATATTAACAATTTATCATAACGGAGCATTATTCGATCACAAGGCCAAGATATCTGTAAAAAGAGGGCGGAATCAGATTACTTTTGGGAATATTTGCCCAGGAATCATCCCAGGCAGTGTTTTTATAAAAGTTCCCCAAGGGCTAATTGAACGTTACTCGTATTCTTATACGCCCCCTACTAGCAAAAGACTATTACAGCTTTTTAGAGGGGAAAAAATCTTGTTAAGAGACCAAAAAAATTGTAACAAGGGCAAACACACAGTAGCTACCCTTTTATCTTATAATGATAACAAAGTCATGGTCAAAACAGCCCTGGGTATATTTGAAACAGATATATCAAAGATTATTTTCCCGTCCTTGCCTCAAGATATCTCGTTGACACCAGAGATAAGAACAACTCTCTTTTTTAAAAAGCCTGATCGAATACCTGTTGAACTTTTATACCTTTCCCAAAAACTTGGTTGGCAGGCTAACTATACTGGTTTTTTAACCCAAGATGAAAAAAAGATAGCGGTTCAGGCCTTTGCCCTATTGCAAAATCACTCGCAACTGAACATTACAGGCGCAAATGTACGGCTAGTTGCTGGCAAGGTAAAATTTCAGTATGGCTCAAACGTTCCGGTAGAAAGAATGTATAAGGCCAAGGCCATGCCAGCTGCACCTGTTTCTCCACTCGAAGAGGCAGTAAGAGAAAGACTTTTTGAATATTATATTTATGAAATACCCCAGTCCGTTAACCTTGCTCCTTTAAGGAGCCAAAATATCCGTCTCTTTAATGCAGGCTCTCTTCCATGCAATAAAAAACTCATCTTTCAATCAAATACTTCTTATTATTACAGGAGCGTTGATAGCACCCAAAAGAGACTTAATCCTGATATTATATTAGAAATAGATACCAAAGGCCAAGATAGAAAACTCCCCTTCCCTGCTGGTAATTTCAGGGTTTACAAGGCAGACTCAAAGGGCACACCGATTTTTGTTGGTCAGCAAAGGATTCAATCTGTAGCTCCTGGAGCAAAGATCATTCTCAACATAGGAAAGGCCTTTGATATAACTTGTAAAAAGAGACAGCTTACTTTCAATCGGATAAAAACAAACAACAGGTATATTTACAGTTATGAAAGCACCTATGAGTTACAGGTCCGTAACTCTAAAGACGAACCTGTTACTGTATTTATAAGGGAAGAGATCCCTGGGCAGTGGTCTGTAACAGCAGAAAACCTGCCTCACATCAAGGAAGACGCCCGCCACTGTTTGTGGAAAATGCAAATTCCTGCCTCTGGCACCAGTACATTAAAGTACAGTGTCCGGATTTTAGACTAGTCGGCCTTATCTTCTTTTTCTTCTTTTTTGGCAAGGGCCGACAGGTCTTTAAGTCTCTTGTCAACAAGGTAAAAGAGAGAATTCCTAGGATATCTACCTTTTTCGTCTTGAACGCCTGCCTCCTTGCCCGTTAGTATTTTTATGCCCTCCTCTACAGATTCAATAGACCAGACATGAAACTTGTCCTTCTCCACTGCATCGATTATCTCTTGACGCAGATTCAGATCCCTGACATTGGCCTTTGGAATTATAACACCTTGGGTACCAGTAAGACCCCTGGCCTTACAAAGATCAAAAAAACCCTCAATCTTGGCTGTTACACCACCAACGGGCAGTATCTCTCCTTTTTGGCTGACAGCACCCGTACAAGCCACATCCTGACGCAAAGGCACATTAGATATAGATGAAAGAAGGGCAAACAGTTCAGCACCAGAGGCCGAATCGCCATCTATGAGGCCATAGCTCTGTTCAAAGCATATAGTGGCTGTAAGACTCAAGGGCCTTTTCTGGGCAAACTTTTGCCGCAGATAACCAGCAAGAATCATCACACCCTTGGTGTGTATCCTGCCACTAAGTTCTGCTTCCCGTTCTATATTTACAACGCCATCTTTGCCAAGGCTTATATTGGCCGTGATTCTGCTGGGCTTACCAAACAGATAGTCTCCAAGATCATAAACGGCAAGCCCATTAATTTGCCCTACTGCATATCCATCAGTTGCAACTTTTATAACATCCTTAACAAGCAACTCCTGCAAATGTTCCTGATACAGGCTTGAGCGATATCGTCTTTCATCAATGGCCTTTTGAACGTGCCCTGCAGATATATACTGACTGCCTGCATTGGCAGCCCAAAAATCTGCTTCGATAGCAAGGTCTTCCAGCTCTGTAACCTTCAGGCTCAGTTTCTCCTTTGAACCGGCAAGCTCTGCTGCATATTCCAAAAAGCGGGCAGCCCCTGTCTTGTCTATATCTTTCAGCTCGTTCTTTTTTGCTATAGATGCCAAGAGCCTAAAAAACTCCCTCTGGCGTTTTTGATTATTATCTGTCTGGGTATCAAGATGGGATTTTATCTTAAATAATTCACGAAAGTCCTCATCGAAGTTGTATAAAAGCTGATAGAGATATGGCTCTCCCATTAAGACTATTTTTACATCGAGGTCTATAGGTTCTGGTTTTAGGCTTTTTGTAGTAAAAAGGCCATACTGCTCGCCCGGATCTTCTATCTCAAGCTTTCCTGTTTTTAGAGCCCTTTTCAATGCTTCGTATGAAAATGGTCTTTTAAGAAGATCTGTAACTTTTAATAAAAGAAAACCTCCATTTGCTTTGTGAAGGGCCCCGGCCTTTATCATGGTAAAATCAGTAAACAGTGCACCAAATTGGGCCTGCCTTTCTATTACACCAAACAGGTTCGGGTAGCTTGGGTTTGCCTCAAAGACAAATGGCCTGCCCTTGGTTTCGGAGTTATCAACCAGCACATTTATGTCATACTTAGTAAAACTTGGACTAGCGCCTGGCACAGGAAAGGGTAGCCCTGGAGGAGCGTTTTTAGATGGCAAAAAATCCTGAAAGTGTATAACAACGTCTTCAAGCACCTCCTCAAAATAGGCCTTAAGCCGTGGATAGACCGAATATTTCTCTTTTAAGGGGTCTATAAGGATCTGGGCAGTTTGACGGGCTACCTGTCTGTCTAATTCTTTAAGCCTTTGCCTTACCTCCTGTTCAAGCTGGTGAACCTTACGCATGGCAGAACCCATTTCCCTATGGAGTTCTTCGCTTCTCCTTTTGAGATCATCTTGCTGTTCCTTGGTCATCTTTGAGATCTCCTCAGGACTCAAGGGGCTTCCGTCTTCTTTTGCAGGGATGACCATCATACCTGTTGGATCAGCCTGAAGTATGAATCCCTTCTCTTTAACCTTTTTGTCGAGCGCCTCAAAAATTTCTGTACGCTTTTTATTAAATTCCCGAATAACCTCCTCTTTTCTTACAAGGTATGTCTCCCCTTCAAAGCTCTTAGGCAAGTGAAGCTGAAGGTTATCCACCAGTTCTGCCATATCTTTTTTGAGTTTCATGCCAAGGCCAGGTTCTAGCAAAATTGCTATTGGGACATCTGGATCTTTGAAGTTATGGATGTAGCAGATGTCCTTTGGCCTATCAGCATCGTTACTGGCAAGTTTTTTCAATTTGGATATGGTCAGATCGAGGGCACCGACCTCTTGCAATCCCGCGACAAATACATTGAAACCCGGATTCTCTATTTCAAGCCCTACATCAAGTGCCCTGTCAGCCCTTTCTTGGCCATAAATGCTGAGGGCTTCTTGCTCTAACTGGCTAATATAATCGAAATCAAGGCTGTCAGGATCTATCCTCAGTCGAAGTTGATCAGGCTCCAATCTTTTCACTGCAAATTATCCTCCTCTCTTTAGTCCAAGGTGTTGATAGGCCTTGTCAGTGGCCATCCTCCCCCTTGGAGTCCTGTGAAGATAGCCTTCCTGTACAAGAAATGGTTCATAAACCTCTTCTATGGTTCCGCTTTCTTCTCCAACCGATATGGCAATCGTGTCCAATCCTACAGGTCCCCCATTGAATCTCTTGATGATAATACTGAGTATCTGTCTATCCATGCCATCCAGACCCTTTTCGTCTACATCGAGCATATCAAGAGCCTTATCTGCAACATCTCTTGTTATAATCCCTTTAGCCTTGATCTCAGCGAAATCTCTAACCCGTCTCAAGAGACGATTGGCGATTCTTGGAGTACCCCGTGATCTCTTTGCTATTTCGTGTGCTCCTGCACTATCAATAGCTATGCCGAGAACTGATGCAGAACGGGTAACAATTTCTTGAAGTTGCTCGACCGAATAAAAGTCAACGCGGAGAAGCACACCAAAACGATCCCGAAGGGGTGGCGAAAGAAGTCCTGCCCTGGTTGTGGCTCCAACCATGGTAAACCGTGGGAGATCAATCTTTATTGTCCTGGCACTAGGACCTTGGCCTATTATAAGATCCAGTTGGAAATCTTCCATTGCTGGATATAGTATCTCTTCCACCGATGGACTCAGTCTGTGAATTTCATCTATGAAAAGCACTTCTCCAGGCTGTAAATTTGTAAGTATGGCAGCCAAATCCCCTGGTCTTTCAATTACAGGCCCTGAAGTACACCTGATACCTACTCCAAGCTCTTTGGCTATGATATGGGCCAGGGTTGTCTTACCCAAGCCTGGATGACCATGTAGTAAACAGTGATCCAGGGGTTCCCTTCTTTTTTTTGCAGCCTCTATAAATAATGACAGTCCCCTTTTTAGATCATCTTGTCCTACGTATTCTGAAAGATTCTGAGGCCTAAGAGAAGATTCTAAGGATAAATCCTCCTCTTGACATACAGGTGAAAGAGGGGCCATCTCTTCCTTTCCTTCTGCTGTCTGGTTTATCTTTTTATATTCCATATGGTCTATTTAACCTTTGAAATACGTTGCAAGGCCATTTTGATAAGTTTATCCACTTCCAACGCACCATGTTTAGAAACAATCTGAGAAAGAACTCTCTTTGCCTCATGGGGCCGATAACCAAGATTAACTAGAGCCGACACCGCATCATCTAGTAATGATTCGTCAACTTGCCCTGCTTTATTATAATCTGTCACTTGCACAATACGCCCCTCTTTGGCCAAAATCTTTGCGGCCTTTTCCTTCAGATCAACGCAGATCCTTGCGGCTGTCTTCTTTCCTACACCGTGAACAGAACGAATCCGTGAAGTGTCTCCTTTGGCTATATCAGATACAAGATCCTCTGGTGACAACACAGAAAGCACATTCAGGGCCAGCTTGGGACCAACACCTGATACTTCAAGAAGCACCTTAAAAACCAACAAGGCCTTTTTATCTAAAAAACCATAGAGATTTATTTGATCGTCTCTAACGATCAACCTTGTATAAATTTGTGCCTCGTGACCCAAGGGAGGAAGTTTAGCCAAAAAAGAAGCCGGCATCTCTATAAGGTAGCCTATACCGCCTACATCTAGAATAACTGTATCATCAAGCACTTCTACAATGGTTCCCTTGAGATAGCCTATCAATTCCAATTACCTCAAAAGTTTCTGTAAAATAACAAATTAAATAGACAGTTTCAGTTTTATCAACTGTTGAACCTTGATCGATTGAACATGACAAAGTGCAACTGCCAATGCATCAGAGGCATCCTTTGGTGGACGTTTGTTAAGTTTCAATATAAGGCTGACCATTTCCTGAACCTGGTGCTTGTCTGCCATGCCATAGCCCACTACTGCCCTTTTAATTTCAAGGGCAGAATATTCAAAAATTTCAAGGCCATTGTTTATGGCGGCCATCAAAAGGGCTGCCCTGGCATGTCCGAGCTTTAAAGCAGCACCAGCATTTTTGGCAATAAAAATCTGCTCAAAGGCCGCAATGGCAGGACGATAATCTTGAATAACCTGGCAAAGACCGTCATAAAGATGTTTGAGTCTGTCAGGGAAGGTTCTCTTGGTGCTAGTCCTTATTACGCCTGCCCCTAAAACTACTGTCTGGCCATCGGGCCCCTGTTGGATAACACCATAACCTGTTGCTACAGAGCCGGGATCCACTCCCAACACAGGCCCCTTTTTCATGCTTAGGTCACCTTTTCAAGTATTTTGTCAGGGATGTCAAAGTTGGCATAAACATTTTGTACATCATCATTCTCTTCCAAGGCATTCATCAGGGCAATAAGCTGTTGGGCCTTTTTTTCATCGTCTATCTTGACGATGTTGGATGGAACCATGGTAACCTTTGCAGATAATATCTCGATACCCTGATCTGTAAGGGCCTTTTTTACCTTTGCAAGCTCCTCTGGCGATGTCTCTATTTCCCACTCACTGCCAGAATCTTGTATATCTTCCGCTTCAGCCTCAAGGGCAGCAGCCATAAGTGTGTCTTCGTCTACTTTGTCCTTTTCAACGATAATGAGCCCCTTCTTTTCAAATATCCATGCCACACTTCCTGGCTCGCCAAGATTTCCTCCCCTTTTGGCAAATATATGCCTTACCTCTGCTACAGTACGCTGTCTGTTGTCTGTAATAGTCTCGACCAAAACAGCAACTCCCCCAGGACCATAACCTTCATAAGTGACCTCCTCGTATGCGACTCCTTCAAGCTCTCCGGTTCCCTTTTTAATGGCCCTTTCTATGTTATTTTTGGGCATGTTGGCAGCCTTGGCAGCTTCAATGGCAGCCCTAAGCCTTGGGTTAGCTGCCGGATCTCCACCTCCAAGCCGTGCTGCAACTGTAATCTCCTTAATGAGCTTGGTAAATATCTTGCCCCTTTTGGCATCCTGAGCAGCCTTTTTATGCTTTATGGTGCTCCACTTAGAATGTCCAGACATCAATTTCCTCCACTAACTAAGTTGCTCTACTCCCTTTTTAGGTTACACAAATAAAAGAAAATTTTAAAGCGCCGGAATTTCGGTTGGTTGCCCTTTGAATCAAAATCTCTTTATTCTTTCATAAAAAGACTGCAGATCCCTTTTTACAAACTTCCTCACCTTGGAAAGATTTTTCTTGTGTCTTACCCAAATCTGATGGCGAGCATTCCTTCTTATCAATTCACTTACTTTTGGTTTCACCCTTTGCCACAGGTCACGGTCATAGGCAGAGTCCAGATCAATTAATCTATCTGGCTCCTGGCTGAATTTTTTTACTAACCTTGGAAAGGAGATCTTCTGAAAGTAGACCGAACCTGCAGCAATAACTAATAAAAGCCATATTACAGGCCATAGGAAACTGTCAACAGACAATCTCCCAGTAACAAGAGAATACAGTAGCGGATCGGCTGGATAACCAGCAACAAGATTCATTATAAGATCTCCAAGGAGAAAGGCAAAACCACCTGTAATCGCAAGGGATTTTGCAAACCTTTTAACCCTCTTATAAAAACGCTCTTTAAAGCCCTCCATGGCCTGGATAACAAGCTCGAGCTCTCTGGCAGCCTTATCCACTTCTTGCAACATATGAAATAGCCTCATCCTCGGAGCATCCAAGATGGCCTTTTTAAGCTCTTGCCTTTCCTTTTCCCATACCTCAAATTCATGAGGAACGTGTCTGCCAGGAATCTTGGCATATGTAAGAAAAATTCGGGGTATATCCTTTCTGCCTGTCATTTGTGAAAGATTCCAGCATAAGGTTCCGTATGTTCTCACTAGATCTTCAAGATTTTCACATTCATCTATTCGGTTTAGGACAAAAAGGACCCTGTCTTCCTCAGAAGATACAGGCAAGGTAATTCGAAGGACTTTGTATGTCTCTTTTATTGTACCTGCCTTGTGAGGATCAAACATAAGCACTATAAGATCTGAAAGCCTTGCCAGTTCCCCTACAACACCTAGAAAGTCATAACCTCTGTCTTGCTCAGTGACCGAATCGAGCATCCCCGGTGTATCAATGATTGCTATATCTTTTAGTCTTTCCGATTCAATTCTTTTCATTACAAGGTGCGAAAGAAGTCTTTCTCCAAATCTTCTCAGTCCGGTAAAAGGCAAGGATTCATCTGCAACCAGTGTGCTGCCTGTAAGATCTCCTGGGCTTTCTCCTTCATTCGGGGCGGTAAGAATTGTGAATGCGTCATCAGTTGGGGCCTGGCCTGTCCTTTGTATCTCTTGCCCTATGAATTCATTAATAAATGTGGATTTTCCCGATGAATAGTTACCTATTACAAGCACCAAGGGCTTCCATTTAAGAGGCGTCAAAAGCTCGTCAAAATTGAAGCCATAACATTCAAAGACTCCGGAAAGCCTCTGGGGAAGTATTTTCTCTATTTCATCCTTTAAATGATCTGCATCTGTTGTTAAAGACATCATAGCGGAAACTCCTAAGGACTATGAACCGGACCTGGCCATTAACAACCCCCATCTAACTGAAAAAGTTAACCTACTGTGGCCGGTAATCTGGATGTGTATCTTGAAACGGAAATTCAATTTTTTGTATATTTATTTTGTCTGTCACGCCTTTTACATGAAATAGCATTAAGATGCAATGAACTTTTTTAATTAATATGAAAGAGGCAGGATAAGTGAAATTATTATTCAATTCTACCCAAAGGATCTGATTTCAACTGTCCTTCAAGCCCCATCCTTATGGCAGAGGTGGCAAGTTCATCAACCGTCTCGTTTTCATGATGGCCACTGTGCCCCTTAACCCATTTCCACTCTATGTTGTGAATGGAGGCCAGTTTATCAAGGCGTTTCCATAGGTCCATATTTTTGACAGGTTTTCCTTTGGCATTTTTCCAATTCCTTTTTTTCCAGTTACGGATCCAATTGGTTATTCCATTCTTTAGATATATGGAATCCGTAGTCAAGATAACCTTGCAAGGCCTTTTAAGGGCCTCGAGCGCCCTTATCGCTGCGAGCATCTCCATCCTGTTGTTGGTAGTTTGAGGCGAAAAACCTTGGAGTTTTTTCTTGGTATTGCCATACTTAAGGAGTGCACCCCAACCGCCAGGACCTGGATTGCCCGAACAGGCTCCATCTGTAAAAATCTGTACAATGCATTCTTCCTTATTGGAGTTATTTCCCATTATTGTCTGTATTTTGCTTTATTGAAGGAAGTTCGACTTCCTTGCGATCTCTGCTCCAGGTCTTTGCCGTGCCAATATTAAATGGTAAAAATATTTCTATCTTCAGTGCCTCTCCATGCCCCTCTACATGCAGATCCCCTCCATGATCCCTGAGTATCTGTCTCACTGTTGACAGTCCAAGCCTTTTACCCCTAAGAGTCGATGCAGTTTTCGTTGAACTTGAATGACCAACGTAGCTTGCACCTTTTTCAAAAGGCGACGTTATAAATATGACAACTGCTCCGAACTTCCCCCTTTTTAGAATGAGTTTCAACCGGCTGCCAGCCCTTAATCTATAAATCAGCAACCTTAGACATTGAACAAGGGCAAATTTTATAAGATCAGGGTCCATATTTACATAAAGGGGACGGGATTCGTATCTGGCGGCTATGTCTATTCCTCTGTCTTGTGCTTCAGGACCTGCTGCCTCCAACACCGTTTTAACCAAGGAGTTGAGGTCCCTTTTTGATATCGATGCAGCCTTTTTGCCCTTTATAAGCTCGAATTCCCTAACTATTTCATCAAGTTTCTCTATCTGTTCAAGCATTAGCTCGATTTTTTTCCTCTGGTCTTCGGTAAGATGACCTTTTTTAAGAAATCTTTTGGCAAGCCCTCCTATAACCATAATTGGATTTCTAATATTGTGAGCTATGCTCAAGGCAAGCTCTGCCCTTGTTCTTTCACTTACAAGAAGTTCCGTCTCTTCGTTGAGTCTCAGGAGTTCCTGACTGATTCTTTCAATCTCTGCCCTGTCCCGTTCAATGCGTTCCATCACGTTTTTCATCTTTTGGAAAAAGACTGTAATGGATGCAATAAGTATAAACAGGGCAGAATTTACCGAACCACTCACTGGCGAAAGAGAGGCCCAGAGATCCTCCAATCCTAAAGCCCAAAGGACGTGTTTAACAATATGCCCCAAAGATCTAGAAAGAGAAAACGCAAAAAGGGCCATAAAGAGCCAATGCATGTAGCTAAAAAGAAAATTGCCTGGTTCCTTTTTAACTATATTCCTTGACTCCCTGAGACATAAGGCAGAGACAATTATGAGACATACCCCCCCTGCCAAGTCTACAAGGATAATAGGAGCACATAGGTCAAAAGTCATGGTGAAGGATCCTTGTCATGGCTTTTGCATCCCAGAATTCAAATCTGTGATGGAGTTGTTAAGCCTCCTGAGACCAAGGTAGAAAAACACCATGGAAAGACAACACACCACCGTGTCGAACTTGGTAATGTACCACAACCAGAAAAGTCCGTTATTCGATGTCACAGACTCGTTATGACAGTAAACATTATATGGCCCCAAAAGATGGCCAACAAAGGTCATAACGTTCCAAAAGGCCAATCCCAACCCTCCAATAGCAATGGCTTTCCACCACTTCTTGAGCCAAAAGGCACTCTTTTTTATCATAAAAAACAGCCATAACATGGCTGACCCAAAACAGACATGGGCCAGTTGGTGAATGTACAGTCCCTCTTTGGCCCCATGTTCCTGAAATGCATAACAACTTTTAGGATAAAGTATGCAGGATATAATTACGATTATAAGTATGTGCAGAAGATGGCTGCTTTTCATTTTTCATAAAAATGTGTTAACCGGGTTTTTTACACGTATAAAGCGTAACAATTCCCAAGGTCATGGGCTTGTAATCGACCTCTATAAATCCACATCTTTCTAGCAAATCACATACCTGTTCCTGCGAATAAAAACCTTGTATGGACTCGGCGAGATAGACATAGGCCTCTGTATCTCCTGAAATCATGCCTCCAATAATCGGAAGTATCTTATGTAGATAAAACCTGTATAAGTATTTGAAGACAGGTATGGAAGGCCTTGAGAACTCAACAATAGCCCCTTTTCCGCCAGGCAAAAGCACCCTGTGCATCTCGGAAAAACCTATTGCCAGGTCTGCCAAATTTCTTATTCCAAAGGCTACTGCAAAACCTGCAAAGGTGTTAGATGGCAGGGGAAGCCTTTCACCGTCCCCACATACAGGATGAATTTGCTTGGCCTCTACAGGATCGAGATTTTTAAGACCAAAAGCCAACATATCAAAGCAGAAGTCCAAGGCCACTACTTTGGCCCTGGTTTGCCTGTGTATCTCTCTAGATAGTGGCAAAGTGCCTGCACATACATCCAGTATAGGCCCGTTTAGCCCCGTCAGAGTCTTTACGGTCTTATATCTCCATAAACGATCTATGCCCATACTGAGAAGGGAATTCAAAAAATCATATCTATCGGTGACTGAAGAGAACTTTTCTTGAACAAATTCTTTTTTTTCTTCTCTTGAAGGAACAGGCATCTTTTTACACCTGAACAATTTTGGGAATGGCTGGTAAACGGCCCATCTGATAAAGAAGATAGAAAAAATGGCCAAGTCCCTTGATTTTCAAGCGCGTCAAGTCAAACTCGATTCCCTTAAGATATGCTAAACATTCCACCTGTGGCATTGGTATCCTGCCTGCCACCAAGGCACTTATCTCATCAAGCCTTGCTGCACCATGTCTGTATGCCTTATTAAGCCTCTGCTTCAAAAGACTAAGCTCAGAAGAGCCAGAAAGACCAATTCCCTTTCTTATCGCCCAGAGGGCAAAGACAAAGGGCAGAGAAGTGGTTTCATACCATATGGAGGCAAGATCATATGAATAAAAATTATGATTCATTCTCTTTATCCTTAATGCCTCATCGCCTATTGACAGATAAGCAATCAAATCATCCCTATCTTGGAAATCACCATAACTCCCTACAACATAATTTGGATTCAACCCATTAAAATATTCAAGCACAATATAAAGAAGATTTATGGAAGTTGCGGACTGCTCGGTGAGGCATATTGTTTTGCCTGAAAGCTCATAGATTGGAAGCCGGCTGTACAGCACAACACTGCCAACAGTACCTGTAGCACTAATGCAGTAATCCCTTAAAATAAAGTAGTTTTTAAAGTCTAGGCCATAGGCAAAGGAAGAAATAAGGCCCATATCTATTTCACCTTTCTTAAGCATGGCATTTAAGGCCGAGGGCGTATCTTCAACTATCTGCCAGCCTTCCAAGGGACCTTGTTCTTTTAAAGGCACAAGCAAGGGGGCAGTATTTATGAAGTTGACAACGCCAAGCCTGTAAGGTCTGTTGCCTTTTCTGCCTCTAGAGTTCAATTTGTTCTATCCTTTCTTCTATAGGCTCTGAACAAAGAAATTCAAAAACCTCGCGCGCCTTGCATGGCATATATCTCAAGGCCAACAATCGTGCCATGGTGCCTTTTGCAATAGAGCCCAAAAAACCATCGAGACCCTGGGCTTTAGCACCACCAAGGGTTGCTGCTTCAAATAAGATAGCAGGATTGATGGAGGGATAGGCCTTAAAAACCGCCCTCAATTGGCTGAGTATAGACAAATTACTGTTGCTTGCAAGGCTATCTGTCCCAAAACAGACCCGTCCCACCCTTTGAAAGATCTTGTCTACCCTTGGCATAGATCCAGAAATATAAAGATTACTTTCAGGACACAGGCATACCCAGGCACCTCTTGTGGCCAAGATGGTCATATCCCTATCATCCAAAAAGGTACAATGTACACACATTGTTTTTTCATCTAAAAGCCCCAGTTCATCAAGGAGCTGCACAGGAGAATTGGAGGGGCTAAAAAATTTAGCCACCTCTCTTTTTCTTTCCTTCAATATTTCTGCTATTGGTCCTTTTCCAGTTTTAACAAACTCTAGTTCCTCACGGGATTCGGCAATGTGGATGGAAAAAGTGCGTCTTCTTATTTTACAAAAGGCCTTTATGGCGCACAGGGCCTGTCTTGAACATGTGTAAACAGAATGGGCACTTAACGACCAGCTATTAGAAAGATCCCCAAGACCATCAAGCATGCCATCCGGAGTAAAGAAATCAGCCTTAGGATGAATAATTTCCCAAAAAAAATGGACAAAAAGGCCATTATCCTTAAAAGTTGATTCTAGAGATGAAAGAGGGGGAGCATTTATGACATCATAGACAAGCACTGTGCCTGCTTCCTTAAGGAGTTTGATACCAAATAGCAAGGCCTCAAAATGCTGTTTCTTTGTCATTGAGTTTCCCAAGGTGGTCTTTAGCCATATAACTCTTTTAAGCCATGTAGAAAAACCAGTTCCTCTTTCTATCTTGTCTTTCATCCATGACAATGCCAGATGGCAATGGCAGTTTACAAGACCTGGCATTATCAACCCTTCCTCTATATCTACCACTTTGGTCCCAAGGGGAACACAAGCCTTTAAATGAGGATAATGGCCGACAGCGGCTACCTTATTTCCTTTTATTAATACTGCACCATTTTCTATGGGAGGGGTCAAGACTGGTATTATCAAGGGTGCCCTGTAAAGCCATATCTGTTTCATACAGAGGTCTGCATTGCAAGACTATAGTCCATAAGACGTTGCCTGGGATGAAAACCAGCCTCTCTTATGTGTCGGCGTATCTCTTCTTCTGACAGTCTGTGGCTAACACCTGCCGCAGCAACAACGTTTTCTTCGATCATTGTGCTGCCAAAATCATTTGCGCCAAAAAAGAGGGCCATTTGAGCAACCTTGTATCCTTGAGTCACCCAAGAGGCTTGAATATTTTGAAAATTGTCTAAAAAGATACGGGAGATGGCTAACATTTTCAGGTATTCATGAGCTGTGGCTGGCCTACAATTTATAGCCGTGTTTCCCGGTTGAAATGGCCATGGGATGAAAGCAGTAAATCCCCCTGTCTTGTCTTGCAGATGCCTCAGCTTTGAAAGGTGCTGGATTCTATCCTCTAGAGACTCCAGATGGCCGAACATCATGGTTGCAGTGGTCCGAAGACCGAGTTTATGGGCTGTCTCCATCACATTTAGCCATTCGGCGCTGTTGGCCTTTCTTGGAGCTATTTGCTTTCTTACGTTATCGACAAGGATCTCTGCACCGCCGCCAGGAATGGAATCTAGGCCAGCGGATATAAGTCTCTTGAGAACCTCTTTTACAGACAGTCCAGATAACTTGGCAAAATGAACAATTTCAGGTGGAGAGAAGCCGTGGCAATGAATATCGAAGGATTTTATGAAACGGAGCATGTCCTCATAAAAGTCCAAGGAAAGACCAGGATGCAATCCACCCTGAAGGAGTATCTGGGTTCCTCCAAGGGCCTTGGTTTCTTTTATCTTTCTGCCAAGCTCCTCAAAAGACAGCACGAAACCCTCCTCACTTTCGGGAGCACAATAATAGGCACAAAACTTACAACCTGAGATACATACATTTGTATAATTGATGTTGCGGTCAATTACATAGGTAACTACAGGTTCTGGATTTTCCTTAAACCTCTTTAGGGAAGCTAACTGGCCAAGCTCGTGGAAACCCGCCCTACGATAAAGATCCACCGCCTCCTGTTCGTCTATCCTTTGGCCCAAGCAGACTTTTTCTATTATTTGTTCGACCATCGCTAATGGGAAACGACTTTTACGACATTGTAAAGGGTGTCTCTCTCAACAGGGACCCTTCCAGCGGAAGTTATTAGGTACTCTATTTCCCTGTTGGAAAGGGCCTGGGATGTTTCTCCACCAGCCATATGGGTTATCTTTTCTTCCAGTACAGTGCCGTCCATATCGTCTGCACCGAAACTTAGAGCAAGTTGGGCCACCTTTGGGCCTAGCATAACCCAGTATGCCTTTATGTGAGGGAAGTTATCGAGTAGAAGTCTTGATACTGCAATATTTTTTATATCATCCACGCCACTTGTAGGGGCGACATCTTCAAGGGCAGTATTTTTGGGATGAAACGCCAAGGGAATGAAACACATAAAGCCGTTGGTTTCATCTTGCGCCTCCCTCAGGGCCATCATATGCTCTACCCTTTCTTCAATGGTCTCTATATGACCATAAAGCATGGTAGCATTTGATTTAAGGCCTAATCTATGGGCCGTTTTTGCCACCTCTAGCCAATGGTCTCCAGGTAGCTTTTCAGGGCAAAGCCGCTGCCGTATCCTTGGGCTGAAGACTTCGGCTCCGCCTCCTGGAATAGAACCAAGGCCTGCCTCTTTCAACTCTAACAAGGCCTCTTCAATAGACTTTCCTCCCATCTTGGCAATATGCGCTATCTCCACACATGTAAATGCTTGAATATGGATATCTGGTCTGACTCTCTTAATCTCCTTTAACATGTCGATATAGTATGAATATGGAAGTTCTGGATGTATTCCTCCAACAATGTGGACCTCCCGTATCGGCTCATCAAGCCGTTCTTCTATCTTGGCTACAATTTCTTCTATGGTCATACAATATGCGCCCGGCTTGCCCTTTTCCTTACCAAAGGCACAAAACTTACAGAGATTTGTGCATACATTGGAGTAATTAATATGCTGATTATAAATGTAGTATGTATATTGACCGTTCTTTTTTTCTCTTACTTTGTTTGCCAAGAAACCAAGTGAACAAAGATCTGAAGTTTCATAAAGCCTGATGCCGTCGTCTTTAGAAAGCCTCTCCCCTTTCATCACTTTTTCGTATATGTCTGAAAGCCCTTCCCTTTTTATAGATTCTTCAATAATAAGTGATTCGGCCATTACTGTTCCTTTTCATGCTCCCTGTCATCTTCATTGGGCCTTACTTCTCTAATCATAACCTCAAACTTCAGAACCTGGCCAGCAAGAGGATGGTTAAAATCCACCATAATGGCACCAGGCCAAATATCTCTTACTATAGCCGGTCTTGTTATTCCAAGCTGATCTGGCACCTTAACCACCTTGCCCTGCTCCACTGGTCCGGAAATACGCTCAATAGCAACAAGCATCTGTTTTTTGGGATCATATAGTCCATAGGCGTAATAGGGGTGCACAGTTATAGTTTTCATATCCCCTGGTGCAAGCCCGATTATTCCTTCCTCAACCGGCTTTGGAAAGTCCCCTTTTCCACATACAAAGCTCGCCGGCCCGCCACCTTTTTCAGATGAATCAACCACCTTACCAGATACAAGTCGCACCACAAAATCCATTATGACCCTGCAACCCCTTTCCACCACAGGTGCTTTGTTAGGGACCTGTTTCTGAAGGCCGCTGGGCTTCAACTCTGGGACCTGGTTATTTGTGGTTGTCAATTGGGCTTATCCTCCTTTTTATTGGGGACTGGAATACGAAAAAACTCTACCCCTTCCTCCTTTAGCATCTTTTCTTCCTCCCGGGTTGCCACCCCTCTTATACTTCTTGGCTCACAAACTCCATAATGTATCTTCAATGCCTCGGATGCAAATTTAGTCCCTACATCCTCGCTTGACTCTATCACCTTTTGATAAAAGGCCTGCATCATCCTTGTAACCACTTCTTGATGCAACGAGCCTTCACCTTTTTGGCAACCGCTTTTCTTGAGTTTTATAGGAGAAATAGCCTTCTCTATGGTCCTGTCTCCACAAACAGGACACTCTAGGAGTCCCTTATCCCTCTGCTCTTCAAAGGCAGAACTATCCTTAAACCAGGCTTCAAAGACGTGTTCATTGCTACATTTCAGATCAAAAACAATCATTTTGCTTAAGGGAGAGTGTTTTTCATAGTCCTTTATTAAAATATAGCCAATGATACCAAAGGTTCAACTCCTTTACCAAAAAGATAAGTAAAAATAAAGGCGTTTCCAGAAAATTTAGACAAAAAGCACATGGTGTCGGATGCAAAGATCACATATGTTTATTTCATGTAAATTCGAGAGGGTCTCCATATTTTGGGAATTTCTCTTGAGCATGACATTATTTATAAAAGGAATGGTTTAGTGATAAAAAAACAGCTATAAGGTTCGATATCTTATGTTGTATCTGCAGATTGCACAGTAATCTTTAATTCAAATGTTGAATATTTCAGTGCCGAGCAATAGTCAACAATTCTGGTGGCACTTTGTTATTAAGGAATAGAGTATATTGTAGTCTTATACAACTCTTGGTTTCTTGTTTCTTCAAGAAGAAAATTGTCAAATGTCTCTTACATCCTTAGTTATTGGGTTTTATGCTAGCCAGATACATGCCTCGTATCATCAAAACTATTCCGCCTTAGTTAGTAACTGATGTAGTTATTTTGCTACATACTGTCGCAAAAATGTGACACATCATTTATTGCTTATTAATTTACTAAAATTCAAGTTCTTTACAAATTTTCTCTCATTTGTAGTATAAAAGCTGTGTTAAAGGAAATATTTTCCCCGGCGAGCTCAATATCTATGTATTTTAGGAATAAAAAATGCTGTTAACTTTTTAATATCTAAAAAAGGGTGGGGGAAGCTCCAATAACTAAACAGCCGTAGAAACAAAAAGATGTGAAAAAATGACCAAAAAGCTCTATACTCTCTGCTTATGTGAGGCAATATGAGACGCTTAACAATACTTCCATCACTTTTATTCATTTTTTTATTTATATTATCTATCTATTTCTATATTTCTGGTTTTGAAATAAACGATTTTCAATTTTCAAAAATACATTACCAACTCTATTTTTTAGCATGGGTAAGTCTTGGCAATATAATTTTTGCTTTGATATTAGCTTATGCATCTTATGTAGTATTTAAGCATACTAAACTTGAGGCATTCCGTTTTATTCCATTATCTTTATTTTTTTTTGTTGTTGGTATGATAATTAATTGTTTTCATCTTAGTTATTGTAAGATATGTAGTGATTTGGGATTTTGTGGCACCGCTCATGTTTATCCCAATGTTATTTCAATATTATCTATAGGATTGTCTTTCGTTTTGTATTTAATTAATCAGGTTCAAGTCCTGGAGTTAAGGTTTATCTTGAGAAAACTGTGGATTATTTTATCATTCGGCTTTGGTTTAATTGTTTTTATATTATTTATTAGTCTATTTTACATGGATCTGCCCAATCCTATTCCATATAAAATTGGCAGTTTAAATTTTCAAGGTTTAATATTTGTTTTTGTCTCTCTTTTTTCTTTCTTATCTTTTTCTGTATATTGTTTTTTTTATTTCAAAACACGTAACAGGATTTTTGTTGCTGTTTCTATACAATTTATAATTATAGGTATATCACAACTTGTATCAGCTTACCATATATTCACATGTTATTGGTGTAATATAGAGGAGTGTTCCGAATTCTTTTCACTTAGTGGCATTATGATTTTAACAGCGGTGTTCATTCTTTGGTATTCTTATATGCCTATTTTATATTGCAAGCCCTTACCCCAAAAGACACAAACAGCAGGAGTATATAATCATGCAAAACAGTGTTCAGACAAAGATCCTCAAGAGTTTCCTGATGATCTCTTTTCTGCCAAGCCTTTTGCTGTTTCTTTTTTTAGGTGTCTCGACCTGGCACATGTTCTGGAAACATGCACAATTTGATCTACAACGTGAAGCAGACATTCTGAACATTGTCATTTCAGACATAAAAAAAACAAATTTTAAAAAAAATAACAAGGAAATCATTCAAACACTTATTGATGACATTTCTCTAAAATGCAATGAGATAATTTCTGTAATAGACCCTAATGGAACCATTATTGCTGATACAAATCATGCAAAAATAGGGGGAAAAACCCCTCATTTTGATAAGCTCTCTTCCTTTTTTAATACAAATAATAACACCCATTCTAAAGACGACATACAACCGATAAAATTAGATAAAAACTTATGGATATATCCATTGATTGGACAGAATAACAATTGGATAGGAGCAATTATTTTAAAATATGATCTTTCGAGCTCTGGTGCTATATATGTGCTTAAGCACTTGTTTATGTTTTGGTTTATCTTGTTAATCTTGTTAATGGTAATAGCCTTGATTTATTCTCTGCTTTTTTCCTTTGGATTAATAGAGCCACTTAAGCTATTACAAACTGGAGCTGATTCAGTAGCCAGGGGTAACTTGTTGCATAAGGTCTCTGTAGAGTCAGATGATGAATTCGGGCTGGTGGCATCAGCATTTAATCAAATGACAGAGAGACTGTCTCGAAGTTATAAACGCTTAACCGATCTATTTAGATATGTCAAAACGATTCTCGATACAATCGGTTGCATGGTTATAGTGATAGATGACAAGGGCACCATCAAATCGGTAAACAAGAAAGTTTGTGAACTTTTAAAATACAGGCGGCAAGAGCTTGTAGGCACCTCTATCGAAAAAGTTACAGGCCACGAAGTCCTCAAGGAAATTCTTGGAAGTGACCATGAAGGGAAATCCCAAAAATTTCAATCCGAAGCAATCAAACAAGGCCATTTTCTTACCAGAGACAATCAAAAGCTGCCATGCCTTTATGTCACTACCAATACCAAGTTTGAAAACAATCAATTGGTTATCCTAAGCGCTCAAGACCTGAGACCCATGATAGCTCTCCAACAACAGGTTACTGATGAAAAAAACAGGCTCCTTGTAACTTTAAGATCCATAGGAGATGGCGTTATCGTTACAGATCTGGATGGGCGTATCACCTTGATAAACAAGGCAGCAGAAAAGCTCACAGGATGGCGTGAAGCAGAGGCTATAGGACAACCGGTGAATAAGGTTTTCAGAATAATCAATGAATTTACAAGACAGCCCTGTGAAAATCCTTTTGAAAAGGTCCTTGAGTCAAAACATATGATAGAATTGCCAGAAGATACCGTCCTTGTTTCCAAGGATGAAAGAGAAGTAAACATTGCTGACAGTGGGGCTCCGATATTTGATAAAGACCAGAATCTTATTGGAGTTGTATTGGTCTTTAGAGATGTTACCAATGAGAGACAGCTGCAAAAGGAGATGCTCAAGATAGAAAAATTGGAATCTATTGGCGTACTTGCTGGCGGCATCGCTCATGACTTCAACAATATTCTTGCAGGAATCCTTGGAAATATCGAGCTAGCCAATATGATCATAGCCCAAGACCACAAAGCCAAAAAATATCTTGACATGGCAGAAAAGGCTACATTACGGGCCACCGGCTTGACACAGCAACTGCTCACCTTTGCAAAGGGAGGGGAACCTATAAAAAAGTTGTCTTCTTTAGAGGAGATAATAATAGATTCAACAAATTTTGTCCTAAGTGGCACCAATATAAAATGCAAATACGAGTTCCCAGACGATTTATGGGCAGCAGAGGTCGATAAAGGACAAGTAAGCCAGGTGATACAAAATCTTGTAATAAATGCTAGGCATGCCATGCCAAACGGAGGCGAAATTACAATAACATGTTGTAACATCTCTAAAAACAGGGCAAAAGAACTTCTATTAAGGCCGGTTGATAACTATATAGAAATCGTTATCAAAGATGAAGGAATAGGAATCCCCAAGAACTATCTAAACAAGATATTTGAGCCTTTTTTTACTACAAAGAGGAAGGGGTCAGGACTTGGATTATCTATCTGTCATTCAATTATCAGAAAACATGGGGGTCATATAAGGGTGGATTCTGAGCCAGGCCAAGGGACAACCTTTTATATTTATCTGCCTGCAGTTGTTAAAAAGAAACGTGAATCCTCTTTGTCCAAGACGGTTAGCCACTGGACTGGTGGAAAAATTCTGGTAATGGATGACGAAAAAGTTGTGCGCGAGACTGTTCAAGAGATGCTAAAAAAGCTAGGATATAAGAATGTTACGGTAGAAGATGGTCAAAGGGCTATAGAAATCTATAAAAAAGAGATGGAAAAAGGGGAACCTTTTGATGCCGTAATCCTTGACATTACAGTTCCTGGTGGCTTAGGTGGCGAAGAGACGATAAAAGAGTTACTAAAAATCGACAAGGACGCCGTTGTTATAGTCTCAAGCGGCTATGCAAACGATCCCATCATGTCATCCTATGAGAGGTTTGGATTCAAGGCGTGCATCAGCAAGCCCTACACCTTAAATGAGTTGGCTGCAGTATTAGAACGTGTTCTTGCGGATGCTGCCAACAAACAGGTTTATGAATCAATGTAATTTGGCTGCAACACCAGATTCCCTTGAGTAGTCAGCAGTTCCTTGCCAGAAAGATGGAGGGCTGCTAAGGAACAAACAATAACAATCATAAAACATGATAGGCTTCTATAAAAAAACAGAATGCCTTTTGAGTAAATCTAAAAATTTCACCTCATCCGCATGGGGATTCCGATAACCTGTAATAACTGCTAGCAAGACCAGAATGATCAAAGCCATTCTCTCACAAGCAGAAAAATTGCAATTACCTATTTTAGCGCCTATAATCAACAGATGCCTGATTCAAATTTCTAATTAGACAGGAGTTACTTTCCCGTGCGAATAATGATTGTTGGTGCTGGTCAAGTAGGACAGTATTTGTGTGAAAAATTTTCATTTGAAGGTCAAGAAGTCGTTTTGATTGATAGAAACGAGGAAAAACTCAAAAGCCTTGAAAGAGAGCTGAACATCCAGACCTTCTGTGGAAGTGGTGCTTCTGCCAAAGTGCTTGCAGAGGCTGGTATATCCAAAACCGATCTTTTTATTGCTGTCACAGACAGTGACGAAGTCAATCTTGTTGCTTGTTTCATGTCTCGCAAATATCAGGTCAAAACCAGAATAGCACGGGTAAGAAGTGAAGACCTGCTGCTTTCTGACTCATTGGTGGACAAGGAAATATTTGGAATAGACCTGATTATAAGTCCCAATTGGGCTATGGCAGATGAGATCGTTAAGCTTATACAGGTATCTGAGGCCTTTGACACTGCAGAATTTGCTGAAGGCCAGGTGTATTTGCTGGGTTACATAGTAAGTAAGGACCATCCTTTTATAGGCAAAAGCCTCCATGAAATCGGTTCTCTTGCAAATGATGTAAAATATGTAATGGCTGCCATCATAAGGGGGGGCAAGACAATAATTCCAAGGGGTGAAGACAAGATAGAACCAGGAGACAAGATATATCTGGTGCTTTTGCGAGATGACATGACCAAGGTTGAGGAACTTTTTGGATTTTCCAGTAAGATGCCCGAGAGGGTATTCATCATAGGAGGTGGGGATATTGGCTACCTTGTAGCAAGACAGATCGAGGATATGGCCATACGTATGGAACTGAAGATTGTTGAAGCAGACAAAGCCAGATGCGAATTCCTGTCTGAAAATCTCTCTAACTCCATGATATTAAACGTTGACGCTATGGATATACATTCGCTCTTGGATGAAGGCATTGACAATGCTGATCTTATAATTGCAGTTACAGAATCTGACACCACAAATATCCTAAGCTCCTTGATGGCCAAACACTATGGCACCAAAAGGTGCATTGTAAAGGTTGGAAGACACCACTTTCTGCCAATGCTCGATAAGCTTGGCATAGACGTAACCCTTAGCCCGCGCCAAGTAGCAGCAGATATGATAATCCGTTATGTTAGAAGGGCAAACATAGTCGCTGTTGCCACCCTTCTTGATTCCGATGCTGAAGTAATAGAACTTACCGTTCCAGACTCTAAAAAATTTAATGATGTGCCTCTTAAAGAGTTGCAAATCCCTAAAGGGGCTATTGTTGGAGCCATTGTCAGACAGGGTAAGGCCAGCATCCCATCAGGCGACAGCATCATAAGGCCAGGAGACAATCTGGTAATCTTTTTTACCCAGGACGCTGCCAAAAAGATTGAAAACTTCTTCCAATCCAGGGAAGATTAAATTTTATTATTTGGGTATCTTATCTCATAAACCTGTTAAGGCAGCCAAAGGTAATAATAAATGAAGGTATCTGGTGTTTTAAATCTGCTAGGAAGACTTCTTATAGTCCTTTCCTTAATGCTTCTCACGCCTGTCCCATTTTCTCTTTACTTTAATGATGGAGTAATACACGCTTTTATAATAAGCTCATTAATAGGGCTCTTATTTGGAGCGGGATTGATAGCGCTTTTCTTGCCAGAAAAGGACCTTGGATTTAAAGACGGCTTTGCAATCACTGCCTTTAGTTGGCTAATTATTGCACTACTTGGAGCACTTCCCTATATCATTTCCGGATCGATTCCTTCCTTTGTTGATGCCTTTTTTGAGTCAATGTCTGGATTTACAACAACAGGGTCGACCATCCTGTCAGAGATAGAGGTACTCCCCAAAAGCATCCTTTTTTGGCGTGCCATGACCCACTGGCTGGGAGGCATGGGGATAATCGTGCTCACCTTGGCCATTCTTCCCTTCCTTGGCATTGGAGGCATGCAACTCTTCCAAGCCGAGGTTCCAGGGCCAACCAAGGACAGACTAACCCCCAGGATTCAGGATACTGCTAGAATACTTTGGTCTGTATATCTGCTAATGACAGTTGCCGAAACCTTTTTGCTCATGATTGGAGGAGTAAACTTTTTTGATGCCCTTACCCACTCCTTTGCAACATTGGCAACAGGCGGATTTTCCACCTACAATACTTCTATTGCCCACTTTCAATCCTCATACCTGCACCTGGTAATTATTCTTTTTATGTTTTTGGCTGGAGCAAACT
This sequence comes from uncultured Desulfobacterales bacterium, assembly GCA_964573805.1. Taxonomy (GTDB): domain Bacteria; phylum Desulfobacterota; class Dissulfuribacteria; order Dissulfuribacterales; family QOAL01; genus JAADCZ01. Next base: position 87,314 of record CAZNKP010000016.1, on the reverse strand, counting down.
TTTCTCTTCATTTCAGGGCCCTGAAGGGAAATATAAAGGCCTACTGGCAAGACGAAGAATTCAGACTCTATACCCTTATAGTAGCCATAAGTGTAGTAGCAATATTTTTGGTAAACGCTGGGGCTGCCATCTATCACAACAATCTAATGAACTTGAGAGACAGCCTGTTTCAGGTGGTCTCCATCATGACAACTACAGGCTTTGGCACTGCCGATTTTGACACTTGGCCTCCTTTCGCAAAGATGCTTCTTGTGACACTTATGTTTATTGGCGGATGTGCAGGTTCTACTGGAGGAGGCGTAAAGGTCATCCGGTGTCTGCTATTTTTTAGATATGCAAGAAGCCAGCTAAAAAGATTGGTTCATCCCAAACAGGTTGATACTATAAAGATTGGCAACATGAAGGTCCCTCAAGATGTAATGATTGGAATCTTGAGTTTTTTTGCCATTTATATATGCGTATTTTTAGGGGCAAGCCTTATTGTTACTGCACTTGGAGTTGATATAGTAACAGGGCCAACTGCGGTAATCGCGACCCTGAACAACATAGGACCTGGCCTTCATCTAGTGGGGCCAACCCAAAATTTTGGCCACCTGCCTTCGATGGCAAAGCTGGTGCTTATATTTTGCATGCTGGCAGGCAGACTTGAACTCTATACGGTGATTATCTTTTTCACACCCGAGTTTTGGAAAATGACAAGGATGCCCAAGCTACGCTGGTGGAAAAGGTAGGCTCTCTTTCTATCGTTCGATCTTAAAAAAGATCTCAGCCGAAGGACTTTCTCCAGTTTCTGTTTCAATCTCAATATGCCTGGAATAATCGTAGCGGAGAATCAGCCTTGTAACCTTGTCATCAAAGTCGTTGATAAATTTGAGATACAGATCAGGCCGAAGATAGGTGCCAACAACAAGGGATATATCATCAGAGGCCTGGCCTGTCTCAACCTGGAGCTCATCCAGGAGCCCGAGTTTCTGCCTTAACCTGGAAATTATAAGGTTTGCACCCCCGGCTATTATATCGGTTCTTGCCACTCCCCTGCCCTTTTTGCCTCCAAGGAGGTATCGTACTATCTCAGACTCAGGCAGTGGCGGATCCGAAAACAGTTCGACAACAGGCCTTTTCAACGTCCCGCTTATCCTGAACCCTACCAGAAGGTCTTCCTCCACCCTTCTTACTGCTTCTACTTCGATACCCGGATTGTCAATGGGGTCTAAAAAGTAGTTCAGCCTCCCTTTTTTTATTTCAAGATCAACATCAAGGGCCCTATATCTGCCTTCTCTTATGAAAAGGATACCTTTGGCAGTGAGTCTGCCATCAGATTCACTAAACAGCTTTAGTCTTCCTGCTATTCTGCCCTTTAGGCCGTATGCATTAACTTTTACGTCATCACCAAGGAGAAGGTCCAGGTCTATCCTGGTATCTATGGCAGTCTTGCTTTTTCTGGCGGCGCCTTCTCCTATTACCTTTATATCGCTTGAAGGCAAGATGGCCGATTCAGGAATTTCAACCTGCTCTATGCTGGCAGAGGGGACATCGAGTGTTCCAGAAATACACAACTTGCCGTTCTTCAGCTCAACCTTGAGATCAGGACTAGTGATAAGCTGAAGATGCGGCAAAGAAACAGTGTGATATTCCTTACCTTTTATGTCTATAGACATGGACACCTGCGGAGGTGCTATTTTACCGCTGCCTTTTATGCGAAGCACCCCCTTAGGAGAATCAAGCTCCCCCCTAAGGCACAACCTGTCTCTTTCAACATTTATGACAGACTCTTTGGACAGAATCTTTATCCCATATTCTGGATATTCCATTTTTATGTCTAAAAACCTGGCCTTTCCATAAAACAGAGGACTATCTAGAGTGCCTGTAACCATAAACTGCGCCAAGGCCCTCCCGTTATAAACAAACAGGCCTGGTACCATATCATGAAGAAGCGAAAGATCATCTGCCATCAACTTCATATCTATCTTTAAAGGATTCTTGCCCAGGCCTGCACTGTCAGGTCCCCTTTGTGGCAAGGAGAAATCACCAAACAGGCTGACCTTTTTAAGAATTTGTCCGTTGAGCTTTCCTGATATTCCATGTTGAGATATTTGGGCCTGGGCAGAGAGGGTGAAAGGGTAGCCTTGTTTTTTTCCCTTAGGGAAAAATCTAGCATCCTGAGTACCTACATAGGCGGTACCCTGCACGCCTCCTTTTACGCCCCTAAGATCAACTTGTAAGTCCAAGTGTCCGCTGACTCCCACATTAAACGCTGCCAAGGCTGAAATGGGAGAAAGGGGCAGATTTTTCCCATGCAAATAGATAGATTCATACTCCCTATCCTTCTGATATCTTGTACACAGCTTTGCTTTCTGTGCAGGTTCAACAAGACACAATGTAGACAAAAATGCCGTTTCTTTTCGAATGGCAAACTTTGCAGGTCTAGACAGTTTGAAACTACTTTTTCCATTGGGTTTGATATACAGTGACTCAACTACCCCCAAGTAGCTAAGATTCCTCTTTAAACTTCCCTGCATATTAAGGGCTGCATCAATCTCTTCACCCCAGGCACGAAGTTTAATGAGGTGCTTCTCCATCAATCCCCTTAATTTGCCTCTAACATTTTCAAAACGTACCGGCCCAAGCCTTAGACCAGATGCCAACAGGCCTGCATTCAGGTCAGATGAAAAAATATCCTTTGAATCAAAGGCAATACGCAAATCCTCAACGGAAACATCACCCACCAAAAGGCGGCTTCCATCTAGTTGTGCATGGACCTGTGGGGCCTGTCTGGTTCCACTGATACCCGCCTTAAAAGAGAGTTTGCCCAAGGCACTTGGATAAATGTCGGACAAATCAGGGCTGACAAAGGTGAGGTCAAGGTCTTGAGCCTTTTTGTCTGCAAAACCTGTGACAAAGATCTTGCTCTTTGCAGATGCCAAAAACAGATCCTTAACCTCTAGGCGCTGTCCCTTTAAAAAAACATCTCCACTTAGTCTTATCGGTCTGGAATTTAACTCTCCAGTAAAATCCTTGAAGGTCACCTGTGCCATTAGACCTTCATCTGTCCTTAAGCTTCCCTGGCCATGCACAAATCCATTAATGTTTCCGTGTATATTGCCAAGCACCTTGCCAAGATCGATATCTTTTAACCGGGCCGAGGCCTCAAAACGGGAGTCGGGCAATAACTGTCCGAAAAGGTCTATAGTGCCACCCAGTGTGTCTATCCTTCCCTTTTCTATAAAAACGGCCTTGTCTTCAAACCTTGCCGCAAGGTCAAAGGCCCTGATAGTGAACTTTTTTGAAGCAAAACCGCCTTTGGCCCTTGCCTTAAAGTTACCAGATACTCCAGACATGTTAACAGTTGCACATAGATTTCCCTTTGGAATCGACGCATTAAATTTGGACGGATCAAGCCTTTTTATTTGGAGGTTTGCCTGCCAATCTATTGGATCTGCATCTAGCAAATGCCGAAAGACACCTTTTAAGCCGGCCTCTGCAATTCCTGTTGAATTGCCCTCTATCTCAACAAGATCCAGGTCACCTTTTGCCTTAATATTTATAAGAAGCTTTTTCCTTTGTGACCAAAACCTCTTTATGCTGCATGCCAACTCCATCTTGGTGTTTCCATTTTCACCCTTTGCACGACCCTTAAATCTGATACCAGTTTGGTACCGGGTTAAAAAAAGATTAAGGCCTTTGACATCAATGGTCCTGCCTATAAACCTTGCTGCCAGCTCCAGCCCCTTGGCCTCGTATATCTCGCCGTTGCTAGCCCTTAGCATTAGGATTCCAATCGACAGGCTTTTGATGTCTATACCTATTGGCAATGAAGGAACCTTTACAGAAAATCTCTCTTTCCCTACACTGGTTTTTTCTTGTTTTAGCTTAATGTCCACCTTCTGTGCATCAAGATGTGAAAGGGTTAGGACCCCTTGGAAAAACTCTCCAAAATCCGGACGGCAAAAAAAACGGTGTATTACCAAGGAAAGCCCCTTTCCATCCCAGTTAAGCCGATCTGCATAAAAACCCCCAACCAAGGAACCCTTTATTCCACTTGCAGAGAAGGAGCCTCCGGTAAGTCTTTTGGCTGAATCGAAGAAAAATACAAGGCCTTTTGTTGTAAAACTGGTAAAATAGATAAACATGCAAAGGGATGAAAAGAGAACCAATGCAAAATATAAGGCTTTTTTCGTCATGATCCTAAAAGTCAGGTCCAACACTTAAATAGAACTTGAAAGGGATGCTCTTTCTGCTTACCCCAAAACCAAAGTCTAATCTCACAGGGCCAAGCACAGTCCTGAACCGAAGCCCAAACCCGGCACCTATTTCTATCTTGTTTGTAAAATCTGGATCAAAGCTGTTGCCAGCATCCACAAATATGGCGCCGCTTAACAGTTTGTAGATTTGTCTTTCCAGCTCAACACTGCACACAGCAAGATATCTGCCACCTGTAACCTCTCCTGTTTCTGGATTTTTTGGGCCAAGCTCTTCCAAGGAAAAACCCCTTATACTGTTTTGACCGCCAGCGTAAAAACGTGAAGAAGAAGGAATTTCTTCCACATCTGATGTTGCAATGGCTCCAAGGTCGAGCCTTGTTATAAAACGGTAATCTGTAGCAAACCGCCTTATGAATTTTGTATTTAATAATGAGCTGAGATATGACTTGTTTGCAAAAAGACCCCCCATCTCGCCACTTAGGCCAAATTTTACAGAATAGCCCCTGGTGGCATAAAGGATATTGTCCGCTTCAGACTTATACCAAGATATAAAGGGAATAAGCTCCTTACTGTCGTTCTTTTCACCTCCTGTTTCATAGTTTTCATAGCCAAAGTTTATTCCAGCATTCTGGCGCCAGCCCCCCTTTATGACTTTTGAATACATAAGGGAAACATTGTACTTCCATCCGTTTCGTGAGTCAGTGTCATAATGCTCTATAAAAGGCTTAACGGAAAAATAGTCACTGTATGGTCTTCCAAGAGGTATGAAATATTCTCCAGACATCAACGTTTCATCTGGAGAAAAGCGAAATCTGGTTTTGAGGTGATGTCCTTTGGAGCCCAAGTATCTCCTGCGCCACTCCAAACTTACTCTTGGACCAATATCAGATACATAGCCAAGTCCCAGCCTGAATACATTGGCTCTTTTCATAGGGCATGTAACTGTAAGAGGAACCATGTTGTCCACATTGGTCTTGTCCTTTGAATATTCTATGGTTACATCTCGAAAGTAATCAGAATCAAGAAGTCTTGAGCGAAATTTTGCCAGTTTTCCTGCATCAAATGGATCTCCGGGCCTAAATTTGGCATACCTTTTCAAAAAATCCTCGGATAAAGTGGTCTTGTTGAAATGGAGCTTTCCAAATTTGTATCTTTGGCCAGTCTGGAAATGCAGGGAAATAGCCACTGTATGATGAACCTTGTCTACCAATACCTGATGGATCGTAAAAGATCCGTCCAGATAACCAAGGCCTTTAGCCTTATCTATAAGCTCTCTTTTGAACTTTTCGTATTTTTCCTGTTTAAACCTCTCACCCTTTTTCATAGGAAAAGAAAGAGAGGAAAGTTCAACTCGCCCAGGGCCATCTATCTCTATATTTATCCGTTCAATAGTTGCAGGAGGGCCTTTATCTATCTTGTAAAATACACACCAAGCTTCAGTGGCATTTTTTCTTGTAAGCTTGCCAACTATATGAGGAGAAAAATAACCAAAAGGCTCCAATGCCTTTTTTATATCCTGATAACCCTTTTTAAAAAGGAGCTCTATCCTGGCTGGGGTTAATGTCTCTTCATTTCTTTCTCTATATATCTCAAGCAGGGCTAAGACATTTTCCCTTGCCTTGCCTCCTACCCCTTTAACCTCTACATGGACGACATCACCTGCCGCCTGCAAGCAAACGTTTGGCAAAAGGCACAAACCAAACAGTACCACCCAAAAGAATCTCTTCATAGGCTCATATAACAGGAAAAACCGATAAAAAAAATGGTATTTGTTCCTGACCTTGAGTATATTTGCATATGGAATTGAGAGCATATGATAAAAACAATTATACAAATTGTAAAAAGATACGTATACGTATGGCCGAAGGCCGTTTTTTCACTCTGGTTCTTAGTTGAGCTGTTCCTGTTGGCCCCTAAGCTATATCCTTCTTTGGTACCTGTGTATGCCGCATCGATCGATGAGGCCCTTATCAAAGGAAATCCAGACTACTATCAGAAGCTTCTTTCCCGGATTGCTTCATCAAATATCTCCAAAGAAGACCTTCTGCTTCAAAAGGCCCTCATCCAGAAACTGATATACTTTACAACCCAAAGGCCAGAAACTGAGATCAAAGTAACGCCCCCATCCAATCCGGATCAATACAGAAACTTGTTTCAGGAGTTTATCAACTGGTCACAGGAGCGAGCAAAAGTCCAAGACAAGGCGGAAGAGACGCTTAATAAACTTAAAATATTAAAAGATCAGATAGCGGACCTACCCCCAAATGCCCCTTCATTGCTTACATTACAGCTTCAGTACGCCTTTTACAAAAAGGAACAAGACCTATTTCAGCATCGTCTCAATATACTGACAAAGACAATCGAAAATCTTCCAAAGGCCTTTGTTGATTCTTTGCCAAATATAAAATTTGATGCCACAGAAATAGATACCAATTTGACAAAATTGGATGAAGCAATAAACAAGATAGATTCCCATATCCAAGTCATCCGTATAGAAATAGAACGGCTCAATCTTTTAAATAAGGGAAAAGAAGCAGAAAAGTTGCAAGGCTCCATTCAAGCCCTCCGAAACAACAAAGGACAATTGATACTTCAAAAAATTACAACCCTGTTTTTGAAATTTAGCAATGAACTCAAAGAAGAAAACAAAACTGTATTCAAAACAGGAACTCAACTGATTGATTTAGCAAAATTTTTGCAAAATGGACCTTCCTTAAGCAACGACCTTATGCAACTACTAGACGAAATGGAGACTCTAGTACTTGGCAAGGCCAGGACACTCCATGGCCAAACTATCCAGGAGCTAAAAATATTAGCTGCCAAATTTTACAAGGCCATCAATAACCCTATTATTTCGATAAATGGCACCCCTATAAGCATATTAAAGCTGTTCATCTCGTTTGTAATATTTATAATAGGGTTTTTCATAGGCAACTTTTACAAGAAAAACATTCATCAAATTACACTGTCAAGTCGCACATTCCCCCAATCCACAAGGACCCTTCTTGCCAATCTTGGTTATTATGCAATTGTAACCTTTGGATTCCTGGTTGCCTTAAAGGTGCTTGGCATAGACCTGTCCTCCTTTGCCCTGGTTGCTGGAGCCTTATCGGTTGGTATTGGATTTGGGCTGCAAAATGTAGTCTCCAACTTCATATCCGGGTTAATCCTCATGTTTGAAAGAAGTATAAAGATTGGAGATTATATAGAATTTGATGAAGAGCTCAGAGGGCGGGTCACAGATTTGAGAATGCGTTCCATGACTATTACTACCAATGCAAATATAGATGTTATTGTACCAAACCAAGATCTCATACAAAACAGAGTCATTAACTGGACGATGAATGACGACATAAGACGTTTTGATATCCCATTTGGTGTTGCCTATGGCACAAATCCCCAAAAAGTATGCGAGGTGATTTTAAAGGCGGTATCAAATAGTGGAATCGAAAATCTTTATATTTCATCAAGACGAAAACCATCTGTAATCATGATGGGTATGGGAGATAGCAGTGTGGATTTCCAGTTAAGAGTTTGGGTAAAAGGGCCAGATATAATGCACCCAAACAGAACTGTTTCCAAATTTTTGATGTTAATCTATGATGCACTGTATGAAGAAAATATCGAAATCCCATTTCCGCAACGCGATCTTCATATAAAGTCTTTCAAGGGCGAAATACCCATCAAGATGTTGGCCTCTTGCCCAAATGAAGCACACAGTAACAGTAATATTTAAGCCACAGGGTGCCCTTTATTTCCATTTTGAAATTTATGACCATCTTTAAAAATTGATTCCTTGTCCAATAATAGTACGGAATTAAAAATAATTCTTGAAACATCAATAACACGCTGAGTTGTTTTCGTTATGTTTGTATTATAGTTTGTATCGTAAATAAAATATAATAAAAAGGTGCAAAAACAATGAAATCATACAATGGACTTGGTAGATTTAGAGCTCTAAAAACATCAGATGGTCTGTAAGATCGCTAAATTGCATTTGCAATCAATTAAACAGAATATTTGTAAAGACATTCGCCAAGGAAACGCCATGAAACCTTCTGGTAATTATTTTAGAAAGTTAATCATCTTAAGCTTCGCCACTTTTTCTATTTTTTTGTCTTGTCTTATCGAAACTTGTCTTGCATTTGACACTGTTTGGAGTCTTTATAAACATGCCATAAAAAAAGATCCCTTACTTAAAGAGGCGCAGGCAGAGCTACAGGCCTCTTATGAGGAAAAACCTTTGGCACGCTCTCAGCTCATGCCAAGGTTAGAGGCCCAGATGGCCCAGGGCTATTACGACAAGAACATCTCTGGCATGGGTCCCAAAGACATCAAAAAGGATTATTGGGGAGATAGCTATGGTGCACGGTTGGTACAACCCATCTTTAACGGCCAGGCATACGTGAGTCTCAAAATGGCAGAAAATCTCATAAGCGCCCAGGAAGCCCAACTTCTTTATGCCAGACAGGAACTTATAAAGAGGCTTGCAATTAGCTATTTGGACTTTTTAGATGCTAAAGCGGCCATGAAGGTGGCCAAAGACAGGGTGAGGCTTGACAGTAAGATCCTGGAAAGGACCAAGAACTTTCTCAAAGTGGGTACAGGAGACATCCTGTCTGTAAAAGAGGCTGAGGCTCGCTTGAACGCTGCAAAGGCCGATCTGGTAAATGCCAAAAATCTTGTATCTTTAAAACGGACCAACCTTTCGATCGTTGCACACAGCCAGATTGATGATGTAGCCGATATTAAACACTTTACGCCTCTGCCTCCCCAACCCGACAAACCGGAAACCTGGATAAAGGCAGCCATTGAAAACCAGCCGATACTAAAAGAGGCAGAAAAACGGCTGGCCTTTGCAATCCAAAAAATAGAACATGAAAGGCGTGCAAGGTGGCCCCGTATCGATATAGAGGCATCAGCCAACTATGCTAACGGTCAGTTTTTGCCAGACGTAATTTACCGTGAAGCCCACGGAATCTTCAAGCTTACATTTCCCATCTATCTTGGCGGTGCCATTGGAGCAAACACTAAAAAGGCAGAAAATGATGCCATTGCAGCCAGACATAGGCTTGAGCACTTGAAAGACCTCATAACCCTGGAAACAAAAAATGCATTTTTAAAACTAAAAGACAGTGTAGCCCAGATAAACGCAGCCCAAAAGGCAATGTTATCTGCCAAGACATCCATGGATGCAACAAGCATGGGCTACCAGGTAGGGACAAGAGACGTAATTGATGTACTCGACATGACAGACAAGTACCTTGTAAGCTGCCAACATTATTATCACTCACTTTACACTCACCTAAAGGCCAGAATTCTGCTAAAGAGTGCGTCAGGGACCTTGACCGAAGCAGATCTCAGATCCCTTGAAAGCCTGTTGGATTATAAAGACAAGGTAAAGGACAGATAAATATGAACAAAAAAAGGATAACAACTTTTTTGGTAGTCCTGATTTTGGTTGTGTTAGGGGTTTATGGCGTCTATCAAAAAAAGGGAAATGGTGATGGCAAGGGTATCCTCACCATATATGGGAACATAGATATAAGGCAGGTTCAGCTTGCCTTTTTTGACGAGGGCAGAATAAAAAGGCTCTTGGTAGATGAAGGTGCTATAGTAAAGGAAGGAGATCTGCTTGGAGAGCTTGATGATGCAAGATTCAAGGCTGTGGTGGCCCAACTTGAAAGCGACATAAATGCCCAGAAACAAATAGTAGCAAAGATGCATGCGGGCTCCAGACCCCAGGAGATAAAGGCTGCTCGAGCACGAGTTTCAAAGGCAGAGGCTGCTGTGAAAGATGCCCGGATAACCTATAGGCGTCTTAAAAAACTATCTAGGACCAAGTTTGTTTCAAAACAGAAGCTTGATGACGCAAGGGCACGCCTTGACATGGCATTGGCAGAGCTTGACGAGGCGAAACAACTCTATTCTCTGGTCCTTGAAGGCCCGAGGAAGGAAGATGTAAAGGCCTCAGAGGCAAGGCTTGAGTCTCTAAAAAATGCACTTGCCTTGGCCATGGAAAAACTTAGGGATTCAAAGCTATATGCACCAGCAAACGGTATCATCAGAGACAGGATACTTCAACCTGGTGACATGGCCTTTCCTGAAAGACCTGTCTTCACCCTTGCCCTTACCAATCCCTTGTGGGTGAGGGCCTATGTTCCTGAGCCGGATCTTGGGAAAATCGCCCTTGGGATGATGGCAAAGGTGACTGTAGACAGCTTTCCAGATGAAGAATTTGACGGCTGGATAGGATATATCTCGCCAACTGCCGAATTTACTCCAAGGAATGTCGAAACCCCAGATCTCAGGACACGACTAGTTTACCAGGTAAGAATCTACGTGTGCAATCACCAAAATAGATTGCGCCTGGGCATGCCTGCAACAGTCCAAATTGATACCACTAAAACTGTCAGGCAAAGGCCGTTTAATCCTTCTGACATATGTGAAGGATCAAGCTCGTAAATGTGAGCGTAAACCTAAACCATGCCTCAGGCACCTCAAGATAACTACTGCATCGTAGCCCAAAAACTTAAAAAGACCTTTCTTTCTGGAAAGAAAAAGATAGTTGCCCTTCACAACTGCACCTTTAAGGTAAGATCAGGTATGGTTACAGGGCTTATTGGTCCTGATGGTGCAGGAAAGACCACCTTTATGCGACTTTGTGCCGGTCTGCTTGTGCCAGATGGGGGCAACATTAATGTACTTGGATTTGATGCAACAAAGCATTTTTTACAGGTTCAGACAAACATTCGCTACATGCCCCAACGCTTTGGTCTATATGAAGACCTTACAGTTAGAGAAAATCTTGAGCTTTACTCCGATCTCCTTGGAGTTGAACCGGAAAAAAGGGAAAAACGGTATCAAATACTGATGGACATGACAGGTCTTGCCCCTTTCATGGGCAGACTGGCAGGCAGGCTTTCAGGTGGAATGAAGCAGAAGCTTGGTCTTGCCTGTACACTTATAAGGCCTCCCCGCCTCCTTATTCTCGATGAGCCAACCGTTGGAGTGGATCCTGTTTCAAGAAGAGAGCTTTGGGAGATAGTTTACGCTCAGGTCGAACAAGAAGGAATGAGCGTGCTTTTGAGCACCGCCTATCTTGACGAGGCCGAACGGTGTCAGGAGGTTATTCTTATGCATGAGGGGCATGTGCTAGGGCAAGGTGTTCCAGGCAAATTTAGCAGACCCCTTGCAGGGCATTGTTTTATGATAAAACCAAGGCCTGAAAAGAAGCGGGCCCTTCAGCGCGATCTTGCTAACATGGACGATGTTATAGATTCTATCATCCTTGGTGAGAGAATAAGGCTTGTTACAGTAAAGCCAATGAACACTGACAGTGTTCTTAAGGTATTTGGTCTTGAGCAAGAATTGGAGGTTACCGAATCAAAACCCAGGCTTGAAGACGCCTTTATATGGTTGTTAAAAGAAAGACTCAAAAGGCTTGGAAGGGACACAAAGTTCAAGATCATTAGCCATCCGAAAGTAAGGGGCCGGTCCGATGAGAAAGTAATAGTAGTCAAAAACCTGAAGAGGCGTTTTGGTGACTTTTATGCAGTTGCTGGAATTAGTTTTAGTGTCAAACGAGGAGAAGTATTCGGACTTTTGGGAGCAAACGGGGCAGGCAAAACAACAACATTCAGAATGCTATGTGGCCTCCTTCCGGCATCCGAAGGCGAGTTGTATGTGGCAGGGAAAAATCTTAGAAAGGCAAGGGCCAAGGCCAGAAAGAGAATAGGTTATATGGCCCAAAAATTTTCTTTGTATGTGGATCTTACTGTCATCCAAAATCTCAAATTTTTCTCAAGCGCCTATGGACTCATAGGCAAGAGACAAGAAGAAAGAATAAATTGGGCCCTAGAGGCCTTTGACCTAAAAGATGAGGCGAACAGTATAAGCCGTGACCTGCCCCTTGGCTATAAACAGCGTCTGGCCCTTGCGGCTGCCCTTATGCATGAACCCGATATCCTTTTCCTTGATGAACCTACTTCTGGTGTAGATCCGTTGGCCAGAAGACAATTTTGGGCACATATAAATTCCTTGGCAGATGCTGGTGTAACCATCATGGTTACAACCCATTTTATGGAAGAGGCAGAATATTGTGACAGGATAGTGATAATGAAGAGGGGCCGTATTCTTGCCCAAGGGACACCGGAAAAATTAAAAGAGAAATTTCATCCACCTGGCATTGAGAATCCAACAATGGAAGACACATTTATTACCCTGATTGAGATGGAGGAAGCTTAAGACGTGGAAGCAGGCCCTAAAACAGAAAAGGACCTGGCTAAAATGAGGCTGAGGGGGCTTATAAAGAAGGAAGTGCATCAGATACTAAGAGATCCATCAAGCATAGGAATTGCCTTTTTCTTGCCGGTGGTCCTTCTTCTGATATTTGGATATGGGGTCTCTTTGGATGCAGAACATGTCCCAATTGGCATTGTAATCGAACAGCCAGGACCGGAAGTAAATGAATTTGTTGCCGGTTTTAGAAAGTCAGAATATTTCGATCCGATCTTTTTCCAATCGATTCAGCAAGCAGAAAACGCGCTTCTACAAAGAAAGATAATGGGCATAGTTTGGACTAGAAACAACTTTGCAAGAAGACTGCTTGGTGCTCCAGAGGCCCCAATAGGCGTAATAGTAAATGGAGTTGATGCTAACCAGGCCCGGATTGTCCTAGGCTATATCACAGGGGTATGGATGAAGTGGATCGCCTCTTATGCTACAATCCATGGCAAATCACTATCTGTGCCAGTAAATATAAAACACAGGATTTGGTTCAACTCAGCGGTCAGAAGCAGAAATTTTTTGGTTCCAGGTCTTATAGCTGTAATAATGACCCTTATCGGTGGAATGCTCACCTCAATGGTGATAGCCAGAGAGTGGGAAAGGGGTACCATGGAGGCCTTACTTGTAACACCGGTACGCATAAAGGAGATAATCCTTGGAAAAGTAATACCTTACTTTTTATTGGGAATGGGGGGCATGGCGCTGTCGGTGTTTATATCTATAGTCATATTCCATGTTCCATTTAGAGGTTCGTATCTGGCTCTTGGGCTAGCATCAGCACTTTTTATGCTGACAGCCATTGCCTTAGGCCTCATAATCTCTACCGCTGCTGGAAATCAATTTGTTGCTGGCCAGATAGCCATAGTAATTACTTTTTTGCCAGCCTTTATGCTTTCTGGTTTCGTATTTGACATAAATTCTATGCCCTTTCCCATCCAGATCATAACTCATATAGTTGCGGCAAGATACTTTGTCAGCATATTACAAAGCCTGTTTCTCGCCGGTAACATATGGCCTATTTATATAATCAACTGTTGTTACCTGGCCGTAATGACAGCAATATTTTTTATAATTATTAAAAAGAAATCCCATAAAAGGCTTTTATAAGAGAGGATAAAAAATCTTGTTTAGGAGGATACTGGCACTAACAATCAAAGAATTTATTGGGATACTCAAAAACAGAAAGAGTCGCATGGTGTTAATACTTCCTCCCATAGCCCAGATTATAGTCTTTGGATATGCTGCCACCTTTGACCTGAAGGATGTTCCTGTTGCCGTATACAATGAAGATGATGGAAGGATCTCGCGTCAGATTATAGCCAGATTCCAAGGTTCAAAGGTATTCAAGGTAATTGGCAACCTGGACTCTGACGATCAAATAGCTCCAACGATTAACCTTAAAAAGGCGCTCTTAATATTGCATTTCCATGAAGAATTCTCAAAGGATATGCTAAAAGGAGGCCATGGAAATCTACAAGTGATATTAGACGGACGTAACTCAAACACCGCCCTTATTGCATTAAACTATGTAAATACCATTATATCTGATTTTAATAGAAGTTGGGCCGAAAAAAACGGTGCATTGCCTTCGCCTGCGAGATTGATAGTACGTTCGTGGTTCAATCGAATGCTAGATTCCCACTGGTTTATAATACCAGGAATTGTTGCCCTTTTGACAATAGTGGTCACCCTTGAAGTAACGGCCCTTTCCGTTGCCAAAGAACGTGAAGCAGGGACCTTTGATCAACTTCTTGTTACCCCAATGACTCCGTTTGAGATTCTAGTCGGCAAATCTCTTCCAGGACTGATTATTGGGCTTGTTGAAGGGACCTTCATTATCATTGCCACCTGTTATTGGTTTGAAATCCCACTAAGAGGAAGTCTGCTTGTGCTCTATTCAGGACTATTTACATTTCTACTCTCTGCAATAGGTATTGGTCTTATGATATCATCCATATCTCTAACTCAGCAGCAGGGCCTAATGGGCGCCTTTATGTTTCTGGTTCCCTCTGTTGTCCTGTCTGGTTTTGCAACCCCTATTGCCAACATGCCCAAATTTGTCCAAGACCTCACCCTTTTAAATCCAATGCGCTACATCCTCATAATTGTGAGATCGGTTTTCCTTCAAGGTGCCGGCTTTGACCTGCTCTGGACCCAATATGTCCCAATGGCAATCATAGGAATCGTTTCCCTGGCCATTGCCGGCTTTTTATTCAAAAGACGGCTTTATTAGGAATAATAACCGCCTTTTGATAAAACTCTTAAACGTTTTACCTGTGCAAACGTCTAAGTCTACAAATGGCATTAACCGACCATGACCTGATAACTGCATATTTGAATGGAGATGACAGGTCCTTTGAAATCCTGGTGGACAGGTATCAACATAGCCTCTATTACACGGTACGCTCTATAATATTTGACGGTGAGGAGGCAAAAGAGATAACTCAAAGGGCCTTTGTAAGGGCATTTAATAACCTTAAGAGGCTTAAGAATAAAAAAAACTTTAGGAGCTGGCTATTTCGCATAGCAATAAATCTGACCAGAGACCACATTAGGAAAAGGAAAACGCATCATTCCATCAAGAGTTGGATGACCAATGGAAATAATCCAACAGATATGCCTGAACAGGCTATGCTTGCATCAGAGATAAAGCACTATATAAAACTTGCCCTTGACAGCCTGCCTCCTCGTCAACGTCAGGTTGTGACCTTAAGACTTTTAAAGGGCTTTTCGTTTAAGGAGATAGCAAACCTATTGGAAATAAAAGAGGAATCTGCAAGATCAAGTTTTCATTTTGGAATAAAGAGACTGAAAAAGCAACTTTCAGAAATGGGGATTGTTCCATGAAATGTAAAGAGTTCTGGCAACAGATCGAGGGTCTTTCTGACATCACCCCTCTTCCAGAGGAGCTTCAAAGACATATAGAGATATGCGACACCTGCAATAGGCAATGGCAAGTTCTTGCAACAGGACTCAAAGAATTGAAAAAAGAGATCTGCTGCCAAGAAGACCCTCTATTTTGGGCAAACATGAAGGCCAACATCAGGAAAAAAATCGATAAGCCCAAGGCATGGCGCAGTTTTTTTAAGCAATGGCGGTTTTGGTCTTTTGCCACCGCTACCTTGGCTATTGCACTCGTTATATTTGGACTCTTTTGCA
Source organism: uncultured Desulfobacterales bacterium (assembly GCA_964573805.1). GTDB lineage: Bacteria > Desulfobacterota > Dissulfuribacteria > Dissulfuribacterales > QOAL01 > JAADCZ01. The sequence continues at coordinate 71,664 of CAZNKP010000016.1, read as the reverse complement.
CTAAAGATGTAGTGCCAACTAAACAGGATATTGTAGAGATGTTTACAGGTCCTCCTTATTTAAACATCTATGATGAAAATGATGCAATACGGGGAAATAGCCCTGCAAACGAGCTAGAAGATCCCTGTATATTTGCAGAGCTCACAGATTCCTGGGCATCTGTTCTTGATGACGCCTTGACAAACACAGGAGGAAAATCATGAATCATGCAAAACCCATTATGGTAGTTACGGTAACATTTTTAATTTTTGCATCAACCACCCAGGCATTAGCCGGGAAAATCACTAAAAGAGAAGAGCGTGCCAAACAGTTAAAGGAAAGGCTCATTACCTTAAGAAACTGGGAACTTATGGAAGAATTTGACCTCAAAGGCCAAAAGGCGCAAAAAGTCTTTTCCATTCTTTCACAATTCGATAGAGAAAGGCAAGATCTGATAATAAAGAGAAGAAGGCTTATCTCTCAGTTAAGGGATGCACTTGAAACCGGTGACAGGCCTGACAAGGAAATTAAGGATCTCATTAAAGGAATCACGCAATGTAATGTCGATCTTGCAAAGATACCTAAAAAAGAGCTGAAGGCACTTGAGGAGGTTTTTAATCCAAGAGAACTTGCCCGGTATCTTCTTTTCTCTCAGCGGTTTGCCAGACAGGCAAGAAGGCTTCTAGGGAGGTCTAATAAAAAGAGGTAACAAACTATTGGCCTAACGGTCAGTCCGCCCCTTCCTTTGCATAAAGAGAAGCAGTAGGGAAAAGACAAACGCTGCAGAGGCACAAGATAAAAGAGTTTGCCTTATGCCAAAATTGGAGGCAAGTTTTCCCTGGATAATGCTTCCAAATGGGAAAAGCCCCATAAAAGACATTGTAAAAAGCCCCATAATTCTGCCTCTCAACTCGTCTTTAGAAAAGAGTTGAAGCAGGCTTATAGCACTTGTTGAACATATAACCATGACAAATCCACTTATGAAAAGTAACAGGCAGACATCAAGAAAACTTTTACTAAAAGACACTCCAATAAGTGATGCAGGAAACAGAATAGCCCCTATACGCCACCACCTAACCCTGTTTTTTGAGTGTCCGAATTGAGCTACAAAGACAGCTCCTGCAAGGGCGCCTAGACCGTTTGCTGCACACATGAATCCGTAGAGCTTTGCATTTAGCCCCAAGACATCTTTGCCTAGGGATGGCAACAGAATAGAGTATGGAAGCAATAGAACGCCAAAAGTCATTATGTTTAACAGGATATAAAGCACCATTCTATTTTTTATAACAAAACAGATTAACTCCCCTACGTCTACAAGGGGAGAACCTATCTCCCTCCTCAAGGGTTGGTCTAGACCGGAATATCTTTTTCTTACATAAAGCAGAGCAGACATGACAGCAACAGCCGATGCTGCCTTGAAATAGAAACACTCGGCCATAAGGCCTGCCTGCATAAGCAATCCGGCAATGGCTGGGCCTCCAAATCTTGCCATATTGAAAGCCATAGAGTGTACAGCTATGCCATTGGTTATGTCTTCTCTACCTACCAAGTCGTAGATAAGCGATTGTCTGGCTGGCACCTCAAACGCCATTCCGACACCGAGGACAAAGGCTAGACAGAGAATCGGTAAAAACGATATGACATCAAAATCTATCAACAGACCAAATATAACCGCCTGAACCATTATCAATAACTGTACAGATATAAGAAAAGATACCTTAGGAATCCTGTCGGCGAGGATTCCTCCGACAAGGGAAAAAAAGAGTATGGGCAACCCGGCAACCGCTCCAAGAAGACCTACATAAAAGGGATCTCCTGTTAACTCTAACACCAGCCAGCGTTGAGCCGTTCCCTGAACCCATGTCCCCAAAAGGGCCAACGCCTGGCCCATAAGGAACACTCTATAGCCCTTATGTCTAAAACTTGAGAGGCCTTTTGGCCAAAGACCATTAGAAGGAGGCCCGTGCAAAGTCCTTGGCAAAATAGGTAATGATGATGTCTGCCCCCGCCCTTTTAAAGGCCATAAGGGATTCGTATACCACAAGCTCTTCATTAAGCCAGCCATTTTGGGCTGCAGCTTTTATCATAGAATACTCGCCACTTACCTGATAGGCGGCAATTGGGAGAGTAAATTCCTCTCTAAGCAGATGTATAATATCAAGATAAGGCATGCCTGGCTTAACCATTAAAATGTCAGCCCCTTCTTCCATGTCTAAAGCGGCTTCACGAAGAGCCTCTCTACTATTGGCTATATCCATTTGGTAAGAGCGCCTATCTCCAAATTGCGGGGCGCATTCAGCCGCATCCCTAAATGGACCATAAAAGCTGGATGCATACTTTACTGCATATGACATAATCGGCACGTGTTCAAATCCGTTATCATCTAAGGCCTCCCTAATGGCCCCGACTCTACCATCCATCATATCCGAAGGTGCCACCATGTCTGCCCCTGCCCTGGCATGGGAAAGCGCAACCTTTTGAAGAAGCTCAAGGGTCGAATCATTATCTATACGGAAAACATCTCCTTTCTCTTTTACCACAATGCCACAATGACCATGGGAGGTATATTCACATAGACACACATCGGTAACAACAAGTAACTCTGGAACAGCCGTTTTGATGGCCTCTACCGCCCTTTGGACAATGCCAGACTTTATCCAAGCATGGGAACCACTGGAATCCTTTCTTTCAGGGATGCCAAAAAGCAATACTGCGGGGATACCAATATCAAAGACCTCTTTGGCCTCGTTCACTATATTATCCACAGACATTTGGAAAACACCAGGCATGGAAGAAATAGGTTCTTTAACATTTTTACCTGGAACAGCAAAAAGTGGGTATATCAAATGTTCCTTAGATACGTAATTTTCCCTAACAAGGGAACGGAATCTGTCTGTCTGTCTAAGCCTTCTCGGCCTGTATTCAGGAAACATCATAGGGCAAGCCACTCCTTTAGCTTTGAAATCACAATTTCAATCTCCCGCACATCCTTAATGCAATCATTACATCCTGCGTCCTGAAACTTTTCCTGGTCCTCGGGAGAATAATCAGGGCAGATGACAAGTATTGGTATCTTGTCAGTGGCTGCAGACTGCTTGAGTAACACACTTACCGATTGGGCATTAAGCACTGGAACGTTCTTTCTTATTACTATAAGATCAGGTTCATGCTCCCTGGCAATATCAAAGCCAGACTGCCCATCCTCTGCCACAAGTAAATCAAACGGAAAGTCTTGGGCTATTTGTGTAAAAATTTCCTGGGCTTCAGGCTTGTCATCCACCAAAAGTACCACCGGCTTGTTACTGCTACCCATAAAATGTTCTCCTAACCTTTGGATTCGTAACAGATGCGGATAAGACGGTTAATGAAAAGCTCAGGGTTCTCAACAGCGTCGGAAGGCACATTGAACTCTGACTGGCCGGTACGTTCCCGAATTAGGGTCAACCCGTATTCCAGAATGGATGTCAAACGTTCACATTGGGTATAAAGGCTTGCCGGATCAAATCTGCATGCCTCTAGTATCTTATCTATGGCAGCATCGTCAAAGGTAATCGCAATTTCGCAACGGTTAAAAAAAGAAGCCTCGTAACTTCTAATCTGCTGAATCCAGAATAGGACATTGGAGGCCGCCTCCTCTATGCTCATGTCGTCCTTAAGACATAAATGGGCTATGAGTTCCTTTCTTTTATCATTTAAGACAACATCCTGCTCTTTCCATCCAGACAGTTGCTCCAACTCCAAACGGTCAACTATCATTTCCTTTTCATGATGAATTATGGCTTCATAACGCCTGATTCGATCAGAACTGTGTGGCTCTGCCAGAAGCTTCTCAAGGGCCCTTTGAGGGGCCTCTACCAATTCCCGGGTTACAACAAGAAAATCTATATCTGTAGAAGGCAGGGCCTTTTCAAAGGGAAGGAGGGCCCTTTCAAGCACACTGACAAGCGCCCTAGCACCTGTCTTTTCCTGATAGGCCTTTGAAGCAAGCAGCTTAAGGGCGTCTTCCTCGAATTTAAGATCTATTCCATAAGCCCTAAAATCCTGCTTTTTACTTACGATGACAGGGCTTTTAGGATTCTTTAATATCTCAAAAAGATCGTCCTCTGTAAGCTCCTCAAGCACGGCAATTACAGGAAGTCTTCCAATAAACTCGTTTTCGAAACCAAACTCCACAAGGTCTTGGGGTTTTATCTTCTTGAGCCATTCCTGCTCGTCTTGGAGATCCAGATCAGCGCCAAAACCTATACCCTGCCTTGACAGCCTCTTCTTTATGATTTCAGAAAGCCCTGAAAAGGCACCACTAACAATAAAGAGGATGTTTCTGGTGTTGATGGTCTTTTTCATCCTCTTGCCTGTCTTTCTGAAGTGTTCAATCGCCTCGAGCTGGGAAATTGGATCATGGGGTGTTTTGAGATCAACCTCAGTCTCCTCAAGGGGCTTTAGAAGCGCCCTCTGGACGCCAGAGCGCGATACATCAGGTCCTCGCAATCCATCAGTAGCAGCAATTTTATCTATCTCATCTATATATATGATTCCGTACTGAGCCCTTTCTATATCTCCATCTGCCTCCTTCACCAAGTCCCTGACAAGATCCTCAACATCTCCGCCAACATAGCCTGTCTCACTGAACTTGGTAGCATCGCCCTTGACAAAAGGAACCCCGAGCTTGGCTGCGATAAGTTTTATAAGATAGGTCTTTCCAACTCCAGTAGGACCAATAAGAATTATGTTATTCTTTATGTTTCCAACCGGTTGTTTGGATTTTCCCCTTTTTTCAAGGTAAGCGATTTTATTAAAATGGGTACATATCTTTGTAGCTAGAATCGCCTTGGCTTCATCCTGTTTTACAACATACTGGTTGAGATAATCCTCCAGCTCTTTGGGTTTGATATTGAAGTTAACTATGGCCCCTTTCTTCTCCGCCTGCTCCTGGGCCGAATCTGTATCATCTGTTTTTGTCTGACCTGGGAAAACCATTTGCGAGATTACCTTGACCCTTCCCCCGTATTTCTTGGCAAGATACTCGCTAATCTCTTTTTCTAGGGCCTTTTGAGAAGGAAAAGGTCTATCAGAATCATCCTCTGACACTGTCTCTTTCGCTTGTGGCTCTGTAGAAGGCGAATCATTCAAGACCTCTTTCTCTGTAACGGATCTCTGAGCCGCATCGGCCCTCTTTTTGTCTTCTGCATCATCTTTACAGAAGTCGGCCTTCTTAGGCCTTTTAGAATTGTCGTCCATGAACTTCACCTTACCACAGTAAATTTCTCTTCTCAACTTTATGTACTTTTTATTTTCCATGATATCAGTTACTATTTGCCAATGCTGAAGGTGGCAGTTTTTGTTTTACTATTCCAAAATAATAAATATTTGAGGGAGTTATGCAACCTACACAAAAGCAAAATATTCTGGTTCTCGATTTTGGCTCCCAAACTACCCAACTTATTGCAAGAAGGGTAAGGGAGGCCCAGGTATACTGCGAAATCCATCCGTTTAATATAAGTATAGAAAAGATCAAGACAATAGCTCCTAAGGGCATAATCCTTTCAGGGGGACCCTCTAGTGTATATGATGAGAAGGCCCCAAAGATATCCAATGAAATTTTTAGCCTTGGCATCCCTATCCTTGGCATCTGTTACGGAATGCAGCTTACCAGTCTGCTTTTAGGTGGAAGTGTTGAAAAAAGTCCCTACAGGGAATATGGCCATGCAAGACTCATAATTGATGAACCAGATGAAATATTTCATGGCCTTGTTACAGGCCAACCAGGTCATCAGGTCTGGATGAGCCACGGAGACAAAGTTGAAAGCCTTCCAGATGGTTTTAAGGTACTAGCCCACAGCAATTCTTGTCCTGTCGCAGCCATGGCCAATGCCTCAAAAAAGATTTATGGTGTCCAGTTTCATCCTGAGGTTGCTCATACAGAAATCGGTATGGATGTTATTTCCAACTTCCTATTCAGGATTTGCAAGTGCAGTCCTGATTGGACTATGAAATCCTTTGTCTCCACTACAGTAGAAGAAATAAGGACCAAGGTAGGAGACGGAAGGGTCATCTGTGCACTTTCAGGTGGGGTTGACTCCACTGTCACTGCCCTTCTTATTCACAGAGCCATTGGCAAAAAACTTGTATGCGTCTTTGTAAACAATGGACTTTTAAGGAAAAATGAACCCGAGACTGTTCTAGCTTTTTTAAAACAATTTGACTTGAATGTTGTCTATGTAGATGCAGAAAAGCGTTTCCTTGAAAAGTTAAAGGGTATTGAAGATCCAGAAAAAAAGAGGAAGATCATAGGCAACGAATTTATAAAGATTTTTGAGGAAGAGGCCTCAAAAACAGGCCATGTAGATTTCCTTGCCCAAGGCACCCTCTATCCTGATGTAATTGAAAGTGTCTCATTCAAAGGCCCATCTGCCACCATAAAAAGCCATCATAATGTTGGTGGCCTTCCAGATGTAATGAAGCTGGATCTCATAGAGCCTCTCAGAGAACTTTTTAAAGACGAGGTAAGAAAGGTGGCTAAGGAACTGGGAATGCCCTATGAACTCATTAACAGACATCCGTTTCCTGGCCCTGGATTAGCCATTCGGATATTGGGTGAGGTAACCAAAGAGAGGCTTGAGATACTTAGGGAAGCAGATCACATCGTCCTTGAGGAAATGAAGACATCGGATTGGTACTGGAAGGTGTGGCAATCTTTTGCAGTCCTGCTTCCAATAAAGACTGTAGGTGTTATGGGAGACGAAAGGACCTATGATCATGTTGTAGCAATAAGGGTGGTTGACAGCCTTGATGCCATGACCGCAGATTGGACAAAGCTTCCCTATGAAATTATGGGACGAATGTCAAATCGAATCATTAATGAGGTGAGAGGCGTAAACAGGGTCTGTTATGACATAAGCTCCAAGCCTCCTGCAACCATTGAATGGGAATAGCAGAGACATCTTAGAGAATAGGGAAAATGGACAAAAGCGACTTTACCCATCTTCACCTACATACAGAGTACAGCCTTCTTGACGGAGCCATCAGGCTAAAGGATCTCTTTCCAAAGGCCAAAGAGTACGGTTACAGCTCGGTAGCCATAACCGACCATGGCAATATGTACGGAGTGCTCAAATTTTATCAAGGCGCACTTAAGGCTGGTATAAAGCCAATAATTGGTTGCGAGTTGTATGTGGCCCCGGGGAGTAGAAAAGACAGAAGCGCCAGAAGCCAGTCAGAAGCCGCCTTCCATCTAGTGGTTCTTGCAATGAATAACACAGGCTATAAAAACCTGATGAAGCTTGTGACTATAGCAAATTTTGAAGGTTTCTACTACAAACCAAGGGTGGATAAAGAGTTGCTTCAAGAGCTAAACCAAGGTCTTATTGCCCTTTCTGCATGTTTACACGGAGAAGTTAGTCATGCACTGTTAAAGGGGGATGAGAAAGGAGCCTATGCCCTTGCTGAAACCTATGCAAGCATATTTCAAAATAGATTCTACCTGGAACTCCAAGAAAATAACATCCCTGAACAGGCAGAGGTAAACAAGGCCCTTCTTCAAATGGCAAGGAAACTCGGGATTCCTGTAGTGGCAACCAATGATTGCCACTATCTCCAAAGAGAGGATGCCGACGCCCACGACGTGCTGCTTTGTATCCAGACGGGTAAGACTGTAAATGATCCCAAAAGGATGAAATTTTCAACAGACAGCCTCTATTTTGCCCCACCAGAAGAGATGTCAAAACGTTTCTCTTGGTGTCCTGAGGCAATCGATGCCACAAAAGAGATTGTCTCAAGATGCAACGTAGAGATCGAGACTGGCACACACCACTTTCCCCTCTTTCAGATACAGGATGGCACAACATATGAAGAGGAATTTGACAGACAGGCAAGACAGGGGTTTCAAAAACGAATGGAAAGGCTCAGGCTATCACAGGAAGAGAAACGCGTTTACTTGAGCAGGCTTGAAGAAGAACTTGAAATAATCAAGGACAAAGGTTTCGCCTCCTACTTCCTTATCGTAGCAGACTTTATCAACTGGGCCAAAAGCAACGGCATCCCTGTTGGACCAGGCCGTGGTTCTGCTGCAGGTTCACTGGTAGCATACTCCATGGGAATAACAGATATAGACCCTGTCAAGTATGGCTTGTTTTTCGAACGATTTCTCAATATCGAACGGGTCTCATTGCCAGATATAGATGTTGACTTTTGCATGGCCAGAAGAGATGAGGTGATCGAATATGTAACTGAAAAATATGGAGGCGAAGAGTTCGTTGCCCAGATCATAACCTTCGGACAGATGAAGGCCAAGGCTGTGATAAGAGATGTTGGCCGAGGTCTGGGCATGAGCTATCAGGAGGTTGATAAGCTCGCTAAACTCGTGCCGAGCAAACTCAATATAAGCCTGGAAGAGGCCATAAAACTCGAACCAAAGCTCAGGGAACAGGCCCGGAAAGACAAACAGGTTGAACGCCTTTTGTCAGTTGCCAAGGCCCTTGAAGGCCTGCCACGCCACTCGTCCACCCATGCTGCCGGAGTTGTAATCTCTGACAAGCCAATGGTTGAATATCTCCCCCTTACTAAAGGACAAGAAGGTGAGACCGTTACCCAATTCGACATGAAAGATGTTGAAAAAGTTGGGCTGATAAAGTTCGACTTTTTGGGCCTTAAGACCCTCACTGTAATAGATACTACTGTAAAGCTGATAAAGAGGCACTATGGTGAGCTTGTTGATCTTTCACAAATCTCTTTAGAAGACGAAGACACCTTTAAGCTCCTCCAGGAAGGAGATACTACAGGTGTCTTTCAACTGGAAAGCGCTGGAATGAAAAACCTGATCAGGCAACTCAGGCCAACCTCATTTACCGATCTTATCGCTGCCGTTGCCCTTTATAGGCCTGGCCCACTTGATAGTGGAATGGTTTCAGACTTTGTGAAGAGAAAACATGGACAGATTGAAGTAAAATACCTTCTTCCACAGCTTGAACCCATTCTTAAAGAGACCTACGGAGTCATTGTCTATCAAGAGCAGGTAATGAAGATTGCCCAGGAACTTGCGGGCTACAGTTTGGGCGAGGGAGATCTCTTGAGACGAGCCATGGGCAAGAAGATACCAGAAGTCATGGAGGCTCAAAAAGAGAGATTCATGAAAGGAGCGCTAGAAAAAGGAATAGATAAAGACAAGGCCCAAACCATTTTTGATCTAATGGCCAAGTTCGCTGGTTATGGATTTAACAAAAGCCATTCGGCTGCCTATGCACTGATTGCGTATCAGACAGCCTGGTTAAAGGCCCACTACCGTATTCCATTCATGACGGCCTTGCTATCAAATGAGCTTGGCAACACAGACGGTGTTGTAAAATTTCTAGCAGAATGTCGTGCAAGCGGTATAGAGGTCCTTCCGCCAGATATAAACAGGAGCGGAGAAGATTTTACCATAGAAGAAGACAAAATCCGTTTTGGCCTTGCTGCTGTGAAAAATGTTGGATCAAGCGCGATCAAGGCAATAATCAAAGAACGAGAGAAGAGAGGCCCTTTTAATGATTTTAAGGACTTTTTATGTCGTGTAGACCTTAAAAAGGTTAACAAACGTGTTATAGAAAGCTTGATAAAATCAGGGGCATTAGATTGCTTTGGCTTTAGACGGGCGCAGCTATTTGGATGTATCGACGAGGCTATTGACTTTGGGCACAGAAAACAAAGAGAAAAGAGCCTAGGTCAAAGGAGTCTTTTTGACTGTGCACCTCTTGCTGCCTCAGACAGCACATCTTCATTCAAGATACCAGAAACAGCCGAATGGGAAGAGATGGACAGGCTTTCTTTTGAAAAGGAGGCACTCGGATTCTATATCAGTGGCCACCCCCTTGACTCTTACAGGCAACACATAAAGAAACTCGGCCTTACAGGCACTGATAGGCTTTTCAACGTTCCGGAAGGATCAAGGATCTCAATGGCCGGCATTGTCAGGGCCAAAAAAGATAAGCTTACCAAAAAAGGTAACAAAATGGCCTTCTTGATCCTGGAAGACCTGTCGGGTTCGATTGAGGTGATATGTTTTCCTGATGTGTATATGAGATACAGGGATGTTATTGATTCTGACAAACCCGTATTTCTTGAAGGCGTTCTAAAAAGAGAAGGAGATAGCCAAGATGACGTCTCTTACAGGATCATTGCAGAAAAACTTGGATTTCTTCAAGACTTATGTACTCGAAATACGTCTGGAATACTTATTGAGATTAGAGAAAACCAAATTGAACTTGATACAATAAAAAGGTTAAAGGCGATTCTTGAACAGGCCCCTGGAGATCTGCCTGTGACCCTTAGTATTCACGTAACTAACAAAGGTATAGTCGACCTGCTTCTTCCAGATGATTTTAATGCTAATTTAGATGAACAGTTTAGCGAATTGATAAATCAGCTTTTTAACTATCCGGCCTTAAAGGTTGTATACGATAATTATAAGAACCTTGCTTAGGATTTTAACCACCTGCTATTCATCATTTTCAGAAGAAAATCTGTATCCAACCCCAGCATGAGTGAGTATATATTTGGGATGAGCAGGATCGGGCTCTATCTTCTTTCTTAATCTCCTTACATGCACATCCAAGGCCCGAGACCATGGATAGACCTCCTTATTATGCCACAGATGACTACTGAGAAATTCCCTGCTCAACACCTTGCCTCTGTTTTCGAGGAAGAGATTTAACAGCTCAAATTCTTTTTTAGTTAGTTGAACAGCGTTGCCGTTAACCTCTATCATCCTTTTTTGTCTGTAGATTTTCAGGTTTCCAAGATCAATAGGATCTGCCATTCCAGATATAGACTGATGCCTTCTAAGGCAGGCACGGATCCTCGCCTCAAGCTCTAGGTACTCAAAGGGTTTTGTCACATAATCATCTGCCCCAACCTCTAGGCCTCTTATTTTATCAGGAAGCGAATCCCTAGCACTCACTATTATAATCGGAATATCAGAATATTTTCTTATCTCTTGGCAAACAAGCAGACCATCTATGTCTGGCAACTTTAGATCAAGAATGATGAGATCCGGAGCCAGGGATTTGAAATTTTCAAGGACCTCCTTTCCTGTTGATGCACCAACGGTGTCAAAACCGTCAAGCCTCAACTGATCCATCAATACAGTCCTTATGTCATGTTCATCCTCTACTACGAGGATTCTGGCCTTAGCCATGTCCATGATCCTTCTATTCTTCTTTGAGGCACGGAATCAAAAAGTAAAAACAACTGCCCTTTCCACTCTTTTGTCTTTCACAAACCCCTATCTTCCCTCCATGGGCCTCTATAATACCCTTTGCAATAGCAAGTCCCAAACCCATTCCTGTCTCAGTCTTCGCCTCTGTACGCTGAAAAAATTTATTAAATATCTTCTCTCGATCCGTAACAGGGATACCAGGTCCATTGTCTTCTATTGTGACCTTCCAGAAATTATCATCTCTAGAAAGTCTGATTTCTACCACATCACCCTCTGGAGAAAACTTGATCGCATTTGACAGGAGATTTATCATCACCTGTTCCATACGCTTTTTATCCATTTTGGCAAGACAGGCCTCTTCTGGTACATGATAATCTAATTGTATCTTTTTTTTCCACGCAAGGGGCATCGCCATAAGAATGGCATCTTCCACAACCTCGGCCAAATCTGATTCTTCCCTATGGAGGGCAAGTTCGCCACTTTCTATCCTCGAACAGTCAAGAAGATCTTGGACCATGGAGGAGAGCTTTTCCACATTTCTCTGCAAGATATCTAGATAAGGAGCAAACTCGTCCGGACTCTTGCGAAGAAGAATAGTTATGGCCCCTTTTATAGCAGTAATCGGGGTCTTCAGGTCGTGAGTAATATTAGTAAAAAAATCTGACTTATACTTTTCTGTCTTTTTGAGTTCTTCATAGGCTAACTTAAGCTGTTCTATAGCCGAATCTGCCTCTTCCTGAAGGGCGCTTTGCTTCTTGGCAAGGGTTTTTACCATGTTATTGAAGTTTTCTCCTACGCTTTCCCACTCTAGACTCTGGTCAAGGTTTACCCTAACATTGAAATTTCCAGCCCTTACCGCCTCTGCTGCTTGACTTAGTTCCCTGAGTGGCCTCAATACGTAGCTCCTTAGCATAAACCACAAAAGTGTCAGGATAATGAGTATGCCACCTATCATATAGATTACATAGTGAATCAGGTCCCTTTCTAAGACATTAAAAAAATTATTTGCATTAAGACCAATAGATATACATCCAAGGACACTTACATCTGGCTTTTCACTATGACAGCTCTGGCACTCGTTTTCAAAAACCAAAGGACCTGCATAGCGAAAACGATATATATCTTTGTCATATTCGAGCTGCCAAACCTCTTTTTTCTTCTGGCCTTTCATGTCTATTATGGCCTGTTTTTCAAATTCATCTGGTACGTGCTCTGGATTGGTACTGTCTGGCACCGCTATCTTTAAAAAAAACGGTGCCTTTTTGCCGGCAAATGCAGCCAGCTCCCCTGTAAATGCAGCAGGAGTCATTCTAATATATCTATTGTTTTGCTTAATATAAATTCCGTGCCAGCTTGATATAAGCTGTCTTGAAAGTACAACATAATGATAGATTCCACGGGCCTGTTGAAGAAGTTGTGAGATCCCAGCCTGCCTATATTGATTACCTTGCCAGAAAAGAAAAATAGAACCAAAAATACCAAATATAACTATTATCCAGAAAAGTATCTTGTGACCAAGCCTTAGAAACATGGGGCCTTAAAAAAGAGGCGGACTGTGAACAATAAAAAGTTTCAGCTCCTGTCCAGATGCACACTTAACCCCATGTTCCTCTTTGGGAAAAACAAGACAGTAATCACCACTGCCTATGGGCTGCCATGCACCATCAAAATAGATTTCACCGCTTCCCTTAAGACAATAGATGGAATCGACACTGTCATCATGAGTGTGAACAGGTATCTCAACTCCTGGTGCAATAGAAAGTATGGATACCCCTATAATAGAGCCTTGCCTCTTGCCTGCAAGCTTAGCAAGCTTAACCCCATCAAACTTAGGATGTGGCTCAAAATGAATATTATCTGCCCTAAAAAAGATCGCCATTTCAGATCTCCTCTATGACTCTTTATTTATGGTACTTCAAAACTTCTGACCCTTAAAAACGACTTAATGCTTATACTTATTAACCGATTGAAATCATAAATGAATCTAAGAAGATTAAAATTGTTACATTTTAGTAACATATTTAACAACATAGTAACAGAAAAATTCGCTAAAATTAAGATTGAAAAATTTTGCTATCCTTCATACCAACGCAGGAGGGTTTCCATGAGGATTATCACAAACAACGGGGGGGCAGTATTAGTTGCTTGCATTATTGCCTTCCTTGTCGCTCTGGTAGTAGCATTTTTCTCAGCCAAACAGGTACAGTCTACCAGTACGGTGGAGTTTTGCAATTCTTGCCATGAAATGCATCCCTTTTATAGGACATGGGCCGCGGGGAAACATGGCTCTGATGAAAAGGGTGTAATCAGGGCCAGATGTGTAGATTGTCACCTGCCCCATGACAGTCTATGGAACTATTTAAAAACTAAGACTCTTGCAGGCCTTCACGACATCAAGGCCCATTGGATGGGTAAAAAAACCGATTGGCTTACCTTGTGGAAGAACAGAGGACCGTATGTCCATGCGGCATACGAATCTGGCTGCAAGGAATGTCATAAAGAATTAGTAGCTCCAGGCATTCCTGTGAAGGCCTTTTCTGCTCACAAGGCATATCTTGTAGGTCAGACACAAAGGACATGTCTCGATTGCCATCATGAAGTAGGACATGGAGACCTTGTGGATGAGTTTAGAGAAATCGCCAAGAAAGCCAAATAACTTTTGGATGTGTATTTTATGAAAAAAATAAACAAGGAGGGTTAACATGAAAGAACTATTTGGTAAAGCGGGCACACTGATACTGGCCAGCCTTTTTTTAGGCCTTGTATGCAGTGTGGCATTTGCTGAACAGGGTACAGGCAACGCCACACCCAAGCTTCACAAGGAGCTTGTTATTAAACGTGGCATGTCTCCTGAGGCAGCAAAATGCATTGAATGTCATTCAAAAAAGACTCCTGGGATTGTGGAGTCCTGGAAAAAAGGGAAAATGGCCCATGCCGCTGTATCTTGCTACGACTGTCACGTAGTTGAAAAAAGTTCTCCCATGGCCAGCCAATGTTCTGGCATAAAGGGCTCAAACGTCTATATTTCTCCAATGGTTTCATCCCGTACATGTTCACGCTGTCACCCGCAAGAAGTTGAACAGTTTTTAAAAAGCGGCCATGCCAAGCTAGCAAGTTTTCCAGTTGTTGAAAAAAAGAAAACAATCAACTTGATGTACCACTTGGAAGGAGCTGCTTTTATTGGCAACAGCAAATCCAATTCAAGCAACTGGGCATCTAGAGCCGCCGGCTGTCAAATGTGTCATGGCGGTCAGGTAGAACTTGGTCCGGATCACAAGCCTGTCAAGAACACATGGCCAGGTGGTGTTGGAACCAGATATCCAGATGGCTCTATCGGAACATGCACTGTATGTCACACAAGACATCAGTTTTCTGTAGAAGAGGCAAGAAAGCCAGAAGCCTGTGCAAGCTGTCACCTTGGCCCAGACCATCCAGACATAGAAATTTATATGGAAAGTAAACACGGCCAGATATTTGCGACTCAGGGGGAAACCTGGGAGTGGGATAGCGCTCCTGATGCCTGGCAGCCTGGAGACTACACTGCACCTACATGTGCTACCTGCCACATGAGCGGAATCGGAGACCTCACCACTACTCATAACATAAACGATAGACTCAAATGGGATCTAGTTCATCCCAAGAGCGTAATCCGTTCTGGCGAGAGGGGCGATGGAGAAAAAGGCGCCAAACTCATGAGAAAGGTGTGCGTTAACTGTCATGGTCCAACCCAGATGCAAAAGGAAATCAACACACTTGATGACGCTGTAGCCCTTTATAATTTTTACTGGGATGGTGCGGTAAAGATGAAAAAGGAATTGGCTGCGAAGGGACTTCTTGGTAAAGATCCTTGGGCAGATGGATTCCAAGAAATCATGTACTACTTATGGCACCATGCAGGGAGACGCGCTCGCCAGGGTGCTGCCATGAATGGTCCAGATTATGCACATTGGCACGGATTCTTTATGATCTTTCAAATGTATAAGGATCTGCAACAGATCTATAATTATCGTATGAAAAACAATAAGATAGAAGAACCTAGCACTGTTATGAGTACCGGTCCTCTTTAATAGGTAAGCTCTAAGGAGCATAAAAAAAATCAGTAAAGGCTGTGGTTTATAGGGAGCCACAGCCTTGTTCCATTTAAAAATTCAAAAAGGAGGGTAAGGAAATGAAAAGACCAATTTTTACAATATTATTGGCCTTGCTGTTCTTAACAACAGCCAATGCCTTTGCTTACAAGATCAATCAAAATGCATATATTAAATTTAAAGAAGAAATCAGATACGAAAATTGGTCCACCTTTGAGAAACCCAATACAAGGGATGACCAATATGATTTTGTGTCAAGTAAAATGCGTCTCGGTTTTGGATTCAATTCCAAACTCATAGATGCGTACAGTGAAATAAACTGGACCCAGTTTTTTGGCCTTCCACGGCATGCTTCCTACGGAACCGGAGCCCTTTACTATGGTCAAAATAACGGTGCCAGGGATGTTGGTAAGGTTGGAATAGACCAGCTATGGCTAAGGGGCCGCTTGCCTGGGTGTGAAAATCTCAGTGCAACAATTGGCCGTTTCAAATATAACAGCGGTCTTGAATATGGAACCAAACCAAAGAACAAACGTCTCCAGTGGCTTAGAAAACTGCGCATTTCTCAGCGTCTGATCGGTGGCTTCGAATGGTCCCGTGTCGGACGTTCATTCGATGGTTTTCAAGTAGCTTGGAACGACAAAAACTATAACTTCACAGTTGCAGGCTTCCAGCCCACACAAGGCGGTTTTTACCTTGATTACATGGAAAACGAGACAAAGGGATACAAGATCCACGATATCGATATCCTTACTGCTGTTTTCACTCTTAAAGATACAGTTATTCCTGGACTTGATTCGCAACTCTTCTATTACTACTACAATGATGATAGGGGCCTACCCAATCAGGATCCAGAGATAAACACCATTGGTGGGCATATCCTCTATGTCACCCCAAAGATGGGCCCTGGCAGTTTTGATTTCCTAGTATGGGGTGTATATCAGACAGGTGTATGGGGCAAAGATGATCAAAGTGGTTACGCGGTTGCCGTTGAAGGTGGCTACAAGTTTGAAGACATTAACTGGAATCCCTGGGTCCGCGGTGGCTTCTTTCAAGGCTCTGGAGATGACGATCCTAAAGACAATGATCGTGATACCTTTTTCATGATGATGCCAACGCTTCGCATCTATGCCATGACTCCCTGGTTTAACCTCATGAATACAACATACTGCTTTGGACAACTCATGGTTAAGCCGCTTCCAAACCTTCTTGTCCGCACTGATGTCACCAGGCTTTGGCTCACAGAAAAGGAAGACGCCTGGTATCAGGGTTCAGGCGCCACCAGGGCCGATATATTCGGTTACAAGCCTCTAAGACCTGTAGGTGGTTTTGATGACGATGATCTTGGAACCATGTGGGATATATCTTTCTTTATAAAGGATATATATAAAGCCTATGGCGTTAGCATGGGACTTGATCTTTATTACAGCCACGTATGGGGAGATGATGTGGTGGAACAGGTCTTCACTAAGGACGAAGACTTGGATTTCTTCTATGCCGAATTCAGGTTTACATTCTAACCAAATGAATAAGGGCCGGTTCATCCGGCCCTTTTCTTTTCAGGAGGTGGAAAGTGAAAAGACACATCTTAAAACTTTGTTTGCTTGTGCTAACTATTGCAGTAGCAACTGCCTGTACAGCTGGAGCTTCTAAAAAGGGAGCTGTAACAAAGGCAGCCGGAGGACATCCAGAGCTTAATCAACAAGAAATGCTTACTCCTTGTTCCCAATGCCACAAGGATGCCACTCCTGAGGTCTACAAGGAATGGTATAATTCTGTCCATGGTATTGCCAATGTAAAATGTTTCCAGTGTCATGGGACATATGAAAATCTCAAGGCCTCTCCTGATGAGGCCTCTTGTGCTGCATGTCATAACGCACAGTATCAAAAGAGACCTAAAGACAAAAAATGCTGGGAATGCCATCCGGCCCATCACTTTTTTATCCACAAGTAAGGAGGAGAAATCATGGGGCTTTCCAGAAGAGAATTTATTAAGAGGACTGCCGCTTTAACAGCGGCATCATATGTAGGGATCAATCTCCCTTTTACCAATGAAAAAAATGCTCATGCCGCAGATGCTGATAGTTGGCACAAGGGGACTTGCAGACTGTGTGGTTCTGGCTGTCGGCTAGAGCTTGGCGTAAAAAACGGTAAGGCGGTGGCCCTTAGAGGTATTGCTGACTCAAGGACCAACAAGGGATATCTTTGCATGAAGGGCATGTTGTTTTACAAATTAATGGGCTACAACCATCCAGAACGGCTTAAAAAGCCCCTTTACAGGGCAAAGAAAGATCAACCATTTAAAGAGATCTCTTGGGATGAGGCCCTTGATATTGCTGCCAAGGAGTTTGCCAAGGCAGTCAAAAAATACGGGAACAACTCTGTTGCCTACTATGGATCAGGACAGGCCCTAACAGAAGAAACATATATATTCCAAAAGGTCATGAGGGGTGGGCTCCAAACTAATAACGTAGAGGGGAATCCCAGACTCTGCATGGCGAGTGCAGTAGGTGGCTATATCACATCCTTTGGAGCCGACGAACCCATTGGTAGTTACACTAACTTTGAAAGGGCAAGCTGTTTTTTTATCATTGGAAGTAATACTGCTGAAGCACATCCCGTCCTTTTTAGAAGGATAATGCGAAGAAAGCTCGATAATAGGGATAGGGTAAAGGTCATAAATGCCGACCCAAGAGTGTCTCCGACTTCAAGAATTGCAGATCTTCATCTCCAATTTGAACCAGGGACTGACCTTGCCCTTTTAAATGCAATGGCATATGTAATCCTTCAAGACAAACTCTACGATGAGAACTTTATCAACAATTATGCAGTCTTTCGAATGGGTAAAGAAAAGAAGCAGGTCGATTTCAAAAAATACAAAGAATTTATCAAGGATTACACTCCTGAAAAGGCTGCGAGGATATGTGGCGGCAATATAACACCAGAAAAGATCAGAAAGGCCGCCCACTGGTTTGCAAAGTCTGAAGGCACTATGTCCATTTGGACTATGGGGATTAATCAAAGAAAACGCGGGGTCTGGGCAAACAATCTCATTCACAACCTCCATATCTTAACAGGCCAACTTTGCAAACCAGGGGCTGACAGCTTCTCTTTGACAGGCCAACCAAATGCCTGCGGTGGAGTAAGAGAAGGAGGAGGCTTGTGCCATATATTGCCAGCCCACAGGCTTGTAAAGAAAGACAAGCTAAGACATGAAGTGGAAAGACTCTGGGGTATCCCAGAAGGCCGTATACCGCCAAAGCCAGGCTATCACACTATAGCCATGTTCGAGGCGGTCAATCAGGGCAAGATCAAAGCCATCTGGATTAATTGCACAAGTCCGGCCCAATCTCTTCCAAACTGCGATAAGTACAGGAAGGGTATGAAACGGGAAGATGTCTTTATGGTTGTAACAGATATCTTTCCTACAAAGACTACAGAGCTTGCAAATCTTGTACTGCCAACAGCATTTATCTTTGAAAAAACTGGGGTCTACGGCTGCACAGAAAGGCGTTCCCAGCTTACTCCCAAGGCAGTGGATGCACCCGGGGAAGCAAAGCCCGAAGTATGGATAGTACGGGAATGGGCTCTTAGGCTTGCAAAGGAACTGAATGACCCTGTTATCAAAAAATGTGTAGAGCCATTTATTGGCAAGGAGCCAGACTATGAACTCCCAAAAGCCATCTGGGATGAGTATACACAAAAACTTACCAAGGGTCGTGATAACGACCTTAGGGGAGCCACCTATGAGGTGCTTGAAAAATTGCCAGATGGTGTTCAATGGCCAGCCCCTACCAAGGAGTGGGCATTGAAAGGAGGAACCGATATCAAATTCGTAAGGGGCCTTGACCCATTGGCAGATAAATATGCCAAAAACGAGCTGCCACTGCAATTCTATGGTCCGGCCCATCCAGACAAAAAACTCTGGATTTGGCTTAGGCCACAAAAAGGTCCTGAGGAAATGCCAGATTCCCAGTATCCATTTTATCTATCCACTGGTAGAATCATCGATCACTGGCACACGAGCAGCATGACTGGCCGAATCAAAGAACTCATGAGGGCAAATCCATATGCTTATGTGGAAATAAACCCGAAGGATGCGGAAAAACTAGGAATAAAACCAGGAGATATGGTGGAGGTGGTCTCAAGAAGAGGCAGAAATGTATTGCCAGCAAAGGTATACGTTGGGCCATGTGAAGGAATGGTATTTGTTTACTGGCACGATCAGGATGAAGACAGAATGATAAACAGAGTTACAAAAGATGCCTTTGATCCTGGCTCCAAGGAACCTGAATTTAAGATATGTGCTTGCCGTATAAAGAAGGTCTCTGGACCAAAGCCCTTAACCCCATTCTTGGTCCGGCTAAAGGCATAATATTTGGAGTCAGCTTAAAAAAAAACGTGGATTAAATGCAGGGCCGATGCATAAGCATCGGCCCTTTTTACCAAAAGGTTATGAAAAAGAGCTTTACCATTATCCCAATCTTAATATTGGCTACTGCTTACGTTATATCAGCTTACGCTGAGGGGCCTAGTTTCTCCTTTAAACACGGCAAAGGAAAAGAATGCGCTGAAAACTGGCTGTTTATGGAAAAACTATTAGATGAAAATGGCCTCAGATGCCGGGAAGTGAAACGGATACAAGGATTTCCCTATCTTAGAGGTAATAAGGAGATATTGGGCCTTGCTTCCAAAATTTCAACAAAATATGCAGAGCATAAGTGGCTAGAGCTTCTGCGGAGAATAGATCTTCAGGCACGATATGCTGAACTTTCCGCCCTTGACGACTCCCTGCTTAAAACATTTTGTTCAATGGCCAAAATTGATTGTAATCAAGGCAGAATAAGGGCCTATATAGCCAGATGTTCTGCAATAATAATGGGGGACGAAAAGGCCAATAAGGATTTCATGAAAATCCTCAAAAAAAATGCAGTCAAATCTTTGAATGGCAACTCTGGAAAGGCCATATGTTTTCAAGATTCACAAACCTTGGACGGCCTTCTTGGGGCTGATGTGCTCTCTTCCATATTTACTCCCCCTCCAAAGGCAGGTAGATCTCTAGGAAGGCTTCAAGAACGCATCCAGCTCTACAAAAGACCCAAGCCCTATTGAAGGTGAAGATATGCCAATTGGCGGATTTGTTATAAACGTAGACCCGGAAAAGATTGAGGAATCTTTGGACAGCCTAAGAAAAGTGGCTGGGGTAGAGATTCATGGTAGCGACGAAAAAGGGAACGTAGTAGCCGTGCTGGAGTCTGCCACTTCTGAAGATATGGAAAAAATGGTAAAAACCATTATGAAAATAGAGACCGTTTTTAGTGTAGGACTTACCTATTTTCACGCAGAAGATGAAGTCGATAAAAAAGAGTTCTAAAAAAGAAAGCGTCTCAGAAGACTTGACTAAAGACTCTCGCAGACTGTTTTTAAAGGTATCTGCGGTTGCAGCCTTGCTTGTTGGTTTCTCGGGCAAAGGCCATGGATTTACCATTAAAGGCTCACCAGTCAAAACCAATGTATTAAGACCACCCGGAGCAGTGCCTGAGGAAATATTTCCTTCAAAATGCATCAGGTGCGGCAGGTGTGTTGAGGTATGTCCCTATAAGGCCATAAGGCCACTTGATATCCG
This sequence comes from uncultured Desulfobacterales bacterium, assembly GCA_964573805.1. GTDB lineage: Bacteria > Desulfobacterota > Dissulfuribacteria > Dissulfuribacterales > QOAL01 > JAADCZ01. The sequence goes on along the minus strand of CAZNKP010000016.1, from coordinate 50,783 downwards.
TTCTGGAGTCTTTGCAGGAACACCGCTTATCTTTGTCAAAGACATCCCATGCTATCTATGCATGAAATGCGTTGAAGTATGCCCTACGGGCACACTGCGTCCTATAAGTCAAGAAGAAACCAGAATGGGACTGGCCGTAATAGACAAGCATGCATGTATTACATGGAATCAAGAATTAGCCCTTTGCAGAACATGTTACAATGTTTGCCCCTTTAAAGAGAAGGCCATAAAATTAGACGAACTGAGACCGGTTGTGGTCGATAAATATTGTACTGGATGCGGTCTATGTGTCCATGGTTGTCAAGTAACACAACAAAATGGGAAAAAAGCGATAAATATAGAACCAATATACGCTTCCAGACCGGTCAAATGGTAAAATAACAATGAGCAAGCCTCCAAAGAGATACACTTCTTTGAGACTACTGACCCTGACTGCAGCCTTTTTACTCATTCTAATCACACCTTATCTTAATATGCGTTTTCATTTTAATTTTGTACAGGGTTGGTTTCAGAGCCTAAGTATTGGCAACCTGTGGTTTGTTTCCCCCCTAGAAGGACTCGAAAGCATTCTTACCTCTAGATCCATCTATGGTCCTTTGTTAGTGGGAATGCTTATTCCAATAGTCTTGGCGCTGCTTCTTGGCAGGGTCTTTTGTAGCTGGATTTGTCCCATCAGCTTTCTGAGCGAGTTGATAGATTGGATTATCCGATTGTTATCAAGAAAAAAATATAGACCTTTTGGCTTTGGTCTCCCCAGAAAAATATTTTGGTTCGCTCTTATTGGAGAAATATTAGTTGCCTTAATTATAGGCGCTCCAATATTTGTTTTTTTGTCTCCACCTGGGCTGGTTGGTAGAGAAATCATGATGTTGACCCTATTTAAGACCCTGGCGATAGAAGGAGTCGTAATTATCATAGTATTGACCATGCATATATTTTCTAAGAGGATGTTCTGCCGCTATTTTTGTCCTCTTGGTGCACTTCTTGCCCTTATTGGCTTAAAAAGAAGACTTGTGATAGAAGCTGACCTTGATGAGTGCATAAAATGTGGCATGTGCAAAAAGGCCTGTCCCCTTGGACTCGACCCCCAAAAAGGAGAAGGGGCGTCGCCATACTGTTGGAACTGTGGAAAATGCAATGAGGCATGCCAGGCCCTGGCTATTAAATTCAGATGGAAAGAATTTTAAAAACAATAAATCCAGAACAGATTCGAGGCATAAAAGCAAAAAAATCAGCTATGTGCCTTTTACTAATGAATAATTGCTATCCTGGTTTCCCATCTTAGACGATAGCATTGTCTGTCAATTATAGATCTTTTCCGCCCTGGTTAACGAAAGCCTACTTTAAGACCTTTACAATATCGACTATCATGTCTTCAACATGTCAAAGAAAAGAAAAAAAGGGAACAAAAAAACACAAATTCTTCATGTCAAACGGGTATCCTTTCCAGAGGAACAGGCGTTACCCTGGCTTTCAATGTTACTTGACGCATATTTTATTGCAGATAAAGGCATAGCTATTGAAATCTCTAAGAGACTAAGATCAGGAGAACATCTTGCATGTAAAAAGGGGTGTTCAAGCTGCTGCACTACCCATGTGACTATCCCTATCTATCCATTAGAAGTGGTTGGAATTTACTGGTTTGTGATTGAAAAGACCCTGGGGCCAGAAAGGGATATAATCAAAAAACAGTTGGCATCTTTTCGAAAAGGCAAAGGCTGTCCCTTTTTAATTGCTGGAGTATGCGCGATACATCCCGTAAGACCCCTAGCCTGTCGACATTTTAATGTATTTAATAAACCATGTAGACCTGGAGAAGACCCTTACTATACCAGACGGAAGGATGTGTTAACACCGAATGAAAGATTCAAACAAAGGGCCCTTGCAGCCATGTTGCCTTTTCATGGGATAAAAGAACCTTCTGAAAAAAAACGTCTAGCCCGTGCAGGCATTCTTGATTCAATGGTCAAGAATATGCAAGAAATAGAATGGAAAAATTTGTCAATACGCATGGATGGTTATATCCTTTCAAAGACAAAAGTGGGATAACTACTCCATCTTGTACCCGTTCTCTTTCTCATTAAGGGGTTCGACCCCAAAAAATTTGTTCAGGATCACCGCCATGGGACAAAATCCGGTCAACGCAAATATTATCATATTGAAGCCAGCAAGTATTGGCAGAATAAACCAGTATTTGCTAACAAGGAGTCCTAATGTAACGCCTCCAAGAACTACAACACCAGCAATAAGCCATATTATTCTTTCAAGATACCAACGATGAGTTGGTGCCCTATACATTGTTGTTCCTCATTGACTATTCCTAAAAATTGTTCTTTTCCTCTTAAAGATGTAGCTGTTTGTTAGTTTTCTTCTATTGTTATATGGTGTCCTGCCATCTCCAAGACCTTCTGCACCCCGCTCTTTGTTCCTATGGCTATTATAGTGTCTCCTGGCTCAAGGGGTTCATCAGGAGACAGTTGCAGGGTCAAGCTTCCGCCTCTCTTTTTTATAGCAAGGACTGTCACACCGGTTCTTTCTCTAAGGGAAACCTCCTTGAGCGCCTTTCCAGCCAGGTCTGAACCAGGCATTATTTCAATCTGTTCTATATCCAGATCAAAACCAACACTATGGCTTGCAAGATCAAGAAATTCTGTCAATGTTGGCTTTAAAACAGCCATGGCCATTCTGGTAGCTCCAATCTTGTATGGACTAATAACCTTTGTAGCACCTACTCTGAACATCTTCTTTTCTGCGTTTTCATCTTCAGCCCGTGCAACTATTATAAAACGAGGATTAAGGGATCTGGCAGATATCGTTATATAGACATTGGCTGCATCTGTACCAAGCACTGTTATAAGTCCTTTGGCCCGCTTGATCCCTGCATGAAGCAGAGTCTCATCAAGGGTTGCATCCCCTTTTAAATAACATAGTCCGCTGTTGGCAGCTGCCTTTATTGCTGCCTCTCTATTATCAATAACCACCACAGGAAAACGCCTCATCCTTAACTCTTGACAAATAACCCTTCCCAAGCGTCCGTAACCACAAACTATATAGTGATGGTTAAGTTTACTTATCTTTTTTTCCATGCGCCGCCTGCCAATAAGCCCCCTTATATGTCCTTCAACTATCGCCTCAGCGAGAGTCCCTGCCGCATAAAAAAAAAGGCTGACTCCAAGGGTAATAAGAATAATTGTAAAGACCCTTCCAGAGTCACTTAATGGTCTTACCTCTTTAAATCCTACAGTGGTAAGAGATATCGCCGTCATATAAACCGAATCGAGAAGTGTCCACTTCTCGATCGCGACATAACCGGCAACCCCTGCTGCCCACAAGGCAACAATAAGCAAGAAAACTATGAGAATTTTTTTGGTCAACATGGGCCCTGGCCCACTCAACAAAAAGAGATCTTTTCTTTAATCACAGCCCAGAAATCAAAGTCTTGCCGCCCTTGATAACACCTTGCTAAAACTTCTCAGGCCAAGCCTATAGTCAGATGGCAGATGTACATGTATTACCCTGCGATTAATCTGGCTAAGGGCCTCAAAGTCACCCACTGCCTGGGCAAACTGTATGTGCCAGAAAGAGACACCAAATCCTGGAACAACCTCATATTCTTTGGAACGCTTTCTGGTAAATATTATGAATGCTCCAGAAATGGGACCGCCTTTGTGAAGTTGTCCGGTTGAATGTAAATATCTTGGACCATAACCCATAACAGTAGCACAACCCCGTTCTTGGCGCACAATATGCCGCATTTCAGCAACCACTTCATCTACCACCGGATCATAAGGCAGATATGGCAAAAAACCCAAATATCCCCAAGTTGGTAGCACATTAAAAATATCCCTTAGAGTTCGTGCCAAACCTTTCATTGAAGCGGCTAGGGTATGAGAAGGCCTGAAGTTAATCTGACTCTGAGGATCCACCCAAAACTTAACAGGCATCTTGCCCTCTTTGATGTAATGGTCCAAAGTAACCCGTGTCATCTCCTTGGCAACCTTTACATCAGGCTCGTTAAATGCATTTACACCAATAAAATGACAAGCAAGGGCTACTGCAAATTCCCATAAAAATACCTGGGCACCAACATCATAGAGATCTTCAAGAACGAGAACCTGCACTGGGAAATCTGCCTCTTTCAATTCGTTTACAAAGGTATCCAAGGAACGTTCTTTGGAGGTCTCTTTCATTCGCATATAAACAAAAATGCGCTCTCCTCCATAGAAGCCGGGAATTCCTGTAGATTCCCCTACTATAGGCACAAGCCCAAGGGTGTCCTTGCCGCTGCTTTCTGCAATAAGTTGTTCAAGCCATAGAGCAAAGGGCTTAACAGGTGGATCTGCAAGAAGGGTCAACTTATCCCGGCTTTGCACACCCAAAAGCCCCATAAAGGCACCAAGAGTATAGCCTGGATTTTCATTATAAGGGACTTCTGGCCTGCATCTTTGCCTCATCTGATCCGCCCTTTCTATGAGAAGATCTAGATCGAGCCCCAAAATAGACGCAGGAACTAGTCCAAAATAGGAAAGTGCAGAATATCTACCTCCGATATCTGGAAAATTTAAAAAACACTGCCTAAAATCCCGCTCCCTAGCAAGATCTTCTAAAGGTGTACCAGGGTCAGTAATTGCCACAAAGTGCTTGCCTGGTTCGGTCACACTTGAAGCCACCTTCTGCCAAAAATAGTTGAAAAGCGCCTGCACCTCAGTCGTGGTGCCCGATTTGCTCGCTACAATAAAAAGGGTATCATTTAGCCCTAGGGACTCTACCTTTTCAACTTCATCGGGATCTGTTGTGTCTAACACTAACAGTTCGGGATATCCGTCTGATGGACCAAAGATTTTTGACAAGACAAGGGCAAAAAGGCTGGACCCCCCCATCCCCAAAAGACAGGCACGACTATACCCTTCCTCCTTTACAGAGAGGCCAAAATTTTTAATATCTTCTAACTTGTCTTTTATCCTGTCTATTACATCAAGCCAACCCAAACGGTTTAAAATAAGCTCGTATTCGTCCTTGTTCTCGGTCCAAAGACTCGGATCTTTAGCCCACAATCTTTCTATGGTCTTCTGTCTTTCCTCATCCGATAACTTATCTGGTCTGACTATCACGTGCCCTCCCCTTTTCTCCCCTTGTGTTATGAAACCTTACCCTTTGTATTCTGTTTGGACAGTTTTTTAACCTTCTCTTCCATCATGGAAAGAAGCTCTTCAACATTTTTTTTCTTAAGCACTTGATAGAACTGGCTTCTATAATTTTTCACCAGGCTTACTCCCTCAATAACCACATCGTAACCAATCCATTTGCCATCTTTCTTTCTTTTCAGCAAACGGTATTCCACCGGAATCTCTTGGCCATCTTTTATGATCTTTGTAGGTACAGCAGCCTTTGTAGGAGAAAGCATCCTCTCATCCTCAAAAATAACTTTTTCTCCTGAATAGTTCTCAATCCTGGTAAGATATATACTTTCTAGCATCTTTGAAAACAGTTCCTTGAACCGCTCAAACTGTTTCTTATCAAAACGTCTATTGTATCTTCCAAGGACTCGATGAGATATGTCATCCAGATCAAATATCTGGCGAACCAGTCTACGAAGCTTTTCCCTGCGAAGTTCACGTTTGTCTGGAGACTTTAGGCCTGGATCTTTCAGCACCGCAAGAACTTGGTTAACTAGATTCTCTATCTCCTTTTTGGGAGTGGGGTCGACCTTTGCCAATACAGGACTGTTGGCAAAAGACGATACAAAAAACAGAAACAGTATCGAAACAGCTATCAATTGCCTGAATCCTAAAAAATTATTATATGTACCCATTAGCGAACAGCCTCCTGCTTTTTCTAATTCAATAACTATTTCTTAACGCTTCCAAATACGTATTTGCTTATAAGGCTCTCTATATCGATGGCCGATTCGGTATCGGTAATTACTCCACCTTCTTCAAGCAACTCTTCAGAGCCTCCAGGTTGAATGCTTATATATTTATCTCCAATGAGTCCGCTTGTCTTGACAGAAGCTATGGCATCTTCCTGTATGGGGACTCCCCTTTTTATCTTCATCTTGACAACAGCTACATAATCGTCGGTATTAAGGGTTATTGACTGCACCCTGCCAATTTCCACACCTGCCATTTGGACACTGCTATCGGGTTTAAGACCTGCAACATTATCAAAAGATGCACTTATATGATAGTAATCGCCTCCAAGCAGCTCCATTTTGCCAAGCTTGATAGTAAGATATCCTACACATAAAATGCCAATGAGAACAAAAATGCCTACTACCGTCTCTTGGGAATATTTTTTCATTTTCTATTTAAGACTCCCTTGCATTCCATTTTTGCAATAACTTTTTGATTCTTTCTTGCCAAGGCCAAAAGATCTGTAATATCCATTGGTTCACGGACCTCAAGAACTCCAGCCTTCAACGAAAAATCTATACATACCTTTTTGTACTTGGTGGGATCCAACAGCTCTTGTCCGGAACAATCGGACGAAATTTTGTGGATTATCTCTTCAGCCCTTGATGCGCTTGAATTTGGGAAAACTGCAAGAATTTCACTGGAACCAAATCTGGCTGCATATTCCTTATTTGACATATAGCTTTTAAGTGTCATTGCAAGGCACTGAAAAATCCTTTGAGAGGCAATGTAGCCAACACCTTTTTTTATCTCGTCCAAATCATCGATAGTAAAAAGCACTGCCGTAAATATAGCTTTTTTCAAAGCAACTTGCTGAAGCAGCTCTTCTATAATCTTTTCCACTTCTGGACGCGAATTAAGTCCGGTAAGTTGGTCTTGAAGGACCTCTTGACCATGAATAAACTGCCAAACAATCTCGTTATCAGATTGCTCTAGCTCTAAGGGAGTACCTTGAAACGGAATCTTTTTATTTTCTATAATGGCCACACGGTTACTTATAAAAAAGACATCTGGAATATCATGGCTTACCATTACTCCTGTAAAACCGATTTCATGTTGATAATGGGCAATCATATTCAACACAGCGTTTTTCCTTAAAGGATCCAAACCTGTAGTGGGCTCGTCAAATAGAATCATAGTAGGTTCTGTCACCAATGCCCTTGCCAAGGCTACCCTTTTTTGCATGCCTCCGGAAATCTGTGAAGGATAGCGGTTACGCACCTCTTCTAACTCGAACTGCTCTATACGGAAATCCACCTTTTTCTTAACTTCGCCAGGAGACAATTTTGTACGTTCCACAAGAGGTAAGGCAATATTCTCAAAAACTGTTAGGGAATCAAAAAGGGCGTTATTCTGAAACATATAACTAAGGGATCTCTTGAAGGCCTTCCATTCTGCCTTGGAAAACTCGCTTAAGGGTTTGCCTTTTATAAGGATATGTCCAGAATCTGGCTTAAGCAGGCCAATTATATGTTTTAACAATACACTTTTACCTACCCCGCTTTTTCCAATAATGGAGGTGATCTCTCCAGAGTATATCTTGAGGTTAACCTTGTCTAGCACCTGCAGCTCACCAAAGCTCTTTGAAACATCTCTAAATTCAATAAAAGGCTGAGTCATTTTTCTGAAATCTCAAAGCAAAAAAGATGTCAATACATAGTCAAGAACAAGCACCATTACACACGAGATCACCACCGCAGAAGTGGTCGCAAGGCTTACGCCTTTTGCACCAAATCCGCCAGGACGCATATGGGTAAAATATCCTTGATAACAACAGATGGTAGATACTACCAAAGCAAAAAAAAGACTCTTTAAAAAGCCGCCCGTTACATCCTTTAAAACCACGCTATCATAGATTCTATTAAAAAATATACCTGAATTGACCCCCAACAGAAGCACACCAGTAAGATATCCTCCTATCATTCCAATTACATCAAACAGGGCGGTAAGAAGAGGAAACGTGATGAGTGAGGCAGCTATCCTTGGACTTACCAAGAACCTCATAGGATTTATATCCATTGTGTCCAAGGCATCGATTTGTTCCGATATCCTCATAATGCCTATCTCTGCTGCAATGGAAGAGCCTGCCCTACCAATAACCATAAGTGCTGTAAGCACTGGTCCAAGCTCTCTTATTAAAGAGAGAGCAACGGCTGCACCAAGCATACCCTCAGCTCCAAACTTTACCAATGTGTAATAGCCTTGAAGCCCAAGGACCATGCCGGTAAACAGGCCTATCAGGCTAATAATTAGAAAAGACTTTACCCCAATGAAATAAACCTGCTGAATGATCTTTCTAAACTGAAATGGGAATGAAAAGATTAGCACAAATCCGTAAGCAAAAAATATGGCTACAGCCCCCAATTCCCCTATAATTTTTAAGGTAACCCGTCCCAGCCAGTTTAGTAAGCTTATAGCTACGGCTTTTTCTGATCTGCTTGCATTCATTAGACTTAATCCAAGCCAGTTTTCAAAAGACTACCCAAAGTAATCTTTGTTTTCATTTACTCATCAGAAATCTCTATACATTTTGTAGGACATAGGGTAGCGGCCATCTCTATATCCTCCATAGATGCCCTATCAGCTCCCAAAAAATTGGCCTTTTCCCCATCATCTAATCTAAATGCCTCGGGGGCTACCTCTTCACAGGCCCCACAGCCCTTACAATGAAACTTATCTAAAAAAATCTCTTTTTCTTCCACGTTGCCTGTTGTTCCTTTTTTCACCTAATATTCAAATAACCCAAAGGGGAAATAGACCCCCTGAAATTAATCTAAACCCTGATATAATGTCAATTAGTGTTGCAGGCTATACTGCAAACAGCAGGAGGATATTACCTTATTATCTGATAAAGAGCCTCTTTGAACTCTTGAATAGTAAAAGGTTTTTGAAGAAATGCGCCCGCCTTTGAAATACCGCCTTTTTTTTCTAAAACCTGTTCGCTGTATCCAGACATAAGTAAGGTCTTGACAGCAGGGAAAAGTCTTCTGACCTGTAAGGCTACTTCTACACCATCCTTTCCTGGCATGACTACATCTGTAATAAAAATATCTGGTGCTGGCCCATTATAATCTGCTAAAAAGGAACTGAACTCATCTGGGTTAGAGAAATGCTTGACCTGAAAATCAAGCTTTTTCAGATACTCTGCTACAGTTGATCTAACTATGTGTTCATCTTCAAGGAGAAATACAAGCCTTCCCTTACCGCTAACTTCCCTGTTGATCTCAAGCCTTTTAATAGATGTGTTGTACCTAAGCTTTTTTTCAATAGCCGGCAGGAAAATGGTAACTTTAGTCCCCTTGCCAACTGTGCTTTCTAAAGTGATATCGCCTCTACTTTGCTTGACGGTACCATATATCATCGCAAGACCCAGACCAGTGCCCTGACCAAGTGGTTTGGTTGTAAAAAACGGTTCAAAGGCGCGTTCCAAAACTTCCTTTTCCATACCGCTGCCATTATCTTCAAAAGTAATAACAGCCGCCTTTTCCACATCATCTTTCAAGAACCGTAACACTTTACGACTTCTGGAAACTCTGGTTCTAACAACAATCTTACCCTTCCCATCCATGGCATCCCTGGAATTGAGGGCCAGATTCAGAAAAATTTGCAGGAACCTGCCTGGATCAACCTCGATAGTGCAGTCAGTTTTACCTTTGACAAACTCTACCTCTATCTCCTCCCCCAAAAGCCTTTCAAAAAAAACACATGCCTCACCAACTGCCTTATTCAAAGAAACCCTTTCAGGTTTAAGTGTCTGCTTTCTGCTAAAGGCCAATAGTTGATTAGTGGTTTCGGCTGCCCTTTTGGCTGCCTTGTTAATGATCTGAAGCTTTCGATAGGATTCGGTCTTAGGATCCATCTCCATCAGTAACATCTGACAGTAACCCATTATAGCTGTAAGCTGATTGTTAAAATCATGGGCCACCCCTCCTGCCAATCTTCCGATAGCCTCCATCTTCTGTACCTCTCTAAGCTTCTCCTGAAGCTGTCTCTGAGAGGTGATATCTGTACCAACCACCAAGAGGTGTGTCTTGCCCTTTTGTCTGGATGAGATATATGGACTTATTTTCCAGGATATTAGCCTTTTTCTACCCTTCCAATCACTTACATGCGCCTCAAATCTACCGCTATCTTTTAACGATTCTGCATTTATAAGCTTTTCTAATTCATCAGGGCTTGAAAGAAGCAAAGAGGTAAAAGGGGCTCCAATAAGCTCGGATTGCGATTTACCCAACATGTCAGCAAGTACTTGATTGACCTGAAAAATTGTGCCATCCTTTAGAATTTCCGCCACCAAAACCTCTGCGGTTTCAATAATGAGTTTGTTAAAGTCGCGCTGTTCAATAAGTTTTTGTTCAAGTTCCCGTCTGGTACTTAGATCCTCTATTAATGCGTAGGCGCCAATAACTACTCCCTCGTCATTCCGCAAAGGGAAACCAATCAGTGAAATGAAAAGCTGCCTGTCTGTAAGTGCGGTAACATATTTCCCAGTAAACTTTATTTCGTTTCCACGAAGCACTTCCCTGGCCCAATCACGAAAGGTTGGGTTGGCTGTTGAAAGCGAGTTCAATCCTATAAGCTCGTTGCGGCTTACTCCAATCAGATCCGCCAATCGCCTGTTACAATCAACAATTATCCCATTTCTATCTATGCATAAGAAACCAAGCGGCCCTTTTTCAAAAAACAGCCTACAACGTTCTTCTGCTTTTGTAAGGGCAAACTCTAACTCTTTTTGTGCTGTAATATCCCTGAGCATGGAAAAACAGGAACCGTTGGCATATAACGATTCAACAAAAATAATTTTATGTTCAACCCATCTATAACTCCCATCCGTATGGGTAAGACGATAGGATATTTCACATCCCTCTTTGGTAGGATTGACCCCGAAATTCCTTAAAAAGGCCATTACCCTGGCTCTATCTTCTGGATGAATGAGCAACCTGTAAGTATCTTTATCTCTAATAAATCTATCCAATGGCATCCCTGTCCATTTTTCAAGGCCAGAGGTGGCAAATTTTATATCTAATATGTCATCAGAAGGGGAATAAAGACTTACTATTGGTAGATAATCAAGAAGTGTAGCACATGTAACATCTGAAAAAAACAGCAAAGAGTAGGTATGGTCCTCGCTAGTTTTTAAAGGGACCATATGGCATTTAATAAATGGACCCACCCCTAGACTTCCAGGATCAACCTCAAAGGTTACCGAACCATCACGTTGTTTTTTGCCTGACTTTCCTTGAAAAGGCCCAGACAGAACCTTATTAAAGAGCGTCTGGTAAGTCCTCAGGACATCGCTATCCTCTCCATTACCCAATGACGTAGAGGCATAGAGGATGTTGTTGTGCTTATCCACTAAGAGACATGGCAAATCAAGCCTGTCTAAAAATTTTTTTATTTGCTGAAGGCTTGGATCCATTATTTATTAACCCACCTATATAAAATTTTTATCAATCCTCAAAGGAAAAAGGAGAATTTTCCATATCCTCATACCTAATCTCATCAACCTCTTCCTTACGGCCCTTTCCTCCATACAACTTGTTTGGACAGTTGAAAACCATTCCTGGTTCGATTCCTATAACCTTATACCCATGGACTACACCTGGAGGGATTAGCACAGACAAAGGTCTATCGACTCCTCCATAAAATTTTTGCATGTTTCCGTAGGTGGCGGCCTCAGATCTGTTGTCCCAAAGCCTTATTTCAAAATTACCTGGTCCAACAAAGCAAAAGATGTCTGTCTGAAACCTGTGGGCATGAGGCCCTCTTACTATTCCAGGATAAGTTAATGAACAATAGGACATCTGAGGAAACACATCCTCGGAAACCTCATCACTCCTAAAAAGCTCACAAAGCCATCCCCTAGAATCAAGATATCTTTTAAGTTCTTTTACAATAACCCCTTCTATCTTGCCTGGTGTGAACGATGTCTTCATTTATTTTTGCCTCCAGGTATCCATATTTCTTCAATTTCTGAATATTTAGAACCAGTAGCGGCTATTTCTCCTAGTTTCTCCGCCTTTTTTAATATTCCTGGCATTTGTTTTATCTGTCCTTTCTTTTCCACTCCCCGTACTAACAACGCTGCTGAAAGCCTGCCACCAATAGCATCAAAAAAATATTTCATAACCCGCAGGCTTCCATCAAAAAGTAGTTTACCCTTTGTCGCGCCAACAGATAAGAAAATACCATCTCTTTTCTTGCCCCCTACTTGCCCCTGTTGCAGAACATACTGCCTTACCCAAAATGCCTGGGATCTTTCAACAAGGGCCTGACTATAAGCTGTTATGTTATAGAAAAACACCGGAGAAGAAAGAACCACCACATCGGCTCTCTCTATCTTTGAATAAATTGGGGTCACATCATCAGTCAAAATACATTCACCAGTATCATCACAACCTCCGCATTCGATACATGGAGAAAATTTTATTTCAAAAAGACGTATCTTTTCGACCCTTGCTCCAGCACCTTCAGCGCCACTAACAAAGGTATCGGCAAGTATATCGCTATTGCCCCCCTTTCTTGGAGAGCCTGAAAAAACCAATATATACCTCATAAAGTTACCCCGATTTTATAAATACATACTTACATCAACGGCCAAAATGAAAGGGTATTCAAAATATCAGCTATGATATCAAAGAATTGAGCAAAAATCTAAAACTTTGTTAAACACAAACATTAGGACTCTTACCAAGGCAGGAAACAAGTTGTATACCCGTTGCTAGTCAGGTAAATTCACTGGCTGAGAAAATTATAGCCATGGCGAGAAGAAAAACAAACAAGAGAAAAAGGCGCATTTGGGACGCCAAACCACTGCTTATCATTATCTGGACGTCCTGTCTGCTTGTTACAGGCCTCGCCATAATGGCCATGGGGGCTTACATGATGCTTGACCTTCCCCCTATCTCCACACTAAGAAACTACAGACCACCAATGGTTACAGAGGTCTACAGTAGCGATGGGAAAATCCTGGCCTACTGGTACAAGGAAAAAAGATGGCCTGTATCTATTCACAAGATTCCTAAAAGGCTTATTTATGCCTTCTTGGCAGCGGAAGACGCCAGATTTTATGAACACAGGGGAATAGACTTCCTTGGGGTAATTAGGGCTGCAATAAAAAACGTCGAGGCAGGAGGTATTGTCCAAGGAGCCAGCACAATCACTCAGCAAGTAACACGGTCGCTTTTGTTAACACCTGAGAGAAGTTGGCTAAGAAAGTTAAAAGAGGCTATACTTGCCTGGCAGATAGACGGAAGCCTTAGCAAGGATGAAATTCTCAACATATATTTAAATCAAATATACCTTGGAAGCGGTGCATATGGCGTTGAGGCAGCAGCACGAACATATTTTGGCAAGCATGTCAACCAGCTCGATATAGCTGAATGCGCTCTTGTTGCAGGACTAACCCAAGCCCCCAGCAAATATAACCCCCTTAAACATTTCAAAAGGGCAAGAAGGCGCCAGTTATACGTATTGCGGCGAATGTTTGAAGAGGGCTTTATTACAGAAGAGCAGAAAGAAAATGCCATAAGAAAAAAACTGGTTCTAAAAAGTGAACAACTCTCTCCGCCTCCAGGATATGAATATTTTCTTCAGGATCTCAAAAAAGAACTTATAAGAAGATATGGAGCGCAACGCGTCTTTACAGGCGGGTTAAAAATTTACACCACCCTTGATGCCAACTGGCAACAGGCTGCCTTTGATGCCCTTTCTCGCGGTTTAGAGGCGGTGAAAAAGAGACATAAAAAAGACCGCATGCTTGGTAGAAATATACAAGGTGCCCTTATAGCAATTGACGCACAAACTGGTGCAATAAGAGCCATGGTTGGCGGACAAGATTTTAGAAAAAACAAGTTTAACCTGGCAATTCAAGGAAGGATGCAACCAGGCTCTTCCTTTAAACCTGTTGTATATTCTACCGCCATGAAAAGGGGACTTATACAGCCAAATTCTATAATAGTGGATGAACCCATTTCATTTCCTGGCACGGAAAAAAGCAAACCTTGGCAACCTCAAAATTTCGACAAGGCCTATATGGGACCAATTACCATTAGAACAGCCCTAACATACTCACGAAACGTGGTTTCCATAAAAATTGCAAAAATGGTTGGCATAGATGCAGTAATTGAACAGGCAAAGGCCATGGGGATCACCACTCCACTAGCTCATGATCTTTCTTTAGCCCTAGGCTCTTCTGCTGTACCCCTGGTCCAAATGGTCACTGCCTACAGCACTTTTGTAAATCTAGGAAAAGTGGTAACTCCGCAATATATCGAACAAATTACAGATAGAAACGGTAGAATCCTGGAAATTCTTACTCCAGAATTCCATCAGGCATTGGATCCTATTACTGCCTTTCAGATGGGCTATCTGTTAATGGGTGTTGTGCAAAATGGAACCGGACGACGAGCCAGGGCTGTAGGCATCCCTGTTGGAGGCAAGACAGGCACCACTGACAACTATCACGATGCCTGGTTTGTAGGCTTTAGCCCCGAGGTTGTAGCTGGAGTTTGGATCGGCAGAAAAGACAAAAAATCTCTTGGCAGGCTAGAAACCGGAGGGCGGGCTGCTTGCCCAGTCTGGACCAACTTTATGAAGGTTACCGTTAAAGATCTTACAAAGACCGGTTATGATATACCGGATGGGATTGCCTTTGTCCCTGTTGATAAACGGACTGGGCAAATCGTCACTCCAACAATAGAAAACAAGGGGCAAATCGTTTGGGAGGCCCTTAGGAAAGATAGGCTTCCTCCACTTGAACCCGAAACCGGCTTCCTTCAAGGAATACCAGACTGGCTTAGAAACATTGGTGGATTCTTTCACCCTGGCGATTAAGCTAAAACCATGAATCCTCAAAATACCCCTCCAGTCCAAAATATTATCTCAAAGGCATTGCAATCGAACAGACTTGCTCATGCATACCTGATCGTTGACCAAAGGACCAATGCGAGAAGAGAGCTTGTGAAACAGATTGCCTCCCTGCTTCTTTGCAAAGGCCCTGTAAACGATCCCGAAGGACTTCTGAAACCCTGCAAGACTTGTATAAGCTGTAAAAAAATTGCGCATTCTGTACATCCGGATCTTCTTGAAATAATTCCAAATGGAAGATCCATAAAAATAGAACAAATCAGACAAATACAAAAGGAAGTAACCTTCCCTCCGCTAGAGGGCAAGCGCAGGGTCGTAATAATTGACAGGGCCGAGGCCATGGGGCCAAGCTCTTCAAACGCCCTGTTAAAAATCCTTGAAGAGCCGCCCATTCATACTGTTTTGCTCTTATCAACATCCTCTTCAAGCAGCCTATTGCCTACAATCCTATCCCGTTGTCAGATACTAAGACAGGTATATATACAACCAAATATTAACAAAACGGATAAGACAAACCAGAGATTAAACAGCTTTTTGAACTTTCTTGAAAATGAACTAGCTATTGAAGGCCAGGCAGGGTTTCAGGATGCGGTTGAGCTTCGGGAAAAACTGTTCCATTTTATTGGAAGCCAAAATAGAGAATTGACCTTCTTTGAGACCTCTTGCCATCTTTCTTCGTCAAAAGAGATGGTCAAGCTAACCGTGGCAATAATTAATAGCATCATAAGGGATATTTTCCTCATCAGGCATCTGACAAACAACAATAAAGAAGAAATATTGGCTGTCTCTTTAAGCCAATTAATAAACCAGGATGTACAGGGACTCCTTATCCGGTTGGCTCGCGGACTTAATTATGATACCCTGACTGCCTATGTAGAAAAACTTGCTCTGGCACAAGCAATGATAGACAGAAACGTAAGGACAGAAATGATTATAGACATGCTCTTAGCGTTTTGGTTAAGGGCTGCTCCCTAAAAATCAAGAGCTCAGACAACAAGTGATAGTGATGGAAGAAAGAGAAGTTATTAATAACAACTCCGAAACAGCAGAGCCGCTTCAAAAAGATGGGCTGGTTTCCTGTATATTGTGCAGGGTTCGCATAAGACCTGATACTACTGCAATGACCTTTAGTGCTGGAGAACTTTCTCTAAAAGAGGGTGAGTGGGTTGTGGTACCTGCTCCAAACAGCATGGAAGTTGGACAAATAATCTCTAAGCCCATAAAGATAAAGCTACCCCAAAGGTGTCTGCCCCCAAAGATCGAGCGTTTAGCAACCACCAGTGAGATAGAAGACTATTACAAAAATCTGGAATTTGAAAAAAGTGCCTGGGCCATCTGTCAAAGGCATATCGACAGTCTAGGTTTAAAAATGAAACTCATCAGGGTGGAGAGTTTTTTTGACCACAGCAAGATAATCTTCTATTACTCCGCAGACGGCAGGGTCGATTTCAGAGAACTCGTTAAGGCCCTTGTAAAAGATTTGAGAATGAGGGTCGAGATGAGACAAATTGGCATCAGGCACGAGGCAAAACTGGTTGGCGGTATCGGTTGCTGTGGCAGGGAACTTTGCTGTGCAAGTTTTCTTACATCCTTTGATTCAATATCAATAAAAATGGCAAAGGCCCAAAATTTACCCCTTAATCCAAGCAAGATTTCTGGGCTTTGCGGCAGGCTCCTATGTTGTCTAACCTATGAATACCAAACATATAAAGAAATGGCTCAAAATTTACCGACTTTGGGCAAAGCATGTCAGACCCCTACAGGACAGGGCAAGGTTATAAGGCAAAACATATTCAAACAGGCAGTTACCGTTGCCATGTCGGATGGAACCATCATAGAATATACTGTGGAAGAACTCGAGGGCAAAAAGGACCCCGATGATAACAAAGACCTCGATGAATATACTCCCCCTCAACCAGATGAAGATGAAGAGGAAGATAAGAGAAAAAAAGAGGCCAAGCCTCATTCGAAAGGTCAAAAGCAGAAACGCCAAGGCAAAAGGAGGTCTTCAAAAAAACAAAAGGCAAAACAGCAAAAGGCCTTAAAAAAGAAGAACAAAAAGAAGACCTCAAACAAAAACAGACAAGATAAGAAAGGCAAGGGCCAGTCCAATGAGTAGCCGTTTTTATGTTACAACCCCTATCTATTATGTAAATGCTGAACCCCATCTTGGGCATGCATATTCAACAGTTGTAGCAGATGTCCAGAATCGCTTTCACAGGCTCATAGGCCATGAGGCCTTTTTCCTTACAGGAACAGATGAACACGGTGACAAGATTGTGCAGGCTGCCCAAAAAATGGGCCTCTCTCCCAAGGAATACACTGATCTTATTAGTGAAAAATTTGCAAAGACATGGCCCCTTCTTGATATCCATCCAGATCGATTTATTCGCACCACAGATCCTCAACACATCAAAACTGTGCAAATGGTATTGCAAAAGGTATTTGACAAGGGAGACATTGAATTCAGAGAATATGAGGGGCTTTACTGCTTTGGCTGTGAGAGATTCCTTATAGAAAGGGAGCTTGTTGACGGCAAGTGTCCAGACCACAAGGTAAAGCCAACAAGGCTCAAGGAAAAAAACTATTTCTTCCTTATGAGCAAATATCAGGACTGGCTAATTGATCATATAAAATCAAATCCGGGATTCATAGCCCCAGAGAGATACAGAAATGAGGTTCTGTCTTTTTTGAAAGACCCTCTTGATGATCTTTGTATCTCTAGGCCTGTTACCAGACTTACATGGGGCGTGCCCCTACCCTTTGACAACAACTTTGTAACTTATGTCTGGTTTGATGCCCTTATTAACTATCTTACCGGACTTGACTATCCAGATGGCCAAAACTTTGCCAAGTTTTGGCCGGCTGCCAACCATGTAATTGCCAAGGATATTCTTAAACCCCATGGTATCTACTGGCCAATAATGCTTCATGCCATAGGAATACAACCCTATAAATCTTTGCATGTCCACGGATACTGGAAGATCAGAGATGAGAAAATGTCAAAAAGCCTTGGAAACATTGTAAGGCCCAAATGGCTTGTAGAAAACTTTGGAGCAGATGCAACAAGATATTGCCTAATGAGGGAAATGACCTTTGGTTTAGATGCCGCCTTTAGTCATAAGGCCTTTGTCACAAGAATAAACGCAGATTTGGCCAACGACCTTGGAAACTTACTGAGCAGGTCAACAACTATGCTTCACAAATTTAGACAGGGCCAAATACCTGGCAGACAGGAACTCGAAGGCCCGCAAAACGAGCTGCGGCATCGTTTTTCAGACCTTATTCCCCTTTGGAAAAGGATGATGTCTGATTTCCAGGTTCACAATGCCCTTCAAGAAATATGGAAGATGCTGAACCTAGCCAATAAGGTTATAGACACCACTGCCCCTTGGCAGCTTGCAAAGGAGCCAGACAAGGCCAAGTTCCTCGACGATGTGCTATACTGCCTTATGGAGGCATTGAGACTTTCGGCAGTTCTTATAAGCCCGGTTACCCCTCGGGCAGCTGTAAAAATTTTAAAGAGTATGAATTTGGACCCTGCAGTTGAGTTGAGCCCGGATGGCCTTTCATGGGGAAGACTAAAGGAAGGGGCAAAGGTGTCCAAGATCCCTCCCCTTTTCCCTAGGATTGGCCCTTCTAAAAAGGATGCAAAGGATGTACAAAGATCCAACAAGACCAAGAAACAAAAAGAGGAAAAATTGGAAGGAAAAACAGCTTCAAAGGATAACTACATAACTATAGATGACTTTCAAAAGCTCCAACTTCGGGTAGCCGAAATTGTTTCTGCAGAAAAACATCCAAATGCTGACCGTCTGCTAAAACTTACTGTCAAGGCGCCTGATGAAAGAACTATTGTGGCTGGCATAGCAGAACACTTTTCTCCCGACTCCCTAGTCGGCAAAAAGGTTATAATAGTTGCCAACTTAAAACCTGTGAAATTACGAGGTGTAACATCTCAAGGAATGCTTCTTGTTGCCAAGGACAGTTCGGGGCTCCATCTCCTTGAGGTGGCTGAAGATACAGAAACAGGAGCTAAGGTGAGCTAGGGTTGGACACAAAAACTGTCATAATAGGTACAGCAGGTCATATTGACCACGGAAAGACCACCCTCGTTAAGGCCTTAACTGGTACAGATACAGACAGGCTTAAGGAAGAGAAGGCCAGGGGCATTACTATAGAACTTGGTTTTGCCAAGCTCCGTTTACCTTCTGGAATATCTGTGGGGGTGGTTGATGTCCCAGGACACGAAAAGTTTGTCAAGAACATGGTGGCGGGAGTCGCAGGAGTGGATCTTGTTGCCTTGGTAATAGCTGCAGACGAAGGGGTAATGCCGCAAACCAAGGAGCACCTAGAGATATGCCAACTTCTCGGAGTAAGACATGGCCTTGTAGTTTTAACCAAGACAGACATGGTAGATGACGAATGGCTTGAATTGGTAAGGGATGACGTGCAAGAGTTCCTTAAGGGTACATTTCTTGAGGGAAGTCCTGTTGTACCTGTATCAGGAATCACAGGCCAAGGACTTGATGAGCTGCTTGCTGAACTCGATAAAATGGTTGCCACCATTCCGGGACGCAAGGCCAAAGGACCTTTTAGGCTTCCTGTTGACAGAAGCTTTATCATGAAAGGCTTTGGCACAGTTGTAACCGGTACGGTAATTTCTGGAACGGCATCTGTAGGAGACGAAGTTACAATTTATCCTCCAGGTCATCAAAGTCGGATAAGAACCATCCAGATCCATGGCAAAGAAAGCTCTAAAACAGTCCCAGGGCTGAGGACCGCCCTCAACCTCCAAGGTGTTTCCAAGGAGATTGTGCAACGGGGTATGGTGATCGCCCTTCCCTCTTCATTGCAGCCGAGTTTCCTGCTTGACATCGAATTCTATTATCTAAAAAGTGCCTCAAAACCTCTTAAACACAGGGCGCCAATCAGGTTCCACGTAGGCACTGCTGAGGTTATTGGCAGAATCCTGATGAGTGAGGATGAAATAAAGCCTGGCAGCACATGCCTTTGTCAAATAAAATTGGAAGAACCGGTGGCAGCCCTTCCAGGAGACCGATATGTGATAAGATCCTATTCACCCATCAGAACCATTGGGGGAGGCAGAATACTTAACCCACTTCCAAGGAAGAGGAAACGACATAAGAAATGGATGTGGGAGGAACTTGAAATCTTATCCAAGGCTGAACCAGAAAGGGTCATTGAACTCCATCTGAACAACGCTGGTTACAGAGGCCTTTCGCAGGCTGAAATTGGCATTAGAACAGGTTTTTTTGGAAAATACCTGAAGCGATTGCTTGATTCCCTTTTGAGCTCTAGAAGGATTCTTAAGTTTGATGCAGAAGACCGATTTGTGTCTGTTGAGGTCTTTAACACCCTTATGGAAAGGACCATCTCTATATTACAAGATTACCACAGGGCCAATCCTTTAGTAGAAGCCATACCAAAGGAGGAATTAAAATCCAAGCTCTTTCCCATATCGTCTCAGACTGCCGTAAGCCGAGAACATGCAACAAAAGGGCCTGTGCAAAAGCTTTTCAACAAACTGTTAGATGCCTTATCAAAGAAAGGAGCCATCGTAGCAGACAGGGATAGTGTACGTCTTTCTACTCATAGAATCAGACTCGACGGAGAAGAAGAAAAGATAAAATCCAGAATAGAGAGCATTTTCAAAAAGGCGGGCCTCACTCCACCTGCGGTTGAAGAGGCAGTTGAGAAGGCTGTTGATCATAAAGAAGATATGGAGCAGGCAAAACAATTCTTTCAGCTCTTGGTCCGAGAAGGGAAGCTTGTCAAGGTAAAAGACGGAATATTTTATCATCCAGATACCCTTGACGATATAAAAAAACGGGTTGTCGATTATCTTACCAAGAATAAAGAAATGTCTGTTCCGGAGTTTCGCAACCTTTGCGGAGGCCTGTCGAGGAAGTTTATGATCCCTCTCCTTGAATATCTTGATTCGCAAAAACTCACTATCAGAATAGGCGACAAGAGACAACTCAGGCAAAAGGTCTCATAGGCTAATGATATTTAAGGACACTCTTAGGCAAGGCCTGGAAAAAAAGGCTAAAAAGAAGGAATGGGATTTTAATCAATTTATTTTTACCTTTGAATTGGTTCCTGCCAGGGCATCAAAAGGCAAGGCTGTAGATGACATTATAAGGTTTGCCCAAGATGCAGCATCTGTAAAAAGGATTAGTGCCCTTTCTATTACTGACAATGCAGGTGGGCATCCTGCCCTCACACCACAGGCATTAGGCTCTGAGATAAAATCTATGGGCATTGCTCCCATAATCCACTTTTCGTGTAAAGACAAAAATAGAAATCGGATCGAATCAGAGTTGTTCGAACTCGATAGGGCAGGCCTTAACACCCTTTTGGTAATGACTGGAGACAATCCGAGATATGGATACATGGGCAGGGCCAAGCCCGTCTTTGATCTGGATTCTGTTCTGGTTTTGGCGATGATCCAAGAGATGCAACAAGGCCTAGTAATCCACCAAAAGGCGCCAGGAGGAGGAGTAAGACTTCCTAAGATGGATTTCTATTCGGGATGTGTAGTATCATCCTTCAAAAGGACCTTTCCAGAGCAAGTGCTTCAATACCTAAAGCTTAAAAGAAAGTTACAGGCAGGTGCTCAATTTGTAATTAGCCAGATGGGTTATGATGTACGCAAGTACCAAGAACTCAAATTAATATTAGAAAAGATGAATCCTGCTGTTCCCTTACTTGGAACAGTTCTTATTCCAAGCGTAAAACTTGCCCGGATTATCTACAAAAATCTAATCCCTGGTTGTACTCTGCCTAAGAGACTTTTGGAACAGATGGAAAGTTGGCCGATACAGAAGGCATTAGAGTTACGTCTTGATATGGCTGCAAGGCTTGTGGCAATCCTTTATGGGCTTGGTTATCATGGGGTGCATCTAAGTGGACCGGGGCTTGAATATAGACACATCCATCAAGTAATTGAAATGGCTCGTGAGTATGCCTCCAATTGGCAGGAGCATGTATCAGCCTTCCTATTTCCAGAAGAATGGGATTCCTTTCTCTTTCACAAGGACCCTGCTACAGGGCTAAATAACCATCAGCTAAAGTCATTTTCAAAGGATTACAAGGCAAGCCTTGCTCCTCCCTATGTTATAGGCAAGGTAATACATGCCCTCTTTTTTGAACCTGATCGTGGCCTGTTTAATATAGCAAAAAAGTTGATTGAGACATGCCGTGGTAAAAGATGCATTTCTTGGTTAACGTCTTTTGAATATTTTTTTAAGGAACTACTTTACCACTGCCAAAGATGTGGTGACTGCTATCTTGGAGACCTTGAATTTCTTTGTCCTCAATCTCAATGTGCCAAAAGGTTAGTGAATGGTCCTTGTGGAGGAAGCAACGAAGGATGGTGTGAAGTTTGGCCAGGAGAAAAGCGCTGTCTTTTTGTACGCCTTTTTCATAGGGCCTCGTGGGATACCGACATACTTTTTAAGGATCAAGATATAGTTCCACCCAGAGACTGGGCCTTGGACAGGCAATCGTCTTGGTTGAATTTTTACTTGGGCCGAGACCATAATCGTAAGATAAGAAACAGAGATAAAAAACAGATCAAATGAAGATTAGACCTTGCATAGACATTCACGCAGGAAAGGTTAAGCAGATAGTTGGTTCTACACTCTCTGACAAAAAGGCTCAAACTCTCAAAGAAAACTTTGTTTCTGATAGGCCCCCAAGTTATTACTCCTCGCTGTTTAAAAAATACAATCTTACTGGTGGCCACATTATAATGCTTGGTCCTGGAAATGAGGAGGCTGCCCTGGATGCCCTATCTGGCTGGCCCGGAGGTATGCAGATAGGTGGAGGAATCAATCTTGACAACGCCATATATTGGTTGGAGAAAGGGGCCAGTCATGTAATAGTGACATCCTTTGTCTTTTACAAAGGGCGGGTGGATATGGAACGGCTCAAGAGGCTCGAAGCGTTAGTTGGCAAACAAAGGTTGGTGCTTGATCTTAGCTGTCGCAAAAAAGATGGCAGGTATTTTATTGTAACAGACAGATGGCAAAACTTTACCCAAGAAGAAATTAGCAAACAGGGACTTGAAACACTAAGCAGATACTGCAGTGAGTTTTTGGTCCACGGGGTGGATGTAGAGGGAAAATGTCAAGGTGTGGATCTTGTCTTGGTTGAAATGTTAGCGGATTTTTCTCCTATTCCTACTACATATGCAGGAGGAGCAAGATCAATAGAAGATGCCATTCATGTAAAGGATAAGGGCAAAGACAGGATAGACCTTACCATTGGCAGTGCTCTTGACATATTTGGAGGCAAAGGGGTTACATTGGAACAAATAGTTGCATTCAACTTGAAAAACCCAGAGGCTTCGGTTTAAGCCCACCATTTTCCATAACCAATGTTCTGTTTACCATGTGTTTAATAAGATTAGGCAAATGGGTTATTATAATAAAAGCATCTATGTCTTCATCTTGAATTGCAGAAAAAAACCTTTCCACTGCCTTCATTTCAAGACCAGCCATAGGTTCATCGAGCAATAAAATTCTGGGTTTCATGGCCATTACAGCTGCTAAGGCCACAAGTTTTTTCTCTCCTCCAGAAAGCTCATAGGGTACCCTTTTTTCTAAATGCGCTATGCCCAACCGCTCGAGACATTGTCTAGATACTCGTATGGCCTCCTTTCTCGACATGCCGAGGTTCAATGGCCCAAAAGATACATCCTCTATGACAGAAGGAGAAAATAACTGGTCATCCGGATCTTGAAAGAGTAGGCCTATTTTTTTTCTTGGCTCGCGAAAATCAGTTTCTTTAAGACATTCCCTGCCAAAGAGTTTTATAGATCCAGTGAAGGGCCGTATGAGCCCAAGAATAATATGAAACAAAGTGGTCTTTCCCACTCCATTTCCTCCAAGCAAGGCGATCCTGTCTCCTTTTGAGACATTAAGGCTCAAGTTAGACAAGACCAAACCACAATTGGGATATCCAAAAGATATATCCTCTAATTGTATAAGAGACAATTTCTGCTCCATTCAATAGCTAAGAGACAAAGGCCGAGAAACAAGACGGCAGATGTCAAAAATAAATCTGTCCTTCCAAACTCAAAATGAGACAAAAGCCAAAAGGTACCATTGAAGCCTCTACACACCATTGCCCAGTAGACCCTTTGCCCTCTATCATAACTTCTAACAAAAAGGGTTCCTAAGATATTTGCATAGGTTTTATATGTAAAGAAACTGGTTTTAGGCCTAAATCCCCTGAGCAAAGCGGCCCTTTTTATCTTACTATATTCCTCTTCCAGCACATGAAGATAACGCCAAGAAAAGAAAAAAAGCTGGACTAAGACCTGGGGGACCTTCAAATGATCTAGTGCATGAGAAAGGGCAAATATGGTGGAAGTTGAAAGTAACGCCATATTGAACATTACTATTGCATTGCATTTTAGGGTTATTGCCATACAAATAACTAGTCCTTGCCAAGTAATATGGACAGGACCTATTTGAAATATGCTAGTTCCAGGTGTGGTCCACGGCAATATAAGCCACAGCGCAATGACAAAAACGTTGACTACAAGTATCCGTCTCAAAATAAGGACCTTTGAAATTCCTGTCATGCAAAGCATAAAGATGGCGCTTAATACAGCCAAAAAAAGGACAAAAAAATCATTTATAAATACAACCTCCAAAGACAGAAAGAGCGCCAGCAGTATCTTGATCCTAGGATCAGCCCTGTGAAATAAAGAGTCTCCTTTGGCAAAGTGTTCACAAGTCATCGAATGACTACTTATCTCTCTTTGAGGCCATGTAACCCCACAAACCCATAATCCCGATGATATAGCCAAAACCTGATATAATATCCCTAAAAGTTATCCTAGATTGGGAAACGGCAAGGGTTTCTATTTCTTGTCTTATTGGTGTAAGCTGTCTATCAAGCACCCTTTCGAGTACCCTTTCGATTTTTTGACACGCCCCTGCCGGTTCTGCATCAGAAGGGTGGCTACTGTTAAGAAGGCTGCCTTTGGTAGATCTCTCACTGTTATCATAACCTTGTGTAGCTTCAGCTCCTCCTTCAATATCTGCCAAATTATCGTTTATCTTGATAACCGTTGTGGCCCTATGACCCTGACCTGCTATAAGCTCTAATGTATACGAAGCCGGACCACGGACTTTAAAAGAAAAGCGTCCCTTATCGTTGGTCCTCAAGGTAATAACTTTGTCTGATAAGGTGTTGTGCACCAAGACCTTGGCCCCCTTGGCCGGCTTGCCATTAGAGTAATAGGCCCTCCCCACTATCTCCTTACCATCAAACCAGGCAAAGATACTTACTCTATGAGCAAAACTGTTTGCAGGACTAAGCAAGATAACGATAACAAAGGCCAACAGCATTATGGCCTTTAATGAACTGCCAATAGCCTTTTTTTTGAGGTCACAGCCAAAAATCTCTGGACGTACTCTCAAGAGGAATCTAGTTACCAAACCTGTGATAAGGGCTTCAACTACAGCAATGGGAATATGCGCACCAAATATGAGTTTTGCCACCATTGAAAAGGAATCACCAGATAACGACAAGCTCATGGCCACCATAAATCCAGCTCCAAGGACACTTAATCCACCTGCAATACCAGCAACCAATGCAGAAAGGTTGAAATTTTCAAGCGATATTAACCTTCGAGCCATAAGACCAAAAACTATCCCAGGCACTGCCATGTTTGCCGTATTGATCCCTAGAGTGGTAAGTCCTCCAAACTGAAACAACACTGCCTGGAGAACAAGGCCTATAAAAATGGCAGGAAAGGCAGCCCAACCAAGAATAACGCCAAGTAGACCATTCAACACAAGATGGGCATTTGACGGGCCTATAGGTACATGTACAAGACTCGCTACAAAAAAAGCTGCTGTCATAAGGGCGATTTTGGGTATTTCTGAATGCGAAACATTTCTCATGCCGATTCCAAGCCCGGCCAAGGTGACCATGGCACCTGCAGACAAGACAGGAATACTTAATACACCTTCAGATATATGCATTTTTATTCGACCTCAGCAGCATGAACCCATATAACTGCACCAAGTTCCAGATCCACAGGCCTACCATTTCTTTTCATGCCTCCAGAAATCGTGTTTAGGCCTGCAAACCCCCACCATCCTGCCCTAGGAATGGCGTAGCAAAAGCATCCATTATTGTCTGTTACCAAGGTTTGTGTTGCAAAAACAGCAGATGGAGCATGTAGCTGCCCTTTTTTGTTATAAAACTCAACCTCAACCATGGTATGGGGAGCAGCTTTACCGTCAAGTAACACTTGACCACAAAATAGATTCCCTCTCCAGACTCCATATGGCCTGGTAAGAGGAACGATTTCGGTCTTAAGGCCGATGGGTCTATCCCAACCTGTCTCAAGACCAAACGAACTGACAATTACCTTTGTAAAATGCTGGATATAACTGCCTTCTGCAGGCTCCCAATAGGGTTTTGGCACCATAAAAAAAATATGGTCCCCTGGCATCTTGATATCATAACTTGCCTGCCAGGTCTTGTGCGATTGGATGGCGTGAGGCTCAAGATCCTTTGTAAGCTCGTATCTTTTTCCTTCGACTACTACACCAAACTGTTCAGGACGCTCAAGATCCATGAATTCGTAATCATAAGGATGCATAAACTGCAACTGTAGAATCAAATGCGCCCCCTCCTTTTTGTCTACCACGTCTGTTGATGGCATTATCACCCCAAAATGGGCATAGGCATTATTTACAAGTCCAATAAACAAAAATAAAAAAAGAAAAGAAGATACGATATCTTTCATATACACCGTGAACCCTCCCTTGATTTTTCAATCAAGGATAAACCGCACAGATATCGTAGTCAATATTTTTATTTTGTAACACGAACCGGAGAAAGGCTATCTCCTGTCTTGCTTCCAGGCAAGACAGGTTTTTGGAAGAAAAAACATAAAACGCAAGACTCCACCCGCTATAGCCACAGCTGAACCTATTGAAAGGGGCGTTTCATCATACTTGCAGTAAAGCCTTACAGCACTTTTATGAAACCAATAAAGGCTCCTTAATCTTGCCTTCTTACTGGTTGAGCCAGCAACATGCTCGACTGGACCAAGTCCTGGATGGTATACGACTTTCCAGCCATGCTGCCAAAACCGCCTACACCAGTCACAGTCTTCCCAGTACATGAAAAATCCTTCATCTAGGCCACCCACTTTTTTAACTGCAGCCTTTCTAACTATCATGCATGCACCAGATATCCAATCAACTTCTGTAGGCTTGTCCATTAGAACTGTTGTTTGGATATTTCGTCTTGAAATGGGATTTTGAGGAAGAAAACGCGTAAAAAAAGAGGTTCTACCAAAAAAAGCTGTAGAAAGACTAGGAAAGCCTCTGGCAGAACCCTGAACAGAACCGTCCGGATCTACTATCTTAGGACCAAGAAGAGCCACATCTTTGTGGGATTCAAGCCACTGGACAGCCTGGAGCAAGAAGGCCTGCTTGATGACAGTATCTGGATTTAGGAGACATAAATAATCTGCACGAGATACATCAAGTATCTGATTGCAAGCCCTTGCAAAACCTGCATTAACAGGATTTTTATAAAAAGTCACTTGATTGAAACGGTTTCTGAAACGGTCTGGTATAGGATTGGGGCCGTTTTCAACAACAATTATTTTATCAAGAAAACGGCCTTCGTGCCCTAAAAGGCTATTAAGGCATTTGTCAAGAAGCGGAAAGCAATCAAAGCTTACAATACCTATATCACAACTCACTGAACGCCCCATCTTTTAAGCTTCTGCCTCAGGGTCTTTCTGTCTATTCCAAGAAGACGGGCCGCCTCACTCCTGTTGCCTCCCGTCTGCTCTAAAACAGACAATATGTGTATCTTTTCCATCTCGCTAAGGCTTAGCGGAGTGCTATCATCCCTGACCTGAGAGGCGTCGATTCTCGATTCGATATTTTTCTCAATACGTTCACCGATTCTAACGCCCGCAAGACTCAGATCATCAACACCAATAATGCGATCTCTAGAAAAGATCACCAAACGCTCGATGATATTTTCCAGCTCCCTGACATTCCCTGGCCAGCTATATTCCTCAAATATAGCAAGCAGGGCTGGTGTTACTGCAAGTCCTGCCCTTTTATACTTTTTACCAAACACATCCAAAAAATACCTTACCAATTCTGGGATGTCCCCTTGCCGTTCCCTAAGTGGCGGTGTCCTCAAAGCAAGGACATTGAGCCTAAAAAACAGGTCCTCTCTAAACGCCCCTTTTTCAACCTCTTTTCTTAGATCTTTGTTAGTAGCAGCTATAATCCTGACATCAACCCTTGTCACTCTATGGCTTCCAACCCGTGATATCTCTTTTTCTTCAACGGCCTTAAGGAGCTTGGCCTGAAGCTCCAGGTTAACATTGCCTATCTCATCTAGAAAAAGAGTACCACCACTTGCAAGCTCAAATTTCCCTATTTTATTGGATTCTGCTCCGGTAAAAGCCCCCTTCACATGACCAAAAAGCTCGCTTTCAAAAAGGGTTGGCACAAGGGTTGAGCAGTCTACAGAAACAAACGGGAAGTCTTTTCTAGTGCTTTGATCATGAATATATCTGGCCAGAAGCCCCTTACCTGTGCCACTTTCCCCTGTTATCAAAACCGTACTATCGGTTGTGGCAATAGTGTTGACCTGCCTAAATAGGGCCTCCATCTGAGGACTTTTGCCAATTATCTTCTTCTCACCCTCCTTCTTTTTTAACTCCTCCCTCAAGTAAAGGTTCTCCATTGCCAGCCTGTGGGCTGTGAGATTTCTTTGCACCACCATACGAAGCTCATCTGGCTCAAAAGGCTTTGGCAAAAAATCATTTGCCCCAAGACGCATGGCCTCCACTGCATTTTGGATGGTGCCATAACCAGTAATGACTACAATTGGAACAGAAAGATCCCTTTCCCTTGTCTGACGTATTAGATCCAGACCGTTTACGTCTGGAAGTTTAAGATCCACCAATACTAGATCAAATTCATACCTGTCTATCTTTTCAAGACCTTCTTTACCGGTTGCACTTTCAACAACATCATAGCCGCTTTTTTGAAGAACCTGGGAGCATCCATCCCTAATTGCAGAATCATCGTCTATGATAAGTATATTTTCCTTCATTTTTCTATGAACCAGAATTTATGCTCCATTCAATGGCAAACATATCTTAAAACAGGCACCGCCAAGAGAGCTGCGCTCAACCGTTATCTTTCCTCCGTGTCTTTGCACTATGCCATGAGTAATTGACAAACCTAGTCCTGTTCCTCCCCTATGCTGTTTTGTGGTAAAAAAAGGTTCAAATATCTTGAGTTGCAATTCCTCGGATATTCCCGGACCAGAATCCTCAACAATCAATTCAACTTTAGAATCAAAATCGCGGCTTTGGGTTGTGACATAGACCTTGCCATGCCCCTCCACCGCCTCAGCAGCATTTATTAATAAATTTATTATAACCTGTTCAAGCTGCCCCCTGTCACCCATTAGATGCGGTAGCTCAGGCTCAAGGATAAATTTGGTTCTGACCTTGGCAAAAAGTTTGTGATCTTCAATCAATGAAAACATGTCTCTAATTATATGATTAAGATCTACAGGGGCATAGCTTCTGGATGAAGACCTTCCAAAGTTTAGCAGCCCCTTTGCGATAATTCTGCATTTAGTAGCAAGTTTGATAATCTTTTCAAGATTAACCGATGCCTGATCCTGTGGTGTCAAATCTTCTTTTACCAGATTGGCATATAGGAGTATTCCTCCAAGGGGATTGTTTATCTCGTGGGCTATTTCACCAGCCAGCTTGCCCATGGCCGTCAATCTTTCTGATTGGAGCATCTTGTCTTCCCAGAGCTTAAGCCTTGAAATATCCCTTATTATGCTCTGATAAATCAGGCCTTGTCCTGAAGAATACAAAGGCATACAAATGACCTCTATGTCAAATTCCTTACCATCAAGGGAACGCCCAAGGGCCTGTCTAACCCCAAGACGAAGATGATAGGATGGCCAAGGAGAAATGAATTGGGCCATGAACATATCGGACAACAACTCGTGCCTTGTAATTCCAAAAAGGGATAAAAAGGCCTGGTTAGCCAAAATACATTTGTCCACTTCATGAATAATGGAGGGTTCTTTTATTTCCTTCCAGTTTTCCAGTAATATTGTTGGAATCAGTTTTTCTACCAACGACATAACAAAAAATTTATGGCTTCCCAGTAATGGATGACAGGAGTTCTACAGTAAGCCCACCGTTTGAAAAGGCTGTTAAGGGCTTGAGTCTAAGGCCAAGGCTCTTTTTCAACATGGGGGCCTCTTTAGGCAAGATCAAACTTATATCCCATCCACGAAACCTCTCTATAAAAATCTGCCCGAATTCTTTATAAAATGCAAGAAGACTGTTGTTTTCTTTTAACCTCTTCCCATAGGGAGGATTGCTTACAAGAATACCTGTTTCTTGGCCAGTTTCAGGCCTAATGTTTCTAAAAGAGACCCTACGAAAAGATACTAAATCAGATAATCCCCCTGCTTCAGCATTTGCGATGGCAGATTGTATAGCTGCCTCGTCCCTGTCAGATCCCTCAATCTTATATAGAGGCTTCCTAAAAAAGGCCTCGGACCTCTTTACCACCTCGTTCCAAAGTCTTCTGTCAAAGGTGGACCACTCCATAAAGGCAAAACGGCGGTGGCGGCCTGGTGGAATTCGGCAGGCAATCATAGCAGCCTCAAAAACTATAGTACCAGAACCGCAAAAGGGATCTAACAATGGTCTGGTGCCGTCATAATTTGATGCTATCAGCATTGCTGCCGCAAGATTTTCCCTGAGAGGAGCCTTTACAGACAAGGTCTTAAAACCCCTTTTATGTAAATGCTCACCAGAAGCATCTACGCTGAGAGTGCATCTGTCTTTGAGCATCCTTACAAAAATCAGGGGCTCCCTTTTGGCCTTGCCCTCTTTTATTAGTATAACTTTTCTCCCTAGTCTTTCTCCAATTGCATCACAAAGCCTTTCAGACAAAGCGCCACTATGATAAATCCTTGATTTATGACATGAGGCACGAATGCGAATTGCCTTAGCACCTGTCAGATATATTTCCCAAGGATATCTTACAAAACAGTCCTTTGCCTTTTTTAAGGAAGAAAGACGAAAACTGCCAATACGCACAAGCACCCTGCTAGCTGTTCTCAGCCACAGGTTTGCTGAATAGACGGTCAACAGGTCCCCTGAGAACTCTACTCCACCCCTTGTTTTTACTCCTTCTATACCAAGATCTGAAAGCTCTTTATACAAAATATCTTCTAGACCAGGGGTACATACAGCAAAAAGATTATATCTGGTTAGGCCTTTCATAATTTTCTAAGTTTTATCCCTGCTCTTTTTTTGTGATCTTCTTTGGCGTATGAGCTATCAATTTCTCATCTTCTTCAGTAGTGACAAATGAAATCTTGAGGGGATGGTGCGGTTTTAGGCCTGCAGTGTGTTTTATGTTTCTTTCCCCTTCCCTCTGTTGACTCTTTGTCATTTTATGCCTTACCCTTACACCAATATGAAGTTTGTTTGCTGCCTTTCTTTCTCCCCTGGCAAGTTCGTCTAAAAGGTAAACCTCTGCTCCCTTAAAATGGGTTTCAACAGCCTTCAGGATTGGATCGAGATACCTGTCGAAGTTATCTAAGAATTCCTCTTTATCCTGAAGACGCCAATCAATAAATTTTGAAAGTCTCCGTTTGGTAACAATTCTGTAGACAAATTCGAAGAGACCGGTTGCAAGTATAACCACAACAGACGATTTGAGAGAACCTGGAGCAGTCTTCATGTTGTGTGCAACAAGAACAACTGCTGATATAATGCACGCCCCAGCACCTATGGCACAAATCAGTCTGCTAGATCTTGTATGTTCAGCAAGTTTAAAGTTTGCAAGATTTACTGCTCCAAAAACCAGTAGAAACCCTAAGCTTCCTGCAACAGATATATTTTCAAGATTAAAAGTTAAGGCAGCTAAAACGGTGAGCACTGCAAGTATCACTAGACCTTCATAAGCCCCTTTCCATATCTTCTTGGCAAAGATTTGAGGCAATTGGCCAAACTTGGCAACCATATAACTAATCCTGGCTGTTCCATAAAGGGTTGCGTTTATAGCAGAAGCAGTAGATATCAAGGCCGCAATTCCAACAAGCACAAAACCAACCCTACCGAGAAAAGGCCTTGCTGCCTCTGCAAGCACGTAATCTTTAGCCTTAACCACTTCTCGGTAATCAAGATTGCCTACTGCAACAAAGGCAACAAGCATATAAATGAAAATCACAAACAGCACGGCACAATAGAAGGCCCTTGGAAGAGTCTTGTCAGGATCTTCCACATCTCCTGCAGTATTGGCAATCAACTCAAAACCCTCATAGGCTAGAAAGATTATAAGCCCACCGGCAAATATATGTAAAAGATGAGGATAACTTGCAGGAGACAATCGTGCAAAATCAACAGTCATAAATCCAAGCACAGAGAAAAAAAGCAATATCAAGACCTTAAAGGCAACCATGTAATCTTCTGCCTTGCCAACTACGTATGCTCCCAGGAGATTCAAAATGGTAAAAATTGTTATGACTCCTGCAGTTAAGACCTTTTTGGCAAAAAGGTCTTCGACTCCCATAAGCAGCACCGCTCCATAACTGCCAAAAGCATAGGAATAGAGAGAAAGCATGATAATATAGCTTGCTAGCAAAAGCGTATTGAGCCAGGCTGGAATTATGCCCGGGCCAAAGGCCTGGACAATAAATTCTATAGTCCCGCCTTCACTGGGAAAACGTACAGACAACTTAGAGTAGGAATATGCAGTCACAAGGGCTATCAGACCTGCAACAAGAAAGGCCACAGGAGCAGCTCCATGAGCAAGCATAACCGTCAATCCGAGGACTGCAAATATCCCACCACCTATCATGCCACCTATGCCAATAGAAACTGCCTCCCAAAATCCTATCTTCCTATCTGTCATGTTTACCTCCAGGCCATTGTCTTCCAATTCTAACAAGCCTATTTCGTTAAAGAATAAGTCTGCTAATAACGTTGGCAATGGCCAAAGCAAAAATTTGCAGGCCCGATCTGGCAGGTATGGTCCTAGATAGGCTGCAACAGGATGGCTTTGCGAAACAACTAATACAGGGCAACTATCATGGCTATCATTATGACAAGATAAATCAACGTCATTCCGGCCCCTGCCCTCACATAGTCCTTTGTCTTGTATCCACCAGGACGCATGATAAGTGCATTTACTTGATGGGTAGGCAAAATAAAAGTATTAGAGGCAGCAACTCCAACAGTCAGTCCTGCAAGAATCGGACTTATGCCTGTCTGCAGGGCAAGATTCATAGAAAGCGGGACCATAAGGACTGTTGCACCTACATTCGAGGCCACAAGCGAAAAAAAGGAAGTTAAAATTCCAACGGTTAAAAGGAGTGTTAAGGTTGAAAATTCACCTATGAAACCAACAATTTTCATGGCAATGAAATTTGCTGCTCCTGTCTTTTCAAAGGCTGCTCCAAGGGGGATAAGCCCTCCAAGCAGAAATATTGTCATCCAGTCTACAGACCTGTAGGCATCATCAATAGAAATAACCTTGAAAAGGACCATTCCAATTGCACCAGTAAAGAGGGCTATGGAAAGTTTAACATTGAATACCATGGCAAGGACTAATGCCATAGCAAGACACAAAAGGGCAGGTATTGCCTTCTCAGGCACCCTTTCTTCCTCCTGTAGCTCATCTGTAAATACCAGATCCAAATTCTTTTTGATCTTTTTGAGCTTCTCCCAAGGACCTAGCAATAGGACAGCATCACCAGCCTGCAGCTTCAGTTGGCTTAGACCTTGATAAAGCACCTTATCTCCACGATATATCGCGAGCACATTTACCCGATACCTATCGCGAAAGTCCAGCTCCTCCATAGTATGATTTACAAGAGAAGAGCCAGGAGGCACAATACCTTGTACTATGCCATAGTCAGAGCTAATAAACTTATTAATGAATTCATCCTCGATCTTGCTTATCTGCCAACCAAGGACAGAAGCAAGCCGTTCGATGTTATCTTTAGAAGAAATGACTGCAACCAAATCCCCTGGTTCTACAAGCGAATCGCCGCAGGGTAAAAGATCTGCGCTTTGTCCCTTCTCCTTTTGATCGGCCTTGAAAATCCCGACCACAATTACATTAAACCGTGGCCCCATGCGTAACTCTTGGAGGGTTTGGGGCTTAAAATTTTCTGGTACCCGTAATACGGCATGATCAAGTGTAGGCTCATAGATTTCCTTTACCTTTTTTGAACTCAAACGCTGATCGCCTTGCTCTTCCTTAGATGAAGGAAGTATGAATCTCCCTAACAATGTGAAATAGATCAGTGCCCCTATCAACAGTGCTATGCCTACTGGAGTCACACTAAAAAGGCCCAACGGTTCAAATGCTGCCCCCTTAAGAAGGGACTGATTGTTGGTCCACCATGCCTCCATAAGGTCGTTCAACATAATAAGAGGGCTGGAGCCAACAAGGGTGAGACAACCTCCTATAATGGCAGAAAAACCCATTGGCATAAGCACCCTAGATATTGGAACCTGTAGCTCCCTGCTGATCCTAGAGACCGCGGGCAAGAAAAGGGCCGCCGCCCCTATATTTTGCATAAAGCTTGATATAAAGGAAACCGTTGCAGAAATAACCACCATGATCCTGGTTTCGCTTTTGCCTGCCACTTTGATTATTTTTTTGGCAAGAACGTCCATGACCCCTGTCCTGTTAAGGCCCGCTCCAATTATCATAACTGCTATTATTGAGACAACTGCATTTGAGCTAAGACCTGATGTGGCCTCTTCTGCACTCAAGACCCCGCAGAGCGGCAAAAGAATCATTATAAGAATGCCCACAATATCCACACGAAGCCAATCAAATACAAAAATCACTATGGCAGAGAAAAGAAGCACAAAAACCTTGAGCATGTCTGGTGTAAGTGCGAGTTGTTCCATAATGTACCTCTTGCCTTCCTGAACAAGGCTATTTTTTTCACATTTATCAAAATAGCAAGATATATAACTAAACGCCATATTAGTCTGCCCCCACACTCCAGAAAAAACAAACAAGCCGGATTAGAGCAACGTAACCCGAGGACAAAAAGAAAAGGTGTTTCAAGGACCTTTTCATTGAAACCGTATAGCTATTATGGGAAAATAGATAAATTAAACACATTTGATTTTGGAAAACAGAACAAACCTAATCTGATCCATTAAAAGAAAGGAAGAAAGGGGACAGCATGGCAGTAAACAGAGACCAGTGGAACAGCCAGATTGGCTTTTTGTTTGCGGCAGTTGGTTCAGCAGTTGGTCTTGGGAATATATGGCGTTTTAGTTATATGGCCTATGAACATGGAGGAGGGGCCTTTCTAATTCCATACATAGTAGCCCTTATCACCTGTGGCATTCCACTTTTGGTTCTAGAATTTGGACTAGGTCATGAAAGGACGGGCTCTGCTCCCCTTGCATTTGCTAAGATTAGCAGAAAGGCGGAATTCTTTGGCTGGTGGCCTGTTACATTTGTGATGTTTGGAATAGTTTTGTATTACTGTGTAATCATTGCTTGG
Organism: uncultured Desulfobacterales bacterium; assembly: GCA_964573805.1. Classification (GTDB taxonomy): domain Bacteria; phylum Desulfobacterota; class Dissulfuribacteria; order Dissulfuribacterales; family QOAL01; genus JAADCZ01. Next base: position 15,381 of record CAZNKP010000016.1, on the reverse strand, counting down.
TGTTTAAATTACTGTTTTTACTCCTTGTCCCTTTCTTGGGGAAACGATCCAAATAGCTTCTTTTTTAAACAATTCCTTAAACTCCCTAAAGGCCCCCTGGAACTCGGTGGCATTAATTTCAACATACTGGCCTCGACTGCCGTTATATGGTTTCTAAACTGGTTAATAGTATTCAGAGGTATAGGTAAAGGCATAGAAATGGCCAATAAGATCTTTATGCCTCTTCTTTTTTTTCTAACACTTTTTTTGGTATTTTGGGCCCTGACATTTGAAGGATCTGTAGATGGGGTGCTTGCATACCTTAAGCCAGACTTCCAGAAGATAAGCAAAATAGGGGTATGGATAGACGCATACAGTCAAATTTTCTTTAGTCTTTCCCTTGGTTTTGGAATAATGATCGCCTATGCCAGCTACCTACCTAAGGATGCCGACATCAACAAAAACGCTGTCATGACATCCATAATGGACAGTCTTTTTGCAATTGTGGCTGGGTTAGGGGTCTTTGCCGTGCTTGGATTTATGGCAAATGCCAAAGGCCTTCCGATATCAAAGGTAGTCACTGAAAGTATTGGCCTTGCATTTGTTGCCTACCCCCAAGCCTTAAGTATAATGCCAGGTGGCAACTTTTTTGGACTGATATTCTTTTTGAGTTTAGTGGTAGCGGGCCTTTCTTCATCCATTTCTATTCTTGAGGCATTTACATCTGCCGTAATAGACAAGTTCAACCTGAACCGTAAATTTGTGGTTACAGTGGTATGCATGTTAGGATTTGCAGGTTCTATAATATTTACTACAAATGCGGGGCTCTACTGGTTAGATATCGTGGATCATTTCATAACTCACTATGGACTTGTGGTGGTGGGCATTGCAGAATGTATAATCGGGGCATGGATATTTGATATAAGCCGGCTAAGAAAACACATCAACAAGACAAGCTCCATAAAAATGCCTCCTCTTTGGGATGGCATTATACGTTTTTTCGTACCAGCAATCCTGATAATAATTGTGATTGGAGACCTTATTGCAGAATTGAAGGCACCCTACAGTGGCTACTCGTGGTTTTCCCTGGTAATGATAGGTATCAATTGGCTGCTCTTTTCTTTAATAGCAGCTGCTTTTTTTACCAGATTTCCCTGGCATTACGAATATATGCTTTATTCTTCAGATGAAGACGAACAAGAATGAAACACGTACCCCTTGCAGAAAGACTAAGACCCCGCACTCTTGAAGAATTCGTTGGCCAGGATCACCTTCTTGGTCCCAACAAGATTCTGCATAGCCTTCTTTCTAGAGGAACCCTTCCCTCTCTGATCCTTTGGGGTCCGCCTGGTTGCGGGAAAACCACATTAGCAAGACTCCTTGCCAAGATGATAGACGCCAACTTTGTAAGCTTTTCAGCAGTTCTCTCTGGCATACCAGAACTCCGCACAATTATTCAGGAAGCTAAAGATACAAAAAAAATGGGGGGGCCAAGAACTGTCCTGTTTGTTGATGAAATCCACAGGTTTAACAAGGCCCAACAAGATGCATTCCTTCCCCATGTAGAATCTGGACTTATTACACTCATAGGAGCCACAACTGAAAATCCTTCTTTTGAAATCATCTCTCCACTGCTGTCACGTTGTCAGATATTGACCTTGAACAGATTAGACCGCAAGGCCCTATCCACATTGATTGAAAGAGCCATTAAAGACAAAGAAAGAGGACTCGGAAGGCTTGAACTCTCTATAGGCCCAGACGCAACGAATTTACTTGTAGAAAAGGCAGACGGAGACGCCAGAAGCCTTTTAAACTTTTTGGAATTGAGTGCAGAGCTTGCTGTTTCACAGCTACCAGACGGAAAAGGGGCCAAAATTACCTTAGAAATAGTAGAAGAGGCTATTCAACAACGTTTACTCCGGTATGATAAAGACGGAGAGGAACATTTCAACATCATCTCTGCCTTTCACAAATCCCTTAGAGGAAGCGATCCTGATGCTGCTTTATATTGGCTTGCCCGCATGCTCTCGGCAGGGGAAGATCCACACTATATTGCAAGGCGAATGGTACGTTTTGCCAGCGAAGATATAGGGAATGCAGACCCTCAGGCCTTGTCTGTGGCCCTTAATGCCCTTTCCGCCTTTGACTTCTTAGGAAAACCAGAGGGAGAGCTTGCCCTTGCACAGGCCGCCCTATATCTTGCCACTGCCCCCAAAAGCAACGCCATTTATATTGCATATGGTGAGGCCGTGGCTGATGTAAAAAAGTTTGGCACCCTGCCAGTTCCACTTCATATTAGAAATGCCCCAACCAAGCTTATGAAAGACCTTGGTTATGGGAAGGGATATAAATATGCCCACGACTACAAAGACGCAATTGCAGACCAGGAACACATGCCTTCAGAACTCAGAAACCGGATATATTACAAGCCTACAACAAGGGGCTACGAAAAGATAATCAAAGACAGGCTAGACAAGTGGAGAAAGATACTCGCCAAAAGAAAAGCGATGAAGTCTGGTTGATATCAAGATATCAATATATTTTTCAATATCAGTATTATTCGGTATTATTTTTCTTGTTAAATACATTGTGTTATAATTATCTGCCAAAAATTAGGGGCATGTTGTCATTATGAAATTCTTTGAAAATCCTTTTCAAATATCAAGAGGACTCATAATAGCCCTGTTGTTGATGCCATCACCTGCACATGCAGTACAGATTCATGGTCCTCCAGAAGGTTTTGTTGTACATATGATGGGCCATATATTCTTTACATCTGCCCTTATATTTCTAATTTACATATTACACAAGTATCCTTTAGATAACCGGCCTGCATGGAAATATTTTAAGGTGTCCATCTTTTTTTGGCTTATATGGAACCTAGACACCTTTTTAGTGCATATTCTTTCAGTAAGGCTTCCAAAGGAGGCAATAGTTACAGGTAATCACCTGGTCCACAGCAGACTTAAGGGACCGTTCGATCTCGAACGGCTTATGTTCTATTTTGGAAAGTTTGATCACTTTTTGTGCGTGCCTGCTATGTACTGTCTTGCAATGAGTCTTAAGGACTTTTGCAAACAGGTTGAGAAACAACTAAATACTGTAGATCCTAGCGAGCACATAATATGATCGAATCTCTCCCACTTTTTCCTGTCTATGTAGTAGATTTTGTTGGGGCCTTAATGACGGCCATATTTTCCCTGATTGCGTTTTTCTATGCCAGGCGCCTTACAATCCTTCAGCCAAAGAGCGTCCTTTGGACCTACATGTTTTGGTTCAGCATGGCCTTGGTAGCCCTTGCCGTATCAAGAGGTGTTGGCCATACAGTACGTTTCATCCTTCTCTACATGGGATTTCCCCATCTTTGGAAAGATATCGCCCCCTTCTCAGGTGGACTCAACACCATAACCTTTACATCAGTAGCTGTACTCACATTTTACTATTCTAATGTAAGAGACGTTATCGACAGGGTAAAACATGATGCCGAGGCCTTGTATGAAGCAAACCTGAGATTGCAAAGCGCCCAGGAGGCCCTAAGACGGCTTAACCAAAATCTTGAACAGATGGTGGAGGAAAGGACGCGAGAATTAAGACAATCTGAAAAAAAATTCAGAGGGCTTTTCGAGGGTTCAAAGGACATGATATTCTTCTGCAACAACAAACATGTCATAGAAGATATTAATCCAAGTGGAGTAGAATTACTTGGTTTTGAATCACGGGAAGAAGTAATTGGCAAATCCTTTAAAAATTTCTTTAAAGACAAAAAACAGTGGGAGATGTTCAAAAATGAAATTTGCGATAAAGGACATATAAAAGATATTGAGGCAGAGCTTGTGCGACCTGATGGCTCTACGCGTAACGTGATCCTCACCATATCTGTAATGAAGGATGAAAACGGCAATATATGGGGTTGTGAAGGAATAGGAAAAGATATTACAAAAATGAAGCAGGTAACAGAAAGCCTTATCCAATCTGAAAAGATGGCTTCAGTAGGACAGTTAGCTGCAGGAGTTGCCCATGAGATAAACACCCCTCTTGGCATTATTTTGGGCTATGCCCAGTTGCTAGAGGAAGAATGCATAAAAAATCCTGATGCCTTAGAATCCCTGCAAATAATTGAAAAACAGACAAAAATCTGCAAAAGGATTGTAGGAGATCTACTAAAATTCTCACGTTCAAGCTCTGATTCCGATATTTCAGATGTGGACATAAACGAATGTATCAAGGAGGTCCTTGCAGTAACAGAACATTCACTAAATATGGACAGGATATATGTGAACAGGAATCTGGCAGACAGATTACCACGAATCAAAGGGAAAAAGGAAAAATTAAGACAGGTTATAATCAATCTGCTAAATAATGCCCACCATGCCATAGGAAACGAAGGCATTATTAGCATATGGACCGAGTATGACCCAGACGACACTGAAATAAGAGTAATAATTGGCGATAATGGAGCAGGCATTCCTCCAGAGATCCAAAGCAAGATTTTTGACCCATTTTTCACAACAAAGAGTGTTGGAAAAGGAACGGGACTTGGCCTTTCTGTCTCCTTTGGAATAATCAAAGATCATGGTGGATATATTGAAGCCCAATCGCCTCCAAAAGAGAAAAGGTTTGTTGATGCTGGCATGGAAACGGTCATGATCATACACCTGCCTGTAAATAGTGGAGACATATCAAATGAAGACGAATAGTTCCAACACCTACAGTGGTTTTGGCAGTGAACATCCCAAAAGAAAGACCGGATGGGGTAAAAAGAGCAGATTCGTTTGTCATTGTTGCAAAAAAGAGAGGCCATTTTGCTGGAATTGTCCATGTGGTTTTCAGATCTGCGATACATGCATGAAAGAAAATATGTGGGGGCTAAGTAATGGAGTTACATGGGTCTGTCCTGACTGTGGACGTGTAAGAAGCTTTTGATGAGCAATAAATCTTTTGAAGAAAAATTACACACTCTTATTATAGGTGGTGCCAAAAGCGGCAAAAGCACTCTAGCCCTAGAGCTTGCCCAAAAACACATAAAATCTGAAACGGGTAACCCCTCTGGTCTTTTTATTGCGACTGCATCAATCCAAGATCAGGAAATGCGTTTAAGAATTGAGGCGCACAAAAAGGAACGTGGCAATAGATGGTATACTATAGAAGAGGGTATCCGGATTGGTTTCATCCTGGAAAACCATCTCGACTCTTTCGATGTAGCTGTAATAGACTGTATCACCCTGTGGGTATCAAATATCTTGCTGAACACAGCAGAAACCATGGAGCAACAGATTGAAAACCTTGAGAGGGCCCTGACCAGGGCCCAAAGACCGGTGATACTTGTGTCTAATGAAGTTGGATTAGGGATAGTACCAGATAATAAACTTGCCAGACATTACAGAGACATATTGGGGAGAGTTAATCAAAGATTTGCACGTCTATGTCCCAGGGTTATATTTATGGCTGCCGGGATTCCTCTTATCCTAAAAGGACCAAAATTATAATTTTGTAAAAAATGAAAAAGGCTATTATGGACCAAAGACTAAAGCAACTTATAGAATCCATTGATCAGGTCAACTCAGATATAGCAAATACAGTAATTGACAGATTAAACGGTCTTACAAAACCAAAGGGTAGCTTAGGCAAACTAGAGGAATTTGCCCTTCGCTATTGCCTGATTACTAATAAGACCTCACCCCCCTCACTAAACAAGGCGGTGCTAGTTTTTGCCGGGGATCATGGAATTGCAGAAGAAGGCGTAAGCGCCTTCCCAAAGGATGTGACCTTTCAAATGGTCAAGAATTTTCTCAAGGGGGGAGCTGGCATAAATGTCCTTGCAAGACATGTTGGTGCAGATGTGAAGGTGATAGACATAGGGGTTGATCATGACCTACATGATATCCCAGGCCTAGTGCATAGAAAGATCGCATACGGAACCCAAAATATGCTAAAAGGCCCTGCCATGACAAGACAGGAAGCTGAGCAAGCGATTCTTGCAGGAGCAGATGTAGCAGAGGATGTAATAAAACAAGGCAAAAATATATTGGCAACAGGTGAAATGGGCATTGGCAACACAACCCCATCTAGCGCCCTAACAGCAGCTATTTGCCAAAAAATGCCACGTGAGGTAACAGGCAGGGGTACAGGCATAGACAAGGCCTCCTATGAATATAAGATACGATTGATAGAAAAGGCGCTTGCCATTAACCAGCCAGATCCCACCGACCCTATCGATTGTTTATCCAAGGTAGGTGGATTTGAAATAGCAGGCATTACAGGCATGATTCTAAAGGCGTGTCAGATGAAAATACCTGTTGTAGTGGATGGATTCATATCTGGAGCAGGGGCCATTGTGGCAAAGGCCCTTTGCCCCTTGGTTCCTGATTACCTTTTTTGTGGTCACTGTTCTGTAGAAAAAGGCCACAAGATACAAATGGAATATCTTGGCCTACAACCCATCCTTAATCTAGACATGAGACTCGGCGAAGGCACAGGAGCTGTCCTTGCCTTGGGTCTTATTGAAGCAGGGCTGAAGATATATAAGGAAATGGCCACATTTGACCAGGCTGAAGTCAGTCCAGGCAACGAGGCCATCTAGTCAAAAGATATCCATAAAACTACCTTTTCGCCCTACATCGACAACTGCTGACTCCAGATCGACATTTTTGTCGATGCCTTACTGCTCGAAACCGTCCATGGCCCAATTTTTTCTTTATCTTTCAATAAGATAGGCTTATGGTATCTTTTTTGATAGATAAAATTAGCCATGAACAGAAATAAGAGAAGAAAAATAGATCTTATTACACTTAATATCTTTGCTCTAATAGTGTCTGCCATTTTGGCATGGGCCTTTCCTCTGGTTGCGTCAGACTTTTTGGAAGGCAGGATACTGGAGATACATCAGGATTCTGGGACAGTGACCCTTTTGGATTTCTTTGATGGCACTAAAAAAGAAATTGTATTGGAAGATACAAAAGGTATAAAAAAGAACAGTATCGTAAGGCTATGGCTTCTAGATAAACAAGATGCCACTTTGAAAGCTCAAAAAATAGAACCCGTTGAGAGATCTGATTCTACAGGCATGAAAAGAAGGCTTCGAAAGGCCCTAGGCGCTATGAAAAGACATGGCTCTAAAGGATACGGGCACAGGGGAAGGTGTGGCAGATAGCACAAAGAAAAAAATGGAGCTGCCAAGCCTGTGGAAGGCAAACATCTATGCCTTTCTTGTCATATTTCTTGTCTCTGTGAGCGTAGCATTTTGGCAGACACGTTATATAAACAGCACCTTTTTAAAGGATGCTCAAGATCATGCAAGGCTTGCAGCGGAAATCATCAAGATAAATGCCCATAATGCTGTTGAAGCCAAAAACACCAGTAGAAAGATCGTTGCCTCCTTTTTGAGAAGCCAGGCCCGGTTTATCAGGTATCTTGAAAATGTTGAACCCTTTACACCAGAAGAGATATGGGCCTTTAGCAAGGAATCCGGCTTGGCTGGAATTACCATAATGAACACTGCCACTGACATGGTAACTGAAAGTGAAAAAAATTGGCTGCCCCTTTCCATCAAAAAACTTTGCAAATCAGGCAAGGGATTAAGGCAAGTGCCAAGCCGAAAGCTCTTTATCTATGTTAGCCCAGAAGGAAAAGACAGAATCTGTATCATTACAGGAATTGATGCAACGGATATCTTAGAAATACAAAGGAGGATAAGCCTTGAGAACACTCTAAGAGAGATCACTAACCTTTCAGGAGTCCGATATGCCAAAGTCATATCACGTGAAGAGGCATGCAGGCTTAGAAACGGATGGGGATGCCCTGAGACCTGCGACAAAAACAGAAACACCCTTCTGTTAGACACCAAGGACGGACCGGTAGTCCAGGTAGAATTTGAAATATCAAGGGACCAAATACTGCTGTTGGGAATGGATGCCTCAGAGCTCAAGACAAAACAAAGACACATCTGGCACATGTTGCTGCTTTTTTCTGCCATACTCTTTATCACTGGAGGAGTCGTTACATATGTCCTTTATAGACATCAAAAAAATTACATTGAAAAAATTAAGGATTTTGAAAAACAGCTTTTTGCAGAAAAACATGAGGCAAGCCTTGGACGTTCGGCTGCTACCATTGCCCACGAAATAAGAAATCCTTTAAACGCTGTTTCCATGGGAATCCAAAGACTTCTTATGAATAAGCAGGGGCTAAAGAAACCAGATATTGCCCTTCTTAATCTAATGAAAAACGAAATTGCCAGGACAGAAAAGATAGTCTCAGGCCTATTAGAATATGCCAAGCCATCCAAAATAGATGTAAAAGAGGTATGCCTTAAAGACATGTTAAGAGATACCCTTCTATCTGCCCAAAGCAGAAAGAAGACAAGGGGCATCTCAGTAAACATGAAGATATCCAAAGATCATAGGATAAAGGCTGATCCTAACCTTCTGCGCCAACTCTTTGAAAACCTTTTGATCAACAGTCTAGAGGCCATGGACAAGGGAGGTGACCTGGATATCGAAGTTTTTCAAAAGGGGCACATGACAGTAATCAAGATATCAAACAGTGGCCAAATCCCTGACGAAAAGGATCTGCCAAAGCTATTTGAACCCTATTTTACCACCAAAACTAAGGGTACTGGCCTTGGACTTGCGATATGTAAAAAAATTGTAAAGGCCCATAAAGGAAAGATCAACGCCAACATACAAGGAGACAGGCTCGTTATAGAAGTCGTACTTCCTGCAGGTGAGGACAAATGAGTAAGATATTATTAGTTGATGACGAACCTATTCAACGCCAAATCTTGAAAGACTTCCTTGAAGAGCAGGGTTTTCAAGTGCTTGAGGCCGAAAACGGGAAAAAGGCCTTGTCCATGTTTGAACAGGAATTTATTCCACTGGTCCTCTTGGATCATAGGATGCCTGACATGAATGGAGACGAGGTACTTGAAAGGCTCAAGCAAATAAATCCCTTGGTAAAAGTCATTATGATTACGGCCTACGGTGCAGTGGATACTGCTGTTAAGGTTATGAAGCTTGGAGCAGTAGACTTTTTGGAAAAGCCGGTGGATCTTAAAAAACTCTTGGGAAAGGTGGAAAAACACCTAGAGGCGGTAGAAATAGAGGAAGATGTTCAGGAAGTTTCCGAAAGCCTACATGACCTGCCTGTAAACTTTGAACTCTATATAGGCAGCAGCCCTTCCCTGAGGGAGGCAATATCAATAGCCAAAAGGGTTGCTCCAACTTCCTGGCCTGTGCTTCTGTTTGGAGAAACAGGAACAGGCAAAGAACTAATGGCCCGTCTTATTCACGAACTAAGCCCCAGAAAAGACAGGCCGTTCATTACAGTAAATTGCGCTGCCCTTCCCGAAAGCCTCTTTGAAAGCGAACTCTTTGGCCATGTAAAAGGAGCATTTACAGGCGCACACAAAGACAAAAAGGGAATGTTTGCTATTGCAGACAAAGGAACCATTTTCCTTGATGAAATAGGAGAAATGCCTATCCAGTTGCAGGCCAAGTTGCTGAGGGTACTTCAAGAAAAGACCATAACACCAGTTGGAGGAACAAGATCCTATAAAGTGGATGTCAGGGTCATTTCTGCCACAAACAGAAATCTCAAAGAGATGATAAAACAAGGTTCCTTTAGGGAAGACCTGTATTACAGGTTAAACGTCTTTGAAATCGAATTACCACCTTTACGCGAAAGAAAAGAAGATATTCCTGAGCTAATTGAATTTTTCATTCAAAAATATGCCCCAAGGCCTGTAAACATTTCAGACGCTGCCATGGACAAACTTGTGAAATATCACTGGCCAGGGAACGTAAGAGAGCTTGAGCATACTATACAGAGAGTAGTGACTCTGTGCCGTTCAAATACAATCAAGGCCTCTGACATCCATCTTGAACCACTTATTGAGGAAGAAATGCCAGACAACCTCCAGGCCAAGCTAGAAACTATAGAAAGACAAGAGATCTTAAAGGCCTTGAAAAAAAGCAAATGGATTCAGACAAAGGCTGCAGAGCTCCTTGGGATTAGTGAAAGGGTCTTGAGATATAAAATGAAAAAATATGGAATCAAGAGGGAATAGCCGGAATCGTTAAAAACAAAAAAATGGCTCTTGTTAAGAAAGTTGGTGCCGGAGGCGAGAGTCGAACTCGCACGGGCGCAAGGCCCACTGGATTTTGAGTCCAGCGCGTCTACCAGTTCCACCACTCCGGCACAACAGTAGGAACCATTTGTTAACATCTTAAGACTCTTATGTCAATTTTCAAAAGGATATCTTCTACACCAAATTTGAAGAGCATATACTTATGGTTAAGACCCCTATGGTTATCAAAAAATAAAAAAGCAAAACCAGCCCCAACCTGGTGCCTCCTTGCCATGCAGCAATAACCAGCTTTACCAAAGAATTAACTACAGACGCAGTTACAATACCTAAAATGGAAACCATGGGCGCCAGCATTCCCTCTTTGGCAAGCTCTGCCAGGGAAAGGGTAATAGCATCTACATCTGTTAGACCCGAAAAGAAAGATACAATATAGACTCCAGTATCACCGTAACGCGCCCTTACAAAGGAACTAGCACCATAGACAACGCCAAAGAGGATACCAAATTTGACTGCCTCACTTAGCTGTAACGGATTTTTTGCAAAACTATCGGACAACGCAACCTCTGGTGGCGGGGATTTTTTATAAAGAACATATGTATAAACAAGACCAGCTGCAGTAGTTGCTACAAAAGGAAACAATATTTTTTCAGCCAAGGAAGGATAAATAATAAAAATAAGCACCAAGACCCTGAAAAACATGAAGGTACATGCTATAGCTATAGCTCCTGCCACGTGAATGGCTATCCCTTTTCTGCCTGTAGCCAGCCTGGAAAGAGAAACTGTCACAGCTGTAGAGGAAACCATTCCTCCAAGGGCTCCTGTCAAAAAAAGCCCCCTTTTGTGACCAAAAATCTTTATAGCTGCATATCCCACAAAAGATATGGCAGAGATTATCACTGCCATAAGCCATGTCTTATAAGGATTAAAAAGCTGATAGGGCCCAATCATCCTGTTGGGAAGGATAGGAAGCACTAAAAAGGTCATGGCCAAAAGCAGTACCGCCGCATTAATATCTGTAGATGTAATCTTGGCCTCTATTTTCTTGAGCTTTGGCTTTATCTCCAAAAGGACGATTATCAGCACGCCTACAAATACAGCATACTTTTCCATGGAAAGACTTACCATAAGTCCAAGCAAAAAGGTGGCAAATGCTGCAAAATGGGTTGTGCTACCAAAATCAATCCCTTCACCTGCTGCATCTTCTTTAGAACTCGTTACCTTAAAATAGTATGCGGCAAGAATAACAAGACCGATTACAAAGCCAGCAACAATCGCTATTCCAGACAGATTTTTGTTAATAAGGCCAGACATGTATCCAGCCAATGCTATCAAAGAAAAGGTCCTTGAGCCTGCAAAGCTCTTCTCATCTCTACTGAGATGATAGATAGAACGCTGCATACCTATCATAAAGCCAAGGACTGCAGAGACTATTATGGATTTAATGATATGGATGTCCATAAGTACAAATGTATCTGAAAAGGGTTTCCAACTTTTTTGTAAGCCAAAAGGGCACATGGCTGTAACACAGCTCATATGCCCCTCTTTTTATTTATCATGATAGCCCTTAGCTCCATAAAGGGCTATTAAAAACTTTTTATTTGAAGATAAACCGTTCCAGATGGTAAGTGGTACCCCTCCATGTCAACTCGGCCTGAGATTCTCCTGTCAGCTTAAATACTGCTTCTTCGAGATCTTTTACCACCGGAGCTTTATAACTAGTTGATCCCATGTATGATCCCCCATACCATTGCTGCATAGTGCAAACAAACTGGGAGTCTTCTGGCCTAAATGGTGCATAGCAACTTAACCAGGTAGGCTCATTGTCTTCATTATAATGATACCAAGCCATAAAGATGGTGTCTCCATAGGCCTCGGTAAAAAATCCCATGCCATTAAAGGCAGGATCATACCACCATCCATTTACATCTCTGGAATCAAGATTTCCATTAAACAGTTGGGGCATGAACTTGACCAACTGAACATCTACACCGGCATCGCTATCACTTGTAAGAAAATCCTTGCTGATTACATACCTAAGCTCTGCATTAGACGGCGACAAAAACTCGATCTGCATTATCCCTATACGATATACCTGGGGTTCAAGGTAACTGCTCCCAAGGGGCCATCCACTCCAAAGATAAAGATCCCCTTCATAATAAAGGCCAGCGGGTTTACCTGGTTCTATCCCAAAATTCTCAACCTTTCCAAAACTGCTTATCCAAAAGGGATCGAAATTATTAAAATCAAAAACCGCAACAAAGCAATTTCCTTCCTGCACCTCTACAGATACACCTGTTCCTCCTTTGTCTTCAACATACCACCAGCCCGAAAAGTCATCATAGGCCAAGCAGTTGCCATCGAATGTAAAAAATAGGACCAAGAATAAAAAACACCTTGTTGCCAATTCCATTTTCCCCATGATGGACCTCCTTTTTGAGCAAAAAATTTCGAAAAACCTTGACCCATCTATGGGAATGGCTAAGGATGAAAAAACACTCTCTAACATATCTCCCATAGAAAACGACCAACATTTTTCAGATTGCCTACAATTAAATCTTGTATCAGATATAAAAATTTCACACAACAAAAGAAAATTGTCGTTTCTTTTGATCAACTACGACGTTAATATTAGAAAAGTATTAGAAAAGATCCTAGAGGAACGGATGCAAGGCTTTTCCTATCTATTTTTGATTCATAAAAAGAAATTACAATAAAGATTCCAGTTGACACCAGACTTATGAGAATGATTCAATCTAAACACAGACAATATGCTATCAAAGAAAGGATATTCTCCCTGAATCATTAGGAGTATAGATGTGAAGCGTAAAAATTTTGTAAGGTCCCTAATAAACCTTGCCCCTGTAATGTTTTTTTGCTTATTGCAGATCTCTTATGCATCATCTTCCCCCAGCAACAAATATGAAGATAAGAAAAAAGGCCTCTGCGACTTTGTAATAAACAGGCTTCAGAAAAGTTACGAAAGCACCATAGACATTAGTGCCCACTTTATACAAGAGACACGAATTCCTGGAGACCCCGAACCTGTAAAGGCATCTGGAAAGGTCTTTTTCAAAAGACCGTATCTAATGAGATGGGACTACGATGCACCTGAAAAACAACTTATAGTTACGAGTGGTTCAAAGGTATACGTATATGAAGTAGAGGCCCATCAAGTAAGTATTATTTCAAGAAAACAGTTTCTTTCTACCCGGATAAGCAGAGCCTTCTTTTTTGGCAAAGGCGATATCAGACGCGATTTCAAGGTGATAGAATGCATACTTACACCAAAAGGCTGGATGTTGACCCTAGAGCCCAGAGAACCTATTCCACAACTCAAAACCTTGAAACTCACCTTAGATAAAAAGAGTTTTATTGTAAAGAAGACCGAGATTGTGGACCAGATGGGAAGTCATACCATTATCTCCTTTAAAGACATAAAAATAAACCACAAGATTCCACAAAGGTTGTTTCACTTTGTGCCGCCAAAAGACGTAGAAATATTCAATGCAGGATAAAAGGATATTGAGAATATGGAGAATACACGAGAGCTTACAATCAAGATTAGAGAGTTGGCCAAGAAAAAAAATGCTATAATTCTAGCCCATAACTATCAAATCCCAGAGGTGCAGGACCTTGCAGATCTGACAGGTGATTCCCTGGCCTTGAGCATTCAGGCCTCCAAGACGGATGCGGATATTATTGTCTTCTGCGGTGTCCATTTTATGGCAGAGGCAGCAAGCATCGTATGTCCGAACAAGAAGGTGATCATTCCGGTAAAGGATGCCGGCTGCGCCATGGCCGATATGCTAACAGCTGATCAGCTCAGACGCTTCAAAGACAGGCACCCTGGAATACCGGTAGTCACTTATGTAAATTCATCAGCAGAGGTAAAGGCAGAAAGCGACATTTGTTGCACATCTGCCAATGCCATACAGGTAGTAAAGTGGACCAAGAGTCCAGAAGTTATAATGACTCCAGACAGAAACTTGGCAGCATGGGTAAGGCGCCATACAGATCAAACCGTTTATGCATGGGATGGATACTGTCCCATTCATGACGAGCTCACTGTTGAGGCAGTAAAAAAGGCCATGGAGGAACATCCGGATGCAGTGCTCATGGCACATCCTGAATGCCATGAGCATGTGTTGGAGCTTGCCCATGTAGTTCGCAGTACAAGCGGTATGCTTAAGTATGCTGCTGAATCAAATCATAAAGAATACATTGTGGCAACTGAGATCGGTCTTCTTCATCCTCTTCAAAAACACAATCCTGACAAGAGGTTCTATCCAGCCTCTCCAGACATGATATGTCAGGATATGAAAAAGACTGGATTACAAGAGATCTTGAGGGCATTAGAGGTTGAAGGACCGGTTGTAAAAGTTCAAGAAAAAGTCAGAGAAAAGGCCTACAAGGCTGTCGAACGCATGATGCAAGTTCCAAGGGATTAGATACCAAAGCTGTGCATCTAAAATAAAAAATCCTGCTTAATCCAAAAACTTGTCAAACAAAGCAACAGATTGCCTTTGTTTTTTTGAGTAAGCTGTCAAGGCTGCAGCATCTTAGCGATTTATAAGACAGACGAAGCTACATAGCGGACCTTTAGAGATGAATCGTGGTTTTATGCTATCAGAAGAGAGAAAAACTTCGATACTGAAAAAGTAATAGAAAAGGAATTTCTTGTAGCAGATTCCTCTAAAAAGAGATGCTCAAGAGATGATAAGAAAGAAACGTTCAGACATAGATCTACCCCAAAGAGTACCCAAGTACCTGCTACAAATTAAGAACATAAACCAATAGAGCCTACAGGGTCCTAACAGCGCTAAGATCCACTCGTTATTTAATAAAAAACTACTTGCAGAAATATATAATGGTTTTATAAAAGCCTTAAACAGGCAGTAATTGGCAAAGACTATTATCTTTAGAACCAAATGGGAAAAGGTCCTCAGCCTCAACTGGAGGGACAAGCTCATCTACAAAGCACCATCCAACCCAGACAGCAAGGCGGTCTTCGGATGGCTGGGGATAAAGGCCGTATTTGCTGACCCTGCCGGCGAAGTCGAAAAAGGCTCTTATGGATTTCATTTTGCTATGTGGCTTTTTGGGATTTATGCATGCAAGTGAGACCAACTTATTCGATGAATGGCAGTGGCTGCCATCAAGCGGGACCTGACACATATCCATAACAAAAAAGCGGGGGCAGGAGGGGGCAGCGGTGTCGTCACAAGAGAGCTATGATCTTTTTATAAGTTACAACTCAAAAGATCTGGTCCATGCTGAAAGCCTATATCAGCGCCTGGATGGTCATGGTTTTAAGATAT
>CAZNKP010000015.1:0-10469 GCA_964573805.1 uncultured Desulfobacterales bacterium | reverse complement strand
GGATTGCCACTCTGCACAAAAGCGCCTATTACAGCATCGTATATCTCATTAAAAATTACCCAGGTATTCGATGCACTTTCATCCCCACCGGCATTTTGACTTCCTTCATCGTTAATTGCAATGGCGTTTCCTGCAGCACCTCCTCCTACCCATCCAAAATCCTTTGTATGTCGAAAATGGTGCATTTTATTATGAGAAATGATTACATGATTAGATTCTTTTACATCTATAGCATTTTCGCCAAGAGCATAAAATTCATTATTACCTATGTAAATATAATTCGGCAGACCATTATTGAATCCACGCTTTTTTGAAACATCATGTCTTCCATGCAATCCAATTATGTGAACACCATCTTCTGCTATATGATAAAAATAACTATTCAAAATCCAAATATGATCAACACCATCAATAAGAGCAATGCCTTGAGATCCATTTTCACATTTAGGAGGCCAATCTGTCTGATAATTACTAATCTTTATATCATAAAAAACATGATATTGATTAAATTGACCAGGCTGCCATGTACTAGACATCATAACGGCGATCGCAGCCCTACCCAAATTACAACTGGCAGGTGGAGGATAATCCTTTATTTCTAAATGCCTAAAAGCAAGGTGGTCACTACTTTCATATATATATATAGCTCCTGCGAATGTATTGTTTGTAGATGGAACCCTAGCCCTACCACTAAAGATCAAATTCTCAAAAATCACATACGAACTATTCTCTATTTCCCAATCTGGTTTCCCATCAGAATCATCTTCAATAGAAATTATAGGTTTTTTATTGGTCCCTTTTATCCAAATTGGAGCAGATGGAGTACCATGAAGCCCCTTAAATTTAATCCGAGAGCTGTATGGTCCACCCTCAATGATCACTACGTCTCCAGCCTGCAAATTGCTGGGTATAGTCATCCTTGGCTTTTTTCTATTTCCATTACCAACATCTGATGCATTAGGCGACTGATTGTTTACATAAAACCAATGGGGAATGTCATGATCCCATGAAGACGGCTCTTGAGGTGCGTTCGTATCAATGGGATGAATACCAGCCCAAAAATCACCAGGATCAGGGATACCAACAGGTGAATTATAAGGATATCCACTAGAAACACCAAACAAAAGAAAGCAAATTATGAAAAAGACTTTTTTAATATACACGATCGATTCTCCTAAAATTTTTGCATAAATTTATGCAAATTATTTGCCATATAACCAACAGCCTGCTTACAAAAATTTATATCACATTCGCTCATCTGTTTTTTCCATTTCTCATCCAGTTTTATTTCACTTGAATTCTTCAATCTCATAGCATTTCCAAGAATATGATGTTCAACTGACCTGAAGTTCAAAGCACTATCAAGTTTTGGCAACTGCAAAAACTCGAATATTCCTCCCATAACCTCATTGGGCCTTTGACAAAGATTTTCGTAGGATATTCCCAAAAATTGATTTGCTGGCACCCTACTCAACAGATAAATGATCTCCTTGGAACGCCTTAACCATTCATCAATGGCCACCTCAAGACCAACCTTATTGTGGTTAATATATGAATTGATTGCTCCCATTGGAGCTCTTAACAAAAAAAGGATCTTCACATCCAGAGAATCTTCTTGAAGAAAAAACTTGAGCCTGGTGGCATCCTTGGAGCCATCAAGGAAAAATTTAGCTTTTTGCAATTTACAGACAATATCAATTAACTCCAAATTTGAGCACATAATTTTATTAAATTTTTTTCTGCATGGCCAAAAATAATTTAATAAAATTTTTCTAACACCCTCCCAAAAAGAATTCCTTATAGCGGCCTTCATAGCTTTATCACAAACTAAATCTTCAGCTCTAAAATGTGTATTAAAATTGTCCAAGCTGAACTCGATCTTTCTTCGAGCAGTCTCTTGCACAACCGCTTGCCAGAAGCCACATTTTGTCAAAAGCTCACCGCACGAACAGCGATAAGTATTGATATCGCCCATAGATGTGGCCTTGAGCTCACCTATTGTTGCTATTTCAGGATGCATGGCCATCAAAAAAGTCAACAATGTCGAACCTGAATAACTATGAGACAGCAAATAGATAAATGGTCGCTTATTCATCTTTTCTATTTATTCCTTCTAATTTTATTAAGGCCGCTCACAAGACGACTTAGCAAGCAGCTTTTTCGCTGAAACGATTCAACACACAATACTTACTTCGTTTGTGGGGACATTTTTAGACTTAAGTCTATACTCATCTAAACGACATTAACAACCTTCCATTTAAATTTGATATAAACTCATGGCTGTTGCAAGCAGAATGAAGAGAAAATATTTTTTCCTTTTAGAAATAAGCTTATTATTAAAAAATTCTACTGCCTATTCTGTGCACCTTGTGTACAATTCGCTTTTTGAACTCCTTTTCCCAGAAAAAAAGCCAGTAGCACAGGACAACCAGAGGAACTCCACCAAGAAACGCAATGGACAAAATCTTTAAAGAAGACCCTGGCCATAAAATACGGGCCGAAGCAGTGACTAAGGACAAAGGAACAGAGGCCAAAAGAGGAATGAGCAGACTTTTTCGAAAATAGTCCAGCAGGGGAAGATCCAAATAAAATTTTGCATATAGAGGAATAAGCAAGCCATTTCCTATGGCCATTGGCAAGGCAATCAGTATTGCGGCCTTGTTCAGAGTCAGGCCCTCTCTCTGACATATGAAAAAGGTAATGGCAAAAATAGCAAGGCACAAAAGAATATTCAAAATTCCAAGACGCCCATGCATGTTAAGACCGATAATTATTCTTAAAAGTGGGCTTTGAGTCAGGGGGAAAAAATAACCAAGGGCCAATATAGCCATAGTGGCGCCCTTGGCATACTCGTTACCCATCCATATTTTCAATATGTCGCCACCGCACAAAAGAAAAATAACAACTATTGGCACCACCACACCAGCAACAAAGGCGGCTGTCTCATAAATAAACTTATGCAATGAATGCCTGTCCTCTGACATTTGTAAGGCACTTGCCACAGGTGTTGTTATAAAAGAATATCTATTTATAAAAGTCTCTGTCCGGGACATTAGTCCAAGTGCCCTGGACAAAACGGCCAAAACGGATGGGCCAAGTATCTTTGCCACAACTATACTGGTTGTTTGCATCAATATGATGGGAGACAAAGTGGCAAGAACCGTCTTCCAACCGAACAAAATCATCTTCTTTGCCTGTCTCCAAGTCACATATCCAAAGCCAAGATGAAATTCCGGACAGACCCTTCTGGCAATAAAAAAACGGCATGCCTCAACTATGATCACACTGGCCAGATAGGCTAAGGCCATGCCCGGAAGGCCATATCCAATAAAAAGCGTGAAAAAGATGCCTAAAAAAGAGATAATTCGCAGAAATACCTCAATAAAATTATGCAGATCCCATCGGTGACAACCTGTTATGACTCCTCGAAAAACATGAAAAAGCTGCTGAATTGCCACAGCTGAGGCAAGAATAACCAGGACGATCTGGGCATCTTGAAGGGCGTCTCCAAGTTTGGCACTAAAATAAATTGGCATATACCACGCAAATAGCAGGGCTCCCAGAAAAATGAATGTTGCCACCAGGAGCTGTATTGCTAAAACCGAATTCACAGTCTCGGATAGCTTGTTAAAATCTCCTGATGCCCTGAACTTGGAAACGTATCTGTTGACCGATGAACCTATACCAAAGCTGCTAAGACTAAGATATGAAACAACCGACCAAGCAAAATCCCAGATCCCAAGCCTTGCCTGACCTATAAAGTCGTTTATAAGACGAGGCATCAAAAAACCTATTGCAAAAATAAGTATGTATCCGCCCCAACTCCAGGCAACATTAGACAAAATTCTATTGCGTCCCGTCTTGTCAAACGACATTTGACTCTCTACGCCCTAATAAAATAAGTTTTTTTTTCAACAAATGAAAGAATAAAATACACTAAATAAGAAAGCACAAAAACCACAAACAAGACTATTAAAATCAACAAATATTTATTAAAATACAAAGACAATTTATTTATTAAAAAGAAACCAAGATTATGATGAAGGAGATAAAATGGATACGAGCATGCAGATAATACAAGAAATACTGGATGAATTTTAAAACCAAAATTGGGTCTTAATGAAAGAAGCAGAAAGAAAAGATATAAAAGAAAAATAAACCCTAAAATAATAAAGATTGAGAAATCATGCCCGTAGTGTTTTATCATATTCAGCCGCATATTTTGCACAGAAAAAATAGCGAATACAAAACCCAAAAGAAGATTTATGATACGCAAATAACTAAATGATTTTGCATAGAGCGAATAAAATGATAAACCCAACAAAAAAAAGATGAAAAAATTTCTATCAAATAAAAATGATAATTTACCTAAAAAAAATTCAGTAATAGCAAAAATACCTATATACAAACACAAAAAGACATCAAAATCAATTTTTGATCTAATAAAAATAAACAAAGATACTAAAAAATAAAATTTTACTAAATAAAAAATGTACCAGTGCGCATGATCTATATACTTAACATCACAAAAAAAATTCAAGAACAAAAGTGAGCCTAAAAGTTGTTTCCAAGAATAGTGGCAAAACCAGCAAGAACAAAAGTGATAACAGACAACTATTATTAGCACACACAACCAATATGGCGGAACCAGCCTCTTAAGGCGGCTTGACCAAAATAAGAAAAAATCCTTTTTCAGCAGAGAGGGTGCACAAAGAAATCCACTCATTATAAAAAAGGCGTATAGGCCTAAATAACCATATTTAAAAAAGGAACCTAAGATAGGATACTTCACCACTGAGAAGTCATCTGCCGCCCATCCCCTGAAAGTATAATGAAAAAGTGCTATTCCAAGGGTTGCAACTATTCTCAATATATCTAATTCAAATATCCTTGCCTTTTGATCAACCCCACAAGGCTTCATCTAAAATAGGTCCTTCTTTTCCTTCAAGCTTCTGTCGCTGCACATAAAGTCTGAGCATAATGCCTATTGCCGCCCACATGGGGACAGAATCTTCCCTTGGGAAAAAAGTCTGTCCTCCCATGCAGGCAATAAAAAAAGCCATCATTATTGTAAACGCTACACCTCCTGCAGTCTCGAAAATAAGACTGCGAGTGTCTCTAAAAAGGGAAATGCTATACTTCAACATAAGAAGATATAAGGCTAATACTAAAACGCAGCCAATCAAACCGTTGTTTAGAAGACAGCGAAGATATGCATTGTGAGGATGGCCAAAAATTTCGTGCAATTCGGTCCAGATGTAAGTTGCTATGCCAAGGCGCTCCATTGCCCTCAAACCGTAACCGAAAAAAGGGCTTTCCTTTATCTTCTCGATTACCAAAGGCCATGCCAACACACGTCCAGATGTGAGCTTCTTAAGATTAACTTCAACATCCCCAACGTAAATCTCTTCGGAAGAATCATCAGGCTTAAGCCCCTCTTCAAGACGCTCTTTAAAGGATGGAACAGTGGTAATCAATATCAACACGACAAGAGGAATGAAAAGAAAATATCTTCTATACTTGAACCACGAAACCGCAAGCCCTGTGCCTATCCAGGCAAGAAAGCCTGCTCTTCCACCTGTAAGGGCCAAGGCAAAAAGGCTTGTAAAACTCGCCATTAGCAAAGACAATCTCGCTATCATGCTCTTGTGAAGACGCCTCGCCAGAAAAATCGCCCAAAAACCCCCTCCTAGCATCATGGCAAGAGTAACTCGAAAATAGCCTATATTTCTGGCAAGTAACTTTGCAGCTCTACGCTGCATAATGTATCCAGAAGCATGCAAAAATCGTAAAGGCATCCATCTTACGACCTGAACAGCCAAAAGGAAATAAACCCCTAATATTGAATAGATGCCTTCTTTGAACCTATCCATGCTGTTACAGCCATAGAAAAAAAGCATTCCAGGGATCAGCCATTTAATGGGATTTATGAGATGCTCGCTTATGAGATCCTTGCCAGTTGGCGGAGTAACACCACGAAGTAAAGCATAGTCAATTATGCCGCCAGAATCCAAATACATCCTTATGAAAGCAATTACTATAACTATAACATAAGCAAGCAATAGTAATGTAACCTTGCCTGGCATATCCCACCTAAGCCTTTCCGCGTTCTTGTTTACTAAACACCCTAACAAGACTGCGACCAATAGCATATTCCAGGGTGTTAAGCCCTGTATGCCCAACAAGGTCCTTGGCATATCAGGATGCCGGATAAAGGCCATTAAAAGGGTCAAGGCGCAAAGAGATCTATACCAGTTTATGAAAGCATAAAAAGAAAAAACAAATACATATATAAAGACTAAGGCTTCTCTAATCATTCCTTATGCATTGGCCAGTGCCGAAACTATTTTAGAAAAGGTGGAACATTTTATGGATTTTTCAGAAATAAAATCAAGGATTCTTTTGATTTCATCTTTGGATACCAAATCCTTTGTATGACCAATGGAAACTATTGGCTTTAAAACATTGGGAGTGCCTTCATCTTCCCGAAGAATCTCTTCAAAGACTTTGGAAAACTCATGAAATGTCATGCGGCAAAAGTCGAGTTTCAACGGGTAGGTAAACCTCATAAAATCCCTTATTCGCTTAATCTTATCAAGATAAGAAGAACTGTTTTTTGAGGGCGTATTGGCCCCCTTGGTCTTTGAACGGGTCGATAGGGCAAGCCTCTTTCTGCTAAGCATCCTCCAAATGGGAACCATCTTTGTATAAATCGGTATCTCTATAAGTGGCCCTTTCTCATCCGGTATATTAACATCTTTACTGAAGCGCCAATAATATCCATTAGACAAGGCCCTTCTGTAATCAAGCCCATACTTTCCTTGATATCCACCTTTAAATACTGAGGAATCCACAAGAATGCCGTGATGTGCCAGAACTTCTGAAACAACTGTTGTAGGCTGAAGCAACCAGTTGCCTGCCCTGAAAGAAACCGGGATGAAGCCAGAGTCATTAAGAGCTGCTCTTAAATATGCTATTCCCTGTTTTACAAACTCTTCAATCTTTTCACGAGGCAGTATGCACATATTGTAGCTGGCATAGTCAAGTAGCCAGCCCTGTCCCTTCTTATAAGAACTCTCAAACCACTGGGGATGGAGATGAAGCCCTATTTCAAAACCTGAAGCACTAAAACGTCTGATCTGGTCCTTTACGTCACTAAGCTCTTTTTCAAAAAGAGCCCCATATCTTTCCATGGCAATAAATTCAGCAGCCTCTACAAAAAAGACAATGGGGATTTTATAAGATGAAAACAGGGATAAAAGTTCTTCACCCGGCTCAGTAACAAGACGTGTGACAGAGCCTGTGCCATCTCCATAGATTTCATAATCTACTGTGAAGATGAGTTCTATCATCTCAACACTTTCCTTGTTCAAACAGCCAAAGCCTTGAAAGGGCTTGAAGCATCCAAGCCTGGGACCATCTCATGTAGGAAATCCTGTTTGTGTAAAAGGGAGTAAGCTGATAATAAAAATAACCTTTAGGTGAACGCATGTTGCAAACCGCCCATGAATAGACGTTCTCTATGAGCCTTTTGTTATCCTCAAATTCCTGAAAATCAATAAGAGTCAATATGCTTTGGGCAATGGCATGAACATCTATTGGATATTTTTTATTATGAAAATATTTTGCTACACTTTGATCTTCAAAAAAATTATCTTTATAAAACCTAAATCCCTTTTTTATAACAGGCAAAAATTCTTCAGTATCCAGATAGCGTCCAAGCCTTTTCAAAGCGCAAAGGTTGTATCCTGTGTGAAAGTTGTCAACCCACCTCTGGGTACCCCGCTCGCCATAGTACCATGCCCCATTACTTTCTTGTCTGGCTGCTGAAAACCGGGCGGCTTTAAGGGCTGGTTCCAAAAGGCTTTTGTCTCCTGTTGCTACAAATATCCTGGAAAGAAAGGATGAAGCAAGAAAGTTTGCATTGTGCACCACGTTTTCCTTAAGATTTGGCAATGGATAACTAAAGCTTGCCTCATCTCCCCGGCACCAGTACAGAACATCAACTATGTATCTGGCAGCGCTTATTGCCATTTCAAGCAGCGAAGACTCCTCCAAATAGTCGTAGGCATCCATTAGGGCATCTGCCACAAATACAGTGCAAACCAGATTTGGGTAAAAACGCGGCACAAGAACTGTCCTTGTCTGCCAAGGAAAACTGTAACCCCATGCCCAGTAGGAGCAGTCCTTTGCTCTAAGCTTACGAATCCTTTCAATAAAAAAAGCCAGGGCCTGCCCTTCAATTTCATAACCGCCTCTTTTAAGCATTATCAAGGTGGATAAAAAAAGGGCCAGGGCCTTTGGGTTCTGGGTCTTTTCAATCAAAAAAAGCGGACGAAGATTCAAAGGAAGCCTTTTAAAGCCCTGAATCATCACAAGCCTTGCCAATTTGGAATATTTAAGTGGTGTTGCCTGAAACAGCTTGCTGTTCAACCCGTCATAGGGATCGTAACCACTCCAATTTTCCTGCCTGCAATAGGCCAAAAGGGAAGATAGGGCTTTTTCAACCGGTATGGCCGTCTTCACTATCAACAAACCTCGTCTTCAAGCACTCAACTATTCTTAAAGCAGTTTTCCCATCCCAGAATTCTATCTCACACTTTTTTCTCAAGGGTTGCGAAATTGCCTCTTTAACCTTATCTACCAGTTGCTCGATCTTGCAAAGCTGATTTGTGCCAAGTTCCAAGGTAATAGGCCGCTCGGTATTTGGTCTTAAGGTCAGACAAGGAATGCCAAGGTACGTTGTCTCCTCCTGTATTCCGCCTGAATCAGTTATCACCAAGGCCGAGTTGAAGACCAAATTCATGAACTCTGCATAGGGTAAAGGCTCAAGAACCTTGAGGCCATCTGCCTCTTCCAGTCTTTTCAAAAGTCCCCATGCAGAAAGATTCTTTCGCGTTCTTGGATGAAGGGGCAAAACCAGATGAAGGACCTTTCCTATTTCCACAAGGGCCTCACAAATCTTTAAAAGGTTTTGACTGTTGTCAACATTTGCCGGCCTATGGAGGGTCACAAGTCCATACTTCATGGGTGAAAGGCCGAAGCTCCTATAGGTATCCAGGGATTCTATCCTTTTTCTAAGCATCTCCAGGGAATCTATCATGATGTTTCCAACCCGAACGATCTTTTCCCTGGCTATCCCTTCCCTTATCAAATGCTCGTCTGCATCTTTGGAGGGAGTTAAAAGGAGATCAGACAAGGCATCAGTGACAATCCGGTTTATCTCTTCTGGCATGCTCCTATCAAAGGAGCGCAGCCCTGCTTCAAGATGCACCACCACTGGCCGAGGCTTTTTAAGATTTCTGGTTCCATCTGCAAGGTTGACCTTCACCGCAGCAAGACTACAGGCCAAAGTAGAGTTGACATCTCCTGCCACAATGACCACATCCGGCCTTTGCTCAAATATCACCTTCTCATAGGCCATCATGACCTTTCCAGTCTGCTCGGCGTGAGTGCCACTTCCTACTCCAAGATGAATGTCCGGATTTGGTAATCGCAAATCCCTGAAGAAGACGTCAGACATGTTTACATCGTAATGCTGACCTGTGTGAACAATGCTCACTTGAGCCCAATCGTGCCCTTTAAGGGCATGATAAAGGGGGGCAATCTTCATGAAATTTGGTCGTGCCGCACAGATTAAATGAATGAACAAGCTCTCAACCTCCGCTACTGCACTTTTCTGTCAGAAATATTATATGGTTGACCACTGCCTCGAGACTTGCGCAATCTTTTTTATCGTAGAAGTCACTCTTTTGCCTCGGTTCAACCTTTATCTTCTTTTTGACGTCATCTGGCGACTCAATCAAGACAAGACGGCCAGTTTCAGAAAGATGTCTGTCGACTGCACCAATCGGCCCCCTGAAAATACTGTAAACAGGGACACCAAGCGCCGCAGCCTCCCTGTTCATGGTTCCTCCACCGCTAATAACTAAATCAGAATACCAAATAAGATCCAAACCCTTTACAACATGTTCTGGGATTATAATTTTGCCCTGGCTACACCAGTTGGGCCACTGCTCCCTTATGAACCTGGTTTGAACCACCTCGTTCCTTGGCAAAATGACCATTTTGACATCAAAGGCCGAATGGTTTCCCAGAAAATCCACCACCTCCTGGAAAAGCACCTCTGCCTCTGGATTGTGGTAATGGGCTTCAGTAGCTGGTGGCCTAATGGTAAC
The DNA here is from genome assembly GCA_964573805.1 of uncultured Desulfobacterales bacterium. Classification (GTDB taxonomy): domain Bacteria; phylum Desulfobacterota; class Dissulfuribacteria; order Dissulfuribacterales; family QOAL01; genus JAADCZ01. Next base: position 291 of record CAZNKP010000015.1, on the reverse strand, counting down.
TATAAAATTGTCCGGTTCTAGCCCTAATTCCCTAATGGTCGAAGCGTCAGGTGAAAAATCTGGAACATATACATCCTCTTTTATTCCAGGGTATGTAAGCAAATTTTCGACTTTTACCTCATTTGCAATAACCTCTGGAACAATCTTCCAAGTAGGCTTTATAAATCCAAGGGACTGGGAATGTTCATAATCATCAAGTTCAACCATAGGAATTTTTGTGATGTTAGATGCAATAAGCTGAGCCCTTGAACCATGGGAGATTGCAATATCTGGTTTAAATCTCCTTATAAA
>CAZNKP010000014.1:0-51493 GCA_964573805.1 uncultured Desulfobacterales bacterium | reverse complement strand
ACCACTCCACTGGTAGACGCACCACGCATCCTTCTTTGTTCTTGAATAGCAGGTATCCATTTTGTCGTCCGTATGCAAAAAGATCCCTTGTGATCGTGACATCCTTCTTACAATATTCGATGATCTTCCTTGTCTTACCCTCCTTCCACCACTTTAGGGCCATTAGGCCACTGGCCGACTTCTTGGTTCCAAGAGTCGCCTTGGCCAGAGTGTCCAGAGAAAGCCGGTAGCCGAGCCTATTTGTCACATGTTCGAGGATGTCTAGAGTGGGAAGCCTGGAGAGATCTCTTTGGCAATAGCGTGAAAGAACCTTATAGTCGAAGCGCTTCAGATTGAAGCCAACTACCAAATCAAGCCTCGTCAAAAGTTCAAAGAGATACTTCAACTGCTCTTCTCTAAAGACGGCAAACGCGCTTGTGGCTGAATCCCAAACTACTGCACAGCTTACCCTCATATCCTTTGCCTTGTGCCAGCCTCCAACCTCCTGGGCAGAAAGCTGCGTCTCTATGTCCAGCACCCCGTAACGCACCTTCGTGTCCAGCCCTTTGACACCTGCACAGGCACCAAGGATCTCGGTCTCGGTCAGTTTCGCCTTCCCCTTAATGCCTGCCATGCCGATTTGCCCCCAATTGCCCACCGAGGCAGAAGATGGGCGCACAGGCTGGCCGATCTCTGGAGCCATCCGTCTCACCACTACCCGTCTAGGCCTTTCTATCTGTCTCAGCAGAAAAATAGCAGCACCCTTGTCGATTGGCCTGTTGCCAGAACCGCACTTTGGCGAATGCACGCAAGATGGACAGCCATTCTCACACTTGCATCCCTCAATGGTCTGTCTTGTCAACCTGAACAACTCTGGCAAACGCCCATAGGCCTCTTCGGTTAATCCCACACCTCCTGGCACACTGTCATATACAAACACTGCCCCTGACATGAGTTGGGGATGGAAGGTTATGGATATGCCACCAAGATCGTTTCGATCACACAAGACAAAAAGTGGCATCACCCCGATGATGGCATGCTCTATGGCATGAATTCCACCCATGAAGTGCAAAAGGGCCTGTTCGCATTGAGCCTTGACCTCGCCAGGAATTTGTATCCAAAGCCCTTCTGTTTCAAAGCGCTGGGCTGGCAAGTCTAGGTCAACCCTGGTAATAAGCCTCTGCCCCCTGATCTGACGAACATCGTAGCCCACGACACGGTCTGTAATGAGAAGCCTCCCCCAGTAACACTTTGCGCCAAAAAGTGTTTTGCTTTTGACTACTTGAACAATCTCAGTCTCCTTTGAACTTCTCACCCTAGTGAAATAATCCACCTTCACGGGCCTTACCTCAGCACGCCGTGCCTCTATGTCCAGCCTGGTGACCTGAAAACTTTCACCCCGATGCAGATAGATCGCCCCTGGATGAAGCTCCCTGAAAACCCTGTAACCATCAACAGATCCTATGCTTTTGCCGTTATCTTGATTGACGATCTGATAGGATTTACCAGTACCCCGCAAGTCAACCTCACGCTGCGGATACTTCCTTAGGCTTACCAGGGCAGAGCCGTCTCCAGTCATGAACAGCCTTCCCTTGTTCACCAAAGAGATGACCGATGAACGAATTGCCTCGGACTTCACCATAGACTCATCCAGGTCAATGGGGGCCTCTGAGGCAGCACACACCAGATGCTTTTCCACCACCCGTGGATTCCAGACGTTGATCACTGCCTTCTCTGTTGGCCTTTCAACCAGTTCTCTTGGATTGTTCAGAAAATATCTGTCGAGGGCGTCTTCCCCGCCTACGAGTATGACTGCTGACTCCCTTGAACTCCTGCCTACCCTGCCTCCCCTCTGCCTAAGAGACATAAGGGTTCCTGGATAACCTACCAGTATACACAGATCAAGTAATCCTATGTCTATCCCCAACTCCAGGGCACTTGTAGAAATGACAGCCAGAAGCTCACCCCGTGAAAGCTGGGATTCAACTAGCCTCCGCTCTTCTGGGAGAAAGCCTGCCCTGTATGCAGACACCTTGTCTGCAAGGCTTCCTGCCCTTTGCCTAACCCAAAGACTTACCAGTTCCGTGAGCTTTCGCGACTGGGTGTAACATATGGTCCTCAATCCCCTTTTCATGGCTGCCAAAATGAGTTGGACCGCGGTCTGGGCAGCACCAGCTCCCTTGGGATCCACCAAAAGTAGGTGCCGCCTTCCTTGTGGAGCTCCACTTTCCGTCACTCCATGGAAGTGGAAGCCAGTGAGCTGATATGCAAACTCCAAGGGATTGCCAATAGTGGCAGAACTCAAGATAAAAGTAGGATGGGCTCCATATCGACTGCATATTCGGACAAGCCGCCTGAATACCCAGCCCATGTTGCTCCCCATTATCCCCCTGTAGGAATGGACCTCGTCAACCACCACAAACCTGAGATTCCGCCAGAATTCAGCCCACTTGTCGTGATAAGGAAGGAGAGAGAGGTGAAGCATGTCAGGATTTGTAAACAGGCAGTTTGGTGAATTTCGCCTTATCCTTCCTCTTTTGTATTGAGATGTATCCCCATCGTAAATAGCGCAGGTAATATCTCTGTCTCTAATCTCTCTATTTAGGAGGCTCAGTCCCCTAAGTTGGTCTTGTGCCAGGGCCTTTAGAGGAAAGATGTAAAGGGCACGACTATCAGGCCTTTTCAACACAGATTCCACTATAGGTAAATTGTATATAAGGGATTTGCCACTAGCAGTAGGCGTTGCAACTACTACATTTTGCCTGTTTCTTACAAGGTCGATGGCCTGAACCTGGTGCGTATAAAGCCGAGGGATCCCCAAGGAATTAAGAGCCTTACTAAGAGAATCCGGCAAGGGCGTGGAAAGACCTCTAAATAAGGCCTTCTGCTCTTTTTCTACATGACTGTGTACTATGAGCCTGCCCAGGGTCTTTGATGCCCTAAAGGCCCTCAGATACTCGTCAACCGATGCAAGCTGATCTGCCATAAAACAAAAAACTAATCCGCGCCTTCACAGGCCCTCTAAATGGCATGTGCAATTAACGAACCGAAGCACCCGCAGGCCATCGCTGTAGGAATCCACCCTATTGAAACAGGCATAGTCCTGTTGGAAAGAAAAAAGGTTCTGAAGATCTATTCCAAGGAGCATGCACATAAAAACCCGATTAATCCCACCATGGGCCACAATTGCTACCCTTTTCCCATAATGACCGTCAAGACATCTTAAGAGGACGTCCTTTGACCTATTCCATAGATCAGAAAGACTCTCCCCCCCTGGTGGCCTGTAAGTTGCAAGCTCGTTCATGCGTCTTTGCATCTCCCCTGGCCATTTTCCTTCTATCTCATCCCAGCTGAGTCCCTGCCAACGCCCAAAATATATCTCCCTAAGTGCAGGTTCTATAATAATTCTGTTATCAGGGAAACCTTTAACATTTTTCACCGTGTGTATACATCTCGAAAGATCGCTAGACAAAATCCTATCTAATTTCAAGCGAGAAAGTCTTTCCGCACTCTTTAGGCTTTGCTCCCTGCCTCTTTGGGAAAGAGGAACATCCATCTGGCCGTAAAAGACGCCCTGCGGGGAATCCACTTCACCGTGTCTCAGAAAAAAAACTTCTATCCTGTCCATGAAAAAAGGGCTGCTCCTATCAAAAAAAGCATAGCCTCAACTGTCTCAAGATGGGCACCAAGACAATCGCCTGTAACACCACCAAACCTCCTTTTGAAATACAAGGCTGCAACTGCTGCCGCAACAGTGACAAAAGCAAAGAGATAAAGGCCTTGCACCTGCATGAGAAACCATGAAGCAGCTATAGCAGTTAGCGCTGCTATCAGAACAGACGGACGTTGACAAGGTCTGCAAAAGGCAGAACCCAAGCCCTCAACCTGCCGTGCATAATTACTCAATGAAGCAAGAGCACAAAGCGACCATCTTGACAGACATGGAATAAGAATAAAAAACTGCCATTCGTTTGAACGGCAAATAGTTATCGCTCCTGTCAGCTTAAGCAGAAAAATACTCACTACTGCAACAACACCAAGAGAACCAGCTGCGCTATCTTTCATTATCTCAAGAGCCCTCTGCCTAGGTGCCCTGCTGCCAATGGCGTCTGCAGTATCACATAGCCCATCAAGATGCAGAGCCCTTGTCAAAAATGCAAGACAGACAATCAACACACCTGCCAGCGGCTCTGGCTCAAAAAGCGGCAAGAGGGCCCAAAGCATGGCAGAAAGGATTCCACCTAGAATAAGCCCAACCAGAGGGAAATAGGCTATCGAGGCCCCAAGCTCCTCCTTGGACACCTCAATCCCTGGTATGAGTGTAAAAATTGTAAGAAATTGGAGGGCCAGGACAAAACTTTTTATGGCACGTCCTCCTGCGGTTCAGTCATCCCACTCTGTTCTGATTCTCTGTATCACCTTTTCTGCAAAGGGCAGCCTGTCTGGTGCACATATGCCAAATAAGGGAGCCCCCTGCTCTATAAGATCTCCATGTTTGAAATATACCTTATAGAGAACCCCTTCTGGCCCTTCATATGCAAGAAGGCTATCCCTTTTCATAAGAGACATTATAAGGATCTCATCCCCAGGACGTACGTTAAATGCCTTTGCCTTATCCTTGTCTATGGCTGCTGCAACCTCAGGCGTAAAAAAGTAACGCGCCCTTTGAGGCGCCGCGTAAACATGAAGCACTTCTCGTAAAATCCTATCGATGATCTCGTCCTTATTTAAACGGTGCCTAACCACCATTACAGGCTCCCCCGCCTGGACGAAACATCCATCCAACCCTGTACGCAGCTCTGCTACAATCCCCGTATATTTAGAGGTCATACGCTTTGGATTGCCTTCGCGTTCCAACACATAAAGCAAGGTCCCAGGCCTGTGCCGCCACCGTCCGCTAGGCCCGGTCACCTCCTGTCCTTCTTTCACATGCAGCCTTACGGTGCCAGTATGCGGTGTCCTGATCTGATGATCTTCATAGGGATGAGATTTATACTTCCTTAACAGATCGTTGAGGTTTATATCCATAACCGGCCTACTACTTGTAATACAAATGGGGCCCACCCATTGTCATAAGGGCCTCAAATAGATTTTTTCTAAATTCCCTCCTGTCCCAAATTCCCTGTATGTGTCCACGTTTTAATGCGTTTTTTGCACTATGATAATCAGGAGGGACATCTGCACCTGTAGTTTCACGAATTACTCTAGGTCCTGCAAAACCTATTCGGGAAGAACGAATACCCACTTGATAAGGTGAACAGCCAAGAAAGCTTGCAACAGGCCCAGCATAGGAATTGTTATCATACACCACTATATATAGCCCACCACTGTCTATGTACTCCCGAACCACCAAGGTGCACCTTGGCATCTGTATAACCCCTAAAGTCCCTTCGTGTATCCGTATGCCGCCAGTGGTATGAATGTAGGCGAGGAAGGGGCGTCTCGTTGTCCGCGCCCTGTCACAAGCCCGTATGAACTTTTCACCTTCAGCAGAACCAACAGTGCCACTCCTAAAATCGCTGTATAACATAGCCACCACAATTTTTATATCAAAGACAGATGCATCAAAGGTAATAATGGCAGAACGTCTACCAGTATGTTCCACTGCCTTTTTGAGTTTTTCATCAAACCCTTGAAACTTTAATGGATTGGCTGAAACGATATGCTGATTAAACTCCCTTACAGAACCAGGATCAAATAGATTTTCCAAATACCATTGATACTCCAGTGGAAAATGATGGCCACAGGTTGGGCAAACCCCACTAAATTCTCCATAAAGATCCGGCACCCAAAGATCCTTGCAACCATACTTTTCTGCATTAGGACAACTTACAGTTCTGTCTTCATTGGCAAGAGGGCTAATATACTGTTCCCACTCCTGCATAAATATGCTCTTTTTTAATGGGTCATATTGATTAACCCCATTTGCAGCCTTAGGCCTTGGAAACACAAAATCATATGCCTCTCTCACAGGCTCGGTTACGGTCTTGAGAAAGACAGATCCCTCGCTAGAAACCTCTTCTATAAGCTTTTGTACTTGCCTGGAATGCTGTCTCAGCAATCCATAACGGATATCATAGTAATTTTGTTTAACAGACTCTACTGCCTGGCCTAAACGGCTTAACACGGATTGCCTTAATTCTTTGTAGCCCTTGCCCATGGCCCTGTACTTCTTTGACCTGAATTCCAAAAGCCTTTTCTTCTCTGACTCTGTCAAGGACCATTTGATATGAATATCGAACTCGTCATTAAAGGCCCTGCCGTTATCCTTTTCCTTGCCCTGACGCTTTAAGGCGTAGGAACGGAATGCACGGAAACTCTTTGTCTGGAGAACTACCTCATCGGTGGCCCTGACCATTTCATAGCGAAGTTGTTTAAAAAAGTTAAAGTCGTTCCGTCTGGCACCCAGAGGGGGTTCTTGAATAATTCTATCAATGGTCTTAAGCTTAAGGTTATCTTCTGCAGTCATTTTCAATTGGGCAGCACAATGCTCTACCAGCTCTCTGGGGACCTTGCCGCCCTCTTTTATCCTGCCTTCTATGGCAGCCGCTCCCTCTGGAGAAATAACCGAATAATACCCCCTAGAAGCCATAAGGCGCATATCCGCCAAACCTATAGCCTCGGCTCCGCCTGAACCACCCTCGGATATAAAAGCCACTATAGGCACCCGTAATCTCGCCATCTGAAACAGGTTTCTTGCTATCTGTTGGGCAGCGCCAGGATAATCTTCGATAGGATAAGACCCTGGTGTAAAAATATAGCTGTGAATGGGTATGCCTTCCGTCTCGGCAACCTTCATGTATCGAAGGGCCTTCTCGTTACCCCATGGTTTTGCACAACCTCCATTTCTGAATTCTTCTCCATAACCCTTTTCATGGCCTATTACCATGACTTGATGGTAATATATCTTGTTTTTTACCCTGCGGGTTATCGTAGCCCTTGCCACCACAACTGCCGGATCAATATTACATTCTCCTTCACCGCCAAGCTCAGTAAAAGAATCGTAACAGTTTTCTAAGATATCCTGTAGCGTAAATCTCTGTGGGCTTCTTACTATATTCACTATCTCTATTGGAGATAGATCCTGAACTACTTGATCCTCCATATATTCTAGGCGCCTGTCAATCTGATCAAGCTCAACAAAGAGTTCATCTTCTTTCAGATCAAACATGTTGGCCCTAAGATTTTGCACACGTTGAAGCAGCTCTTTCAGACTGCCCCATTCCAGCCCACCTTTAATATCCGCAAGGTAATTTATGCGATCGGCAAATTCCGTAAGATATTTGCCACTATCCAATATCCTTTTTTGATCCATTTATTTGTTTTCTTTAGAACAAGTTTATTCTTTATTTTTTTTGAATTACAAAAACTTCAAAACATCATCGACCTTCTGTTTCAAGTAGGCAAGGTTTGTCACTATTGGCTTACCCAGACTATCCTCACCCTCAATACGAGTCTGCGTCAAAAAATCTTTTGCCCTGGCCTTTGCCTCTTCAGTATTGCGCCCCCATACTATAGCAAGCGCCAGGTTGGGATCATATTCAGTTGGAATCTCGTAAGGCTCTTCACTAGGCACATGGGTATACACACGAAGCCAAGGTTCCTGAGGAAACTCAAACCTTGTAATAGTGCCACACCAAGGCGCAAACCCCCTTTTCACGTCCTCAGCCACTATCCTCAGCTCTATACTTGTACCTTCAAATGTTATATGCTTTTGACTGTAACGAAGCTTCTCACCAAAAGCAGTTCGAATCTGCTCCTTAATGAGATTGACAGGTCCCTTCTGTCTAGATATACGCGATATACACGCAGAGATCTCGTTTTCCACCTGTATCCGTGTATTAACTTCCAAAAGATATGGCTTGCCATCCCTTGTAACTATCCATTCCCATGTCCCAACATTGTCATATTCAACCTCTTTGGCAAGACGAATAGAATAATCAACTATCTCGTCAAGGACTTTTGCAGCATCAAACGGGTAGTGGATATAGTCGGGATCAAAACCTGGAGCCACCTCAACCCTCTTCTGGCGCCCTGTACTTTGAATAGTGCAGTTTCTAGTGCCAAAGTGAACCACCTCTTTGTGCCTGCTGCATAAAAGCTGCACCTCCAGGTGATGGTAGTCCTTCATGCACTGTTCTATTAAGACTCCCTCATCACCAAACTGTCTCTTTGCATAATTTTGAATCCGTCTATAAACCTGCCTGAAGACATCGAGATGAGTCACTTCCTCTATTCCCATCCCGCCACCACCGGCACTGGCCTTTACCAGTATGGATGGCCTTTTTATTCCATTTTCACGCTGTCGGCGGAAAAGCTCCTCTGCCAGGGCCTCAGCCTCTATCTCAGAATATATCGGTTCATCAGAACCGGGAATCACAGGAATTTTCAAAGACTTGGCTATCCTTTTGGTATTTATCTTACTACCAAGATCCCTGATAACCTCCCACCTTGGACCTATAAATAGAATGGGCCTGTTCCTGACAGCAGCCCTTCTGGCAAACCGGAAGTCCTCGGAAAAAAAACCATAACCAGGATGAATGGCCGTGGCACCACAGTGGTCGGCTACTGAAAATATCTCATTCGGATCTTTGTAATTAGAAATCTTAAAAGCAGCATCCTTTCCCTTCTCAATAGTGGCGGCCCTGACATGGCCAGAATGCCTGTCTTCTTCTGTGTAGACTACGACGTAGTCCAGACCAAGCTGCCGGCATGCACGCATTATCCTAATGGCAATTTCGCCTCTGTTGGCTATTATTATTTTATCCCTTTTCACAATAAATTTTTTTCAAAAAATAGTGGCAGTTTTTTTTGAGCTACTGTATATTTGCTGACTTGCCTGCATTTTGCCATGCAAAAGTGCAGACCGCTTGGGATTTTACCTGATAATATCAAAAAGACAAACCAGATTTTTAACATTTTTAATTATCAGGTAACAGATAGTTTCTCTATGAAATGCCCTGGCTTTCACACCAGGTGATTAAAAAGGAGGGCATGAAAGATGGCTAAAGTCGAGTATGGATTTGGTCAGCACCTGATGCTTGATGGTTATGGGTGTGATCGTGAAAAACTTATGGACCTCAACGGTATCTATGACTTTTTGAGTAGATGTCCGGATGAAATTAATATGACAAAGATAATGCCCCCTTATGTCTTTAAATACTCTGGCAAGGTGCCTGAAGACTGGGGTATATCTGGTTTTGTGCTTATTGCTGAGAGCCATATTAGCATACATACCTTCCCTGATAAGCTATATCTGAGTCTTGACATCTTTTCTTGCAAGCAATTTGATGCAGACTTTGCCATTAAACACGTTAAAGAGATATTCTCCATCGAAAAGATGGAAATCAAACTGCTTAACCGCGGCCAAGAATTCCCTAAAGTCATCAGAAGTGTTCAAGAATTCATAAAAGACGAACGAAGTCACATGACGGTCTAACAGTCAATGGGCTGTCAATTTCTTGGCCCATCTTATGCAGCCGATCTTGAGGATGCCGGCTTTGTGATATGCCCCTTCCCCTACGACGCAACTGCAAGCTATGGTACAGGGGCAAGAAATGGCCCCGCCCGTATAATCGAGGCCTCTATCCAACTAGAACTATTCGACGAAGAGCTGGAAACAGAACCCTACCAAGCTGGCATCCATACCTTACCATTCCCCGAGGGAATGCCAATAGAGCCACAAAAGGCCAAGAAACTTTGTCAACACATAGCAAAGGAACTCTTCGGTCAAGGGAAGGTGCCAATATTTATTGGTGGAGATCACTCCATCTCCATCGGAGTAATTGAAGCGGCATCTGATACCTTTGACAGACTATCGGTGTTACAGCTTGATGCACACACCGACATGAGAAACGAATATCAAGGCACAACCCTTAGCCATGCATGCGTGGCACGGCGGGCAATGGAAAGATGCAATGTTGTCCAAGCCGCGATTCGCTCTTCGTCTAAGGATGAATGGAATCTATTAAAAAATACGGGCGCCCTTCCTATTACTGCCGCCTCAATCAAAAGAGATCTCAAAGGCGCTACAGACAATATATTATCTAGAATAAAGACCAGGGATATCTACATTACCATAGATGTAGACTGTTTAGATCCATCTCTAATGCCTGCCACAGGCACACCAGAACCAGGGGGACTGGACTGGTATGAGTTAATTTATATCATAAAGGAAGTAACTCGACACCATCGTATAGTAGGTTTTGACGTTGTGGAGCTTGCGCCTATACCCGGAATTCACTATCCGGAATTTATCTGCGCCCGCCTGATTTACAAAATGATGGGCTACATATTTCTATCAGGGGCAAAACACAAATGAAAAACCCCTTCATAATAATATTGGCAGTATTGTTCCTTTTCATTACTAACTGCAGCCAAGAGGGGAAAATGGATTCAAAAGAGATCTCTCTTGTTATCGATAGCAGAAAAGACTGCTGAAAGGCAATAGTAGGCGTAGGACTGCGCTTCAGGAATCCAGAAACTCCTCTTGGGGACAGGATAGAAATCTATATCAAGCCAGAGACTACAGCAAAGATGAAAAAACTCCTGTCTACGGTTGGAGGACGTATAGTGCTCCAAGAAAACAAGGATGACTATGTCCACATGATAGTAGAAAAAATTTCAACTTCTGAAACTCAACACAAGTAGTAAGCCTAAAAGCCTTTCCAGTGGAAACAGGCCACATAAAATATCCAAATGTCAGGGTTTTCCTTGCACCCCTTGCCGGAATAACTGACTTTCCTTTCAGGCAAACCGCCCGCATGTGCGGAGCACAGTTAACCTGTACAGAAATGATCTCTGCCAACGGGCTTGTATTTAAAAATGAAAAAACCTTGGCAATGATATCTACTCTTAAAAGAGAACAACCCGTTGCAGCTCAGTTGTTTGGTACAGATCCATCCATTATGGCAAAGGCTGCTGCCATATGCGAGGCAGCTGGAGCAAGTATTATAGACATAAACATGGGATGTCCGCAAAAAAAAATAATAAAAACAGGGGCAGGAGCAGCCCTTATGCAGACACCAGCTCTGGCTGCAAGGATAGTTGAAAAAATACTGAAGGCGGTCTCAATCCCTGTCTCTTGCAAAATCCGCTCTGGCTGGGATAGTAAAACTATTAATGCCCCTTCCTTTGCAAGGCTATTGGAACAGGCAGGGGCGGCTATGATAACGGTTCATGCCCGCACCAGAAGCCAGATGTTTTCTGGAAAAGCAAACTGGCACCTGATAAGGCGTGTCAAGGAACACGTTTCCATACCAGTCATTGCAAATGGAGACATCTGTTGCCTATTGGATGCCCAAAGATGTCTTTCTGAATCCATGGCAGATGGTATCATGATTGGAAGAGCCGCCATTGGAAGGCCTTGGATAATAGGACTCATCCAAAGAGGACTCGAAACAGGCAAGGAATCTGTACCTGATACAGATCATGTCCTAAAAATCATAGAATATCATTTAAACTTGACAGAAAAATTCTATGACGATCATATAGCCGCCAAAATCGCCAGGAAACATCTGGCTTGGTACTCCAAGGGCATGAGAGGAAGTGCCGCCTTCAGAAACAGCCTCTTTAAAACAGATTCTATGAATCAGATGAAAAGGCTTGCAAAAGACTTTTGGACAAGAAAGAGAGCATACTGCAAGTTCCTACATCAAAAGTAAATACCTTAGTCATCTGGCCAGAGCTTTGAAGGCTCGAAACCAAAATCTTTTTTTAGCTTCTTTTTCTTTTCAAGATCCGAAAGCTCCATTTCGATTTCTTCTATCTCTCGTAATTGTTCCTTTTGACTAACTGTTTTAGACTCTGATTCGTCATCATTGGACCCTTGATGCTGGTCTCCAGCACCCTTAGCCCTGGATTTTTTAGCTTGGCCATCTTGAACTTGACCGTCTTGGATGGCCCGCACTTCTTGAGCTGTTATCTTTAACGTTTCATCCACCTCCTCAGGAGGAAGAGCCATCTCGTCGTCCAGTATCCTCAAAAACCCCTCAAAAGAGGATCGTATCTTTAAAACAGTCTCTCGTTGAAGCATCCTTAGGCGCCTGATCCTGTCCTCGAGTTCGATGGCCTCCTGATGAGCATCTTGTATTATCCTATCTGCATCAAGTTTTGCCCTGTCTATTATGAGTTCTGCCTCCTTTTGTGCCCCGCTCTTCATGTCCTCGGCTGCCTTATGAGCTGCAGTAAGAGCGCGTCTGAACTCTGCCTCCTGCTGTTTCATCATGGCTATCTGCTTTTTGAAGGCAAGCACCCTATCCTTCAGCTCGTTTCTTTCCCGAACAACCGTAGCAAGATAGTTTGCCACCTCCTCAAGAAATGCTCCGACCTCTTCCCTATCATAACCTCTAAATCTTACTGCAAATTCCTTTTCAAGGATCTCATTCGGAGTGATGGACATGACAAGTCCTCCTTAAGCTAATCTCATGGCTAACTCATAAAGGCTGGGCACTAAAAAGCTGTCTAAAAATATAATAACGAGGATTATCACCATTGGAGTAAGATCTATGCCTCCAAAGTGCAGCGGAAGATATCTTCTAACCCGGTTCATAACTGGATCCGTCACATTATAAAGAAAACGGACAATGGGGTTGTAAGGATCAGGGCTGACCCATGATATAAGAGCACGAATGATAAAGACCCACATGTATAGATTAAGCAATATATGAATGACTGTTGCAAGTGACTTGATAAAATTGCTAAGTATGAACATGATCTTCTCCTGTCATTCAACTATTTCCCAAAGGGACAAACTGGATAATGACACTTTTTACAAGAAAGGCAAAGCCCGCCATGACCAAGCGATGCTATTTCTTTTCTACCAATCCGTTCTCCTGCCAAAATGCGCGGCAAAACTAGATCGAGAACGGTTGTTTTGAAATACATTCCACAGGCAGGAATGCCAAGTACTGGAACCTGTTCAATATAGCTTACTAAAAACATCGCACCTGGCAACACTGGACTTCCATAGGTAATTCCATTAGCACCTGCCTGTGCTATCCCCTTTCTGGTAACATCATCGGGATCTACAGACATCCCGCCAGTGCAAAGGACCAAACCTGCTCCAATGGCCAACGCCCTCTTTATAGCCTGAGAGATAAGGGAGGTATCATCAGGGACCTTCTCCACACTTATTACCTCAATGCCAAGGGATGCCAACTTTTTACTCATGGCCGGACCAAAGGCATCCTCTATTCGCCCTTCAAAAACTTCTCTTCCTGTCACCACAATGGCCGCCTTGGAAATTTGCCATGGGAGCACCCGCAACAATCCATTTGCCTGTTCCAGTAACTCTTGCGCCTGTCTGAGAACCTGTCTCTCTATAACCAGAGGGATTGCCCTACCTGCTGCTACAAGTTCTCCCCTTTTTACTGGAGTATTGGAGTGCCTGGATGAAATCATTATATCCCCGAGAAGATTTATTTGGAAAAGGATATCTGTATCCACTTTAAAAAGACCATCTATTGCAGCCTTAAAAGACACCTTGCCTTCTGTAACCTTGAGATCGGTTTCCACTCCAGGACCACAGGCGAGACGTCCCAAGGCCAAACCCGCCTCATTTTCATGCACGTCTTCTGGACCTAATTCTAGGCAATATATATTAAACTTGCCAAGATCTTTCAGTTTGGCCACATCTTCTGCACGAATAATATGTCCTTTCTTAAAGGCAGGGCCCTTTTTCTTGCCTGGTACTATCTCAGTAACATCATGGGGCAATACCATGCCTATAGCCCTATCCACTGGCACCAACCTTTTCACACCTGGTCCTTGTCCTTCCCGGATAAACCTTTCACCACTCATGAATTGCTCCATCATGAAATTACCTCATAATAGGCACCAAATGCACAGGCCTTGCACATTATTTTACCGTCTTTTTCAACATCTCTATAATCTTGCACCCACTCTCCGCACCTGTCGCATTGCACCCTTCTCCCAGGTCTGCCTGGCATGTCTGCCTCTGGAATCGACACTCTAACCTCCTGGACATCAAAAAGCTCATCATCAGACATTACCTTGTAGGCCTCTATCTGGCGTTTGTACTTGTTCTCTATTTGAGGAAACCTACTTGCAGCAATTTGCCTAGATTCCTCCCTTGCAATAATCCTCACAGCCTTATCCCTTTTCAAGTCAATAAAGGTTGCTGCCATAACACCATAATCCATCCATTTTAAGGTCCTTTTCCCAAGGCTACAGCCTGTTACTGACTGAATAGCATCAGTTGCACACCTGTCTATCTCCACAAACACTATAAGCTGCTTCCTGTCTTTGCCTTTTGGATCTTCTATTTTAAGAAGACGTAACCCATACATGGCAAGCCTTACACCTAGCACCTGCCCTGGACACAAATGCCCGTGGAGGGCTACTGACTCTTTCAATAATTCATCGAATGTTTTATTAATCATTGTTATCTCCTTGAAAGCGAGGTAGACCCATGAAAGAAATCCATCCTGACTCCCCTAAATTTTGGGAACAACTTTCAAAGGTCAAATGTGACGATTCCATAAACAAAAAATGTCTCAAACCAGAAACCTGGAACAAGGCAGCAGCCACATATGATGACCTGGAAAAGTGCAAAGATTACCAAACCCAGGTCACTGAAATTATCAACATCTTGCAACAAAAAGGGGCCTTAGACAAGAAAAATGTTGTTGCAGACATTGCCTGTGGCACAGGTACCTATGCGATACGCATGGCACCCTTTTGCAAGGGTGTTATATGCCTTGATATTTCCGAAGGCATGCTAGCAAGGCTTAGAGAAAAATGCTCTAGATACAGCCTTTCTAACATAGAAATAATACAGGCTGACTGGCAAACCTATGAACCTGCCAGAGAGTTTGACATGGTATTCTGTTCTATGACTCCGCTTTTGAGAAATATAGAAAATATCAACAAACTCGTTGCATCTGCTAAAAGATTCATTGGCATAGTAACATGGGCTGGAGTCAGGAAAAATAGACTTCTAGCAGAAATCTCGCGCGAGATCTTTGGCAAAGAGATGAATCAAAGAGGACAAGATATTACCATTACCTTCAACTATCTCTATTCCTTAGGATTGGCTCCTCATCTTACTTTTTTTACAGGATGCTGGGAAAGGATACGTCCTGCTAAGGCCCAAGCAGAAAATCTTATATGGCGTCTCGAGATGAAAAGGCCTCTTTCTGAGCAGGAAAAAGACGTGGTCAGAAAAAAAATCGAAAAGATGGCCGATGAAAGGGGCTTGGTTAAAACAGTTAGCACAGTCAGGACCTGTTTCATGCTTGTAGATAAGCTCCAAAATAAAGACCGTATCAACTGTCATTAACTGGTGGTTGATTTAGCTCTTTAATCTGCCACTGTGCAGTAAATAACTGATGGTTTGGCTAGGAGAAAGCTTTACAGAAGATGGACCAGTCCTTATATAAAACTCTTCATTCTTCCCTACTTTAAGGAAAACCGGCTTGTTTGAAGGAGAACACTCGATAAGCAATACCTCCTTACTATCTACATCAACCATCGTTATGTTAATAAAGTTGGAAAATTCGGCCCCAATATGTTGATTTATAAGGTTTTTGACATGGAGCATACACCTATCCGGGTTATCAAATCCATCTTGTTCGAGTCCCACTATTCGGCCACTGTCATCTACGCCTATAAGCACGGCCCCGCCATCTGAATTCAAAAATGCTATCACAGCCTTCAGCCATGCAAGCTCTATCTCTTTCCCATGTTTACCTGTACGCAAATTTGTTCTAACTGTAGATTTGAATTCTACCCTGGCCCCTTCCCCTTCTTTTATATAGTCATGAAGACGCATAAGGGGGTCTGTCACCTCTTTCTGGACGTTCTTATTAAGTCCTCCAAATTTCCATACCAGCAACACCAGGGCCAAGCCACCCAAGATGGCAACTATTATATCCCTTGGCTCCCATCTGAAAAACGTCCGTTTTAAATCTGACAAAATGACCTTTTCCGGAGCCACCACACCAAAGCAAAAATCATTTGATGAAGAGGTTATCGGCATTACAATTGAAGACCACTTGTCAGAAGCAAAATCCAAACTAAAAGGAGCCCCTTCAGGCATTCCCTTTTTCTCCCACTCTTGAACAATTGCCGCAATAAGGAGCTGATAGTTGATATTATTCCCCTTTAAAGGCTCAATATTACCAGTTATCACCTTTTTTGAACGTAAATCCAGCAAAAAAGGTACTATACCTGGCCCTGCCATCTTCATCTCAAGAAGGCGTTCCATGTGAGATACAGGGATATCGACAGCAAAAACCATGGTGACAGGGCGAGGCCCTCTAAGCTTCCATGCTATAGAGGCAGTCACTCCTGGCTTACCTGTCTGGAAAAAGGTGTATACAGCCGACCAGTGAACTTTCTCATCATCTTGCTTAAACCAAGGCCTGGCTCTGGGATCGTAATTACTGTCCTTTACCCATTTTTTAATTGGTTTGTCTGGTTCCTTCCATTTAATAAATTCTATAAAATTGCCACTGCTACTGGCACCTGTTATTCTGGTAATCCATGTTTCATCTTCCCGAAACAGAAAATATTCCCACCCGGTATTATCTGCCAGTATAATCCCACTGAATATCTTCTGATTGCTCAACAGTGGAATAAACTTTTTATTTAATGAAACAATATCCGATCTATCCAGGACTCCATTTCTTCCCAGGTCTCTGACTATGACAAGCTGGTTACCAACCCTCTTGAAAAAAGAGTCTATACGCTCAAACTCGCCTTTTGCCATGGACCTGAGCGAATTTGAAGAAAAATCATGTCTAGTTGTCAGATACTTATAGAGATTGAGACCAGCAAAAACGGCCAGAAAACCCAAAAGAAGAGACAGGGCCGACAAAAAAACAGAGAAATTTCTCCATGACTTGATAGAGTGATTGCTTTCCATGCTGCCTATTCTAAAGTCAACAAGAGCCCTCAGTCAATGAACGTTTCTCTATCCATCTGATGCAAAACAGACTCTTGGGGGGGAACAGGCCTGAATAAGACATCAACTGCTATCTGCAAAAGGCAAAGGGGAAACAATGAACCTAGTTTTGCCTGATGGGTATAGAAAAGTAAAAACTGCTACCCTTTCCTGGCTTGCTTTCCACCCATATCAGTCCGCCATGGAGTTTTACAAGATTTTTACAAAGAGCAAGCCCCAAACCTGTTCCCTTGTATCTCTTTGAACGAGAAGAATCCACCTGTTCAAAGGCGTCAAAGACCTTTTTTATATGTTCTTCTGGAATACCGATGCCTGTGTCTTTCACTGATATCAAAAGAAACGGATCGTCTTCCTTTCCTCGAGACAAGACCTCCTGATCTATAAAATCATCTGGAACGTTTTGCCTTAGCCAAGACCTTTCAACCTTTTTTGCAGCAAGCTCTATCTTGCCGCCATCTTGTGTAAATTTGACTGCGTTTGAGACTAGGTTGTAGACAATCTGTTTCATTTTCTGTTGATCTGCCCATACAGTTTTGGGCACAGATTTATCCAGGCTAAGAACCAGTTCTATATTATGCTTCATCGCCTTATAGCGAATCATAGTAAGACCGGATTCCAATATCTCCCTTACTGACACGTTCTCTGCCAGTACCTCCACCTTTCCGGCTTCTATTTTTGAAAGATCCAGTATGTCATTTATTAAAGAAAGCAAATGCCTTCCACTATCAAGCACATCTGACAAATATTCCTTTTGGACATCGTTTAATTCGCCAAAGTGCTGATCAAGCAGAAGCTCTGAGAATCCTATTATTGCATTAAGAGGTGTGCGTAGTTCATGGCTCATGTTAGCAAGAAAATCGCTTTTCATTCTTGATGCCCTCTGCAGTTCAAGATTGCTATGCTCTAATTCAGCAGACTTTTCTACAAGGTCTTCAAAGGTCATGGCATTATGGATGGCAACCCCTAACTGTCTTGTGGAGTTATAGAGAAAGGCCAAGGTATAATCGTCAGGCTCCCTTGGGCCTGCAAGAACAAGGGCCCCGATGCTACGGTTCTGAAATCTCAATGGGAAGGCCATCAATAATAAGGATGAGAAGATCCCCTTATCAGGTTCCGGATTGATATTCTCACGAATGAGTTCGTTCTTTTCAAGGGCCTCTTTTGCCTTTTGACAGGCAATATCATTTAATCGGTCCAGACAAGCTGGATTTTGCTCTTTCCATTTGTTAACGGTTTCGGCTAAATAGTATTGTTTTGATGTAAGGTCCCTGGTCTGCTGATCCCACAAAAATACACTTCCCCATGCAGCTCCAACTACCTCTGATATCTGATTAAGGCAGGTAGCAAGCATTTTGTCTATATCTATAGAATTCATACGGCTTACAAGCTCACTATAGGCCTGCTGAATCTTTTTTTGGAACCACAGCTTTTGCTTTTGGGCCTCACTTAGTTTTAGCGCTTCTGTACGAAGCGCAACCTGCCTTTGAAGTTGCTCTCTGCTTTCCTTGAGTCGTTTGTCCCGTTCCTGTACCTGTTCAAGCATGTTGTTAAAACCTTCCATGAGCATTCCGAGTTCGTCTTTCGCGCACTGTGCCGCCACCCTGATAGAGTAATCTTGTCTTGTCTTTACCTTTTGCATGGTATGAACCAGTTGTTCAATTGGCTCTGATACTATTTTTTGGACCCTTGAAGAAATGAAATAGGAAAATACAATCAGCAAAATCATGATCCCCAATATCATGATTGCAAAAAGTTTTATGTGGGTAAATATCCACCTCTGATCAACCCTGATAAAGACTGCCCCTATCAATCGATCTTTCAGCCTTACAGGAGTTAGCACATCAAGAAAATCTGGCATAAGGCCATAGGAATCCCTGGAACAAAGATACATCCCTGGAACAAGCTGTTGTTGTTGAAATGCCTTTTGAAGATCTACTTTTCCTGGAAGCCTTTCTTCCTCCAGGCGCGAAAATTTAGCAAAGAGCCTCCCGTGCTTGTCATAAATAGCCGCAGCCACAATATGTGGTTCAGCCTCAAGGGCCTGCAGGAGCTCCCGTGCCGTATCAGCGTCATCAAATACCAAGGCTGCCGTGCTGTTTCTGGCAGTGATTTTGGCAATAGTGGAAACGTTATGCCTTAGAAACCTCTTTATTGAAACAGCCTCGTTAATAAAGAAAATAACAGATATGATAAATATCATCAGGCCAGAGGTTGCTAATATTATCAAAGTAAGCTTATTTTTCAGGGAGAGATCCTGAAAGTCCATTATCTTCATTCCTTCTCCCCCTGTGCAGCCTTAAAGACCTCTGCCACCTTCATAAGCTTGGAACTGAAAGACATGCTGGCCTTCTGGGCAATGGAGGTGTTTACAACTATTACTATCCTCTTACCAACAGGAACTAAACCCACGATTCCGCCCTTTTTAAGAAAGTTCAAACTTTCTCCGACAGTCAGAATGCCGTTGTTTGCAAGACCAACAAGTTGGGCACGGGTAAGCACATTCTCAAAAGCGCTGTCAACAAACAACACTCTGCAATTTTGGGCCTGGGATACTGAGTCAATATAGACAATGCTGATGGGATTACCCTTTATCTTTTCTCCTTTTGTCAAGACCTCTAGGTATCGAGCAATCGATTTGTTTCCGAGGACCTTGATAACAAAGGCCCCTTTGGTTTTTATTTCTAGCTTTTTCAAATCAGGCCAGTAGACAAAGTTGGGCAGATTGTAAATGTAGGCGGCCTTAATCTGATCCGGCTTAAAACCAGCCTGAACAGGAACAAAGAATGTGAACAAAAACGCAAATGAAACCACCAAACAACAAAGGGGAATTCTCTTCTCTAAGCAATTATTAACTTGGGATAATCTTCTGCTTAAAAATGCCACGTTATCTTTCCGTAAAAGCTACGAGGTACTTCTGATGCCGCAAGATTGCCAATGCTCCTATATTCTTGATGCTGGTTGTCAAACAGATTCTCTAGTTTAAGGCTTAAAGACAGATTCTTTATAGGATTCCAACCAAGACGAATATCCAATCTGGTATAACTAGGGATATGCATGTCTGGCATACTATCAACATAAAACAACAAGGTATCCAACTGGAAATTGTAAGGCAGGTCCATGTAGCTTTTAAATGAAAACTGATTTCTGGGGATGCTCCCTTCACTCACTTCCAGATTGAGGATCTCTTCTCTTTTGGTGTGTAGACGAAGCTTTAACCAGGAATAGGAGGCAGAGGCCTTCCACCACCGTGTAATTTGCAACGTCCCTGTTACCTCTATTCCATAGGCATCTTCATGATACTGATTTACTATATCCACCGGAATGATCCTGACATTTTGTCCCTTAAATAGATGTTCTCCACTCTCTGGAGTACCTGTAGCTGTAGTTCTAAGATCATGATAAACGTTATAGAAGGTTGCTATATCAAGGGAAAAACGCTCTTGGGGAACTATCCTGTAGCCAAGCTCGTAAGCAGTCAATTTTTCAGAGTCAAAATCGCCATCTCCTCTAAGCACCATAATGTTTTGTGATGGCCCGATCTCAAATCTCTGAAGCACAAAATTCATGTCGTGATCTGCCCTGGATGGGGTTCTGACAGCCCTTGATACGGCAGCCCAAAAGGTCTGGTACTTATCAGGCTTAAAACGCAGCCTAGCGCTCGGCTGAATCTCAAAGCCACTGTAGTCGTTATGCTCGAGTTTGGTGCCCAGGGTAAGATCAAGCTTGCCCTTTATAATTGATATCTGGTCTTGAACAAAGCCCGAATATAGATGATCTGTCCTGCTTTCCGGATCAAAAATAAAGACACCGGTTTGTGGTATGTTGTCATGGGTCAAGCGATATTCAAGACCCCAGACAATGTTGTGCCTAGAAAAAATATGAAAAGAATGCTGGAAGTCTAAGTCAAAATTGTCCCTTGTTTCTTCAAGATAAACAGAACGTCTTTCAGTCCGATCATAATATATCTGAAAGGTAATGGCCGAGGTGTCAGACAAGTAATGTTGCCATCTGCCAAGGATATTTCCACCATCCAGATCCGTTTTTACATCATTATAAGAAACCGACATATCAGAGGGCAAATTTTCAAAATGATCGTGAGTGTTCCCACTATAAATATCCCCTTGCAATGTAAAAGAATCATGAATGGAGGGCTCTAGATCCATCCGGAAGCCTGCCCTTCCCATGTCCCATTCTCCTGTGGCATCGTGTCCGTCCCTAGTCTTGAATGCATCCCTATTAAAATATTTTGCATAGGCTCTGTACCAGCCCACCTTTCCTATCTTTCCACCATATCTAAAACCTCCAAACCCCTGTTCCAGATTTCCTCCTCCAGCCTTTAACAATCCTCCCTGGGTCTCTTGGGCCTCTTTGGTAATAATGTTGATCACGCCATTTACAGCGTTGGCTCCCCAAAGAGTGGCTCCAGGGCCGCGAATTACCTCTATACGTTCGATATCGTCTAGCAATGTGTCTTGGATATCCCAATTAACACCTGAAAAAAGAGGGGTATATACACTTCTGCCATCTATCAGGACCAAAAGCTTGTCTGCATACCAACCATTAAACCCTCGTGAGCTTATAGCCCATTTATTACTGTCAATATGGGCCACTTGGAGTCCAGGAACCATTCTGAGAAGCTCTGGTATAGAGGTAAGCCCGCTCCTCCTGATATCTTCTGATGTGATGACATATATGGCAGCGTCGGCATCTGCCATCCTTTCTTGGGTTTTAGATACAGATGTTACTTCAAGGGATGCCAATTCAGAGATAGAAAGATTCTTAAGATAAAGAAGCCCTTCATCAGAAACAGTACTGCTATCCCCAAACGACACGTTTGAAATAGACAATATTACTAAAGAGATTGCTACTACTAATGTAATGGATGCTCTTTTCATAACGTTTTATCTTCTCTAAGATGCGAAAAATTTCCCAATTTCCTTTAAAAAAGTCCTGGTATCTATAGGCTTGCAAATATAGCCATCACACCCTACCTCTTGGGCCCTTTTTTTGTCTCCATCCATAGCATAGGAAGTAAGTGCAACTATTGGTATGTTACTGGTGGCAGGATCTGATTTCAGAATAGCAGTGGCCTCAAAACCATCAATACCAGGTAATTGGATATCCATAAGAATCATGTCGGGACTGTCGCTCCGTGCCATTTCTATTCCGCTTTCTGCATCCTCTGCCTCCATTATTTCATACTTTCCTATTTGTAGTAACGTACGCACAAGCTTCATATTTATCTTATTGTCTTCTATGACTAGGATCTTCTTTTTCATTCCTCCACTCCCCCACAAACATGACCAGAATCTGCTGGCAATGAGAATGAAAAGGAGCAACCTTTTCCGCCAGGACCATCTGACACCCAAATCTTTCCACCGTGAAGTTCTGTAGCCATCTTGCAAAAGGCCAGTCCGAGACCGATACTGCCAGCAGTCACTCCGTCTTTTTTGAGTTTTACCTGTTCAAACTTATCAAATATACGTTTGTGGTATTTCTTATGAAGCCCTTTTCCGCTGTCTGTGACAGTAAAAATGATACACCTTCCATCAACACTGTCCTTTATACTTACAATGATGTAGCCACCTTTCGGAGTATGCCGTATGGCATTATCCAACAAATTTGCAACTATCCTTTTTGTAAGCCCTGGATCGACCAAGATTTGGGGAATCTTAGATAAGCATTCTATCTCAAAATTTACCTCGTTTGCCTGCATCTGGGGTTTATAGTTCTCCGAAATTTCCCTTATCAGTTCTTGTGGTCTCACTGGTTCCCTAACTATTTCCAGCTTTCCCTCTTCCATTTTGTGAATATCCAACAATCCCTGTATCATATCATTCATATAGAGGCACTGGTGACTTGCATTGTTCAAGTAATCTTTAATGCTTGAACGCGGATCAATCTTCATAAGACACATTTCTATATTCATACTGATATTGGTCAAGGGCCCCCTAAGATCGTGTATGATCATATGGGTCAACCCTTCTTTTGCCTTTTCAAGCTCCCTTAACTGACAATTCTTTTCCTCCAGCTCTCTGTAGCTTCTGATTAGCTCATCAGAATACATCTTAATACGCAAAAGGGACTTGACCCTGATCAAAAGCTCCACCCTGTCAATGGGCTTGCTCAAGAAGTCGTCGGCTCCAGCCTCCATTGCCTCCTGCCTATGAACCTTATCTTGAAGGGCCGTAACCATGAGAATCGGGATCATCCGTTTGTCTTTCTGGCCTTTTATGTTTCGACAAAGCTCAAAACCGTCCATGCCTGGCATCATTACATCCAGAAGGATGATATCCGGCAAAAGTCTATCCAAGACCTCAAGGGCCTGGATTCCACTTTCTGCCTCAATAACATTGTAGCCCTCTGGAACAAGCATGGCCTTTAAGATCTTCAAATTAACAGGCTCGTCATCTACCACTAAAATGTTTTTGAGTTCCATAACAATTTCCTGATATTATATTTTGATATCGGATTATTTGTTACGCCAGTTGAAATTTTTAAAGTTAAAACAAAGAAAAAAATCTACCAAAATGCAAGAGAAAAAGATAAATTAAAAAATATTTAGTTAACGGATCCTCTAAGCTCTGGAAAATTATTCTGTATTGGTTTGAAAAGCTACCTGGAGAGCCTATGTTTTTTAGCCCGCTTGGCATTCTGTTTTTCTTTCTTTTTTTAATATTCTTTTTTCTTGTTTTTATATTCATACATATTGGCCTTATTACTATTGCCTTTGAAAGACTTGGGCTCACCGAAGGCCAAACGCTAGGCTTTCTCCTGTTATCGCTTCTTGGAAGTAACATAAACATCCCCATAAAAAAGATTGAGATACCCACCCTGGAACCCCTTGAGGAAAGGGTTCGTTTTTTTGGTATGATATACAATGTTCCTCAAAGACCAACTGGACACATGATCGTAGCTATAAATCTTGGTGGAGCAATAGTCCCTTTCTTGCTGTCATGCTATCTTATGGTAAAAAACGGGCTATTTTTCGAACCAGTTCTTGCAGCCCTTTTGGTCGCCAGCCTAACATACTTTTTCGCAAGGCCTGTTCCAGGGATAGGAATTGCTATGCCAATGTTCATACCTCCATTAATTGCAGCAATAGTCACCTTTATTTTAGGGGCTGAGCATCATGCTCCAGCCACAGCATACATAGCTGCAACCATGGGGACCCTGCTCGGAGCAGATATCTTTCATTTAAAGGATATTAAAAAGATCCAAGCACCCCTTGTATCAATAGGTGGAGCCGGCACCTTTGACGGAATCTTTTTGGCAGGAATTATTGCCGTCATTTTGGCATAGGACACTTACGGGAGACATCAACAATCTTCATTCAACACTAGCTAAAAGTGGACAGATAACAGAATCTAAGAGGTTGGATATCCCCTTTCTCGTCTTAGCTGATACTAAAAACGGCCCTTTAGAAAGGCCGGGAAGCAAAATATTAGCCCGCTGTATATTGGCGTTAAGCCTGTTTGAGGAGAGCTTATCAATCTTATTAAAAACAACCCAAGGCTCTAATCTAACGGATTTGAGATAGTTTATCAGACCTATATCCAAGTCCCCCAGATCCCTTCTTATATCAAAAATGCAAACCACCCCTTGCAAGTTATTTCTATTTAAAAGATAGCCTTCTATGAGCCTTTGCCACTGATGTATCACACGCTTAGGCGCCTTGGCATAACCATAACCAGGCAGGTCCACAAAGTAGGCCTGCTCATTCACAAGAAAAAAGTTCAGGGATTGGGTAAAGCCTGGCCGGCTACTCACTTTTACATATTTCCGCCGACCAAATATGGCATTTAACAGAGATGATTTACCAACATTTGATCGACCTGCGAAGGCAATCTCAACCGGGAGTTCCTCAGGAAGCTCTTTAAGAGAATAAACGCTCTTTACAAACTCTACCTTTTTTATACAGGCTGGGCTGGCCTTAGCCACTTATGGATCCCTATACTAAAGCACCTTGTTTAGAGAATATTCAATTATACCTTGGGCCCCTGCCTCATGAAGTTTTGGCACCAATTCCCTTACGCTGCCCTCGTCTATAACTGTTTCTATAGAACACCAGTCCTGGTCATAAAGAGGAGAAACTGTAGGAGCATTGAGGCTTGGAAGGATGGAAACCACCCGTTGGACCCTGTCCCTTGGACAGTTCATTTTCAGACCAACCAACCGATCTGCCCTAAGGGCACCCTTCATAAGCATTGCTATCTGTTCTATCTTTCTTCTTTTCCATTCGTTCTTCCAGGCTTCGGTATTGGCAATGAGCTTTGGATTAGACTGCATCAACTCTTCTATTATTTTAAGGCCATGGGCACGAATGGTTGTACCGGTCTCTGTCACCTCTACAATGGCATCTGCCAACCCTGAAACCACCTTCGCCTCTGTAGCGCCCCATGAAAATTCCACCTCGACATTTATCCCCCTTTGGGCAAAATAGCGTTTTGTGAAGTTAACCAATTCTGTGGCAATCTTTTTACCATCCAAGTCTTCTGGCCTTTTGTAGGGAGAATTCGCAGGGACTGCCAAGACCCATTTAGCAGGCCTTCTACTTACCTTAGAATAGATAAGATCTGTAACAGTATGAACCTTCGACTCGTTTTCCAAGATCCAATCATAACCAGTAATCCCAACATCCAGGGTACCATTTTCTACGTATCTTGACATTTCTTGTGCCCTACAGATACTGCAGGAGATCTCCGGATCATCTATATCTGGGAAATAGCTCCTGTGATGAACATTTATTCTCCAGCCAGATTTGGCCAACAGCTCAATTGTAGCCTTTTCTAAACTTCCCTTTGGTATACCAAATTTAAGTCTGTTCACTTCTTATAAATCTCCTTAGGATCAAATACCAACTTGCCAACCTCTTTGATTTTCATGCCATCTATCTTGTTATGGAAACAACTCCTATGACCTGTATGGCAGGCTGCCCCACCAAGTTGCTCTACCTTGAGCAATATGGTGTCAAAGTCGCAGTCCACATATGCCTCTTTAACCACTTGAATATGCCCTGAGGTCTCCCCTTTTAGCCAAAGCTTATTTCTTGAACGTGACCAATAGTGGGCCTTTCCGGTCTCAACAGTTTTCTTCCATGCCTCCCGATTCATGTATGCAAGCATCAAGATCTCGCCAGTGCCAGCATCCTGGGCTATTGCAGGCAAAAGCCCTCCACATTTTTCAAAGGCTAAATCGGTCGCCTTTTTCATTATCTTAGCTCCACAGGTGAAAATTTAGCCAAAATTAATCCTACAAACTGAGCTTGGCAAGATTTGATAACAAGAAGACACAAAGGTTTCCGGGTTAGTTTGTCCGTGATCAAACTACTTGGTTTCTTTAATAAGCCAGTCTGCATACTCTGGCAGCACCCCATCTATCCTAACTGACACTATCTGAGGCACTTCATAGGAATGGTTTTGCTTTATAGTGTCGCAAGCCTTTTGAAAATTTTTTGATGGCATCTTAAATTTCACCTGCCATTCCATATCTTTTTCCAGATCGCCCTTCCACCAATAGACACTAGCAATAGGGCCAGATACCTGTGCACATGCTGCAAGCCTTTCTGCAACAAGAACACTGGCAAGCCTTTCTGCCTCCTCTTGACTCGAACAAGTTGTTATTACCATTACAAAGTCCATGTTCTTTGGATGCATAAAATTCCTCCTTGAGATTGTTTTTTTATGTTTTGAAAACTGACAAAATTGCCAACAAGCCTAACAATGAAACCTAACAAATTCCACATTCGCAAAATGGGCGCCTAGAGAACCGGTTTTACAGTTGCCCCTGTTCAGGCAATGAAGTAGATTTTTATTTAAATAATAAAGACCTTATTTCAACAGTTGGAGTATGAAATGGCACCTCGGGTAAAGGCAATAGTAACTACAGGATATGGCACAAACTGTGAAGCAGAAATGGCTCATGCATGCAAGGTAGCAGGAGCAGACCAAGTGGATATTGTACATCTAAGCGATATCTTAGACGGCTCTGTCAAAATTACCGACTATCATTTCCTTAATCTACCAGGAGGCTTCCTAGATGGCGACAACCTTGGCGCGGCCCAGGCTGGGGCACACCGGTTACGTCATGCACTGATTGCCGGAACCAGAGAAAGGTTGATGGACCAGATCCTGGATTTTGTACACAGGGGAGGACTCATTCTTGGCGTGTGCAATGGTTTTCAGCTCATGGTGAAAACAGGACTTCTGCCAGGAATAGATGGAGACTATGAAAACAGAGTAGTAAGCCTTACATATAATGATTCTGGCCGTTTTGAAGACAGATGGGTTACCTGCAAGGCAAACCCCTCTTCTCCGTGCGTCTATACCAAAGGAATAGATACTATTGAAATGCCGGTTCGCCACGGGGAAGGAAAATTTGTTGGCCTTAACGATGAGATCGTAAACGGCCTTTTTGAAAATAACTTGATAGCACTTCAATACATAGACCCTGATACTGGAAAGCCAACCCAAGAGTATCCTTTCAACCCTAACGGCTCTGTCCTCTCCATTGCAGGAATCTGTGATCCAACAGGCCGCCTTATGGGCCTAATGCCTCACCCAGAGGCCTACCATCATTTTACCAACCATCCTCAATGGACTAGAAAAATATTCGGATTAGAAGAAGGTGCAGGCATAGCCCTTTTTAGAAACGCAATAGAATATATCAAAAACAATACAGCCTGATAACTCAAACAAGTCCCAACCCGGTCTAGATGAACAACCAAGAGATATCCTCTGACACAACCAGTAACGGGCTTTTGGAAGAAGATACTGCTGTAAGAAAAATAGCCGTCTTTCTTTACAAGTTCAGACGTTTTGTGCTCGAGCTGGCTATATCTTTTTTATTGCTTAGCTTTGCATTCTATTGGGTTGCCCCAGATATACTCTATTTTCTTCAGCTCCACCTTGACCAAAAACTTGCCTTTTTTGGAGTAATGGAGCCCATTGTTTCCCTAATAAAGATAGCATGTGTAATGGCAATTATAGTACTTATGCCCTGGATACTATTCCGCATAATCCAGGTACTGGTCTCAAATTTTGGTATCACGAAAAAATTTGGAATAGGACTGATCTTATCCAGCCTGATGCTTTTTTATGCTGGGGCTGCCTTTTGCTTTTTTATCACCCTGCCCTTTGGAATTAACTTTCTCCTTGGTTACCAGTCTGAACATATAAGGCCTGTAATAAGTGTGGGCAAATTCGTAAACTTTGTTGGTCTATTCCTGTTGGCTTTCGGACTCATCTTTGAGCTACCACTCATAATGACGGTGACCTGCCGCATTGGTCTCTGTTCCTATAAGTTTTTCCATAAAGGCCGCCGGTATGCCATCTTGATCATTGCCATCATTGCTGCAGTGCTTACTCCTACTCCAGATGTCATAAACATGGCCCTAATGGGCCTGCCTTTATACCTGCTCTATGAAATCGGCATATTCGTTGCACGCTTTGGAAACAAAAATTAGATTTTGGTACCGTCCATTACTTGACAAGCTACATTCAGGCCATATATTGTGTCATTTCCAATAAAAATTGTCTTAATGTTTTTGCCAAAAGGGCAAAAAATAGAAATATGCAAACAGAAACACGTATTCAGGTAGCAGATATCCCTGAAGAGGGGCTTTTTTTAAATTTTACAGAGCTATCTAAGCTCATCCCTGAAGTAGATGAATTCGTAAAGATCGGAAGCACACAAGGGCGGCTCGAAATCCACAGGTCCGGAAACAATATCGAGATACGTGGGTGGCTAAAAAGCATTGTTTATTTGTGCTGCGACAGGTGTCTTAAGAGATTTCCAAAGGAGATAGAGACTTCCTTTTTCTATCTTCTTCAGCCAAAATCTGATTTTGGGAAGGGTCTCTCACCGGATCATCAACTTTCAACTGAGGAAATAGAAGTCTATTGGTATGAAGACGGTGAAATCAGAGGTGAAGAACTCTTTAGAGAACAAATTCTATTACAGCTCCCTATGAGGATATTGTGTAACGAAAGATGCAAGGGCCTATGCCCAAGATGTGGTGTGGACCTGAACGAGGCAAAATGTCAATGCACCAAGCAAGAAGAGCAAGGACCTTTTGCCGTTCTTGCACAACTCAAAGTGTCTGGATAAAAACAACTTAAAAAATGGAGGAATAACAACAGATGGCTGTACCAAAGAGAAAAGTGTCAAGGGCTAGAAGGGGGAACAGACGCTCCCATGATGCCCTAAAGAAACCAGCAGTATCCATATGTCCCCAGTGTGCTGAACCCAAAGCTCCGCACAGGATTTGTCCTCACTGCGGAACATACAAAGGCAAAGTATTTACTGGAGAGGATATAGAATAAGGATTATGGCCATAGCTCTTGATGCCATGGGAGGAGACAAGGGTCCCTCTATTCTTGTTCAAGGAGCGGTTGAGGCGGCTAAGGAACTTGGAACCGAGGTAATCCTAGTAGGAAAGGCCTCTCTTTTAGAAAAGGAGCTTTCCAAGGCCGGTGGGGAAAATCTATCCATATCAATCAAGGATGCTTCCCAAGTAGTTGAAATGGCTGAATCGCCGTCTGACGCCCTTAGAAGGAAAAAGGATTCGTCTGTAAGGGTGGCCTTTGACCTAGTAAAGGAAGGCAAGGCTGAAGGAGTAGTTAGCGCAGGCAACTCTGGAGCTACCTTGGCAACAGCCATGTTTATTCTTGGCCGTATTAAGGGTGTAAGGCCTGCCATTGCCACACTAGTCCCGACCTTAAAGGCCCCTTCTCTTATCATAGACGTTGGAGCTAATGTGGATTGCAAGCCCCATCATCTCCTTCAATTTGGCATTATGGGAGCTCTTTTTGTAAAAGAATTTCTAAAAAAGGATAATCCGAAGGTTGGACTTTTGAGTATTGGCGAAGAAGGCAGCAAGGGGAATCAGCAGGTAAAGAAGGCTTATGATCTCCTTGCCTCCAGCAGCTTGAATTTCTTTGGCAACGTAGAGGGCAGGGATGTCTTCAAGGGAGAAGTGGATGTAATCGTCTGCGACGGCTTTGTAGGCAATATCTGTCTAAAGCTTAGCGAAGGTCTGGCAGAAACGGTTATTGCCATGCTCAAAAATGAAATCGAAGGCAATTTTCTGGCAACCATGGGATACGGGCTTGCCAAAAAGGCCTTTAAGAGATTTAAAAAACGGGTTGACTATGCGGAATATGGAGGAGCTCCCCTTTTGGGGGTAAAAGGAACAGCAATTATCTGTCATGGAAGCTCCGAGCCAAAGGCAGTAAAAAATGCCATAGGCGTTGCCCATAACCTGGCATCCCTTAACCTTGCAGATAAGCTTGAGGCCTCATTGTCCAACCGCAAAGACATTCTTAGGATCATTTGATTTTCCAGCTATGACAACAAGGGCGAAAATCTTAGGAACTGGCTCTTTTGTGCCTGAAAATATCCTTACCAACAGGGATCTTGAAACAATGATTGACACCAGTGACGAGTGGATCACAACAAGAACGGGCATAAAGGAGAGGCGTATTGCACAGGATGGTGAAAACAATTCCGATCTTGCTGTAAAAGCAGCCAAGGCGGCCCTAAAAATGGCTCATGTGGAACCTGAGGACCTGGATCTCATAATCGTTGGTACACTTACACCTGACATGCCCATGCCTTCGGTAGCTTGTCTTGTTCAGCACGCCCTCGGTGCAAAAAAGGCAGGGGCCATGGATCTGTCAGCTACATGTTCTGGATTCCTATACAGCCTGTCTGTGGCAGACAAGTTTGTAAGGTGCTCTCCAGAGATGAAAATTTTAGTGATTGGAAGTGAAGTCCTATCGAGAAGGACAAACTGGCAAGACAGGACCACATGTGTACTTTTTGCAGATGGGGCGGGTGCGGCTATTGTTTCTGGAAGCCAGGGAGACGAGGGAATTGTCTCAACCCATCTTCATGCAGACGGAAGCGTATGGGAGCTGTTGACTATAAGAGGGCTTGGCACTGCCTATCCGGTAGACGAGACCATGCTTAAAAAAGGCTGGCAATATATAGAAATGCAAGGCAGAGATGTATTTAAACATGCCGTAAAGGCCTTGGAATCCGTGGCCTTTGAAGCTATTTCTGCATCAGGCTGGACTATGGAAGAGCTAGATCTTTTAATAGCCCATCAAGCCAATATAAGAATTTTGGAGCATCTAAGGGAAAGGTTATCCCTTCCCAAGGACAAACTCTTTATCAATATTCATAAGTATGGTAATACCTCTGCGGCAAGTATACCTATCGCCTTGGATGAGGCTAACCGCCAAGGCAGACTCAAACCGGGAGACAAGCTACTTATGATCTCCTTTGGAGGAGGATTTACTTGGGCAGGCGTCACCATGAGATGGTAGGCCCTGATTCATCTATAGTAAAAGGGAAAGAGAGGGCTTTTAATGGCAAATGTTAATTATTTCCTGACTGAAGAACAGCAGATGATAGTAGACCTGGCACGCCAGATCGCTCATGAAAAGATTATACCTGTCAGGGCGAAACTGGATGAGACAGAGGAATTCCCTTGGGATATCATGAAGGATCTGGCTCAGGCTGATCTGTTTGGTCTCTATATCCCTGAAGAATACGGGGGCCTTGGTGGTGGATGTTTTGAAAATTGTCTGGCAGTGGAGCAATTAGCCTATGGCTGCATTGCTGTAACGACTACTTTTGCTGCAAGCGCACTCGGCGGTTATCCAATAGTTATGTTTGGAACCGATGAACAGAAGCAAAGATATCTGCCTGACATCGCATCAGGAGCAAAACTCGCTGCCTTTGGCCTAACCGAAGCCGGAGCAGGAAGTGATGCAGCTGCCATAAAAACTACTGCTGTTGAAGATGGAGATTATTGGGTCCTTAACGGGACGAAGCAATGGATAACAAGTGGTGGAGAGGCAGAAATATATACTATAATTGCCCTGACAGATAAAAACAAAGGGCCAAGAGGGGCATCCGCCTTTATTCTTGAAAAGGGAGACCCTGGTTTCAGCTTTGGGAAAAAAGAAAGGAAAATGGGCCTGCGTGCCTCAGCTACAAGGGAACTTGTTTTTAATGACTGCCGCATTCCCAAAGACAGGCTCCTTGGCCGTAGAGGTTTGGGCTTCATCATAGCTATGAAGACTCTAGATCTTGCGAGACCAGGTATAGGCGCCATAGGAGTAGGCCTCTCCCAGGCAGCCCTTGACGAATCAGTAACCTACGCACGTCAAAGGGTCCAATTTGGCCAACCTATAATCTCCTTTCAGGCCATCCAACACATGCTTGCAGATATGGCTACCCAGATAGAGGCTGCAAGGGCCTTAGTCTATGCAGTGGCCAGAACCATTGATTCAGGAGAAAAAGACATCTCGAAGATTTCAGCCATGGCAAAACTCTTCCCCACAGACGTGGCTATGAAAGTTACAACAGATGCTGTCCAGATACTTGGCGGTTATGGATATATGAAGGAATATCCCGTAGAAAAGATGATGAGGGATGCCAAGATATTACAGATTTATGAAGGAACAAACCAGATACAAAGAAATGTGATAGGTCAGGCTCTTAATAAAGAATACGCAAGAAAATAGCTATGAATATTGTTGTATGCATTAAACAGGTACCAGATGCAGAAAGCGTCAAATGGGATCATAAGACAGGAACATTAATCAGAGACGGGGTGAAAAGTGTAATAAATCCCTTTGACTACCATGCCATAGAGGCGGCCCTTAGCCTGAAAGATGCCCTTGGAGGCAAGGTGACAGCGATTACCATGGGGCCTCCACAGGCTCAAGATGCTATCAGAGAAGCTATGTCCATGGGGGTTGACGAAGGAGTGGTCGTTTCGGACAGGGCCTTTGCAGGTGCAGACACCTTGGCTACCACCTATACCTTGGCCCAGGCAATAAAAAAGCTGGGAGATGTTGGCGCTGTCTTTTGCGGGAAGCAGGCCATTGACGGAGATACGGCTCAGGTAGGGCCAGGGCTTGCTGTCCGTCTTAGTATCCCTTGCGTCACCTACGTATCTGACATAGAGATACTGGACGGTGGCAAGGCCCTGAGACTTAAACGTATGTGCGAAAATGGTTACGATATTGTAGAGGCTTCATTTCCGATACTAATAACCGTGCTATCCTCCTTAAATATACCAAGGGTACCCTCTTTAAAAGGGAAAATGAGAGCGAAAAAGGCAGAAATTCCCATGTGGAATGCTTCTGATATAGGAGCTGCACCTGAAAAGGTTGGCCTTGCTGGCTCACCAACCAAGGTCCATTCCACCTATATACCAACATTTGAGGCTCAAAAAGAGTTTTTACATGGAAGCCCTGAAGAACAGGCCCAAGCACTGGTAGATAAACTTAAAGAGGCAGGAATTATCTGATGCTCAAGGTAGATCTAAATAAATGTATAGGTTGTGGAGAGTGTGAAGAAGTCTGCACCTTTGGAGCAATTACCATTTCGGAGGACAAGGCCAAGATAGACCTTGATACATGCACCCTTTGCGGAACCTGTGTTGACACCTGTCCTGAAGAGGCCTTGGAAATAGCGTCCGACGCTCAAGGTGCAGAGGGGGAAAAGGATCTTTCCAACTGGAAGGGTGTTTGGGTAATAGCTGAGTTACGAAAAGATGGGTTTGCTCCGGTAACCTTTGAACTCCTTGGAAAGGCAAGACAGCTTGCAGATACCCTTTCTGTCTCTGTAACCGCCCTTGTCATTGGAAGCAGTATAATAAAAAAGGACCTCCAAGGACTTATCTACAGAGGAGCTGATAGGGTTATTGTTGTGGACCATCCTAAACTTTCTCACTTTATAGACGAGGCATATTCTAAAATAGTTACCTGCTTGGTCCAAAAGGAGAAACCAGAAATCGTGCTGGCAGGGGCTACAGCAATGGGACGGGCCTTTATTCCACAAGTAGCTACCATGTTAGAAACAGGACTGACTGCCGACTGCACTGCCCTTGAAATCGAAGATGGAGGAAGAAATCTCCTGCAGACGCGCCCTGCCTTTGGTGGAAATCTTATGGCCACCATCATTTGCGATGAGCACAGACCGCAGATGGCAACGGTAAGACCTCATGTATTGAAGGCCATGGAAGCTGACACTTCAAGGAAGGGGGAAATTATAGAATTTGAACCTCCTGAAGAGTTACTCCAGCACAGGGTTAAGGTCCTGGATTCAGTAATAGAAGAGGATACCGGGCCAAACCTTACCGATGCGGAAATCGTGGTAACTGCAGGAAGAGGGCTTGAAAAAAAGGAAAACCTACATCTTGTTGAAAAGTTGGCTGGGTGTCTTGAAGCAGGGATAGGAGCTACAAGGGCCATTACCGATGCAGGATGGATTTCAACAAACCATCAGATCGGCCAAACTGGAGTTACTGTATCTCCCAAACTGTACATAGCGTGTGGTGTAAGCGGAGCCATTCAGCATCTTGTAGGGATGCAAGGATCTGACATCATAGTTGCCATAAACAAAGACAAGGATGCCCCTATCTTTGACATTGCTACGTATGCAATAGTTGCAGACGTGAAAGAAATTCTGCCCATTCTGATAAAAAAGATTTGCAAGGAACGTGGAGTAAAAGATGTGTGAAAAGAGATTCCAAAACAAAAATGCCCTTGTTACAGGCGGATCAAGAGGCATAGGCAGAGCGATATGTCTACGTCTTGCCGAAGAGGGCGCATATGTTGCTATAAACTTCGCTTCAAACAAGGAGGCAGCTAAAGAGGTACTAAACACCATAGATACCTTGGGAGGAAAAGGCACACTATTGCAGTTTGATGTCTCTGATTCAGCTCAAGTTAAGGAAAAGATATCAAATTTTATAAATGAGCACGGATCAATAGACATATTGGTAAACAACGCCGGTATTACGCGCGACGCCCTTCTTGCCAGGATGAAAGAAGATGACTGGGACAAGGTCATATCTGTTAACCTAAAGGGAGCTTTCAACTGTGTCCAGGCATGTTCCAGGGCCATGATGAAAGCACGATGGGGGCGGATAATAAATATTGGTTCTGTGGTGGGAACTTCTGGCAACCCTGGGCAGGCCAACTATGCAGCGGCCAAGGCAGGGCTGGAAGGTTTTACCAAGACGGTGGCCAAAGAGATGGCCACCCGTGGGATAACCTCCAACTTGGTGGCTCCAGGCTTTATAGAAACAGATATGACGGCAGTACTTCCTGAAAAGGTCAAAGAACGCCTTCTTGGCGAAATCCCTATAGGAAGGATGGGAAATGCAGATGAAGTTGCTGCTGCTGTGGCCTTCTTAGCATCAGAGGAAGCATCATACATAACAGGACATACATTGCATGTTAATGGCGGATTGATCTGCCAATAAGGAATAGTTCAGGAGGAAACAAAAATGGATGTTCAGGAAAAGATCATCGAAATAATTTCAAGCCAACTAAGTGTTCCAAAGGAAAAGGTGGTGCCACAGGCCTCTTTTACTGACGATCTGGGAGCAGATAGCCTGGATCTGGTTGAACTTGTCATGGCCATGGAAGAGGAATTTGGCATGGAGATTGCTGATGAAGATGCTGAAAAACTGCAGACTGTACAAGACACTATTGATTACGTAAAGCAGCACCTAGAAAAATAATTTCTCAAAGGGGCTTCCATGGGTACAAAAGATTGCAGCCGCAGGGTAGTGGTTACTGGCCTTGGCCTAATCTCTCCTGTTGGAATCGGGGTCAAGGAAGGATGGGACAACATAGTTGCAGGCAAGTCTGGAATCACACAGGTAACCAAATTTGATACAGAAGGTTATGCATGTCGTATTGCAGGAGAGGTAAAGGGGTTTGAGCCAGAAAGATTCATGCCAATCAAATTAGTAAAAAGGCTGGATCCATTTGTTCAATATGCCATTGCTGCATCAAAAGAGGCCTTGGAGGATTCATGTTTGGACGTTGAAAAAACCGATCCTGAGAGGGTGGGAGTAATCACGGGTTGTGGTCTTGGTGGCCTTAGTTCTATTGAGTATTTTAGGGATGTTTTGGTAAAGAGAGGGCCAAGGAGGGTCAGTCCCTTTTTTATTCCTATGGCGATACCAAACATGGCATCTGGCCAAATATCTATTCTATTTAATGCAAAAGGGCCAAATACGGTTGTATGTACGGCATGCGCAGCAGGAACTCACGCCATTGGCCAAGCCTTTAAAGAAATACAAAGAGGAGCAGCTGATGTAATGTTTTGCGGGGGAACAGAGGCAGTCATAACCGAACTCGCTCTGGCCGGTTTCAGTTCCTTAAAAGCCCTTTCCACCCGTAACGACGAGCCCGAAAAGGCCTCAAGGCCTTTTGAAAGAGACAGGGATGGCTTTGTTATTGGCGAAGGTGCCGGGATGCTTATAATAGAGAGTCTTGAGCATGCCCAAAAACGCGGAGCACCTATACGGGCAGAGCTTGTTGGTTTTGGTCTTTCAGGAGATGCCTATCACATGACTGCTCCTCCAGACGATGGAGAAGGTGGTGCTAGGGCCATGAAAGAGGCCTTAAAGGACGCTGAAATGACTCCTGAAGACATTGATTACATAAATGCCCATGGCACAAGCACTCCTCTTAACGACAGCTGCGAGACAAAGGCCATAAAAAGTGTATTCGGCCAACATGCCTATAAAATTCCTGTCAGCTCCACTAAATCCATGACCGGCCACTTGCTTGGTGGAGCAGGAGGAGTAGAAGCGGTATTTACTGTAAAGGCCTTAGAAGATGGAGTATTGCCACCCACAATAAACTATGAAAATCCTGATCCTGACTGCGATCTGGACTATGTACCTAACGAGGCAAGAAAGGCTGATATCCAAACTGCCATGAGCAATTCCTTTGGCTTTGGTGGGACAAACGGGGTACTAATATTCAAGAAGGTCTAAACAAAATGAGGATTGCAATTGGCTCAGATCATGGAGGCTTTGAACTAAAAGAAGTGATAAAGCCACTTTTAAACGAACTTGGCCATCAGGTAGAAGATGTTGGATGCTTTTCTACTGATTCTGTTGACTATCCAGATCAGGCCATGGAGGTGGTCTCTTTAATAAAAAGTGGAAAGGCAGAAAGGGGCATACTTATTTGTGGCACTGGCATTGGGATGTCTATTGCTGCAAATAGGGCCTCGGGAATAAGGGCTACACTGTGCCATGAACTTTTTACTGCAGAGATGAGCAGGCGGCACAACGATTCCAATATACTTTGTATGGGTGGGCGAGTGATAGGTCCTGGACTTGCCCTGGAGATGGTAAAAATCTGGCTTTCAACCCCATTTGAAGGTGGGAGACATTCAAGGCGTCTGTCCAAAATTGACAACCAAGGACAGGACTAGTCCTTAAGTTGCATTTATAACAGGTGTGGAAATGAAAGAGCTGTGTGAGACTGATTACGAGGTATTCAAGGCATTAAAGGCTGAAATAGGTAGACAAACTGGCCAACTGGAAATGATCGCCTCGGAAAACTTTGCCAGCGAAGCAGTTATGCAGGCAGAGGGAAGCGTATTTATGAACAAATACGCAGAGGGCTATCCAGGGAAACGCTATTATGGCGGCTGCGAAAACGTTGATATAGTAGAACGGCTAGCCATAGACCGCCTCAACATGCTTTTTGGATCAGAGTATGCCAATGTACAGCCCCATTCAGGTAGCCAAGCCAACATGGCCGTCTACTTCGCAGTGCTTAATCCTGGCGACACCATCCTTTCTATGAATCTTGCCCATGGAGGTCACTTGTCTCACGGTGCATCGGTAAGCTTTTCGGGCAGGCTCTTCAATGTGGTGCACTACGGAGTAGATAAAGAAAGTGAAACCATAGACTTTGGACAAGTAGCTCAACTTGCCAAAGAACACAGGCCAAAACTTATAGTAGCTGGTGCAAGTGCTTATCCAAGGACTATAGACTTTGCCACCTTTCGTATGATAGCTGATGATATTGGTGCCTATCTCATGGTGGACATGGCACACATCGCAGGTCTTGTGGCAGCAGGCATACATCCTTCTCCAGTACCTTTTGCAGAATTTGTCACATCAACAACCCACAAAACGTTGCGTGGACCAAGGGGAGGATTCATTCTCTCCACGGAAAAATATTCTAGGTTGCTCAACAGCCAAATCTTCCCTGGAATCCAAGGTGGCCCGCTCATGCACGTCATAGCTGCAAAGGCTGTGGCTTTTAAAGAGGCTCTGGGAGACGAATTTAAGTTTTACTGCCAACGTATAGTATCAAATGCAAAGACCTTGGCAGAGGTACTTATTGAAAGAGGATTTCGGCTTATTTCAGGCGGAACAGACAACCATCTCATACTCGTAGACCTGTCTGATAAATCTATTACCGGAGCCGAAGCAGAAAAGGTCTTAGAGTCTGCTGGCATAACAGTAAACAAAAATGCCATTCCCTTTGATCCTCAACCTCCAACAGTCACCAGTGGTATCAGGATAGGTACTCCAGCAGTTACCACTAGAGGACTAAAAGAGGATGACATCAGGCTTGTGGGAGGCTTTATAGCCGATCTCCTGCTAGATCCAGGCAATGAAGCATTAATAAATGATATAAGAGCCAAGGTACAAGACATCTGCAACAGCTTCCCTATTTATGAATCGCGGCTTCAAAGATACCAAGAGGCCTTAAAAGATTGCAGCCATAACGAGTAAAAAGGTGTGCAGCGAAGAAACTGCCAAGGATAAAAGACCCGGTTGGGACGAATATTTTATGTCCATTGCGAGACTAGTTGCAGGCCGTTCCACATGTCTTAGGAGAAAAGTAGGAGCGGTTTTAGTAAAGGATAAAAGGATACTTTGCACCGGATATAACGGGGCGCCTGCTGGCTTAAAACACTGTCTGGAAATAGGTTGTCTCCGTCAGAGGCTCGGCATAAAATCTGGCCAGCGGCATGAACTGTGCCGAGCCCTTCATGCCGAACAAAATGTGCTTATTCAGGCAGCCTTTCATGGGATAGCAGTGGCTGATTCTGTACTTTATTGCACCAATCTTCCATGCTCCATCTGCACCAAAATGTTAATAAATGCAGGTATCAAATGTATCTATTACGAAGAAGGCTATCCTGACGACCTTTCAAAAGAAATGCTCAAAGAAGCAAACATAAACCTTGTAAAGCTTTCCGACATTCAGGGCAAATAAACAATCTTCCATGACCAGAAACAATCTTAACAACAATGACGAAAACGAAAAAATTCTTCCTTGGCAAAGGCCAAAACGTAAGGAGGAAGATCCTAAGGCACAAGAACTTGTAAGACGCATAATGGAAGACCCAAGCTACAGGCTAGCCGAGGAAGACATTGATTTTATCAAATCCTCCAGGGCCCGTGGCATAAGGCTTCAGCTTGATTACCTGAAAGTGGAATTAAAACTCCAGGAACTTGGAGTGGAGCACACTATTGTAGTTTTTGGGAGCGCCAGAATAATTGAGAAAAAGACGGCATTAAAAAGACTCGAGTCCATACAAAAAAAACTGCAACGTGCTGGCGAATCTGACAGGCTCCTGAGAAAGCTTGCTATTGCTGAAAAAATGGTGGAAAAAAGCATCTACTATGAAGATGCTAGAAGGCTGGGAAGACTAGTTGGTCAAAGCGGCAGGGGACCAGAAGATTGCCGAGTAACGCTAGTAACAGGAGGGGGCCCTGGTATTATGGAAGCTGCAAACAGAGGGGCCTTTGACGTTGGAGCAAAATCTATCGGATTAAATATCCAGCTCCCCCACGAACAATATCCAAATCCCTACATCACACCAGGACTGTGTTTCCAGTTTCACTATTTTGCAATGAGGAAACTCCATTTCCTAAACAGGGCCAAGGCATTGGTGGTATATCCCGGAGGATTTGGCACCCTAGACGAACTTTTCGAGACCCTCACGTTGGTACAAACCCATAAACAGGAACCAATGCCTATTGTAATGATTGGCAAAAGGTACTGGAATAGGCTTATAAATTTTGACTTTCTTGTTGAAGAAGGCACTATAGCCGCGAAGGATCTTGAAATATTCTCATTTGCAGATAATGCCAAAGAGGCATGGAACATTATAGTAAACTGGCATAGAGATAGGAAAACCCCCCTTTTCTAAAATTTTACAGCCGTCTTTAAAAATTCTCAAAAGAACAGGCGACAAGAAGCTGCATTCTAGTAATCTAGTAAGTCAATGCCATATAAAGGTCTTTTGGGGGACTTTGTGGGGCACTGTTTGGGAACCTTTCATGTACTGTCTTGGCCATTAGATAATCCAGATGCCCGATAGACCTTGGACAACGCCCAAAGACCCTTTCCCATACATTCCATCTCTCCATACACAAATAGACAAAACACTGCTCTGCACCTGCTGCCTTTAGAAAAGACAAAAGCAACGAATACATCTCTTCTCTAAGGGGCCTTGGATAACGAAACTTGTTGTCATCTCCAAGAACCATTTCCTGAGCTGTTATCTTGGATGCAGGATAATTGTTCTCTATCTTCTTTTTCATTTCTGGATTAAAACGCAGGCTTCCTATTGAAATCCAGATAACATTTTCAGGTTCTATAACAGAAAAGATGGCATCAACTAGATCTTCGTAGGCCGTCTCCCAGCCATTGAAGACAATCATAGGATCAAAATGGAGTCCTATTGGATAACCTGCCCTTGCCACCTTTTCCATGGCCTGGATACGTTTTTCAAGGCTGGCTGTACCTATCTCCTCCCGTTTTATTACTTCTGGTGGATTAACCGTCCATGATATAACCGTTTTCCCGCCATGCTCCACATCTAATAGCGGTTCAACAGCGCTGCCCTTAGTACGCAACTTTAACAGACAGTTATCAAGGCTCTTGAATCGACTTACCAGATCGATGGCAAACTGGTTAAGGGGTTCGATAGCAAGGCTATCACCAAGCTCCCATGTGCCAATTCTGAAAAGCCTCCAAGGCTGAAGAGAGGTTTTATGGAAAATCTCTTCTACTATGGCATCGGTATCTGCAACAACAGTCAAGGTAGTATCTGTGAGATAATTTTGCAAAAAACAGTAGGTACACTCAAAAGGACAGTTGCTAATGTGGGAGATCACATGGGTGCTACAACATATATAGCGTGGATCTAGGGACGCACAAATATGAAAAAGCCCGCCCTTCTTAGATGTTATAAAAAGATGCCGTTTACCTTGTCTGTAGTCTGAAAATTTAGGACTTTGCTCAGCCAAGGTATAGCGATCAAAATCTCTGACAAAGTTCCGGTCAGACAACCGGGGATGAACAGTTACGCTCTTAAATTTCATGATCAGAAATATGAAAGAAGCCTTTTGATCCCTTCTTCAGCCTTTGGATTTGACAAAGAACTCCTAAAATCAGAAAGCTCACCAATATGTTTAATAGAAGCGATAATCCTCAGTCTCCTATTTTCAAGGCTCTCATCCCATTTTACCTCGAAGGGAAACGGGCCCAGATACTCTTTCTCAATCTCTTTAAGTTCTCTTTGGATCTTGCTAAGGATGGGATATCGAAGCCTTCTTATAACCTGTCGAAATAAATTGGTCTTAGATGAACGATCGATGTCTGAACCAAGGACCTCTTTTACTTCCTCTATTTGAAAAAACTCCTCTACAGCCATCTCGTTGCGTTTCATAATTTCAGAAATACTGTCACATAACTCTTGCAAAAAGCTTGCGGATAAGGATATCCGATCTTCAAGGGCCATTATCTTTACGAGAAGCTGCCTCGGCTGGTATGTGAAATTCAAACAGCGTTTAAGGGAAAAATCTTTTTTATGGCAAAATGTTAAAAGCTCTTCGGGTAAGTCGGCTATGCGAAGGTGTTTTTCCAAAAGCCCTTTATATGCCTGAAGGCCCAAGGGCCTCATGGCTACATCAATGATTGCCTGATCATCAATTCCAATCTGCAACAGAAATTTCAAAAATAACGCTCTGGCCACGCAAGTCTTAAGCAAATGTACATATTTTGAAAGGAGGAAAGCCAGAAGGCCTCTGTCCGTCATCTGGGCCCTTGTCACTGGAATGGTGTCAAGCCCTTTTCGTCTTGCCCAAGCAAGCCTCTTAAAACCATCCACCAACTTATAGGGCCCGTTAACAAAATTTCCTGATGCTCTCGCATCAACAATCACCAAAGGGCAGAGAATGCCAGATATGTCAAGGCTGTCAAAAAACTCTGCAGTATCCCAGAGGCCAAGAAGTTCAAGCACACCTGAAAAATCAAGGCTCAAATCAAGGCCTTTGAAGCTTATCAAAGAAACTTCTGGAGTAACAGTGGATACTCGTTCCATAAAACAGGGCTGCCTTTTTCTATAGCATTAAGGATATATTGGTAAACATTAGCTGCTTCTATTTTCTTCCTTTTTAGGGCTCCATTATAAAGGATCTCTAGCCTTTGTTTAAGGCTGACCATTAGATCTTGTCTGTACTCGGGACTCTTTTCACCTTCAAGGGCCTTTAATAAAGCAGCCACCCTGAACCTATCCATAGCAGGAAATCTACAGGATAACTGATCTGAATGCCCACCGTACTTTATCAAGTCTGCCTCAGGATTAAGCCCTACAGGCCTCCTTCTAGTGACCCTTAACCAAAACTCATAGTCCTCGCAAGCGGGAAATTCCTCTTGAAAAAGTCCAAGATCCAAAAACAACTCCTTGGTAGCCATAACTGCAGATGGACTTATGCAACACAGCTCAATGCTTTTTTTCCATAGCCATCCTTCCCTTTTTTTATGGTGTTTGCGCATGTTTACCCTAAGGCCATTTCTTATCCAGATTTCTTGACATTGGACAATCTCAAAAAAGGGATTAGTCTCTATGTAAACTACTTGGTTTCTCAGCTTGTCTCTGGTCCATTCATCATCCGAATCGAGAAGGGCTATCCATTTACCAGAAGCCTCTTTAATTCCGGCATTGCGGCTTGCCGCAACTCCCTGATTCTCCGGCAATCTTATTATCCTAACCTGCTCTTTTAATGCATCGCTTAGCCGATTACATAAAGGGGGATATGAGCCATCATCTACTACAATTATCTCTTTTGGCCGACGGGTTTGCTTAACTACAGATTCTATAGCCCTTTTGACAAAAGTATGTCTGTTATGAACCGGAATGACAACAGATATATCCATATCCTTTCTGGAAAACGCCAAGAAACCCAGAAGCCCCTTTATCGTCCTTCGAACCCGGGAGATATTTCTTTGAAAACGGTATTGGGTAGAGCTGGAACAGGTATCTGTAGGAATCTTTATTGCACAAAAGGG
The DNA here is from genome assembly GCA_964573805.1 of uncultured Desulfobacterales bacterium. GTDB lineage: Bacteria > Desulfobacterota > Dissulfuribacteria > Dissulfuribacterales > QOAL01 > JAADCZ01. The sequence goes on along the minus strand of CAZNKP010000014.1, from coordinate 8,431 downwards.
GATGCTATGTGCCTCAAATATCTTATGCTGATACCCTGCTTCCATATCAACCACCTGGCCAATACAGGGACTTTTATTATAAAGGGGGCGTAAGAGGGTCTCTACAGGCGCCTTTATAACTTTAATATTCTTTGGCAAGGTAAAGGGAGGGTAACTCATACATTCCCGCCATTCCCCATCTACAAAGGTCTTTGACGCAATAAATACAACTCCATCCTTTGGTTCAGCAATACCATTAAGGCCACAACTTCCAACATTTACAACTGCTAGAGGAGAAAGTAACTGACAAATACAGCTTGCAGCTTCTATGGTTCTATCCCTGCCTACACCAGTAATAACAAAAAGGATGGTCTGCTTTTTATCGTTTAAGAGCCTGGACAAAACGCCACTTCTGAGTGCCTTTGCAGATACGACCTGCCAACCGCAGGCCTTAATATAATCTAGCGGTATCTCATCCTTTGTTGCTGCTGTAAAAACTAGCTTTACCCTTGGTGTTGACACGGATGAACTAATCCTTAGGGATCTGGCCTATAGGGAAGACGAATAAAAAAGGTGGTCCCTGCACCTTCTTTGCTTTTGGCCCATATCCTTCCACCATTTGCTTCAATAATAGCCCTGGCAGATGCAAGGCCAAGACCTGTACCTCCTGCCTTTGAAATCGAATTCTTAGCCCTGTAAAAATATTCAAATATGTGAGGCAGATCGTCTTTTGGAATGCCAATTCCTTGATCTGATACCTTGATAATGAGCCAGTTATTTTGCAGCTCCGCTTTTATCTTTACATAGCTCCCTTTATAGGAATACTTGATTGCGTTGTCTACAAGGTTTACAAATACTCGTTTTAGCTGAAGACCGTCTAATATCAGGGGTTCTTTTATATTACTGTCTATCTCGTATTGAATTTCAATATTTCGTTCCCTGGCCTTTGGCCTCAACTCATCTACTACTTCTTTTATAAATGATCTGAGATCTATAGCTGTAGGCTCTGGTCTCAAACGACCGCTTTCAATATTTAAGAGTTCGAGGAGATTGTTGATGAGAAGCTCTACTTGCTGATTCTCTTTTAGTATAAACTCTAAATATTCTCTTTGTTTCTCTGTTATAAGGCCTGCCTTTCCAGAAAGTATACGTTGCGCCAATCCCGCAGTAACACTTACCGGTGTCTTTATGTCATGAGCAAAAATAGAAATGATGCGGTTTCTAAGAGTCTGAAACCGTTCGTCTCCACCCCTATCCCTAAAGAGCTCAATTCCTGCCTCCATTTTTCCAAGTTTATCAAAGACTACAGAACTAGAAAAACATATAGGAATCTGTTCACCAAATCTATTTTTTATTATGGCCTCTCTTGCTATAAAGGATTTCTGATTGCGCGCACCCTCTTTGATAGGACAAAATTGTTGACATAGGCTACTGTTAATTATTTTTGAGCATCTTTTCCCAACCGCCTCTTTCTTTTCCCAACCTGTCAACTCCTGAGCCGTATGGTTAAAGGCCACTATCTCAAGTTCTTTATTAACAATAAAGCAGCCAATGGGCAGACCCTCAAAAAGGATATCGAATAGTTTTCTTCTGCTCGGCCTTGCTATCATCTTGGCCCTCTCATCCCAGACTAGGGAATAAGCCCTTTAGACCAGCAGCCATAAACTCAACTGATATGGCAGCAAGAATAAGCCCAAGTATTCTGACAGCGATATTGATACCTGTAGCACCAAGTCTTGTACCTATGGGTACGGCCATTCTGAGGGTAAGCCATACAATTATGCCAATTATGACAATAATACTCGCAAGTATAGCCTTTTCATGAAACTTGTGTGCGTAATGGGCATACAGTATGACCGTGCTAATAGAGCCAGGACCTGCCAAAATGGGCATGGCCAGGGGGACTACCCCTATAGATTCCATATCTTCCGCCTCTTGGGCCTCTTGAGGTGTATGTTTTGCGTGGCTAAGCCTTGCATGAAGCATGGATATAGCTATCAAAAGGAGCAGTATCCCTCCACCAACTTGGAAAGACGAAAGGCTTATACCAAAAAACTTCAGTATATAATCCCCGGAAAATGCGGAAACAAGAAGAATGATAGTTGTAGCAACCGCTGTAGTATTGGCAGTCTGATTACGCTGTCTTTTCGTCCATTCAGAAGTTAGACCAATGAATATAGGAATCGCCCCAATAGGATTAACAATTGAAAGTATGCCAGAAAAACTCTTTAATATATCGGTTACACCCATGAGCTTAACGGCCCTGCTTAGACAGGCCGGTCCATTATCTATGCTTTAAATAAAAGATTTCAAAAAATAGTACATTTCTAATTTATAATCTTTTCAAGTACTTTCAACAATCATAAATCGCAAATTTACCACAAGCACGACATAGCTTGAACTATCTACAAAGCAGATATCTCGTCTTTTTTAATTAAGCGGCAATTATTTTTTGAGATAAATAATTATTTCTTGTTGCAGCCTTAAATCTCTATATTGCTGTGATCGCCAATCATAAGCCGCAGGGCACCTCTGAGCCTGCCCGATTTCCTAACAGTTGCATTTCTTCCAATTAGACTATCTTCCAAGCGGACAACTCCATCCACTACAGAATCTTCCAAAATCACCACATGTTCAATTACCGAATCCCTAATCTGACTACCACCACCAATACTAGAATAGGGGCCAATAAATGAATTTTTGACCACCACATCTCTGCCAATAACCACAGGACCTCTTATGGTACTTTGGATAATCTTTGCTCCAGAAGCTACTTGTACACGCCCCTCAATGGTGCTTTTATTGTCTACGCTTCCCTGTATATCTCTTACTGTATATTCATCAAGAACAGTTGTATTGGCTGCAAGGAAATCATCCTTTTTACCTGTATCAAGCCACCAAGAATCTAGAATTTCTCCCCTTACTTGGAATCCTGAATCTATCAGTGCCTGAATGGCGTCTGTTATTTCAAGCTCTCCCCTCCATGAGGGCTTGATCTGCTCTATAGCCTTATGGATAGCTGAAGAAAATATATACACGCCAACCAGGGCCAAGTTGGAAGGTGGATTTTTGGGCTTTTCAACAAGACGGACTATATTACCTTTGCCATCAAGCTCGGCAACTCCAAAAGCCCTGGGATCTGCCACTTCTTTCAAAAAAATCATGCAGTCAGGCCTTTCGCTGTTAAATCGCTTAATAGCATCTTTAATCCCTTTACCAAGGAGATTGTCTCCAAGATACATGACAAAATCATCATCTAACAAAAAATCTTCTGCGATCTTTACTGCATGGGCAAGTCCAAGGGGCCTTTCTTGAACGATGTAGGTAATTGAAAGATCCCATGCCCCTCCGCTACCTAAATATTTTCTGACCTCGTGTTGCGTTTCTGGAGCCACAATAACTCCAGTCTCTCGTATGCCGGCTTCCTGCAAATGCCTCATCACATAGCCAAGGATTGGTTGATTGGCTACGGGAACCAACTGTTTGGCCATGGTATGTGTCAGGGGCCTGAGCCTTGTGCCCCTGCCACCGCTTAGAACCAGTGCTTTCATCTTTTATCTCCACTCTTATTCGTCAGTAAAAATCTCTAACTGTGCTAATCTTGTTCCATCTGGCAAGAGCCTCATATGCACCTTAATGGTTGAACATCCCAAGGACTCTGACAAAAATTCTGCCCATTCAATTATAATAACAAAACCCCGTTCCAAATATTCGTAAAGGCCAAGATCCATAGCATCTGCATCATGACCTAGCCGATATAAATCAACATGGGCTACCGGCAACCTACCACCATGATACTCGTGTATTACACTAAATGTTGGACTTGCCACTTGGGCCTGATTTATACCAAGTTCCTGACATAAATATCTAGTCAAGGTGGTCTTGCCTGCACCAAGATCACCGGATAATAAAAGGGCCCATCCAGGTGCTAAAAGGCTAGCAAAACGGCTTGCCAAAGCCTTAGTGTCTTCCTCATTTTTAAGTATAACGGTTTCCTTGACCATTGGACAACTCTACAGGGCAGTTGGCGCCAAGAAGCACCGCCAGATCGGCGGTCAGCTTGAGCGGTTTGTTCAGCCTGCCGGTTCTTTTAGAAAATTGCCTCTTTATGCTTTATTTTCAACGGATCAATACGCCTTAATACATCTTTTTCCTTCTTCATGGCCCGGTAAAGATCCCATCTAAGCTGCAAATTTAGCCAAAAATCTTCCGATGTCCCCAAAAACTTTGCCAATCACAAGGCTGTGCTAGGAGTAACACCTCTTTTACCATTGATAATCTCATTTATCCTCTGACAAGGAACCTTGATGCCCTCTGAAAGCTCTTTTTGCGTTATGCCCATTGGCTTCAAAAATTCTTCCAAAAGCATCTCGCCAGGATGAGTTGGCTCTCTAATGGGCACCTTGGCCAAAGCAGAAATGACAGATGCCATGGCCTTACCGCTCCGATTTTTGAGGAATCTATCTACTTGCTTTCTGTTCTCGATATCCCAGAACAGCTCAACCAGCCCTTAATCAAGAGTATTTTGGCTAACAGTCCATCAAGACATAATTTTCGCTCAAAATCTAACATCTTATAGTTGCTCAGCAAAAGAAATCTGGGCTCTTTCAAGCCCTTACTGTTACACCTATCCATAATAGGCTGATATCATTCTACAAAATAAATCTCTATTCTATGGTCCATCAAGGCCGTAACGTGACACCTGGCAAATAGCATATCAATATCTGGCCAAATCTCTTTTACAGCCCGAAAATATGACGACTCATATCAAGGATCCTCAGTTGCAATGCTAGGCGTTTCAGCCTCTTCAACAAACATCATTCGCCTTTCCTTTTTCTTTCTTTTAGTACTTTTCCCGCTTTTCCCCTGTATTTCCAAGGTTTGGTGGTAATCACTTTGATTTTGTGATTCCTGCCGAATCTCGCCAGGAAGGGGGAATCTGTCCCTTCAGCGCAGATGCATCGTGCTTGGATTGAGCCTGAGCGCACTACTGCCCGCAGGTTTGGCCGGTCTGGTAGTGAGGGCAGGTTTTTTCACACCCAGTTTGGGTGGCTTTCGCATCAACCTGTCCACTGTAAAGTTCGTCCAGCCGCTCCATTTGCCACCCTTGTCCCCGGCCCTGACCCGCAGCCGGTAGTCACCGGTGGCGGTGACGGGAATTTCCACCGTGGTTGCGGTCTTGCCGGCCCGGATCACGGGCTTTGCTTGCAGGGCTACGTAGCGCCCTTTCATCTTATGCTCCACTTGGACCAGGACAGTCATTTTCGCGCCGTGGCTGATCCTGGCCCGGATGGTGAGCCGGTTTCCAATCAGCATGAACTTCTGACCGTTTCTCGGGCTTTCCACTCTGGGCGGGGCCGGTTTGAGTCGGTGAGCAAGGCCCAGCCGACTCTGCGTCTCCCGGCCCGGGCTGATCCCGCTGTTGCCCGCAGGACGGTTTATGTGCATATTCCTGCCTAGACTGGCCGGACCCTGCTTCTTGTTGAGCACCTGGAACGATTGCCAGGGTGTCCAGGGCGCCTTGTAGTTGGCCTTGAACCGCACCTGGTAGTAACCGGGCCTGGTCAGGTTCAAGATCAACACAGTCAGCTTGCCCCGGCGGGCAAAAGTATGGCCAGGAGGGGGAATAACCTTGTAGGGACCAGTAGTGCCCGGCCTAAACCGCACCTCGAAGGGCAACCGTTTGTAGGGTGAGTTTTGTACCTGCAAAGTGACTGTTGCAGGGGCCTGGAAGGTGCGGGACAGGGGCAGAACCCGGAGACGTGTGCTCAAGGCGTGCATTTGCTTTCCCGGCAGTCCAGGCTGCCGATTGATGCTTTTTGCGCCAAGAGGTGCTGTTCCTGCCTGGCTGATCCCGCCCGTCATGCCCTTCCCCCTGGCAAGATGGGGGACAGGCCTGGCCGAGGCGACACGAGCATTCATGGGTACAATCACTCCCGGTTTGGTAGACACGGCGACATTACGCTTCAGCCTGTCCACCTTGAAGCTGCGCCACTGGCTTACCGCCGAAACCTTGTCGCGATGCCATGCCCGGACCCGGTAAAAGCCGGGCTTGTTTAGACGATAGATCACCGTGGCCTTGTTACCGTCATCCTGGTAGGAAACCGGCTTTTTCTTTAAAGGCTTGTAGAGAAGCAGCGCCATCTTGTTGGTGGAAAAGGGGCTGTATGCAAGGGCTGTGTTTACCCTCATGTCGGGACGATGAATAATCTGCACCTTAACGATGGCTGGAGCCATAAACACCTGGCTTTGTCTAGGAGCGACGATCAAGGGCTGGGCCAGGGTAAAAGCGGCCTCTTTTTTCTCACCGCCCCACTTGGCCGCTTCACCGAGCATGGCTACGTTGAAGCGGACCGAGGCAGTCTCATGGCTGCCGGCCAGGCTGACGCTGAGCTGCATCTCCCCTGCCTTGCCGCCACACTTGTTGATCAGTTCAGCCACATCCTGGCGGGTTGTATAGTTCCGGCCAGGCTGGACCGTGACATCTGTACGAAGTACCTCCCTGGCCATGGATTTGCCCACCATAGCCCAGGTCAGGGTGAGCCGGGTTGGTTTCTTCATGGTATCAGGCAGGGAAATCCGCACCGGGATGGCACTGTCATAGACACCTTTTTCCCGCGGCGCGAGAATGGCGATACCTGGCTGAAAACTCGGCAGTCCGTCGCCTGTAACGAATTGGATTGTAAAAGGGATCTCCGCGGTTTTTTTCCAATGGAACAACGAGCTTTTGCCCTTCCCATAGAAGATATATTCACCCGGAGCAAGATTGCTCACCATATGGACAGCACTATTTACCGAACTTCTGGAGTATCGCGAGGGATACGGCATGGCGATTTCCTTGCCATTGATATCTCGAACAGGTTTGCCGTCCTTTCGCTCGATTACAAACATGACGTCATAGTTTCCATTTCTTTTGATATCCCTGTCTGATTCCAGTTCAAGCACTATTGTAGCTTTTGAGGAAAAGACATGACCCGGAGTGTCCGCTTCTGTTTTTCCTCCTTCAAAGATACGTGGTCTCATGGTTCCAGCCAGGGCTTCCCAACGAATCCGTTCCCTCAGGCCCGGATTTAACGAGTTGACAAGCAGGGTCAGGAGATCGTTTTTCTTGTCTTCAACAAAGCTTCTGAAAAGAGAAGTGTTGTAAACACCGAGGGAGGTATCCACCAGACGGCAGGTATTGGAAGGATCCAGGATCGGATCCATCACGTTGCTGCACTGATAGGTGAGTTCGGCCACGTGAGATTTGCGTTTTAACTGCACGGTTACCATTTTGGAAGAGCTTTTTTTCATAACCCTGGCCTGAAGGACGAAATCTTCGAATTCCTTGCTCCCCTCGGTACCTATGAGTTGAAATCGGTAGTCATGCCCCGGGGAATTGGAATTTCCCGGAATGAAATCTGCCTGTTTCAGGGCGATATGGTTGATATGGACAGAAGCCAGCTTGTCTTTGTTCTGTTCAGGCGGCGGAGTGTTCTTGTCCAAAACCAAAAGTGCCATGCTGTAAGGCCTCGTATGTCCGGCAATCTGCCTCAGGGCGATGACACTTAGGTCTTGTCCATGCGGGTAGGCAGCGGATACCTGTCGGCACCAGGCGTGCCTGGTTATAAAGGGGTTGTCCTTGCAGTCGTACTTTGCCTCGTAAACCAGTTCATAACCCTGTGAGAAGCTTCCAGGCCTGTTGGACGGCTTAAAATAGATTTTTTCCTGCACCTGTTTTCCCTGAACAGAATCACGAACCAAGAACGTTCCTTCATGGTATGCATAGTCCGTGGGGTCTGCCGGACAAACAAAATAGAGTTCGGCACTGAAACGGTAAAATGTTTTCGGATTGTTTTTATCATTATAATGTTCATAACGGAGATCATGATTAAACGTTTTAGCATAGTGACAATCACCAGCCGCTGCTTGCTGGCCAAGGAGCAGGCAGGACAACAGAAGAAAAAACAGCCATGTTCGTTTTTCCGGCGGGATGAGAGTACGCATCGTCAGCCTCCTTTAAAAGTACGTATTTGCTCACAGGATTTGTAACTATATGGTTTCATAACCTCGTAACGCGTAAGTTGGTACGGATGCCAGTATCGATTTTCAAAATTGCTAATCGATATCATACTGTTTATTGGTGTTGTCAACGTCTCAAAAGGTTCAAAAAATTATCTTCCGGCATATGAGTACCTGAGGTCAATAAAGAGTTGAAAGTGGACATGAACAGAGACAAGTTATTTGAGACCAATCGAATAACAGGAGGTCCCTGCCATGTCCACATCGATATTGTACCACGCATTTGGTCTGAGGGGGATAGAACACAGAACCACACGGTATAAAGGGGAATACTTGGCGTTTGAAGCGGAGATGATCACCCATAAAATAGTTTATCTAGAATAAGGAAGCAGAAAGATTCCTCAAAAATTGGAGCTATGAGGCCATGACATCCGGCATTCCTGCCCTGGCT
>CAZNKP010000013.1:0-23390 GCA_964573805.1 uncultured Desulfobacterales bacterium | reverse complement strand
AAAAAGCTCTCTGTTTCCAAGAAAGGCCTGGCGAAGTGTATCCAAGAAAAGGCTCTTTCCAAAACGCCTTGGCCGGGAGAGAAAATAAAACTTTCCTTCATCAGTAAGTTTTTTTACAAAAGGGGTTTTGTCAACATAGTAATATCCATCTTCCCTTATCACCTTAAAACTCTGGATGCCTACTGGCAGCTTTTTCATTTTTTTGTAAGATTTCAAATCATCCTGCTCTTGGTGGGAATTAGATGAGATTTTTGTTCTACTCATACAAAAATCTCTATTATTCTTTATAGAGTATAAGGTAACGCTTTATAAGTGTTAAGTAAAATCTGAAGGGGATTTGCTTCCTATCTCCATAATCTTTTGTAAATACTGAATCCTGGCCCTTCTGCCAGCACCAGAGCCAGGCAGCACAAGGTCTATCCCTATCTTTTGAGAGGCCTGAAGATCAGCAGGCCAAATCAGGCCTGGTGCTCTGATATCACCATTTTTGGCTCTTTTTATGTACTTGTGCATGATAATGGACTGGTACAGCCGTAAGGTGTTGAGCTGGAGCGAGCCTTTCTTCAACTATGGCACAGAGTTCTGTGTATCCTGCCCTGAAAGGGCCATAGCGTTGCATGGAGGGCCACGGATATTTTGGCTCTGACCAAGGCAGTCAATATGCAAAGCTTCTCAGGAGCACGGCATAAGAAATAAGCATGGATAGAAAGGGAAGCTTCAGGTACAATATCTTCATGGAGAGGCTATGGCGGTCACTGAAGTATGAATTCATCCACATCCAGTGCTTCAGTGGCAAAGCCAAAGAAGGGCCTTAACCACTGTCTTGAGGCCTGCAACCACGAAAGATTTCATCAAACCATCAAATACCGCACTCCTGATGAAGTCTATCGGCTGGACATGGCAGCACAGGAAACAGTGGGGGTCAACTTAAAACAGACCACTGGCTGTATAAAAATCGGGTGCCACTTCAAAAATTTTTCAGCCGCTAAATCATTTCTGTTTTAAGATGTCCCTAATTTCGGTAAGCAACAGTTCTTCGTTTGAAGGTTTGGGAGGTTCTGCAGGGGCTTCTTCTTTTTTCTTCTGAATGGCATTCATAGCCTTAACCACCATGAATATGGCAAAAGCAATAATGGTAAAATCAACAACGCTCTGGATAAATTTCCCATAGTTGAGAGTTACTGCCGGGGCCTTACCTACGGCCTCCTTCAACGTGATAGAAAGTCCAGTAAAGTCAACACCTCCTAAAAGCATACCTATAGGCGGCATAAGTACATCTGCCACAAAAGAAGACACTATCTTCCCAAAAGCAGCACCGATAACAATACCTACAGCCATGTCTACCACATTCCCGCGCATTGCAAATTCTTTAAATTCTTTCAACAAACCCATAATTTCTCCTCCTTCTTTTTGGATAAAACAGATTAATGATATTAAACTCCTTAATAAAGATAAAAAATATGCCTTTTGTCAAGTAACTCGATTCTAAAAAATCGTAATTAAAATCTTATCTAACTCAGAATCGAAAAGGGACCAGAATTTGAGAGGCTCCTATCTTTTACTAACCTCTCATGATAGGCATTAAGGAAATCACTCTCTTTCAAAATACCCACCACCTTGTAAGGATCTGAACCGGAAACCACTGGCAAAAACGAAAAACCCTTTTGGGCAAATAGGTTAAAGGCGGTTTCCAAGCTATCATCCTCTCTTATGGTTACAGGGTTAGGCGTCATTACATGTTTGGTCAACAGACCGGTAGGACATCTCTCCCTGTGGACAAGATAACTCCTAACATCTCTAACAGTAACCACTCCGGCAAGCCTGCCACTTTCATCCAGAACAACAAAGTGTGGGAAGTTACTGGCTTCCAGCATATCCACTAGCTTGCCAAATGGTGTGTCTACCCTTGCAAACTCCTTTAAGGGAGTCATAAAGTCGGATACCGTCATATCTCTCAAGCGGTTGACCTCATGGCCTCTTATGATATGGATTCCCTCTGAGAGTAACTTGCTCTCATACACTGAATACCCATGCAGCAAACGAACTATTAACAGGCTTGGAATGCATGCAACCATCAGGGGCAATATTACCTGATACGTATATGTAAGCTCAAAAATTGTAAGTACCGCCGTCATGGGAGCAAGTGTTGTACCACTGACAACTGCTCCCATTCCCACCAGGGCGTAGAACGCCGGATTCAGCGGATGGGCTGGAAAAAAATCTGCAGCCAGGCTACCTACTAAAGTGCCAAGCATGGCTCCAATAAAAAGAGAGGGAGCAAAGATGCCTCCGCTCATTCCAGAACTTATACAAATCCCTGTTGCCGCTATCTTTGCCAAAAACAACACAAAAGCAACACTGACAAGGACTTGGCCATTCAATGCCTTTATTATTTCACCATAACCGACACCTAGAACCTCTGGCAGATAAAGACCTAAAAGTCCTACCAAAAGCCCTCCAAGACCTGGCCTTACCCACTCAGGACCTGGCACTTTTTCCCACAGTCTTGGCAAACCCAAAAGGCTCCAGATGAGTATTAGACTTGCAATACCTGCACACAGACCTAACAGAAGGTAGATCAAAAGCTCCCAGTGACTCACTAAGGCAAAGTGGACCGGATGAATAGTTGCCCTTGGACCGAGTATCTGTCTTGCTACCACAGTACCAGTAACCGCAGATATAACTATGTTGCTCATGGAAGAGACCTCAAGATCGAACAGGAGTATCTCTACTGCAAACATGGTCCCAGCAATAGGTGCCTGAAATGTTGCAGCCATGCCGGCGGCTGCACCACATGCCACAGCAAGGCGCCTTCTCTCAAGGCCCAGTTTCAAAAATTGAGAAATAGAAGATCCAATGGAGGAGCCTATCTGCACTATTGGTCCTTCTCTTCCTACCGAAGCCCCTGAGGAGATGAGAAGAGAGGTGACAAGGGCCTTTAATATTGTAACCCTGTGCCTTATACGTCCTCCGCCAATAGCAAGGGCCTTCATAACATGTGGCACTCCTGGTCCCTTAAGCTCTGGCGCCCACTTGCAGATCACAACTCCTGCCATAAGTCCAGCTGCAGCAGGAATGGCCAGCCGCAAGAAAACAGGAAGCCTGGAGAATTCTTCTGGAGAAGTCCAAAGAACCGACGCTCCAAAGTGAAGAAGAAAATGGAACAAAACACCTCCAAGTCCTGCTGCAAGACCTATAAAGAGAGAGATAAGTATCGGAAGAGCTATTTGCGTAAATACGTTACTGGCCCTCTGCCTGTTTGGCCTGAAAATAGTTTTATTCATTACAAGAAGCCTCTAAATATTGCACCGACATCTTGATCATTGCGGGCATGCACTTCTTTAAAAAATTGTCTTGGCAAAGGGGGATAATTTTGACTCTGTGTTTGCAAGAAATAATTAAACCACCAAATTAAAAAATATTCTTTTTTGAAAGGAAGAAGACCTTGAGACATTTTATAGAAAATTACCAGATAAAAAATAATTTCAATGGCTTTATTTTGTTTTTGCTTACGTCCCTATTTTTAAACTGCATTTTTTAGAGGTTATTCAGGCAAACACCTTAAAAAAAAGAACTACAGAAAATGGCCTCCTTAGCTATTCTATATACCAATTCTGAAGCCCACATGAAACGTCAGAGAACCAAATATCACCGTCTATTTAAAGTTGCGAGCACTACAAGGTCTCTAATATTTTTTATTTTCAAGATTTCGCTTTTTTCAAAGGGTCTCTTTGAGGTAGGACGATCTATTAAAAAAGCGCCCACTGGTCTCGAAGCCACGATAATTGGGGCCAAACAAACCTGACCTTGTAGATCGGGTGCTTTTTCTTTTCCATCTATTTGTAAATAATCCAAGATATGCTTCCATTCCAAGATACGAATTTGATTTTTTTCAAATGCACGAGATATGGCAGACTTCTCTCTTTCAAAAACAATTATCAGCTGTTCTTTTATGGTATTTGAAGCACTTCCGATTACATAGCGAGGTCTAAGAATGCTCCTGTCCATATTAAGAAGCCCCAGGATCACCCTGTCCGATGGCACCCCTCTTAGTAATGCCTCGGCAGCAAAGAGATACACTTCTTCAAGCCTAAAATGTTGACTCGCAATTGTTCCTGTTAGTTGGCTTACAAGTTGTATGTAATCGAAAGTGGCCTCTGCACCAGGATCTTGAAGCCCTGAATCTCCTTTCTTAAAATCAACAGCTACGGACTTGCTTAACTTTCTTAAAACATTCTTTATCTCTTTTTCTCCAAACGTATTCCTAAAGGCCAGCGAAAGGTCATAGGCCGAATGCAAGGCAGCAGAAATATTTTGTGCAAGCGTCTCTGCCCGAACCGATACAATATCGGAAATCTCTTTTATATTGCTGGACACAACAGAACTGTCTCTAGCAAATAAAGCGGCCCGTATTGTCGTGTGACTATACTCAATTATTCTAAGAATTGGGTCTCTATCAGACGGAAACCCTTCCATTTTATTCAATATAAAATTGGGTAAGCCCCACAATTCACCAAAGGCCTTGCCGATTTCCATAAACAACATTTTCAGTTTTTTTCTATACTTGCCATCACTAAACTCAGAAGCCACAAGAGCTGCATACATCTGTCTTTGATAAAGACACAAAATTAAGCGTCCTAGACTATGAAAAAGACAAGACACAAATAGAGATTCACCATCTCTATCTTCATCAGGATCTATAATTCCTTGCACAAAAAATGCGGCCGTAAAAGAAGATAAAATCAGCGAGACCAGTTGGTCATTCTTGCTCTTTTCAGCCAAGTCTAAGACGGCCATATTTAGGGCTATCTCTCTTACGCTATCAAATCCCAGAAGAACCAGAGCCTGGGTTACTGTGGTAACCTCCAGCCCACTTCTTCTATAGTATACAGAGTTTACCATTCTTATAACCTTCCCCGTTAGCCCCATATCCTCTAGGATAATATTGGACAGATCCTCAAAAGCTGAATCAGATTCAGGGTCAAGGTTTGACAACTTTATCAAGGTGTCAGAGAAGCAAGGTAGTTCGTTGTCCTTATATCTTGCCACTAAACCTTGAACAAGATTTTGTGGAATCTCAAACTCCATATACCAACCATTTTCAAACTTTGCCTTCTTTTCTCTTTTATCGGCTTAATATCTTTTTCTTTTGAAGGGGAAAGCGCTGGCAAGAAACACAAAAAAGGCTGCGTCTTTCAATGACGCAGCCTATCAAGACAGTTGTTTACTTAAAACAGGCTTAGTATAACGGCTTCAACTGAACCCTTCTGTTAAGCGCCCTTCCCTCAGGGGTGTCATTGGAGGCCACAGGCCTTGTAAAGCCGTAACCTTTTACTTTGAGCCTTGCAGGGGATATACCATGTTTTACCAAATAATCTGCAACGGCTTGGGCACGTCTGAGAGAAAGCTGCATATTATAGGCAGCAGAACCAATGTTGTCAGTATGGCCCTGGATCTCTACCTTAAGGCCGGGGTTAGCCTTTAGGACTTTGATAACCTCATTAAGATTTTTGTAGTATTGAGGCTTGATATCCGCCTTGTTAAAATCAAAAAGCAGGCCTTTTACAACCCAACAACCAACCTTGTTGACTTTTGCCCCTTTGGGAGTATTGGGACACCTGTCAAGAGAATCTATAACTCCATCTCCATCACTATCCTTAGGACCAACTTTTTGTTTGCAAGCTGGTGGGCATGGAACAGGGGGGCAAAGGGATTTAGCCTTGTCATAGGCCTGCTTGGCCACTGGAGCAGCATCTTCTGGACGGCATGCCTTATAAAGTGCTACGGCCTTTTTCTGCAAAAGTTCTGCTTCCTTATACTCTTGAGGGCACTTCTTGTCTAATTTCTTTGCCTTGGCCTCGTTTAAGATCTGCCTGGTGGCGTGAAGCTGATCATCCACCTGGACACCCACCCCAGCACAGCCTGCGATTAAAAATGATAAAATTAGTCCTAATCCCAAAAATCTCATAATCTACCTCCTTTTATTTTTTGATTAAATTTAACTAATTGATTAACTTCAAATGGGAAACCGTATTGTCACCTCATCCCCGCCTGAAAAGACGCCTTCAGTTTACTTGAATTTTCCAAAGTCTCAAGGGGCGATTTGAAAAAGTTTTCATTGGCATAACTTGACCCTTATATAGAGCCCACTTATAGTCAGATTCATGAGGAGAAAAAAGAAAAAAAAATCCATTGTCTCAAAAGAGTCTATTTTGTCTGTATTAAAGGCCGCTGGTCATCCTCTTTATATGAGAGAGATTATACACAATCTCCATCTACCCCCAGAAAAACGGCAGACTGCCAAAAAGCTTATAAAGGAGCTTGTACGTTCTGGCGACATCACTTTGCTCAAAGGCAACCGCTATGGCCTTACCAGACAAATGAAGCTTATAACTGGCACTATCACCATCCATCCGGATGGTTTCGGGTTTGTCCAATCTCAAGACCATGAGCAACCTGATGTCTTCATTCCTCCACGCAAACTAAAAGGTGCTGTACATGGAGACATGGTCACTGCCAGGATTGAAAAGGACACTGTCAAAGGGCCTGAAGGATCTGTAATAAGAATAAACGAGAGGACTGTCCAAGAAGTAGTGGGCATCTTTCATACTGGCAGGAATCTTGGCGTAGTTATCCCTGAAAACGAACGCCTGAGATTCGAGGTCCTGATTCCCAATCCCCAAAAATATGGTGATATAGACGGCATGGCAGTTGTAGCTAGAATCCTGCACTTTTCCAGAACTGGAACAACAGCCGAGGGAGAGATAGTCAAGGTCCTTGGAGATCCAGAAAGCATAGAGGTACAATCCCAAATAGTTATAAACAAGTATCAACTACCAAATAAATTCTCTAAACCAGCAAGACTCCAGGCAGAGGAACTTCCTGAAAATGTACGCCAGGAAGACCTGTCTGGCAGAAAAGACATCCGTAAGCTGCCTCTTGTCACTATAGATGGTGAAAATGCAAGGGATTTCGACGATGCAGTTCATGTAAAAAAAACAAAAAGCGGATTCATCCTAACTGTTGCTATAGCAGACGTAAGCCATTATGTAGAAAAAGGCTCTTCTTTAGACACCGATGCCATAGAACGGGGAACCAGTATATACTTTCCTGATAGAGTGATCCCCATGCTTCCAGAAAAACTTTCAAATGGTCTCTGTAGCCTTGTACCCAAACAAGACCGCCTTGCAATGGTAGCACGTATAAGTTTTGACTTTAATGGCAATGTAAAAAAGGCCACCTTTTTTAAGGCAATAATGACAAGCCACTGCAGATTCACCTACAAGGTGGTACAAAAACTACTGGAGGGCAAAGACGAGGAACTGCTTAAAAAGTATAAGAGATTTATAAATCTAATAATAGAGATGGAGGAACTTGCAAAACTCCTTATGGTAAAGCGGCAAGAACGTGGCAGCATCGACTTTGACTTGCCAGAACCCGAGGTGATTTTGGGGCTTACAGGAGAACTTGAAAGCATTGTCTTGAGAGAGAGAAGCATGGCCCACAGAATAATAGAAGAATTTATGATAGCTGCAAATGAGGCGGTTGCCCGCTTTCTCTCCCAACGCAACATACCTGTATTGTATCGTATCCACGAACCCCCTGAACGAGAAAAAATCGAAGACCTTGTAGAATACCTTAAAAGCTTGGGCTACAATATAAAGACACCCAAAAAGATAGATCCTTTTTGGTTTCAAAAAATCTTGGGCATGGTAGAGGGAAAACCAGAAGAATACGTTATAAACTCCATGCTACTTAGAAGCATGAATCAAGCTGTCTATTCTCCGGAAAACAAAGGCCATTTCGGCCTTGCTTCACCTACATATCTCCACTTTACGTCTCCTATAAGACGTTATCCAGATCTGATTGTACATAGGATCTTAAAGGGCAACTTAAGACGTATCAGAAAAAGACCCGTCTATTCCCAACAAGAACTCTTCCCCCTTGGAGAACACCTAAGCCGTAGAGAAAGGACAGCCATGGAAGCAGAGCGTGAAATGCTTGAGCGGCTAAAGATACGCTATATGGAAGACAAAATAGGCAAAATATTTCATGGGATTGTATCCGGAGTTACATCTTTTGGAATGTTTGTGGAATTAAAAGAAATTCTTATATCTGGAGTTGTAAGGTTAGTGGATATGGCAGATGACTATTATGAATTCGACTCCAAAAGGCATCTTCTTATAGGAAAGCGAACAGGGAAAATCTATAAACTAGGCCAAGAGATAATGCTTAGACTTATTTCTATAAATAAAGCCAGACGCCATCTAAATTTTGAAATAGTTGAGGACTAAAACAAGATGGCAATTCCTCCAGAGATACTCGAGAGAATAAAGAAACTAAGAGAAGAGATCAACTATCATAACTATCGCTATTATGTACTCGATTCCCCAGTAATAAGCGATGAAGAGTACGATGCCCTAATGCAGGAGCTGAAGGCCCTTGAGGAGCAATATCCAGAGGCCGTTACCCCAGACTCTCCAACTCAGCGGGTTGGCGCCCCTCCTTCTGACAAATTCCGAACCGTTCCTCACCATGTACCTATGTTGAGTTTAGATGACGCCTTCACACCTGAGGAAATCAAAGAATTTGACAACAGAGTAAAAAAATTTCTAGGCATAAGCCATGACATAGAATATAGCCTCGAACCCAAAATGGACGGACTGGCTGTTGAGCTCGTATATGAAAATGGCATATTTGTTCTCGGTTCCACACGGGGAGATGGCTACAATGGGGAAGATGTTACTAACAATCTAAAAACAATCCCTTCTATACCCCTTCGCCTTCTTTCTAAAGAAGTGCCAGTGCCAAAGCTCCTCGAAGCCAGAGGTGAGGTGTATATGGAGAAAGACGCCTTTGAAAGGCTGAATCAAGAAAGAAGGAAGCAAGGTCTACCAACCTTTGCAAATCCCAGAAATGCTGCTGCTGGTTCCCTGAGGCAACTAGATCCAAAAGTAACTGCCAGCAGACCACTGAACATCTTTTGCTATGGCATCGGACGTGTCGATGGCTACACATTTAAAACCCAGTGGGAAATACTGCATACCCTAATGAAGTGGGGACTTCGCGTAAACCCTCTTATAAAAAAGGTGACTGGCATAGAAAAGGCAATAAAATATCATGAACATCTAGCCAAAATCAGACCCGAACTTAATTATGAAATAGATGGCATGGTTATTAAAGTAAATGATCTTGGGCTTCAACAGCGGCTTGGAACAAAGGCCAGGAGTCCAAGATGGGCCATTGCCTACAAGTTCGAAGCTGCCCAAGGCATTACAATCATAAAAGATATTATCCTGAGTGTCGGCAGAACAGGAGCTATTACTCCTGTGGCAATAATGGAGCCTGTAAAGGTTGGAGGAGTAACTATAAGCAGGGCCACCCTGCACAATGAAGACGAAATCAAAAGGAAAGACATACGCATTGGAGACTGGGTCATTGTGCGACGGGCAGGCGATGTAATTCCAGAGGTAGTGAAGCCTCTAAAGGAAAGACGGACCGGCAAAGAACGCCCCTTTATAATGCCAAAGTATTGCCCTGTATGTGGATCGCCACTTATCAAGAAACCAGGCGAGGCCATATATCGCTGTCCCAATCCGGATTGTTTCCCCAGGCTTGCCAAGAGAATAGCTCACTTTGTAAGCAAACCTGCCATGGATATAGAAGGGCTAGGGCCAAAGGTTGTGGAACAGCTCATCACTGCTGGCATAATTCGCGATATCCCAGATCTGTACTCAATAAAAAAAGAAGACCTGCTTTCACTAGAAGGCTTTGCTGAAAAATCTGCACAAAATCTTTTGGACGCTATAGAAAAGAGCAAACATACAACCTTGCCACGCTTTCTTTTTGCCCTTGGAATAAGGCATGTTGGTGAGGTAACGGCCCAAATTCTGGCCAAACACTTTGGAAGCCTAGAAAACATCATGAAGGCCTCCTTACAAGATCTTGAAAAAATCCCTGGAATTGGGCCAGAGGTTGCCAATAGTATATATCAATGGTTTAGGGATGAAAAAAACAGGCAGCTCATAAGAAGACTCCTTGACGCTGGAGTTGTCATAGAACCTACAGAGCGAGAATATCGCACCCTTCCCTTGGAAGGAAAGAGCTTTGTCTTTACCGGAGCACTCAGATCCATGAAAAGGTCAGAGGCAAAAAAACTTGTAATGGCTCTTGGTGGACAGGTGCAATCAACCGTAGGAAGACATACAGATTTTGTAGTGGTTGGGGAAAATCCTGGCTCAAAGCTGGAAAAAGCCAGACAGCTTGGCATTAAAACCATTAGTGAAGATGAATTTCTTGAGCTGGTAGGAGGAAAATAGACAAAGGAGGGCTTTGCCATGAAAAGGATACATGCCAAGGTCACAGGAAGGGTACAAGGAGTCTTCTATAGGGCGTCAACCTTGGATACAGCTAGGGCATTAGGACTTACGGGATGGGTGAAGAATATGCCAGACGGGTCAGTAGAGTTGGAGGCTCAGGGTCCTGAGGATAAACTCCAGCAACTTATTGACTGGTTGAACCAAGGGCCGCCTCACGCAAGGGTAAGCAACGTGCATGTGATAGACATACCAATAAAGGAAGGAGAGAGGGAATTTGTGGTTGATTTCTAATTGCCAAAAAATTGTGGCAAAATCAATGTTGTTTCCTTTTTAACCTGGTCAAAAGCACATCCAGTTCCTTATCCCTGCTCTTAAACCGGTGTTTTTGCATAGCAATGACAAAATCGTCCTCTGCCATCTTGAAAAAGGGGAATAATGTTTCCCTATCTGCCCTGTGAGACATATAGATAACGCCACCAGGAGCAAGGTACCTTTTCATTACTTGGAGAAGGGGCTGGAAAAAACGGGGATGAAATAAGAGTTCTGATCCTATTATAATCTCGAAATATCCAAGATCTTGCCGGGGTTTGAACCAATCAAGGGCCTCACATCTCAAACTGTCACATTCGTTGAATATGGCAGAAGCCCGGACAAAATCCATTATCTCATCTTCATAATCAGTTACTGTCACATCATGACCAAGACTGGATGCCACCATGCCAGGAACAGCCATCCCTGCACCAAGCTCGAGAATCCTCTGTCCCTTCCTAGGGGGGAGTTTTGCCAGAAATTCCGATAGCACAAGGGAGGCCTCCCATATCTTCACCCAAAAGGGGAACTCTGGTGCGTTTTCATAAACTTCCATATGAAATAACGGAATAAGGTCTGCAACGTGAAGAAAATAAAAAGGCCTACCACCAATACTTACTCTTTCTACATCGAGACTGTACTTGACCTTCAACCTGTTAACGATGGGTAGGGCTGCTTCAGGTACTTTGAATTTTCTAGCCCTACCCCCTTTTTCTTCTCCTCTTGAGGAGGCTATTGGTAGCTTAAGCGTCATGCTGCCGTCTGTGCCTCCTTTGCCTTCTTTCTGTTCTTATCCCTCTGGTCGTAATAGACCCTTCCAGTCCCTGCAGGAATAAGCCGACCCATTATAACATTCTCTTTAAGCCCTCTTAGATGGTCGACCTTGCCAGCGATAGATGCATCCGTAAGGACTTTGGTTGTTTCCTGAAAAGATGCAGCAGAAATGAAACTGTCTGTGGTCAAAGACGCCCTCGTAATACCAAGAAGCAGGGGTTCTGCAGTAGCAGGCTCTCCACCCTGAGCCAATATCTTTTCATTCTCCTCTTCAAACACGTGACGTTCCACCTGTTCACCTAACATGAAGCGGCTGTCTCCAACGCTTGTTATCTTGACACGTTTGAGCATCTGACGGACAATAACCTCTATGTGTTTATCGTTAATCTTCACACCTTGGAGCCTATAGACCTCCTGTATCTCGTCAACAAGATATCTGGCAAGCTCTTTTATACCTTTTACTCTCAAAAGATCATTGGGATTAAGGACTCCATCCATAAGAGGTTCACCAGCACGCACATAGTCACCTTCATGGACAGCGATATGTTTGCCTCGTGGTATTAAGTACTCTCTGGGCTCGCCATATTCAGGAGTGATTATTATTCGACGCTTATTCTTTACATCCTTGCCAAAAGAGACCACACCGTCAATCTCAGAAATAATTGCATATTCCTTGGGCTTTCTAACTTCGAACAACTCTGCAACCCTTGGCAGACCGCCTGTAATATCCTTGGTTTTTGTAGTTTCTCTTGGAATCTTAGCAAGAATGTGACCAGGTTCAACTATGTCACCCTCGTTTACTGTAATGATGGCACCAACTGGAAGCTGGTAACGAGCATCGCCTTTGGTCTGGACCAGCTTTTTGGTACGGCCCCTTTCGTCCTTTATTGAAATTCTAGGACGGTATTCAGAGGCCTTGTACTGGATAACAACCTTGCTTGCCTTACCAGTAACAGGGTCCACCTTTTCCTGAATGGTTACACCCTCTATGATATCACCAAACTTCACCTTTCCTCCAACCTCAGTGAGAATAGGTATGGTGTACGGGTCCCACTGGGCAAGCTTTGTTCCTGGCTCTACCTCCTGCCCATCCTTTACCAGCAACTCGGCACCATAGATTACAGGATAACGCTCACGCTCTCTACCATCTGGAGCAACAATCACTATTTCACCATTCCTGTTGAGCACTACCTCCCGACCTGCTGCATTGGTAACAGTTATAACCTTTTCCAACCTTACCGTACCTGTGCCATTACAACGGATCTCTGCCTGCTCTGCCTTACCACTTGCAGTTCCGCCTATATGGAAGGTACGCATGGTAAGCTGGGTGCCTGGCTCACCAATGGATTCGGCTGCAATGATACCGATGGCCTCACCTCGAACCACCATGCTGCCTCGGGCCAGATCCCTGCCATAACACTTTGCACAGACTCCGAAGGGGGCACGACATGTAAGGACAGAACGTATCTCCACCTTGGAGATTCCAGCATCTTCTATTTTTTTGGCCTTCTTTTCGTCTATTTCTTCGTTTGCTGGAACAAGGACCTCTCCTGTCACAGGATCGACGATATCCATAAGGGCAACCCTTCCAAGTACCCTCTCTGAAACCCTCTGGATTATCTCGCCGCCTTCCATGAGATGATCCATCTCTATACCATCAATGGTACCACAGTCGTCCATGGTGATGGTCGAATCTTGGGCTACGTCCACCAAGCGCCTGGTCAGGTAACCTGAGTTGGCTGTCTTCAGAGCCGTGTCAGCAAGGCCTTTGCGTGCTCCATGGGTGGAAATGAAGTACTCGAGAACGCTGAGTCCCTCTCTGAAGTTCGCCTTGATCGGAGTCTCGATAATCTCCCCAGAAGGCTTGGCCATAAGTCCTCTGATACCGGCCAGCTGTCTGATCTGATCCTTGCTACCCCTGGCACCAGAATCGGCCATAACGAAGATGGGGTTAAAGCTAGGGATCTCTATCTTGTTTCCATCCTCGTCCTCGATGTACTCCTTGGACATGTTCTCCATCATGACCTTGGCCACTTCATCGGTAGCCCTGGTCCATATATCGATTACCTTATTGTAACGCTCACCATCGGTGATTAAACCTTCAGCATACTGATTTTGAACCTCGGCAACCTCCTTTTGGGCACGTTCAAGGATATCGCCCTTGCTTTCGGGTATCTTCATATCGTTTATACTTATAGAAAGTCCCGCCAATGTGGCATTGTGATAACCCAAGTCCTTGAGCCTGTCTGCCATAATGCAGGTCTTCTTGGCACCTGCTGCCCTATAGGCCTTATCTATAAGCTGGGCAAGATCCTTCTTTCTCATGACTTTGTTCACCATAGAAAAAGGAACTTCATCAGGAACTATGTCATAAAGAAGCACGCGTCCCACAGTAGTATCCACCAATTCCCCATCGAGCATAACCTTGATGGCAGCCTGAAGATCAACAGCCCCTTCGTCATAGGCAAGAATTACTTCATCAATAGAGTTAAAGGACTTACCTTCGCCTTTGGCCCTTGGCTTTTCACGTGTCATATAATAGATACCAAGAACAATATCCTGGGTAGCCGTTATAATTGGAGACCCATGGGCAGGAGACAGAATGTTGTTGGTGGACATCATTAGTACCCTGGCCTCTGTCTGGGCCTCTACTGAAAGTGGTACATGGACTGCCATTTGATCTCCATCGAAGTCTGCGTTGTATGCCGTACAGACCAAGGGATGAAGCATTATGGCCTTTCCCTCCACTAGCACCGGCTCAAATGCCTGTATACCAAGCCTGTGAAGGGTCGGGGCACGATTAAGGAGCACTGGATGCTCTCTTACCACCTCATCTAGGGCATCCCACACCTCTGGCAACTCCTTTTCCACCATCTTTTTGGCACTCTTTATGGTAGAGACTAGGCCTTTCTGCTCAAGCTTGTTGTAGATGAAGGGCTTGAACAGCTCGATAGCCATTCTCTTTGGAAGACCGCACTCATGTAACTTTAGTTCAGGACCAACCACAATGACAGAACGACCAGAGTAATCCACACGCTTGCCAAGGAGATTCTGCCTGAAGCGTCCCTGTTTGCCCTTGAGCATGTCAGACAAAGATTTGAGTGGCCTCTTGTTTGGCCCTGTTACCACCCGGCCGCGTCTGCCATTATCGAAAAGGACATCAACCGCCTCCTGGAGCATGCGCTTTTCATTCCTGATGATGATATCAGGAGCATCTAGATCCTTGAGCCTCTTGAGCCTGTTATTTCTGTTTATTACCCTGCGGTACAGATCGTTAAGATCAGACGTTGCAAACCTGCCTCCATCAAGGGGGACAAGGGGCCTCAAATCTGGAGGCAGCACAGGGATGACACTCAAAATCATCCACTCTGGTCGATTACCAGAGCCTCTAAAGGCCTCTACCACCCTTAATCTCTTTCCAAGCTTTTTTCTCTTGGCCTCGCTCTTGGTCTTTTGCATCTCTTCCCTCAGCTCATAGGAAACCTTATCAAGGTCCAAATGGCTGAGGAGGTAATGTACCGCCTCGGCACCGATTCCTACCTGAAATTTGTCGCCGAATTGTTCATAGTTTTTTTGATATGTCTCGTCAGACATGAGCATTCCAACTGGGATATCTGGTATGTCTGACTCTATGACAATATGTGATTCAAAATATAAAACCCTTTCTAACTCCTTAAGACTCAGATCAAGGAGAGCACCAATCTTGCTTGGCAAGCTCTTTAAAAACCATATATGGGCCACTGGCGCGGCAAGGGATATGTGAGCCATCCTCTGACGCCTCACCTTTGACTGGATTACTTCAACACCGCATTTTTCACACACTATGCCCCTGTGCTTCATGCGCTTGTACTTGCCGCACAGACACTCGTAATCCTTTACAGGGCCAAATATCTTTGCGCAAAAAAGTCCGTCCCTTTCTGGCTTAAAGGTCCGGTAGTTAATTGTCTCTGGCTGTTTGACTTCTCCGTGAGATCTTTTGAGTATAATCTCTGGTGAAGATATTGATATCCTGACTGCCTTAAAGTTCAAAGGATCCTTTGGCTTTGTAAACAGAGAAAGAAGATCGTCCATAAATAGACCTCTTTTGATTTTTTTACTAAAAAATTAAGGTTATCAGCACCCCTTGAATTCACAACATAGGGGGAGCTGGAAATTTTCACTTTTTCACTACTCAAGCAACTCGATATCCATGCAAAGGCCTTGAAGCTCCTTAACCAAAACGTTAAAGGATTCTGGAATTCCTGCCTCCAGAAAATTGTTTCCTTTTACAATCTTTTCGTACATGCGAGAACGGCCTGTAACATCATCCGACTTGACGGTAAGAAACTCCTGAAGGGAATATGCGGCTCCATAGGCCTCCATGGCCCAGACTTCCATCTCTCCAAGCCTTTGACCGCCAAATTGGGCCTTTCCGCCAAGGGGCTGCTGGGTAACCAGAGAATACGGTCCAGTAGAACGTGCATGTATCTTGTCTGAAACAAGATGATGCAGCTTCAGCATATACATAACACCAACTGTTATCTTTTCCTTAAAGGGCTCACCAGTAAGACCATTGTACAAGGTAACTTGACCTATTTCTGGCTGGCCACCTTCTTTAAGCAGCCTCTTTATAATCTCTTCGTCGGCTCCGTCGAATACAGGAGTAGCAACCGGCACTCCATTTTCCAGATGGAGGGCAAGTTCTCTTATCTCTTCATCAGAGAGGCCAGCTATTAAGACGTCAAGCTCCTCACGAGAGTATATCTTGGCCATCTTTTCCTTGACCTTTTCGATCTCGTACTTTTTGGCAAGCTCGGCTATCTGCTCACCCAACTTTTTTGCTCCCCAGCCAAGATGAACCTCGAGTATCTGTCCAACGTTCATTCGAGATGGAACACCAAGTGGATTCAAGATTATATCAACTGGGGTACCGTCTTCAAAATAAGGCATGTCTTCAACAGGCACTATCTTGGAAACTACACCTTTGTTTCCGTGGCGTCCGGCCATCTTGTCACCAACTTCCAATTTGCGTTTTATGGCAACGTAGACCCTCACCATTTTGATAACGCCTGGAGGAAGCTCGTCTCCCTTTTTGAGACGCTCAATCTTGCCCTCAAAAAATTCCTTTATGCGCTCGATTTCAGATTCATACCAGTCTAAGATATCGACAACATATGGATCAACAGAATTTCTTCCCTCCAGGATCAGATCTCTAAGCCTGTGAAGGGGCACCCTCTTCAAGGCGTCTTTAGTGATCTTCTTGCCAACATCTAGCAGAAGTCTGTGTCGCGCATCTTTTATTACAACAGCAGGCTTCTTACCAACCAGATATTCTTCCAGCTTCTTTAGAGCAGTACGCCTGATAACATTTATCTCGTCTTCTTGATCCTGCATTATTGCAGCGATCTCCATATCTTCCAGCTTTTTGGCACGTTCATCCTTGGGAATTCCTTTTCTAGAGAAGACCTTGGCATCAACCACTACACCCTGTACCCCCGGAGGTACTCTGAGGGATGTATCTTTGACGTCTCCTGCCTTTTCCCCAAAAATGGCTCTTAAGAGTTTTTCTTCTGGCGACAACTGGGTCTCACCCTTGGGCGTTACCTTTCCAACCAGTATATCGCCTGCCTTGACTTCGGCGCCTATCCTAACGATTCCAGACTCGTCCAGGTTGCGCAGGGCCTCTTCACCAACGTTGGGGATATCACGTGTTATTTCCTCGCGTCCAAGCTTCGTATCCCTTGCCTCTATCTCAAACTCCTCTATGTGAACCGACGTGTAAACATCATCTTGGACTATCCTTTCACTGACAATGATAGCGTCCTCAAAATTGTAGCCGCGCCAGGGCATGAAGGCCACTACCACATTCTTGCCCAAGGCAAGTTCGCCATACTTTGTAGAAGCACCATCCACTAACACTTGACCTTTTTTAACCCTCTGACCGGGCTTAACTATTGGAATTTGGTTAATGGTGGTTGTCTGATTGGATTTCTGGTACTTGATAAGCTTGTGTATCTCAACCTCAACCGGTTTCCCTGTCTCCGGGTCCTCATCATATCCAACTACCAGCCTGTTGGCATCCACATCTTCTATCCAGCCATCTCTCTTTGCCATAATGGTGACACCGGAATCCCTGGCAACTGCCTTCTCAATACCTGTCCCAACAATAGGCGCATCACATTGAAGCAAAGGTACGGCCTGACGCTGCATATTTGAACCCATAAGGGCACGATTCGCATCATCATTTTCAAGAAATGGAATAAGGCCTGAAGAAACAGATACCATCTGATTCGGTGCAATATCTATCATGGTTACCTCTTCAGCAGGAACCATGATAAATTCGCCCTTGCGTCTGACACCAACAAAATCCTCGACTATACGGCCATCTTTATCTATCCCCACTGTGGATTGGCACACGGTCTCTTCCTCTTCTTGGGAAGCGGTTAGATATACTATCTCATTGGTAACCTTCCTGTTTCTGACCCGTCTGTAGGGTGTTTCAATAAAACCATACTCGTTTACTCTTCCATAAGCACTGAGTGAAACTATAAGACCGATATTGGGGCCTTCTGGAGTTTCAATGGGGCATATCCTGCCATAATGGGTAGGATGTACGTCCCTGACCTCAAAACCTGCCCTCTCCCTGGAAAGGCCTCCCGGACCCAAGGCAGACAGCCTTCTCTTGTGGGTAATCTCAGAAAGCGGGTTGGTCTGATCCATAAACTGTGAAAGCTGACTTGAGCCAAAAAACTCCTTTATGACCGAGGTTACCGGCTTGGGATTCACCAGGTCATTAGGCATAAGCGCCTCAACTTCCTGGAGAGTCATACGCTCTTTGATGGCCCTCTCCATTCTGACAAGGCCAATCCTATACTGATTCTCTATAAGTTCACCTACAGAGCGTACCCGTCTATTTCCAAGGTGATCAATATCATCAACTGGTCCCTGGGTGTCTTTCAGATGTACAAGCTCTTTAACAATAGCTACAATATCAGAGTTAAGGAGTACCCGCTGGGTTAGGGGTACGTCTATACCAAGACGCTGGTTCATTTTGTAACGTCCAACTTCAGAAAGATCATAGGTATCTGGATTAAGAAAGAGGGAATGGAAAAATTTCTCTGCTACCTCGGCTATAAGCGGTGAACTTGGCCTCAGTCTCCTATAAATTTCAAGAATTGCCTCTTCCTGACCCTCCACCTTGTCAAGCAACAAGGTATCCCTAATAGAAGAACTCACTTTTATTCCATCTATAAATAGTGTCTGTATCTCAGTAATTCCATTCTCCCTAAGAATGGTCAGGTCGTCTTCTGAAAGCCTTGTGTTTTTGGGTATAAGTATCTCACCTGTAGCAGGATCAACAACATCTTGGGCAGTAATCTTCCCTACAAGGTCCTCTTCGATAACAGGAACCCGTTCAATGCCAAGATCTGCCAGCTTCCTCAACATGGTTTTTGAAAATTTCCTGTTTTTCTTTAGGATGACCTCGCCAGTCTCAGGATGAACCACCTCTACTGTAGCCCTCTGTCCCTGAAGGAGCTCCGGAATCAATTTTCTGTATATCAACTTTCCTTCAATATAATATGTGTCCCACTTGTAAAATTCGCGCAAAATATCATCCGTAGTCAAACCGATTGCCTTTAACAGAATAGTTGCAGGAAACTTTCTTCTGCGATCTATACGGACATGCAGGATATCCTTGGGATCAAATTCAAAATCAAGCCATGACCCTCTTACAGGTATGACCCTGCACGAATAAAGAAGCTTTCCGCTTGAATGACTCTTTCCTTTATCGTGATCAAAAAATACACCCGGAGACCTTTGGAGCTGACTAACAACGACCCTTTCTGTACCATTTATGATAAAGGTGCCTGTCCTAGTCATAAGAGGAATGGTCCCAAAATATATTTCTTGCTCCTTTATATCTCTAATACTTTGGGCCCCGGTTTCTTTATCCACATCATAGGAAAGGAGCCGAATGACTATCTTGACCGGCGCTTCATAGGTACTACCCCTCTGTAGACACTCTTCCTGAGTATATTTGGGTTGTCCGACCGAATACTGGACAAACTCTAAAGAGGACGCCCCAGTGAAATCCTGTATAGGAAATACAGACTTGAATACCGCTTGCAGGCCAATATCTTTTCTAGCCTCAGGGCTTACATCCTTTTGGAGGAATTTTTCATAGGGGCCCTGTTGTACAGCGATAAGGTGGGGTATATCTATAATTCTCTCTACTTTACCAAAGTTCTTTCTCAGGGGAAAATTCTGAATACTCAACATAGACACTGCCTCTAACTGGCTTGTAGAAGGTTTTTAAAAATTAGATGAGATAGACCGTGAAAAATCAAAAAAATGAGGACGCCTCCACAAAGGCGCCCTGAAAAAACTGAAGTTATTTGATTTCGACCTTGGCACCAACCGCCTCGATCTGTTCCTTGATCTTTTCTGCTTCTTCCTTTGAAACACCCTCTTTAACAGGCTTGGGTGCACTTTCAACAAGTTCTTTAGCCTCTTTAAGACCAAGACCCGTAATAGCCCTAACCTCTTTGATGACTTTTATCTTCTGAGAACCAACATCGGCAAGGATTACGTCAAACTCTGTCTTCTCTTCCTGGGCACCACTGGCCTCGGCTCCAGGAGCCGCGCCTGCAGCTGCAACTGCTACAGGTGCGGCAGCACTAACACCAAACTTATCTTCTAGCTCCTTGATAAACTCAGAGAGTTCAAGCACAGTCATATTTGAAATAAATTCGATTACATCTTCTTTTGTTACAGCCATTTGCTAAATTCCTCCTGATAAAAATATAAGAATCCTTTTAATCTTCAATCTATTGGTTAACTTACTGTTGCTTTTGTTCTTCTATTGCCTTAAGCGCATAAAGAAGCTTGCGAGGCACTGCTGCAAGCACCTGAACCAGATTGGTAGGTGTAGCAACAAGAACAGACAAGAGCTGCCCAAGCAGCACTTCCCTGCTTGGAAGTTTGGATAGCGCCTCAAGAGAACTTGCATCCACTATCTTACCATTGAGGATCCCCGTCCTAAGTTTCAAGGCCTCATGATCCTTGGCAAACTCTACAAGAACCTTTGCCACCGAAACAGGGTCTTCATAAGCAAAAACCGCTGCATTTGGACCGTTAAAATGATCCAACAGAGCCTCTCCATCGGTACCTTTAACAGCAAGCCTCAAAAGCGTATTCTTGGCAACCTTCATCTCACCCTGCACTTCCCTCAACTTAGACCGTAACTCATTAACTTCAGAGACTGTAAGGCCTGGAAAGTTTACCAAGGTGACAGCCACCGCGCTTTGAAACTTTTTATTAAGGTCTTCGACCAAGGCTTCCTTTTCTTTTCTTGTTAATGGCAATTTTCATCCCCCCTTTCTACCATAGGCAGTTATTTTTACTGCCAAAGGCAGAGGTCACACCGGTCTCGGTAGGTGAAGCCGTTTCCTGCTTCATTAAACACCAGGTACCTACTGTCTTTGACTTGTGAGCGTCCATCTTTGTTGAACGCAGGTATCTCAATCAGGTTTGCTTAGGCGGCAGCATTCTTTAATTCAGAAGGATCCAGCTTAACTCCTGGCCCCATGGTAGAGGACAAAGCCACACCTTTTACATAGGTGCCCTTAGCTGATGCTGGCTTCATCCTAAGTATAGTTTCAGCCACTGCTGCAAAATTTTCCTTTAGCTTCTCAGCCCCGAAGGAAACACGTCCTATAGGGATATGAACTACCCCCGCCCTATCTACACGGAAATCTACCTTGCCACCCTTGATATCCTTAACCGCTTTACCGATATCAAAGGTAACTGTACCTGTCTTGGCATTGGGCATAAGGCCACGGGGTCCAAGGATACGTCCTATCTTACCTACCTGTCCCATCATATCTGGTGTAGCCACAACCTTATCAAAATCAAGCCAGCCTTCCTTTATCTTTTCAATAACGTCTTCGGCTCCAACATAGTCAGCACCTGCCTCCTGGGCCTCTTTGGCCTTCTCTCCCTTAGCTATGGCCAAAACTTTGACAGTCTTCCCAGTTCCGTGAGGAAGAACCACCGATCCCCTAATATTTTGATCTGCCTTTCTAGGATCCACACCAAGATTAATGGCTACATCAACACTTTCATCAAAATTTGCATAATGGGTGGCCAATACCTTCTCAATGGCCTCATCCAACAGATACTTCTTGGTGGTATCAATAAGTTCTTTAACTTTAAGGTATTTTTTGCCTCTTTTAACCATACTTGTCACCTTCGCGCTAATCTACCACTTCTATTCCCATGCTACGGGCTGTACCTTCTATGGTTCTCATAGCCGCATTAAGATCTGCCGCTGTCAAATCAGGCATCTTGGTCTTGGCAATCTCTTATACCTGGGCCCGGGTAACCTTGCCGACCTTATCTCGATTAGGAACACCAGAACCCTTTTCAATACCTGCAGCCTTTTTTAAAAGTACAGAGGCTGGTGGGGTCTTCAATACAAAACTGAAAGACCTATCTGCATAAACTGTAATCAGCACAGGTATTATCATTCCTGCCTGATCAGCCGTCTTGGCATTAAAGGCCTTTACAAATTCCATAATGTTTACGCCCTGCTGCCCCAGAGCCGGCCCCACAGGAGGCGACGGACTGGCCTGACCTGCAGGAATCTGCAACTTAATATATCCAGCTATCTTTTTAGCCATGACTAACTCCTGATAATATAAAAAATGATTTAACTAGCCCTTTGAATATGGCCGAATTCCAATTCAACAGGCGTTGATCTTCCGAATATAGAAACCAGTACCCTAACCTTACCCTTATCTGGCTTCACCTCATCTACCACACCAGTAAAATTAGCAAAAGGACCCTCTGTTATAATCACTTTCTCGCCCTTTTGATAATCATATTTGGGCCGAGGCTTAAGAGACCTCTCCTCCATCTGCCTGATTATCTTCTCTGCCTCATGCTCTGGCAGAGGTACTGGATTCTGCTGTCCACCAACAAATCCTGTTACCTTTGGGGTATCTTGGACCAAGTGCCAAGTCTCTTTATTAAACTCCATCTTTATAAGAATGTAGCCAGGATAGACCTTTCTAGATGATGTCCTTTTCTCTCCCTTTACTATTTCAACAACCTTTTCTGTAGGCACAATAATCTCGGAAAACTTATCTTGCATGCCATATTGCTTAATACGCTCTTCAAGGGAGGCCTTAACTTTGTTTTCGAATCCAGAATAGGTATGTACGATATACCACTTATGTGCCATTTAGACAGCCTCTCGTTTTAATCAATTATAGTACCTACAAGCTTGGAAAGTGACATGTCCACAAGCCCTAGGTATACTGCAAAAAAGACCGAGATGGCCAGCACGGCTATGGTCATGGATATTGTCTCTTTTTTATTAGGCCATGTAATCTTATCAAATTCCGCCCTTACCTCCCTGAGATACTGTTTAAAAGCCTGCAAACGCCCCACAGGTACTGAAGCTTGTTCAGACCTTGAAGAAACCGAAGGCCTTGCATCCGGCTCACTTTGCACTGCCTTAGCCACAATACTTTGACCTGTGCCCTGTTGAGCTGTCTTTAACTTCCTAACCTTTTTCTTTGTCACTTGGACTATGCCCCTATCTGTTTAAAAAAGTGGCAGGCCAGGAGGGACTCGAACCCCCAACACCCGGATTTGGAGTCCGGTGCTCTACCATTAGAGCTACTGGCCTGCAGCTTCTATTTCATCTTTATCTCTTTGTGCAAAGTATGTTTCCTGTCAAAAGGACAATATTTTTTAAGCTCCAACTTATCTGGAGTCGTCCTTTTGTTCTTGGTTGTCGTATAATTTCTGCGTTTGCATACGGTACAACGCAATATAATCTTCTCCCTCATATCCGTTTCCTATTCAATAATTTTACTGACAACACCAGCACCTACAGTTCGTCCACCTTCCCTGATGGCAAACCTCAACCCCTCTTCCATGGCTATAGGCTGGATCAACTCCGCCGTTATCTTAACGTTGTCTCCTGGCATCACCATCTCT
>CAZNKP010000012.1:0-23326 GCA_964573805.1 uncultured Desulfobacterales bacterium | reverse complement strand
CATGCGGTCTCTATGCCGTCGCGCCTGGCCTTTTCGAGCATGGCCTGGGCATCTGTCCAGATGGACAGCTCACTTACGTCAACACTGGCCTTCCTTTCCTTTTCCTTAGACAAGATCCTTCACCTCCATGTGATCAAATCGCGTTCCAGACCAAGGCGAGCAAACACCCGCACCGAGCCCGCGCAAAATAGATGCCTAAAGTCATCAGCTCCTCTGCCCCGCAACAGCCGTGGGCCATTTAAGCCTGAAAAAGCCCAAGGAATCAACACCCCTTCCGCTTAAGCAGGTCCTCTATTAACATATTGTGGACTTCCACAATAGACATACCTGTTTCAAACACTGTCATCCACACACATCGGCGAAAGGCCCTGCACAAATCAGGGCGTACATGTATCTGAAGCAACTCTACATCGCCTTGCGAGTCTATGAAATTTTCTTTCGTATCGATTTTGTTATCCATCAAAGTTGCCTTTTTCTTCTTTTTTATATAAAAAACAGCTTAACTATTGTAATGACTTCTCCAAAAACTTGCCAGATAGGGAAATTCCTTGGATCATAAAAAAATAATAGTAAGAGGCACAAACTGGATAGGAGATGCGGTCATGACATTGCCGGCATTGATGGCCCTGCAAAAGATCTTTCCAAACAGTCCAATAGATGTAATGGCAAGACCGTGGAGTGCTCCTATATACTCCTTTTGCCCTGTTGTTCGGCAAATCATAAAATATGAAAAGCCCACTGGACTCGCACCCCTTAAAAAACTTTTAAAAACGGCGGGCATGATAAGGAACAAGAGTTACGATATTTCTATAGCCTTTCCCAACTCCTTTGAATCAGCCCTCATCTTCAGACTTGCAGGCATTCCAGAAATTTATGGCTATAATACGGACTTTCGTTCACCAATCCTCACAAAGGCCTTGGACGTACCCAAAGACAAGAAAGAAAGGCATGAGATATTTTACTATCTAAACTTGGTAAAGGGACTCTTTGGTTCCCCTGATCAAGACTGGAAAGAAGAGCTCAAGATAAGGCTAATCATTCCTGAAGAGGAAAAAGAAGCGGCTCGCAATCTTCTCCACTCCCTTGGCTACAACTGCAAGCCACCGTTGATAGGTATCAATCCGGGTGCTGCCTATGGGCCTGCCAAATGCTGGCCTGCTGAACGGTATATGCAGCTTGCCAAAAATCTTATAGAGGCCTTTCCTGATGCCACCATACTGGTATTTGGTACCCAAGACGACACGGAAGTTGGTCAAATGATTACCAACCCTGTTAAGGAAAATGGAATAAACCTTTGCGGAAAGACTACCTTAAAGCAAGCCATTGCCATAATTGATGATCTAGATCTTATGGTGACAAACGACTCTGGATTAATGCATGTAGCTGCTGCTTGCGCTATTCCGATAGTGGCCTTATTTGGCTCGACAAATCCTGTAACAACAGGGCCCTGGACAGACAAGGCCCTGATAATCCGCCATGAGCTCCCATGCTCTCCATGTCTCAATAGGGAATGTCCTCGAGACTTTATATGTATGGCTGGCATCAGTGTTGATGAGGTGTTTAAGGCCTGCCAGAACATTCTGCAATGAAACCATCCCCTTCCCTGAAAGCCGTCTTCTTAGACCGTGATGGTACCATAAATAAGGAGGTCTCGTTTCTTAAAAAGATGCAAGAGCTTCGTCTTCTCCCTGGAACAGCCAAGGCTATCTCGCTCCTTAATAAAGCAGGCTTCAAGGTAATAGTGATTACCAATCAGTCTGGGGTGGCTAGAGGATACATTAATGAAGCCTTTCTCACCAAGCTCCATAAAGAAATAGAAAAAAGGCTAGCAAGAAAAGGAGCGCGGATAGACGGATGGTACTATTGCCCTCATCATCCTGAATTTGGAAGTCCTGATTTTCGTAAAAGCTGCACCTGCAGAAAACCTGACACAGGTCTTATATATAAGGCCAAAGAGGAAATGGGTCTATGCTTGCCAGACTCTTTTATGGTGGGAGACAGCCTTAGGGATATTCAGGCAGGCTGGAATGCAGGCCTTCGTACAGTGCTGGTTCTTACTGGTTATGGCAAAAAGACACTGGAACAAATACAGAAAATGCGAAGGAAAAAATTGGACTATATTGCCCAAAATCTGCTGGAGGCCGCTGAGTGGATAGTAAAACAATACTAGACCAGCCTAACAAAATCTTGATCATAAAATTGAGTGCTTTGGGCGACATCGTTCATAGCCTGCCTGTGCTTTATTGCCTAAAAAAGACCTGGCCAGGATGCCAAATAGACTGGATTACCGGAGAAATAGGCAAAGATCTGCTAGAAGGACACCCCTTCATAGATAGGGTAATAGTTTATCCGCGCAAGCAGCTTGGTGACTTGGCACAAAATCCTCTTGGCTGGCCAAGGCTATTTAAGAGACTAAAATACCTGAGGGAAGAGCTGAAAATAAAATCTTATGATATGGCCCTAGACCTTCAAGGGCTATTCAAAAGCGGCCTAATAACTGCTTTATCTGGAGCAGCACTGAAAGTAGGATTCGATGGAGCAAGAGAGTTTAGCCATCTCTTCTTGAACTACAAGGCGCCTCCATACAATCCAGACAAACACGCTATTCTTAGATACTTAGACCTAGCACAGGCCGTTGGAGCGCGCTGCAATGAAGTTAAGTTCCCAATATATGTAGGAAAACAACATATCGAAGAGGCCAAAAGACTTATAGCTGAATGCGGGATCAACAACAAAAGATTCGCTGTTTTAATTCCAGGAACTATTTGGCCAACAAAGAGATGGATAACATCTTCATTTGCTGAACTCGCCTTGTTAATGAAAAAGGAGGCTAACCTGGACAGTATTATAATAGGCGGCCATCAAGATAAGGACATTGGAGTAGAAATACAGGACCTCTCCATGGGAGCAGCCAGGGATTTAACAGGGCGCACAGGCCTTAAGGCCCTTTCAGCCCTTTTTCAGTTAGCCAAACTTGGCATATCTACAGACACAGGCCCCATGCATCTAGCAGCAGCATGTGGCCTTAGACTAGTGGCCCTGTTTGGCCCCACCGCCCCCTGGCGAACAGGTCCCTATGGAGATAAACACATCGTTATAAGGAAAGAGATGAAATGTAGCCCTTGCTTCAAGAGGAATTGCTCTCATCACTCTTGCATGAAATCGATAGATGTTTCAGAGGTGTTTAAGGCTGTAAAGAGCCTGTATAATTTTTAATCAGTCAAAGCCGTTTGATCAAAAAAATAAAAGACTTCCTTGTTTCAAAATCCTTTTGGGCTGGCCTAGCAATTAAGATTCTTTGTGGTCTTTGTTTGTTTAAAACAATTGATCAACTAGGCCTTTAAGACTTGACCGCGAGAGACTATATTACTTTTTGTAGAAACTTCCCATTTTGATACGGAATAACAAAAGAAGAGGTTTTGGGGATACATGAAGGCCATAATACTTAGTGCTGGCCAGGGAAAACGGCTCTTCCCTCTTACCAAGCAACAGCCAAAGTGTCTTGTCGACATAAAGGGATTGTCTATCCTGGAATGGCAACTTGAGGTGCTTTGCTGTTGCGGAGTAAAAGAAATAGTCGTAGTAACCGGTTTTCAACACGAAAAAATAGAAGCGCTAATAAAAAATAAGTACCGGTCCGAAAATATCCGGAGCCTTTACAACGAAGATTTCAACAAGAGCGACAACCTGTTCAGTTGCTGGAAAGGCCGATATGAGATGAAAGAAGACTTTATCCTCCTAAACGGTGACACCTTGTTCGAACCGCGAATCCTTAAAAGGCTCCTTGAACGGGCACCAGGCCATATCACTTTAACCATAAACACCAAGAAGAGGTACGATGCAGATGACATGAAAGTCATCGTACATGACTCTAAGCTCTTAAGGGTTGGAAAAGACCTTCCTGTTGAACAAGTCAATGGCGAATCCATAGGGCTTAGCCTTTTTAGGGGCCAAGGTCCTGATCTTTTCAGAGCAACCCTCTCCCATGCCATTAGACGTTCTGGTGCTGAAAAAAGGTGGTATCTGTCTGTAATAGACGAGTTAGCAAGAGAAAATAAAGTATCTGTTGTTGATATTACAGGCCTTTCATGGTGCGAAATCGATTTTCCAAGGGATCTGAAGGCTGCTGAACAGGTGACTCAAAAGATCAAGAGAGCCCTTTTGTCTCTTGGTTATGAAAGACAGTCACATATATATCCATGTAAAAAGACAGCTGGAGTGATCAAATAGCAAAAGACCTGATGCATCACAGAAATACCTTCACTTAAAGACTTCCTCGTGATTATTGAAAGATACATAATCCGTCAAATTTTTATGCCAATGATAAGCATTTGTTCCATCTTGCTCTTTGTATTTGCCTGTTATATGGCTGCAAGATATTGGTCCCATGCCCTTAATGGGAGCCTATCTTCCTCTGTTGTCACCCAACTCATCCTGTATAGAAGTATAATAGCCCTTGAACTGTTGCTGCCGGTTACCCTTTATCTGTCTGTAATCATGGCCATCAGCCGCCTTATAAGGCAGATGGAATTGACTGCAATGTACTCTTGCGGAATTGGACCATGGCATATTGTAAAGGCGGTATTAGGCATCTCGTTGGCTGTTGCTATAGTTGTGGGATTTCTTTCCCTTTATGTAAGGCCGTTGACATGGAAAAACTTTTTCGTTCTGAAGGCCCGGGCAAAATCTACATTCGATCTCTCCAGGATGAACAGCGGTATTTTCTATGAGATATGGAATGGTAAACGGGTAATTTTTGCAGAAAAGGTAAACAAAAAAAAGAACCGGGCCCACAATGTCTTTATCAGGACTATAGGGCCAGAAACCATACAGGTAGTATATGCCCAATCTGCATTCCAAGTCTCTGGAGCCGATGAAGGAAGTCCCGTCCTGATCCTTGAAAACGGACGGGAATATGAATTTGCCCAAAAAGACGGGAACGACTTTATTCTGGATTTCAAACGCTCCAAGATGGCCTTGGAACCCCACCAGATACAGCCAGAGCAAAAAATAAAATCTATAGCATCTCGAATGTTGCTAAACTCCAAGGATTTAGATGCTCAAGCGGAATTACAGTGGCGACTTATTATGCCATTTTCTACCCTTCTCCTGGCACTTTCTGGCATTGGATTGGCCTTTCGCTTTACTGCAGTAAGAGGTACCAAAAACAACGCCTTAATTGCAGGAATAATCCTCTTTGCCAGTTATTACAATGCCATAGCCCTTTTAAAAAAATGGGTCTCAAACGGTGGGTTCAGCATTCTTCCTGGCCTGTGGCTCGGCCCCATACTTCTGTCAATATTGTGTCTAGTCTTATTCACCCCTGAACTCACCTGGCTCATGTCTTCTTTGCAGAAGGAGCCAAAAACGAAATGAAGCTCCTTGACCTTTATGTAGCCAGAATATTTTTAAAATACTTCATCCTGGTCCTAATGGTGCCAGGTACTCTCTTTTCGCTTTTTGAGCTCATATCCCAACTTGATAAAGCAGGAAAGGGAACGTTTACTACTTTAGATGCCATTTATGTTGTAATACTCACCGTTCCTGAAAGATTCATCGATCTTATTCCCATCGCGACTTTTCTTGGTGCTCTATCCGCCATCGGAAAGCTCTCGGACAGAGGAGAGCTTATAGCCATGGAAGCTGCTGGCAGGTCGGTTTTTGGAATAGCTAAGGGAGTAACGTTTGCATGGTTTTTAATAACTGTAGTATCACTTTGCGCCGGGGAATATGCGGTTCCATCCCTTGCCCAAAAGGCAGCAGCCATAAGGCTTAAGGCAGACTCTCGCAAAGAACTTACTTATACAAGGGGAGGTTTTTGGGCCAAAAGAGATTATACCTTTATTCATGTTGGCAGTATGGCAAAAGATGGAGGAGCTGAACACGTCAGCATTTATAAGTTTGATTCTAACGGAGTCCTAAAAACTTACATAACTGCCCTTTCTGCCTTATTAGATAAAGATTACTGGCTCCTTCAAGATGTAACCGTTAAAAAAATAAAAGAGTTAGAGAGCATAACAAGGCACTTGGACAAATTGAAAATCGCATCCTTTTTAAACGAGAAAGATGTAAAGGCCCTGGAGCTTTCACCAGAAGACCTCTCTTGCCTAGACTTGTGGTCCTATACAAAGGCGTTGGAAAAAGGGGGACAAAATCCTGATCACTTTATTCTTGCTCTTTGGAGAAAGCTTACTAAGCCCCTATTTGCCCTTTGCCTTGCCATTCTTTCAACAGCCTTTGTATACGGTTCTTCCAGCAGAGCAACTATGGGACCAAGGATGGCATCCGGGTTAGTTGCTGGACTCGTATTTTACTTTTTTGATCAAATAACGATGCAACTCGGACTCTTATGGGGCTTAAACCCTGTTATAACAGCATTCATTCCAGTGGCAGCCTCGGCAATAGGTGCTGCAATGCAGGTAAAGAAAGTTATATAAAATTGGTGTACAGACGAATTCTCAATACTCTTTATGTTAATCAGATGATGTCCCTAAAGAGATGTTAAATTCTTTTTGTCTGACAAAGGACTTTTTATCATCAGCCAACACAAAATCCATAACACTTGTGTTCCATGAGGAACCATCAACTTTTGTCTTTTTGATGTCTATCAAATAAAATCCGGCACGCTGGCTTCCCTCTTTTTTAATAGAGGTGATGGCAGGCGCGCAAAGAAATAAGATCTTTAGCTTTGGCCGCACCTGCAAGTAATTGTAACGACGATGAGAGTGGCCAAATAAAAAAAGTTCTGCCCCCCTAGAGGCAACAACCTGTTCCAAGTCATTTATATCCAAAAGGGCCTTCCTCTTCTTTACGAATCCGGCTATTGGAGGATGATGTATAAGAATTATCCTTGCAAGGCCCTTATCACTTACGGCATCAAGGGCTGAAGAAAGGGCATTTAACTGTCTTTGACCAAGGCGGCCTGTGGCAAGAGCCCAACCACAAACATAGGCACTAGAAAGACCAATAAGAGCGGCGTCTTCAAACACATCAACTTGCGGAAACAAATCAGAAAGGTCTTCCTCATGGAATGATGTCCTTTGGGATATGGAAAAAAAAACTTTAAGATATCGCTGAAGATACAATGCCGCTTCGTGAACATATAGGTCATGATTTCCAGGCACCAACTTTACCGGAGCAAACCTCTCAAGCTCAGACAGCCACCTGGCTACAATTTTAAATTCTTCTTCCTGGCCAAGATGTGCCAGGTCTCCGGTGACACAGATGACATCTGGAGATAGTGTGGGTATAGTAGAAAGCAACAGGTCTAACAACCTATAATTTACAGTATGATGTCGTTTCAAGTACCAATTTACCAGGCCCAAAAAACGCTTATTTATCACTTTAGGCAAGGTGATAGCCCCAGGGCAAAATATATGGATGTCAGAAATATGAAGAATACGCAAAAATTTCCCCCGTTTTTTTAGACCGATCCCTTTTATTTTTTTATCTTGTTAGGATAATATCAATTGTCTGTACAGGCCAGGCCCTAAACAGGCCCCACATTAAAGATCGCCAGGAAATTAATTTCAATGAAAATGAATACTTATGTCTATTTTGTAAAAGAGAGCAAAATTAAGATATGGGGGCTTACTCCTTCAGAAAGGATCCAAAAGGTCCTTGGAGACAGCGTTCATTACACCAACAGTATAGATAACATACCTCCAAAAGCAAGAGTCATAATCTTTAGGGGAGATTTCCTCTTTGAGGACAGGTTAATAAAGGCCTTTCTAAAGATACCGGATACATTTTTATATGTAAAATGGCTAGGAAAAAAGACCTTTGTAGCAGCAAATGTTGCACAAAAAGATGCCAAGGAAGCAGCAAAAATTCTTGCCGGTAAGGATAACGAGACCTTTTTAAGTAGATTTCAAATACATGGCCCGGATACAATATCTTCTGGTTTCCACAAGCACCTTAAGAAATTCGAACCCCCTTTCATCTTACCCGTCTCCAAAAGGAAGAAAAGAGAGCTAGAAGACAAGTTATTTAACTGGTCTTATAAAGGGGTTACAGACTTTGTAACCAAATGGTGGTGGCCAAAACCAGCAAAAGAAGTGGTTAGGGCCTGTGTAAAACTCGGGATCAGGCCTAACTACGTAACAGCAGTTGGAATGATCTTGGTGATAATTGCTGGTTATTTGTTCTATCAAGGCTATCTTGGTCTCGGCCTTTTGGCAGCTTGGCTCATGACATTTCTTGACACGGTTGATGGAAAACTTGCCAGGGTTACTGTTACCTCCAGCAAGTTTGGTCATTATTTTGACCACATCATAGATCTTGTGCATCCGCCCTTCTGGTATCTGCTTTGGGGGCTAGGAATTGAAAACACAGGACAATACCTCTTAGATTATCCAACCGTGCCAATTTATTACAGCATATTTACAGGATATATTGTTGGTCGGTTTGCTGAAGGCTTTTTTCAGTGGTTTATCCAAGGCTTTGGAATATTTTGCTGGCGGCCTGTAGACTCTATATTCAGACTCGTCACAGCACGCAGAAATCCATGCCTTATAATTCTTACCGTTTCTTATCTTCTAGGTAGGCCAGACTATGGCTTGGTAGCCGTGGCCCTATGGACCGTTTTGACATCTGCATTTCTTGTAATCCGGCTTCTAATGGCCTTTTTTGAAAAATTTCGTGGCAGGAAAATCGTTTCATGGCTTAGTAAAGTAGACAATCACAGACACAAAGATAGTCTGCTTTACAAGTGGTTTGTTGTAAAAAGATAATGGCCTGTATCAGACCTCCTGAAAAGAACAAAATAGGCATAATTTTTAATCCAGGGGCAGGAGTTAATAGAAAAAAGGCCCCTGAGATACAACAGGCCCTTTCTCGTCTTGGCGAGACGATTTCCATTACAGGGCCAGCAGATGTAGAAAAAGCCCTTTTTCACCTTGCAACACACAATAAGAACTGGCTTTTGGTCAGTGGCGGAGATGGTACAGTTCAAATGGTTCTTACGGCACTATTTGAAAAAAAGCCCTATTTCTTTATGCCAAACCTATGCGCTCTCCCTGGAGGCACCACTAATCTCATTGCCATAGATGTTGGTCCAAAAACAAGCCAGATAAAGGCCATAAAAAGGCTCGATTCAATGATAAAAAAAACAGATCCAGACACTGTACATATCAGCAAAAGGCACATCCTAAAGGTTTCGTCTCAAACAGAAAAGAGATATTGCATGTTCATCGGCGGCGGGCTCATAACCAAAGGAGTTAGCTTCTATGAAAAAAGTTTTAGAAAAAGCGGCTCTTCTGGGAATTTTGGTATAATCCTGACCTTTTTGAGATATCTAATAGACTTTCTTTTTAGGCCTTATACTTATCCGATAGAAATCAAAATCGATGCCAGACAAAGTATCTCTGGGAATCTAGGTCTTTTTATGGCCACAACACTGGATAGGCTCCTATGGAATATGCGGCCTTTTTGGAGATGCAAGCCCTGCTCTTCAAAAATGACCCTTATTTTTAAGGGCGCCAAGGGCCTTTGGTGGCTTTTTCCCCATATTCTATCTGGAGCCCCCCATCCCACACTAAACCTGGAAAACGGCTACTTTTCTTGCAGTTTCTCTAGACTTGAGGTTTGTACACCTTCCCCACTGGCTGTTGATGGTGAGTTACTTGATTCCTGTTCAGGCATGGAGAGCTTTCTTATAGAAAAAAGGAGACAGGTAGTCTTTTGGAGATGGTAAAACCCTGTAAAGTCCCTGCAATCGTTCATGGTATCATCAGGGCTCAGCTCAAAAGACCTGTATCTAAAGAGCTTAAGATACTTAAAGCCGAACTAATGAAAAGGCATCCCCACGGAATTGTAGCCCTTCTTTTTTATGGTAGCTGTCTTCGCCTAGGCTGCAGTACTGACTCCATAGCTGACATCTATGTAATAGTGGACAGCTACAGATCATTTTATGATTCTCTATTTATGTCTATTAGCAACTTTATAGTTCCTCCAAATGTCTTTTATTTGGAGACAAACTACATGGGGAAAATATTAAGGTTAAAGTACTCTGTTATTTCAATAAGTCAGCTAGAAAGGGCCACTTCCTCCCTATGGTTTCATTCCTATTTTTGGGCAAGATGCTGTCAGCCTATGCAGCTAGTTTATTGTAAGGATGGAGAAATCTTCGAAAGGATAAAAACATCTCTATGCAGGGCCACTTATACCTTTGCCAGCAGAATTATCCCCTGCATGAACGCCAGCTTTACCATTCGTGATTTTTGGCTAAAGGGCCTGGAGCTGACCTACATGGCGGAAATAAGACCAGAGGGGAAGGAACGGGCTGCTTCGATATGGCAGACAAGTAAACATTACTTTAAACGAATAACACCTTATGTCTTAAATAGCATCCAAAGTAGATACTGGCAAATATCAACCCAGGGCTTCTGTGGAACCTTTAATGTAAAGCTGTTTGGTTCAAGGCTCCTTTTGTGTACCATACCATGGTTTACAAGGATAACTGCAGGAAAGATCCTGTCTATCTTGAGACTTGTAAAGGCTGCCTTTACCTTTGGCGGCGGAGTCGATTATGCCTTGTGGAAGATAGAACGGCACACTGGAGTACGCTTAGAATTAAACCCCTTTCTAAG
The DNA here is from genome assembly GCA_964573805.1 of uncultured Desulfobacterales bacterium. Taxonomy (GTDB): domain Bacteria; phylum Desulfobacterota; class Dissulfuribacteria; order Dissulfuribacterales; family QOAL01; genus JAADCZ01. Next base: position 12,737 of record CAZNKP010000012.1, on the reverse strand, counting down.
GCGCCATCCTATACTTGCTATGGTCTTGGTGTCTTGGAAACTTTTAATGCAGAGAGCAATTAGATAAATACAACAATCCCTTAGAAAAAGAACTCACAGGGCGTCCAAAAGGCCATGAAGGTCAAATGTTACATTCCCTTCCATAATGGTAATTATAGCTCTGCCTATAAAGTCTCGATTCAAAAAAGGAGAGTTAAAGGCCTTTGACATGACATCATCTTTTTTATAACAGAAGGAGTATTCAGGATCAATAACGGTAACATCTGCCTTCTGTCCAGGCTCTAGGCTTCCGCCTTCCACCCCTAAAATTTTTGCAGGGTTAAAAGACATGAGCCTCATCACCTCCAACGGCTGAAAACCCTCCTGGCGGACCAATACGTCTAGGGCCAGTGGAAGGGATGTCTCAAGGCCAATAATTCCATTGGCAGCAAGCTCAAATTCGCACTCTTTTGACAATATATCATGGGGAGCGTGGTCTGTAGCTATTGCATCAATAGTTCCATCCCTCAATGCATGAATAATAGCCAGCCGGTCTTCTTCGGTTCTAAGAGGCGGATTCATCTTTGCAAAGGTATTGTAGTTGGCAACGGCTTCTTCGGTTAGGCTAAAATAGTGAGGAGCAGTCTCTGCAGTAACCCTTACTCCCCGCGCCTTGGCCTGTCTTATTATCTCTACAGCCCCTTTTGTACTGACGTGGGCAATATGAAGCCTAGCGCCTGTGAGTTCAGCCAAGCAACAGTCTCGAAATACGGCTATATCTTCTGCCGCATTTGGTATCCCTTTAAGTCCGAGCATAGTAGACATCATGCCTTCATTCATGCATCCGTGAGAAGAGAGTTCAAGCTCCTCTGCATGAGAGATGATTAAGCCATCAAGATTTAAAGAATACTCCATGGCAAGTCTCATCATAGATACCTTTTTTACAGGGAGGCCATCGTCAGAAAAGGCCACTGCACCAGCCTGCAGGAGATCGAAAAACTCTGTGAGGCTTTGCCCTTGCTGTCCCTTGGTAATTGCTGCAACTGGCAATACCTGACAATATCCGGCCTTATTGGCCCTTTCGATTATGAATCGGGTAACGCTCTCGCTATCGTTTGGAGGTGAAGTATTTGGCATACAAGCAACCTTGGTAAACCCTCCGGCAGCAGCAGCCATTGTCCCTGTCTTTATTGTTTCCTTATACTCAAAACCAGGTTCTCTGAGATGAACGTGCATGTCAATAAGACCAGGGACTACCCACTTTCCTGTAAGATCTATCTCAAGAGCATCTTGACACTTTAACCCTAGACCAAGAGAGTCTATCCTTTGGCCGCTTATGAGGAGATCCCCTATCTGATCCTTGCCACTTGCTGGATCAATAATACGTGCACCCTTTAACAATATCGATGACATTGCCCTGTGGTCATTCCTCCTTCGAATCTGCCAGCAACAATGTAAAGAGGGCCATTCGGACAGCAACCCCATTAGTTACCTGGTCAAGAATTATGGAACGGGCTGAATCAGCCACATCTGGAGACATCTCCACTCCTCTATTTATGGGGCCGGGATGCATAATTATACAACTATCTTTTATTAACGAAAAAATCGATGAATTGAGGCCAAATACCCTGGAATATTCCCTCTCTGAAGGGAAAAGAGGCATTCCCTGGCGCTCTTTCTGAATCCTCAAGGCCATTACAACATCAGCATCCTGCAGGGCCTCTTTAAGATCAAAGACTACCTTGCAGCCCAGGCTTTCAATATATGGAGGCATCATGGTAGCCGGCCCACAAACGGTAACCTTAGCCCCCATTTTTGAAAAGGCCATAATATCAGAATGTGCAACCCTGCTGTGAGCAATATCTCCCACAATGGTAAGATTCAAACCCTCTATTTTCCCAAAATGCTCCCTGACAGAAAAAAGATCAAGCAAGGCCTGTGAAGGGTGTTCGTTTATTCCATCGCCTGCATTTATAACAGCAGAGTCTATGTGCCTTGCAAGAAGGTGAGGAGCGCCCGTCATACAATGACGCATGACGATTATATCCGGCCTCATGGCCTCTATATTTTTTGCCGTATCAATGAGGGTTTCCCCTTTTACAACACTGCTTGTTGACTTGGATATGCTAACAGTATCAGCACTGAGCCTCTTTGCCGCAAGTTCAAAGGAAAGTTTTGTCCTGGTGCTTGGCTCAAAAAATAGATGCACAATTGTTTTCCCTCTAAGAGGAGGGACCTTCTTAATAGGCCTGTCCAAAATCTCTTTGAGGGATTCGGCCGTATCAAGAATAAAGGCAATCTCTTCTGGCTCAAGGTGAGATATACCGAGTATATGTCTGCCTTTGAGTTTTTTCATGCCAAAAAAAAGCCCCCTTTCTTTTGAAAGGAGGCCTGTTCTTTTTTGCCCCTTAGCCCATCTCTGCCAGCCTCAGGAGCTTTTCGTATTCTGCATCTACCTTTCTCTGAATGTATTCAATATGTTCCTCATCAAGGTGACGAAAGCGCCTTTGGCCCTTAAAATACTCTGATACCGGCTTTGGTTTTGTTATCTTCCTACTGATAATATAACGCCCCTCAATTACTTCATAGAGTGGAAATACCTTGGTTTCCACGGCTAAACGAGAGATTTCTATGGAACGTTCACCTGCAGAACCCCAACCCGTTGGGCACGGTGAATATATGTGCACATAGGCAGGTCCTTTAACAAGGGCTGCCTTCTTTACCTTATTCATCAGATCGAGAAAATACGCAGGAGATGCCGTTGCCACATAGGGGATGTTGTGAGCCACTGCAATTGCTGGAACATTTTTCTTCCAAGTCACCTGCCCAAAACTCTTTTTTCCTGGTGGGCTGGTAGTAGTCATAGCACCATATGGAGTACAACCAGAACGCTGAACACCTGTATTCATGTAGGCCTCGTTATCAAGGCATACATACAAGAAATCATGCCCTCTCTCAAAGGCACCAGATATAAACTGGAGCCCAATATCTCCAGTCGCTCCATCTCCTCCTACTGCCAGGATATCCACATGTTTTTTGGGAATTTTACCCTTTCTGGCAAGAATCTTCCGTGCAGCCTCAACACCTGAGGCCACAGACGCCGCATTTTCAAAGGCTATATGAATCCATGGCACTCTCCATGCAGTATGTGGATAAGGAGATGTGATGATCTCCATACAACCTGTTGCATTACACACTATCACATCCTTGCCAAGGGCCTTCATGACCATCCTAAGGGCTAAGACCTCACCGCAGCCCTGACAGCCCCTGTGCCCTGGTGACAAGGGTTCTTCCTTGGGTAAGTTCTTTGCCTTAAAACCTTTGAATTTTTCGAATTCTGGTATCATTTTTCCCGCACCCCTATCACTTCATAGAGTTCTCTTGGACGTTTTTTGGCAAAAGCCCTTGCCTTGTCCACAATTTCCTCAAAACGTTCTACTGTTACGTCTCTACCTCCAAGCCCTGCCACGAAACTGAATATCTTTGGCGAACCTGGAATCTTGTAGAACAGGGACCGAAGTTCTGCGCCAACAGGTCCACACATGGCGCCTGGAGGCAGACAGCGATCTATTACAGCAAGCACCTTCACCTTACCAACAGCCCTTCTAAATTCCTGCCCTGGGAATGGCCTCCATAGACGAATTCTGATCAGGCCAACTTTCTGACCTGCATCTCTCATGGCATCTACAGCAGTCATGGCAGTTTCTGAAATACTACCCATAGTAACCAGTAAGACCTCGGCATCTTCTGTACGATACGATTCGATAGGATTGTATTTCCTGCCAAATATTTCAGCAAACTCGTCCCACGCTTTAAGGATATATCTTTTGGCCTTTTTCATGGCCATATCGTGGGCCACCTTTGCCTCCGTATACACTTCAGGAATGCCTACAGGCCCCATAGTTATTGGGCGTCTTGGATCGAGCTTATAACGGGGTTTGAAAGGAGGAAGAAACCTATCAACATCCTCCTGATCGGGAAGTTCAATTGGCTCAATCACATGACTCAATGTGAAGCCGTCTATATTTACTATTACCGGTAAGGATACATTTCTATCCTCTGCGACCCTAAATGCATGAAGCGTTAGGTCCACGGCTTCCTGACCATTTTCTGCAAAGGTTTGTATCCATCCCGTATCTCTCTGCACCATGATGTCTTGATGGTCGTTCCAAATACTTATTGGAGCAGACATTGCCCTGTTGGCAACCACCATAACTATTGGCAGCCTCATTGTACTTGCTATATAAAGTACTTCGCTCATAAGGCTTAGCCCCTGGGCACTTGACGAGGTAAATGTCCTTGCCCCGGCAGCTGAAGAACCGCAACAGCAACTCATGGCAGCATGTTCGCTTTCAACAGGTACAAATTCTGCATCCAGCTCACCGTTTGCAACCATCTCAGAAAGGTGTTCCACAATGTGTGTCTGAGGCGTAATTGGATAGGCAGGTATCACCTCTGCCTTAGCAAGTCCAACTGCCTCTGCTATAGCTATCGAAACCTCTATTCCCACGCGTTTTGACATAATTTACCCCTCCTCTGGAACCATCGTTATGGCATCTTTGGGGCACTCGTGGGCGCATATGCCACAACCCTTACAATATTCCAAATCCACGACAAAATATCCTTCCTCGTCTTGACTGTATGCCATATCCGGACAGAAAACCCAACACATGCCACATTTGATACATTTCTCCTTGTCAACAACAGGTCTTTGAGAACGCCAATCTCCTGTCCTGAAGTTGGCTGCATTGCCAGGTTCCAGGATATGGCATCCAAATGTGATTGTTTTCCAGCCTACTATGGCGTCTGAATTTGCCATATCACTAACTCCTTATTTTTATTTTATGCAATAACAGTTTCATTATAGGCCCTTTCCAAGGCGGCTTTATTCTTTTCTGCCAATCTGCCAAACCGTCTCTCAAGCGCCTCAAAAAGGGCATCTTTACCAACTATGCCGGTAGCCTTAAGCAGTGCACCAAGCATGGTTGTATTGGTAATAGGTAAGCCAAGCTCTTCAATCGCAATCTTGGTTGCGTCTACCATCGCCAACTTAGACTCTATACCAAAAGTTTCTCTTATCTGATCTGCAGATAACTCTGTGTTAAGGATGACAATTCCATCATCCTTTATACCTTCAGCTACTTTTACCAACCTTGGCAGGGATGGGTCCAGAACCATCACTATGTCTGGATGGTAAACCTTTTCCCTGGTCCTGATCTGTTTGTCGCTTACCCGTATAAATGCTGCAACGGGTGCACCCCTTCTCTCAGGGCCAAAGCTGGGAAAGGCTTGGGCATACTTTCCTTCAGCAATTGCGGCGGTAGCAACTAATTCAGCAGAGGTAACACCTCCCTGTCCGCCTCGGCCATGAATTCTAACTTCTTTCATTGGTGATCTCCTATGTTTTATTATGGATTTCCAACGACTGGTTCACGAGACTGTGGAATCTAAAAAACGCCACTTCCCCTTGCAAAAAGGCTAAGAGAATGCCTCAAACGGGATGAACCAGAATTCAAAAAACTGTCTCACTGTTTACATGCAGCCATAACCTTTGTCAAGAGACTTTGGGGGCAAAGGTTTATAATCTAATGGTATGGACTATAATCTTTTTCTCATAATCCCTACTTTACTTAAGTCATTTAATGTGTAGATCCGGACTTTTCTGCTACGAGGAAACTCCCTCTTCATCATTGATTTCAGATTCCTTTGAAGTTCACGAAAACCACATTCTATCTCTTGTTCAAGATATCCCCTTTCCCTTAATCTAAAAGAGTCCGCATCTTGCTTAATAATTATTACACCTCGGTTTCTTTTATAAGAAAGGACTTCCAAGCCAGAATCCTTTTCGGCCTTTTTTAAGGTGTTCAGAATCTTTCTTAACGCACTTTCTATATTAACAAGAGCCATCTTTATAGCGAAGGGCCTGCTCAATAGCCTTTTTTAGCGCCGCCTTATGCACCTCTCCTGCAAAATGCAGTGCACTTTTCCCACTTACTGGATCAAAGTCAGACGGATCAGAAAGACACACATATTGAACCTGTCTAGAAATTACAGTAGGTGCCTCACTAATTGGCAGACCAATTATATCTTTAATAACCTGAAATGTAGCTCCACAAGAGGCAGACCTCCTAACCTTCATAGACTCTATCTTGCCATCCATTATTTCCACCTCATATTCAGGAACTCCAAACTGTCGACCATAAGCACCAAGCCCTTCCTTTATACCTAGACCACAGCAGGTAAAAGGACAAATAGCCCCTGGAATGTGCTGTCCGGAAGCAATTACCGGAATGCCTCTTTGCTTGCACAGCCCGACTAGATATTCTGAAAGGTCGGGATGCTTCAAAAAATTCAATACGAGGTCTCCATGAAAATCATTGTCTATGTAATTTTCTGGATCATCTATCACAGGAGGAAGAATAGAATCAATATTTACGACCTTGACTATTTCAAGCCCCTTACCATAGACTTCTATACCTGCAATTTTATAGTCTCCAGAGCCCTGCTCTTCAAATATGACGATCTTCTGCCGCCTATTTCCCATATCTGTCATATCAGGTAGTAAGAATCCTATAAATTTCTGCCATCCTCCTATGAAGGAGCCTTACATCAGGCACCATCACATAGTTTGCTGCTCCATACATCCTTGGAAGATACTGTCTTGCCTTTTTATCAATGGTAACGCAAAAGGGCCTTATCCCAGCTTGACGTGCTTCAAATAGGGCCATTCGCGTATCCTCAATAGCATAAGGTCCTTTGTATTCATCGTAGTCTTCAGGCTTTCCATCACTAAGAGCAAGAAGGATCTTTACTCTAGCCTCGGCTTCTTTTAGCTTTTCGGTAGAATGCCGTATTGCAAATCCCATCCTAGTATAGTCTCTTGGTTTTATACCTGTTATTCTTTTCTTTACCCTTTCAGAAAATCTCTCTCCGAACTCCTTAATAATAAAATACTGACATCCGGTGCGTCTCATTCCAGAGAAACCATAGATGGCATATTGATCCCCCACGCATTCCATGGCAGTTGCCAAAAGCACAAGCGACTCCTTAATAGCCCTATTTATCCAACCTTCAGTGGATGCACTCATATCCACGAGAAAAAGAACTGCGATATCCCTCTTGTTCTGGATCAATCTATTATAAAGATGCTCAGAAGGACTTACCCTCGCCCTTAGATCCGTAAAGGCCTCAACAAAGGCATCTATATCTACCTCCTGTCCATCCCTTTGTCGTTTAATAACACGATAATCTTGACGAATCATCTCAAACTGACGCCTTAACGTCTCCATCTGTCCCCTGTAGCGCCTAAGGGTATCTGTAACGAAAGAGCCTGATGCCCCCTTCGCCTCCATCTCTTTCACAGTACACCAACGGTGCCTATAGTCGGATCGCCGGAAATCCCATTCAGGATAAGTATAAAAGAAAAATGATGGCCTATTGTTATCTGACTCATCCCTGACAGATACGGATAACGTAGGATCATAAAGACCGGTAGCCAGATCCATGGCCGAAGATACATAAATGGATGGAATCTGCCCAAGATCTTGTTCAATTTCTTTCGCAATATCAAGGAGCTTTTCAAATAAAGACTCTTCCTCCATCCGTATATAGCCAAGAAGCCGGCCTTGGGCAGTATCAAACTCCCTTTTTTCAGTGGTCTTAACAACCATTGCAATAGCCTGTTTAATCTCATCAAGATCAAAAACGGTAGGACTATCCATATGTCCTAGATCTGCCTGTTTTTTGGTGGATTCTGCATAAGCCTTAGCCAATAACCGTCCAAGGATCTGCACAAAGGTTTGCTCGAGTATTCTTCTCCTTTCTATCAGACGTTTTTCAATGGCCTTCACGTCTATAGTCCCTATATAGGGTAATAACGACTCTGCATCTTTTAACGATCCTGGATCAGCAGACAAGATATTTTTTAACAGTAAAAAGGTATCTATTACCGTGCTCTCAGGCCTTGCAAGCCTTATTGCTAGGGTCCTAATATCTGGATCTTTTATATGAGCAGGATCAATAAACTCAGCAATAACGAAACGGATAACCTCACCTGCTAACCCCCTTACCTTTTTAGCCCGTGTTGCAAGGCTTTTTTGCAAAAGACCTTTCAGAGTAGAGATATCCCTAGCAATACCCCTGAAATGGCTGGCAAGCCTTTGTTCAATCCTGATGGTGTCTATAAGCCCAAACCAAGAAACAACATCAGAACCAGGAAAGACCTTTTGCAGGAATTCGATAGCCACTGGCACTCCTGGACGCTTTTGGCCTTCAAAATGCGACTGTGAAAGATCCGGCAGGACCTGAATCAACTTATCAGCAGGACACAAAAAAGAATTATAGCGGATCTGGGCACACTTATGTACGGTAGCTACCCTATAGAAAAGCCTGTTTTGTTCCCTATTAGAGAACAGCGAAAACGAAGCAGGAAGCCAAATGGTTTCACCATCTGTAGACGGAAATTTACCAGGAGCAAACCGTATATTTTTCCCTGAAAGACCACATGCCAGCATATACAGGCTTGAGGAAGAATCTTCCAAAGCAGCAACATGTTTCCTGTTGCTGTATTTGATTGCGGTCTCTGCAGGATTTGAAAAAAAATCCTTGGCAGGATGAAGGCCAGAGGCTTCATATATGGCAAGGCCTTCTGAGACCCAGTCCTCAAGTTGTTCTATAGTAAGAAACTCCAAAGCCTGTTCCACATTTTCCATAAAAGAAAAGGCCAAAAGATCAGAAACCGAATGTGCAATGAGCTTAACAAGTCTGAGCACAGCCCCTATCTTTTTGTTTGGTAAAGGTCGGAGAAATTCCACTGCATTTTCCACATGACACGAGCCTATTGTGTCCGTGAAAAATATTTGCAACAGGGCTTTTTCCAGGGCTTGATCCCTTTTAGAAGAGAAGACGGAGACAGTTTGATCAGATTTCTGGTTCATAATTGTTAGAATACGGCCCTGATCATTTCTTTAAGCCCATCCAGTATCTCTTGATCATCGGTTAGTGGCTGGCAAACAGCGCTCTCACAAGCCAACAGTGGTTCTATCCCTGACCTTATAAGCTTCCCTGCATGGATAAGCAACCTGGTACTTGCTCCTTCTTGAAGACCTTGGTCTTTAAGGTTTCTGGTCATGTGTGCAAGCCGGACCAAATTTTCTGCCAGTTGTCTATCAATGCCAGCCTCATGGGCAACTATCTCTATCTCATGATCTTGATCAGGATAGCGGAAGTCAATGGCAACGAAACGCTGCCTAGTGCTTGGTTTTAGATCTTTCAACACGCTTTGATATCCAGGATTATAAGATATTGCCAGCATGAAATCGTTTGGAGCATGAAGTATTTGACCTAACTTTTCTATTGGAAGTTGGCGCCTGTCATCTGCAAGAGGATGAATAACCACTGTGGTATCCTTCCGGGCCTCTACTATTTCATCAAGATAACATATGCCTCCATATTTTACTGCCATTGTAAGAGGGCCATCCATCCAAACTGTTTCCCCAGCCCTAATAAGAAATCTCCCCACAAGATCACTGGTGGAAAGATCGTCATGACAAGATATGGTAAAAAGAGGTCTTTTAAGACGCCAAGCCATATACTCCATAAATCTTGTTTTTCCACATCCTGTAGGCCCTTTTAATAATACAGGCAATTTGAAACGAAATGCTGTCTCGCAAAGCTCTACTTCCTTGTCCTGAGATAAATAGTAAGGCTCTTTTTTAATAAAGAATGAAGAGAGATCCCTGGATGTTTCCTGCTGAAGATTCTTTTCCATCGTCCTTTTTGTCTTTTTCACTTTTTAGTCACTTTAAAACAAGATAGGAACTCTTGCCAAATTCCAGCCCTTTTTACATCGACGAAAATGACGACCAGGTGCATCCTTTTGTCGAGCTCAACAGTAATGAGAAAATAGGCACCTATAATAACTAATTGATTTTAAAAACTAATTCTGTGCCGATGTTTTTGGCACGATAAATGAAGAAGCTTAAAAACAGGCTGGCCAGCCAAAAAAACTAATTTTAACTGGAGGTAAGTAATAATGAAAACAGGAAGAAATCTGGCAATATTATTTTGTATGACCTTTTTACTTGCAATGGGTATTGGAAGTGCTGCCCTTGCGGGCAATGGTAATGGTGCAATGGACGGCACAGGCCCGGTAATTTCCATATTTGATGGCACTCCCGTTACAATCTCCGGAGTTGTAGCTTCAGTTGGTACCCAAGGCCAAGGCATTGCCATAGATACAGGAACCGACGTAATAACAGTATATGGCATGGGACCAATAAAGTTTTGGGATGCAGCATCTGTCTCTCGTCCAGAGGTAGGAGAGGCAATCACTGTAAACGGTTATGAAGTGACCTTTTCTGATGGAACATCAAAAATAATAGCTACAAGTGTAACTGTAGACGGTCAAACTATAGAGCTACGCAACTCTTTAGATGGCACTCCTCTTTGGAGAGGATCTATGGGTAAGGGAGCACAAAATCAGAATAAATAGTTCTCCTCCTCATATACATTAGTTCCCCCCGTGTTGGCACTGGGGCTAACCCCTCCCAATGCCCTAGTGCCATTTTTAAATCTATAGCTTATTATAGCAAAAAAACAAAACTAACTTTGGAAAAGGTTGAAGATTATGATCAAGCGTTTTACGTCTCTTACATTGCTATGGTCTTTTGTGGTTCTTTTCATATCAAGCCTTGTCCTCTTTACCGAGCCCCATGGCAGAGTGGCCTTTTGGTCCAACTGGCAATTTTTGGGGCTTACCAAAGGACAATGGGACGATCTTCATCTATGCTCAGGAACCCTCTTTTCCGTAACAGCGCTAATCCATTTATATTTGAATTGGAAAATGATCCTCGCGTATCTGAAAAAGAAAATCAGGGGTGACGCAGCAGTGTGGGGCTCCTTTGCCTTGACCCTTTTTGTCTGCATATCTTCTTACTTACAGTTGCCGCCCATGAAGCAGTTGATTGAACTTGAAGAAAAAATAAAACAGACTCAGACCCAAAAATATGGCAATCCGCCTTTTGGCCATGCAGAACTGGTACCTATAAACAAACTAGCAAAATTTCTTGGTATAGATCCAGAGAAGTTTGTTAATGCATTAAAAGCAAACAAGATTCCAGTCGCTTCCGGCAAAGAAAGCCTCAAGGAATTATCTGGCCGAACAGGTAAAAGCCCCTCGGAACTTTTCCACCTGGCTATTGAATCTCTCAAAAAAAATATTAAAGGCCCAAGAGAAAATACAGTCATCCATCTTCCTTCAGTGCCTCCTCCAGGGACTGGAATGATGACCATAGATGATATAGCACGAACTTATCATGTTAGCAGACAGAAACTGCTTGAACGTCTAAAGGCATCTAACATAGATGCCTCTCCCACTGAAACCATAAAAGAGATTGCCAAAAGGACAAAAAAATCTCCTCCTGAGATCTATGGTATCTTGAGCCATAGCAAGATCCAAAACTAGACAATCATCAGTAATCGCGACAACCCTGTTTGTGACAAGTTTGCTAAATATATCTTTGTATCGCCTTTACCTCTATACATTTTTCTATACCGGGATATTTTGATTCCGGACAATTGACCTGGGTACAAAACTGCCCATTTGAGACACAAAACTTGAAAAACAGAAATCTTATACAAGGAGGGCATCATGGGAAAAATCTGGGAACTTATCCAGACATCGGTCAATGTGGTGTCAATCTCAATGCAGACTATGATGAAGAAAAAAGAGCTGAGTGGTCCATTTGGAAAGTAAAAGGGAAAACTAGATCATTATCTTGATAAAGAAGATATAAAGGCTTGTATGAAAAAACATCAATGTGTAGCCCTTGGAATCCAAATTGGAGAGCTGAAAAAAGGCCTAGAAGAACACCCCTATCCGACAGTAATTTATGGACAGAACTAGCGGGTAAAAAATCCTTCGATCATCTTGTTTCTATAATTATCTTTCCAGCTTCATCGCTTCTAAGAGAGAGATGATAGCCTCTGACTTTCACTTCAACAGGGTCGCCCATAGGGGCTACCCTCTCCACTTCCACAACAGCACCAGGAAGAAATCCCATCTCCGTTAACCGTTTCTTAAGGGTGCCCTTTGCCTGTATCTGTTTTACTATACCCTTCTCCCCTACAGTTAAATCAGCTAATGACTTCTTTCTTGCCTTACTTCCCCTTGACGATTCTTTAAGTGCCTGCTCTTTGACCATTTTTATACATAGATCACAATCAACCGGCGCGCCACACCTTAAGTGCTGCCCAAACCCTTCTATAAGTCGTTGTCCTCCAAGGGGACATATCTCCAAAAATTCTATAAACTTCACCAGCCGATCTACAATATCAGCCGGTATGTCATGTTCTAATCTACATGCCACCTTATCTGCCTGGCCAACATCAACAGAAAGTACCTTAACAAAAAAATCTTTAAGCACTTCATGCCTGCGAACAATCTCCCTCGCTATCCGTTCCCCCTCTGGGGTGAGGGAGATCACGTCATAGGGGGCATAGTTCAAGAAACGCCTCTTTGCCAGGGTCTTCAGGGCCCCGGTGACCGAGGCATTGCTCACCTTGAGCCTGGCTGCAATGTCCTTGGCCCTGACCGCCTGCTTCTCCTGAATGATGTTGTATATGGCCTCCAGGTAGTCCTCGAGGCTGGCTGAAAGCGCGTGGCTATTTTCCATGGCTCCATTTCCATCCTGGGTTTGCGTAGTTCGACTGCCTGAGAAAAGGGTCCCGTTTGAACAGTCCAACTGCATAATCCAGGG
>CAZNKP010000011.1:0-63019 GCA_964573805.1 uncultured Desulfobacterales bacterium | reverse complement strand
TTTTTTGTTCATTATGGCCGGACAGCCTGGGGCAATAGGTTTTTTGATTGCTGCTAAATCAATACTGCGCTTTGGAGAAATCAAAGACAGGGAAAACCGCATGGAGGCGGAATATATAATAATAGGTACCTTGATGAGTTTCCTTTTTGGCCTTTTTGTAGCCTATGGCGCCAAAGGTCTTTTGGATCACATTTCCTGAAAAGATATCAAGGACCGTTACTGTTACGGCTCAAAAAGGGGACGCCCAAAAAGGGGACAGGTAAATTATATATAACTGACTTTGGGCCACTTTTAATTTAAAGAAAAAGCCTCAATTTTGAACTTAGTTATAAAGATAAAAATCAGAAAGTGATTATGTAAACAATAACTTACCTGTCCGGCTTCATATCACCTACTTGCTACAGCATTTTTCCAGCAATCCAGCTAATTTTTTCCCTGAGAGTAACATTCCACCGAAAATTGGTCCCATTCTAAATCCGCCATATACTGCTGCTGTGGACATGCCGCAGACAAAAAGGCCTGGATATACCTCCTTGGTATTAGTTACAACTGCCTTTTCAGCCGTTTCGGCAAACATGGACCTTTCTCCCAACGGTTTGCCTGTGGGTGTATTGAGCTTTACATCGTTTTTGTTTGAAAAGGTTCTTACAACATCGTGGTCATGACCCGTTGCGTCTACCACTGCCTTTGCCTCAAGGGTTATCGGATCAACAGGTAAATGGGCTAGCTGGGTGAGACTGCTGTTTACAACCACTCCTGCAACGCGTCCGTCACGCACCAGCAGATCTTCGCATTCAGTCATATTAAAAATGTTCACTCCGCTTCTTGACGCCTCAAAGATCAGCCCGGATGCAAAGGTAATAGAGTCAACGCAGAAATAGGCATCCTTATAGGGATGGCTTGGGATTCCAAAGTCATCAAGCACATCTTTTGCCTCATCTTGTATTATTACGTACTTGTATCCCATGCCTCCGCCCCATATACCTCCGCCTGGAGCAAGGCGTTTTTCGAGAATAGTTATATTAAATCCCTTCCTTGCCAGATAACCTCCTGCCACAAGGCCGCTTGGCCCCGCACCTACAATAACCACGTCACTTTCAAGGGCTTTGTAAAGGCTTTCAACATGATTTTCTACTATTCCTTTGGTGATATCTATCTCTCTCATTTATAAACTCCTGGATTACGGTTTTGTTGTATAATGCTATTTTGAGATTACTTTAAAACAAGGAATACGCAGTATTCACCGCACATGGTGCATGCACCTTCACCAGAGCGTTCTTGCCGGACTCTTTGAGCCCTGTCCGGATCTATGGAAAGTTTTATCTGTTTGTCCCAGTCCAAGGCTTTTCTGGCCTTTGACAGCTCGTTGTCCCAATTCATGGCCCCGGGAATATCTTTGGCTATATCTGCTGCATGGGCAGCAATTCTCGCTGCTATAACGCCTTCAAAAACGTCCTGTTCTGTTGGAAGTCCAAGGTGTTCGGATGGGGTGACGTAACAAATAAAGTCTGCTCCCGACATGCCTGCCACTCCAGCTCCTATGGCAGAGGTAATATGATCATATCCAGGGGCGATATCTGTAACTATAGGGCCGAGGAGATACAGTGGGGCATTGTTAGTTAGTCTTTTAATCCGTTGGACAGAAGATTTTACAAGATGCAGTGGAACATGACCGGGCCCTTCTATCATGGTCATGACACCTCTTTCAAAGGCGCGTTTTTGTAGCTCGCCTAGAACTTCTTGTTCCCCAATTTCTAGACTGTCAGACGCATCGAAAAGTGCTCCTGGTCTCATTCCGTCGCCAAGGCTTAATACGCAGTCGTATTTTTCTGCCATATCTAAGAGCCTATCGTAATGTTCATACAGAGGATTTTCATTGCCAGTATTGCGGATATAGGCGGCAGTAATAGCTCCACCGCGTGATACTATGCCTTCTAGGCGGAACTCAGGCGGATGTCTTTCAATCAATTTTTTGATTACACCACAGTGGACAGTGACAAAGTCAACCCCTTCCTGCATCTGTTTTTCAATGCACTCAAAAAATTCTTCAACCTCTAACTTTATTACTGCGCCACGTCTTATCCTAGCAAGTGTTGCAGCCTCATATATGGGTACGGTTCCAACAGGTACACTAGATTCTTGAAGAATCACCTGCCTTATCTCTACGATGTTATCAGCAAGAGACAGGTCCATGATAGCGTCTGTCTTGGCCCGGAGGGCGGCATGCAGCTTTTTCCTTTCATAGTCAACAGAGGAGGTAAGGGTACTGGCACCGATGTTGGCATTGACTTTTGTCTTGACTCCTTTTCCCACAACCATGGTGCCTCGACCGCTGCGATATCCAAGAACTACGGCAGACCCGTCAAGAATATTTTTAACAAGGAGCGCGTAGTCTATATTCTCTTTTTGTGCGAGGTTCTTTAGAGGCTCCGGTATGTGCCCATCTCTGAGTTCCTGAAGCAAGGTTAAAGACATGATTTCCTCCAAGGTTAAGGGTTAAAATAAAAAAGCCGTCCAGCTTTGGGACGGCTTTACTCGATTTTTCCTGCTTTGAAGACCGTTTCCCTACGCTGGCATTACCCAGATCAGGTTACAGGGTCGTTGGCAGGCTAGCCAACCTCTCAGCCCGGTTCTCCCAGGCTCCCCTAACGAATATTATACACCAACAAGTATTATAACTTATAAGAATAGTCAAGAGATTCGTATTGATAACGCTGTTTGGTTTTGGAGCGACGTCTTTGTCGATGTTTGGTCCTGTATTTGTCGAGAGAGGAAGGTGACGATATCAAAGCGTATCTATAACATTCTGTTTTTAAACGATTTTTTTGCACTGTGGTTTGGCACACATCTTGATGTTGACTTTTAAACAGGTAAGTGGCAGCGAAAAACTTTTAAAGGAGGATTATGAAATGAAAAAAGGAACCATCATGGCAATGGCAACAGTTGCAATACTTGCTGTATCAGCTCCAGCTATGGCTGTAACAGATTACAGCAGCTATTCCCTTCAGGAACTTGCCCAGATGAGAGGTACAATGTCAGATAAAAGTCTGGAAGAACGTCAAGCCTTTAGGGATGCATGGCGGGCAAAGATACAAAATGCCTCTCCTGAGGAAAGGGCAACCTATATGAGGGGGAAGGGTTATGGAGCACGTGGCAGTTATAACAATAACAACAGTTACAAAGGCCAAGGTAACGGTACGTGCAACGGTAGCGGACGCGGAATGGGTAAGGGGTATAGGCGGGGAGGACGTTGGTAATCTAGGTATCTTTAGATAAAAAAATGGGGCCCCGTTTTTTTTAGTGTTTGGTTGTTGAAAAAGGGGGATTTCAAATGTAAATCTGTCTTTAAACTCCAAGAAGGCGGGGAGGGTATTGTGGCAAAGATCCAGTTTTTTGGTGCGGCTCAAACGGTTACAGGTTCGTGTCATATGCTCCGGTTTGGTTCAAAGCGTTTTATTCTGGATGCAGGACAGTTTCAAGGCCCATGGGAAATAGAAAAGTTGAATTACAAGGGTTTTGGGTTTCAACCGTCAAAGCTAGATGGAATGATTTTGAGTCATGGCCATTTGGATCATTGCGGCAGGATTCCTCTCCTTCAAAAGGGAGGCTTTACAGGGAACATTTATTGTACGCCTCCAACTGTTGATATTTCTCTTTTGATTCTAATGGATGCTGCACACGTTTTGAAAGAAGAGTTTGTGTGGAAAAAAAGAAGGCTGACTCGTGCCGGTATTAAGGTGCTTGAACCGTTGTTTTCTCTTGAGGATGTCTATTACAGCCTGGAACTTTTTGGACCTTCTGTTCCCTATGGGAAAAGAGTAGAGCTTGCACCTGGCATTAATCTCACTTTTCATTTAAATGATGCAGGCCATGTGCTTGGTTCATCACAGATTGTTATTGAATATAGAGACAAGAGGGGCCAAAAAAGAAAGATTTTATATACAGGGGATCTTGGAGATGGTGGAAGGCCGATAGTTAGTGATCCTTCTCCTCCTGAAAGAGACATTGATGTCTTGATAATGGAGTCAACCTATGGAGACAGGGATCACAAATCTTATGAGTCATCGGTTGGGGAATTCGAAGAGGCTGTTATCTCAACAGTCAAAAAGAAAGGCGCTGTTTTGATTCCCACCTTTGCTTTGGAAAGGGCCCAAGAGATTCTTTACCATATTGGCAGAATGAAAAAGGAAGGCAAGCTTTCTCGGAGGGTCCCTGTTTTCTTAAATAGTCCGCTTGCCATCAATCTGACAAGGATTTACGAAAAACATTGTAGTTATTGCAATCACTTAAATTTTGGGAAAGGGAAAGGAAAAGGTTCCCTATTTGAATTTCCTGGTCTTTATTTTACAGAGACAGCAGAAGAGTCAAAGGCTATTCATAATGTGCCTGGTCCAAAAATTGTTCTTGCTGGTAGTGGCATGATGACAGGAGGCAGGATAAAACACCACCTGAAGCATCTTTTGTGGAGAGATAATACTACAGTGATTATTGTTGGCTTTCAGGCAGAAGGGACCCTTGGACGGAAACTGGTAGATGGAGCCAAGGAAGTAAAAATTTTTGGGGAGCCGATAGCCGTCAGGGCAAGAATATATACCATTAATGGTTTCTCAGCCCATGCAGATCGTACAAGCCTGCTTAACTATGTAAAAAAGGCAAGGCCCAAAAAGCTGTTCATAGTACATGGAGAACCCCATTCCCAAACAGCCCTTGCCTCCACTATTCAAAAGGTGTTGCCGCGGACACAAGTTTATATACCAAGTCTTAAAGAATCGTTTGTGATATAAGGTTGCCTATAACAGAGGATGATTGAGTGGTCAAAATAGAGCAAACGGTATGTCTGCTGTTATTTTTAGCGGACAGGAGGAGGTTAGGAAATGAGTTTTTCCACAGCTTCCTTTAGCTTTTGCACATCAAAGGGTTTACCCATAATGTAATCTGCCTTTTTTTCTTGGGCCAGTTCCTCTGCATGGTAGCCATAGCCTGTAATGGCTATCACCGGAATTTCCGGGTGTTCTTTTTTTAATATAGAAATAATGCCTATACCGCTTACATAAGGCATGGCTATGTCAGTAATGACAAGGTCATAAGGGCGTTCTTTGATCCGGTTCAGCCCCTCCAAACCATCAGCTGCTGTGACAGTCTCGTAACCAAGAAACGTCAGGTAATCTTTTAACATGCTCCTGACTTCGTCATCGTCCTCTACAACCAGAACGACCCTTTTGGTTTCTGCCTTGTCTTCTTTTGACATGATTAGGTATAGTCTCCTCGAGTTATCTTGATTTTTTCAACCATTGAAAGAATTGCAATTTCATCCACTGTTTTTGCAAGGGGATCACCTTGCTCAAGTTCTGCTTTGAGGGCTAAAAGCGCGTTTGAACTGGAATCCAATGCACTGGCCATAGATTCCATTGACGACGAATTGACTGGTTTTTCAAGGAGGCTGGCAAGATGTCCAAGAAGGGTCAAGGTCTCCTCACCCCTGGAAAGGACCTGTTTCTGGGCAGTTGTTAGCTCCATTTGTGAAACAATCTCGCCAGGGGTGCCAACCGAGTTTAGCGGCCTAGGATTAGAGTCTTGAACCTTTTCAAGGATTTCGGAAAAACTCGACCCCTTTGCGTCGCTATTCTTTGCTCCAGATTTTTTTGACGCAACCTGTTCTAAAAGTGTACCCAAGGGATTTTCGACTTTCATAGCCAGCCTCCTGTTTTTATCGTATATATATTTTTGTGGTTATGTCAACAAATAATGACACTTTTTCCCAGCTTGCCAGGAAATAAATGCATTGTATGCCTGTGGCAACCAGTTAGGTACTTGCCCAATTTTTGCTGTATAATTATCATGCAACCATGAAAACTATTAATAAATCACAAAAAATATCCAAAAAACCAACCCGGACCATTTTTGTCGGTGACGTTGCCATTGGTGGAGACAACCCCGTGGTTGTCCAATCTATGTGCAATACCGATACCAGGAATGTACACGCCACTGTAAATCAGATAAAGAGGCTTGAGCAGGCCGGATGCGAAATCATCCGGGTGGCTGTGCCTGATATCAAGGCTGCACAGGCCATTTCAGAGATTGTAAAAGCAATTTCTATACCGCTTATTGCTGATATACATTTTGATTGGCGCTTGGCAGTGGCTGCTATGGAGTCTGGAGCCAAGGGGATAAGGATAAATCCAGGTAATATTGGCGGGCTGGGGAAGCTCAAAAAAGTTGTTGATAAGGCCAAGGAGTATAAGGTGCCTATTAGAATAGGCGTAAACTCTGGTTCCTTAGAAAAGGATATCAGGGCCAAGTACGGGCATCCTGTCCCAGAGGCCCTGGTGGAAAGTGCTATTAGAAACATAGAACTCGTAACAGATATGGGTTTTGAAGAAATTAAGATTTCCATAAAATCTTCTGATGTCCTGACCACGGTTGAGGCTTACAGGCTTCTTTCTGAAAAGACCGATTTCCCTCTCCATCTTGGTGTTACAGAGGCTGGAGGTCTTATAGCAGGTACTGTAAAAAGTTCTGTGGCACTTGGTACCCTGTTGATGGAAGGGATTGGGGATACCATGAGGGTATCCCTCACGAGAGATCCTGTTGAAGAGATCCATGTAGCCTATGAGATCCTAAAGGCTGTTAGGCTCCGTCAAAGGGGACCAGAGATAATTTCATGTCCAACATGCGGCAGATGTGAGATAGATCTGTTTTCTATTGCCGAGGAAGTAGAAAAAAGGGCCCGTGCTATTGCCAAGCCTATCAAGCTTGCGGTAATGGGTTGTATAGTGAATGGGCCGGGTGAAGCAAGAGAGGCAGATTTGGGCCTTGCTGGAGGAAAGGGTGTAGGAATTATCTTTAAGGGTGATAAAATCTTGAAAAAGGTCAAGGAGAAGGAGTTGCTGGACACTTTTTGGAAGGAAGTGGAAGGTCTTGTGAATGACGATGATAAGTAAAACAATGTTGGAAAATAACAGGTGCTAATGTAATGCGGTATTCAAGCTATTTTATACCCACGTTAAAAGAAGTCCCCTCAGAGGCAGAGATTGCCTCTCACAGGCTAATGCTCAGGGCTGGTATGATCAGGAAGGTGGCCTCTGGACTCTATACATATTTGCCCCTTGGTCTGAGATCCATAAGAAAAGTAGAGGCTATAGTGCGCCAGGAGATGAATAGGGCAGGGGCAATAGAGCTTCTTATGCCTATTGTTCAACCAGCTGAACTTTGGAAGGAAAGCGGAAGGTGGGATCAATACGGTAAGGAGCTTTTGAGGTTGAAGGACAGGCATGGCCGTGACTTTTGTCTGGGTCCAACCCATGAAGAGGTTATCACTGACCTAGTCAGAAAACATATAAGATCTTACAGGGATCTACCAATAAATCTTTATCAAATACAGACTAAATTCAGAGACGAGATACGGCCACGATTTGGCCTCATGAGGGCCCGAGAGTTTATAATGAAGGATGCCTATAGCTTTTCTGCAACCGAAGACTCGCTTGATGAGATTTATCAGTCTATGTACAAGGCCTATTGTAATATTTTTGAGAGATGCGGATTGGATTTCAGGCCTGTGGAAGCGGATACCGGTAGTATAGGTGGCCATGCTTCCCACGAATTCATGGTTTTGGCTGAGACAGGCGAAGACGATATTGCGTGTTGTGCTTCATGTTCTTTTGCTGCTAACACAGAACTTGCTCAGGTAAGGGATCAGGGGAGGCAGGAGCCGTTTATTCCAGGAGAGCAGGAACTTAAGAAGGTAAAAACTCCTGGGAAAAAGAGTGTGGAACAGGTTACGGAATTTTTAGACAAAAAGGCCAAGGACCTGCTTAAGACTTTGATATTTCTGGCTGATCAGAGACCTGTTGCAGCCCTTATCCGTGGAGATCATGAACTTAACGAGGTCAAACTGAAAAAAGTCCTTCAAGTAGATAATCTAGAAATGGCAGATCCAGCCACTGTTGAGAAGGTTACAAAGGCCCCGGTCGGCTTTGCTGGTCCTCTTGGTCTTCCTGCTGATGTGCGGGTTGTGGCAGATAGCTCTGTTGCTTACATGAAGGATTTTGTCGCAGGGGCAAATGAGCAAGATGCACATTTTGTTGGTTTAAACTGGAAAAGGGATCTAGAGCCTCCAGAGATTTACGATATTAGGGTCATAACTAAAGAAGATCCATGCCCGCGTTGCGGAGGGCCAATAGAAATAAAAAGGGGAATAGAGGTAGGGCACATCTTTAAGCTGGGAACCAAGTACAGCGAGGCAATGGGAGCCACCTTTCTAGACAGTTCCGGTAAAGAAAAACCAATAATCATGGGATGTTACGGTATAGGTATAGGTAGAACTGTTGCCGCTGCCATAGAACAGAATCATGACGAGCGAGGAATAGTTTTCCCAGTTCCTGTTGCACCCTTTGAAGTGATAATATCGGTGATTAATGCAAAAGATAAGGTAATGCTGTCTTGGGCAGAAAAGATCTACAACGAACTTTCTCAGGATGGAGTGGGGGTTTTGCTTGATGACCGGGATGAAAGACCAGGTGTAAAATTTAAGGATTCCGAACTCATTGGTATTCCTGTTCGGGTGACAGTTGGTAAAAAGGTGGTAAAGGAAAGGATGGTAGAGGTTACCGACAGGCGAACCATGAAAACAAGGTTGATATCAGTGGATGAAGCAATAAAAGAGATAGAATCCATGCTTAAATGATAAGAATTAACGATATCCTTGATCAGATCAATACTTATATGCCTGATGCAGACACAAGTCTTGTTGAGAAGGCCTATGTCTATTCAGCAAAGGTGCATGCAGGACAGACGCGCCTTTCAGGAGAACCTTATCTTTCTCATCCCTTGGCTGTGGCCTATATTCTTGCCCAGCAGCGGCTTGATCTTTCTAGCATAACAGCAGGTCTGCTACACGATGCAGTAGAAGATACCTTGTCCACCATCGATGAGATTGAGGAGATGTTTGGGCAAGATGTGGCAAGGATTGTGGATGGCGTTACAAAAATAAGCCAGATCAATTTCCAAAGCAGGATTGAAAAACAGGCAGAAAATATAAGAAAGATGATCCTTGCCATGTCCAAGGACATCAGGGTCTTGTTGGTGAAGCTTGCAGATAGGCTCCATAACATGCGTACTCTTCAGTATCAAAAGGAACGCAAACAGGTAAAGATAGCCCGTGAGACCCTTGATATATATGCTCCACTTGCAAGCCGGTTAGGCATAGACTGGATGAAAAGAGAGTTGGAAGATCTGGCCTTTTCTTTTTTATATCCAGATGAATATCAGGAACTCAAGGCAGAGGTGGAGGCAAGGCTTGGGGCCAGGAAGGCCTATGTTGAGGAGGTCAAGGAACTGATTTCAAAGAAGAT
The DNA here is from genome assembly GCA_964573805.1 of uncultured Desulfobacterales bacterium. Lineage (GTDB taxonomy): Bacteria > Desulfobacterota > Dissulfuribacteria > Dissulfuribacterales > QOAL01 > JAADCZ01. The sequence goes on along the minus strand of CAZNKP010000011.1, from coordinate 53,669 downwards.
GGCTGAGTATAGCCTATCTTGTCGTGTACTTGGAAGGCCAAAACATCTTTATAGCATCTTTCGGAAGATGCGCAGGAGGAACGTTAGCCTAGACGAGATTTACGATCTCATTGCCTTTAGAATCATTCTTAAAACAGTTACAGAATGTTACGAGGCCCTGGGGATTGTGCATTCCCTTTGGACCCCGGTTCCAGGACGTTTCAAGGACTATATCTCTCTGCCAAAGGCAAACATGTATCAGTCCCTTCATACAACCGTTATTGGTCCGTATGGTGAAAGAATGGAGATCCAGATCCGTACGGAGGAGATGGACAAGGTCGCTACAGAGGGTATTGCTGCCCACTGGCTTTATAAGGAAGGGAAGATACTTAAAAAAGACCAACAACGTCAGTTCGAATGGCTCAAAAGATTAATGGAGTGGCAGAAAGAGCTTGAAGATCCACGGGAGTTCCTTGAATCTGTCAGGATGGATCTTTTCCCAGACGAGGTCTATGTATTAACCCCTAACGGTGAAATAAAGGAATTTCCAATGGGGGCAACTCCTATTGACTTTGCATATTCTATTCATACAGAGGTTGGGCATCACTGTGCAGGAGCAAAGGTGAACGGTAAGATGGTACCGCTTAAATATCAACTCCAGAACGGTGATGTGGTAGAGATAATTACCTCTAAACATCATAAGCCAAGTAGGGATTGGCTGAAGATTGCCCGCACAAGTCGTGCCCGCGCCCGTATTCGTCAGTGGATAAAGACTGAGGAGAGGGAAAAGAGCCTGGCCCTTGGAAAGGATTTGTGTAACAGGGAATTCAAGAAACACAGGCTCGATTTTACAAATTTCATGAAGGAGGATGCGGAAGAGATTGCCAAGTCTCTGTCATTTAAGACAGTAGATGATATGCTGATCGCAACAGGTTATGGTAAGATCTCTCCTTCTCAGATCGTCCGCAAATATGTCAAACTCAAGCATTCTGAAGATATAGAAGAAATATTCGGGCAAGAGCCCCAGACTGCCACAAAGTCCCAAAAACCTTACGGTGAAGGTATCCAAATACAGGGGCATGATGATATAATGATTCACCTTGCCAAATGTTGTACTCCTGTTCCGGGAGATGAGGTGATAGGCTACATAACAAGGGGTAGAGGAGTAACTATTCATAGGGAAGATTGTCCAAATGTTACCTCCTTGGAGCCTGACAGAAAGATAGAAGTTACTTGGACTACAGATGATGGCATAAACTATCCGGTAATGTTAAATGTTGTTACTGCAGATGAAAAGGGAATGCTTGCAGCAGTAAGTAATGCCATAAGTGCAGCAGAGGCTAACATTCTCGAGGCAAAGGTCTATACTAGCCCAGATCATAGCGCCCACTTCACCTTTGTTGCCGAAGTGAGGGATAGTAATCATCTGAAAAAGGTTATCTCAGGTATAAAAAGGGTGAACGGGGTAATGAGGGTAGACAGACAGGCGTCTGTCTGACCCTAACGTCTAAAATAGAAGCAATAGAAGCACTATCTATTGGACTTTTCCCCTGATAGGGGGTTTTTCAATCCTTCCCGAGCGTATGCATCTTGTGCATACACGCATGCGCTTTGTCTTTCCATTGATGTTTACTCTTACGCTTTGCAGATTAGGTAGCCAGCGTCTCTTTGTATGGTTATTTGCATGGCTGACATTGCAGCCTGTCCTTGGTCCCTTTTTACATATATCGCAGACCTTTGCCATGGTGTTCTATCCTTTCATCTTTTTGCTAGATTGGTTTGAGCAGGTCCAGGTTTTATAACTCTTAACCCTTAAAGTTTCAAGTACAAAGAGTCGAATTAGTACTCAAGGGGACACCTCAAAGTCGTCTTCAGGAGTTCATATCATGAAAGACAAGAGAAAACAGTCAAGGCATCCGGTAATTCTTAAGGTAGATTATAGAGACGTTAATAAATTTTTTACAGACTTTGCAGAAAATCTAAGTGCAGGAGGGATGTTTATAGCCACAAGGAAGCCTCTTCCCCCTGGCACCAGTATAGTTGTGGAATTCATGCTCCCTGACAGTGCCGTAAAGGTTAAGACAAGGGCAGAAGTGGTCTGGTCCAGAAAGGCCACGAGATCTCCATCCCAAAAGAGAGGCATGGGGATAAGGTTCTATGATTTGACAAGCGAAGACAAAAAAAAGATAGATCTGATGATATCAAGACTTAAAATGGGACTCTGTTAGTTTACAGCAGAGGTATCCAAATCAATTGCTACTATAATATCAGCATGGCATCTCCATAGCTAAAGAACCTGTATCTTTTTTTTATGGCCTCTTTATAGGCAGAAAGTATTTTCTCCCTGCCGGCAAAGGCACTTACCAAAACAAGCAGAGAAGAACCCGGCAGGTGAAAGTTGGTAATCAATGCGTCGGTAACAGCAAATTTAAACCCTGGAAATATGTAAAGGTCACATTGACCTGAATAGGTGCACACCTTCCCTTTTTTCTTTTTAACATATTCTATGGTCCTAACAGATGTGGTGCCAACAGCAACTATCCTGCCTCCTGCCTCCTTGGTTTTTTGGATAGTTGATGCACTCTTGTCATCAATGGTAATCCACTCCTTATGTATCTTGTGTTTTCGTATGTCCTGAGTGCGGATAGGAGAAAAAGTCCCATAGCCTACATGAAGAATTACAGGGGCTACTTTGACTCCCTTTTGCAGGATGGCATCTAATATCTGGTTAGTAAAATGAAGCCCAGCCGTTGGAGCAGCTACTGAACCTATTTCCCTGGCATATACAGTTTGATAGCGTTCCTTGTCTAGAGTGTTTGTCCTGTTTCTTTTAATATAAGGAGGAAGCGGCATAACACCTACCTGTTCGAGGGTAGGCAGGAGCTGCCCGTTGCAAGAGAGGATCAGATCGACTTGGCCATTATTGTGTCTCTTTTTTACTTCTGCCTGGAGCAGATTTTTGAAAGATATAGTGGATCCTGGCCTTAAGGGTTTTGAACTCTTGCATAGGGCCCTTGCTGTGGCAAGGCCATTTTGGAGCTTCCGGGGAAGCTCAAGCAGAAGGAGTTCCACCTTGCCTCCGGTGGGTTTTCTACCAATGAGCCTGGCAGGAAATACCTTGGTACGATTTATAACCAGACAGTCCTTAGGATTTAGGAGACTTACTATCTCTTTGAATTTCAGGTGGTGAAGATCCCCAGATGCCCTGTTAAGCACAAGCAATCTTGACTCCTCCCTCTTTTCGCAAGGCGTCTGGGCAACGAGTTCTTTGGGTAGGTGGTAATGATAGGATGAAAGGAGAAAGTCATCAGTCATGAAAATATTCCGGTCCTTTGTGCCAGATAACAAAGGAGCAGGCCCATGCACATAAGAAAAAAGCCCATCCATCTAAGTCCTTCTGAGGGCATCTCTTGTATCTGGGCCAAAAAGATCTTCATCTTTTCTGGAAACGCAAAATACGGTAGCCCTTCAATTATCATTACTAGACCGATTACGAGTACAAAAAGTTTCATTTCTGTTCTCCTACATCACACCAGAAAAACAAAAATAATATTTAAAATCTCCTGTGCAAGCCCAAAAGCAGAAAATTTGGGTCTTTATTAGAGAACAAGATTTGGGATATCATGGCGGGAAAGCTCGTTTCTTATCCCGAATCGTGTGAGCACAAAGTCGTATTTGACTGGATCTTCAGGATTAATCTGTTTGAAGGTCTCGGTTATTTCAATGGCACATTTGAGATTTGCCTGTTTCCTTTTGGTTAGGCCCAGGTCTCTTGCGATGTGAAACATGTGAGTATCAAGAGGCACCAAAAGATGGGAGGGATTTATACATACCCATCCACCAGGATCAACATCATCTTTCCTCACCATCCATCTCAAATAGAGAAACAGCCTTTTGCAGGCGCTTCCCTTTTGGGGATCAGGAAGTAAATAGGATTTTTCCATATCAGCAAGATTCAGAAAGAGACTTACAAATCCGGAAAGTTTTTGAATCAGCATGGGCCAAGATTTCTGGCCCGATGATCCTAAACGAGAGGATTCAAAGGCAGCTTCTATAGAATGGTATCGTTCAAGCATTGTCTTTATGCCTAACAAGAAAGATACTATCTCGTGGGACCTTGTGAAACGGTAATTAAAATCTTTGAACTTGGCTGCAATGTCCCTTCTGCTGTTTTCTATGAGGAAGGCCCTGGGGCGCATGTCCATTATTTCTAGACATGTAGAGATGCTTTTTAGTATTTGAGAGACTCTGCCATAGGCAAGACAGGCACTTATCAATCCAACAATTTCCCTGTCCCTGATATCCGAAACCAGATGCAGGAACTCCAAGGGATCTGGATGGATGTACTTTTTTTTATTATACCTTGTATAGAGGGCCTCAAGGCCCTCTAACAGGCTTTTCATGTATGAATTCGAATAGATAACTTTAGGCCTTCCCACAACACGAACCCGGGCCAGCACATCCTGGAGCTGTACCTGGTCTATGACCGCAACAGCCTGTGTCAGACGGGCCAGGTAAAGACGATGGGGAATGGCCGGTGAGTGAAGAGGGCACCGATAGAAGTTTTTTCATGTTCGTTGAACCACATTTTGGACACTTAGGATCAAGTGATGAGAAGACAAGAACTTCGCTTACTTCTTTGCAATCTTGGCATTCGTATTCATAGATAGGCATAATTCTATCCTCTTCTTGTGTATCAATGAGCACATTGATGGTGTTCGTGTCCTGAACAGGTGGCCCCTCCTGCACCTTGAAGAGCACCGCTGATAAAGGCCTCTATTATTTTAGATGGATCATCAGGGGAAACACCTGCAGTAACTTGGATGCCTGCCTGATTAAGCAGTTCTACTGCCCTTGCTCCAATACCGCCACAAATCACATGGCTTACACCTAATTCCTTGAGCCATCTAGGCAGTATCCCTGGTTCATGGGGAGGTGGGGTTTCCAAGGAACTTCCTTTAACATTGTTGCCCTCTATCTCGACAATGGCAAATTGTGGTGCATGGCCAAAATGACTGCAAAGAAGTCCGCCTTCTATTGGAATAGCAACCTTCATAATTTTTGCTCCTCCTTAGATTCTTCTTGTTTTTTTAGGATCATGGTTTGGGTAACATTAATGACATTTTGACACAGTCTTTCGAATGCTTCTGCAGTATGACTGTTTGGATACATTGCCATAATTGGTTTGCCTGCATCGCCAGTAGTAACTATCCTTGGATCTACTGGGATCTTTCCAAGAAATGGGATGCCCGTCTCCTCTGCTAGCTTTTCGCCACCACCTCTTTTGAAGACATCTATGGCCTTCCCACAGTGAGGACAGATCATGCCGCTCATGTTTTCTACTATTCCAATAATTGGCATACCTACTTTTTTGCAAAAGGAAATGGATTTTCTTACATCTAGCAAGGCAACCTCTTGGGGAGTAGTCACAACCACTGCATAGGCATCAGGAATGGTCTGGGCAACAGTCATCTGTTCATCTCCAGTGCCTGGAGGGGCATCTATGACAAGATAGTCAAGTTTTCCCCATTCGATATCATAGATAAATTGCCTGATAGCAGACATCTTCATTGGCCCTCTCCACATTACAGCCGAATCCTTATCTGGAAGCAGGGGCTCAACAGACATGAATTTAAGGTTTGGAGAATAATAAACTGGTCCGACCGTGCCGTCTGGTCTTCGTTGGAGCTCTCCCCTTTCAAGCCCTAACATCTTGGGCACATTTGGTCCGTGGATATCTACGTCAAGAAGGCCTACATAAAAATTTTGAAGTGACAGCCCTACTGCAAGGTTTATGGAGACAGTGCTTTTCCCCACGCCTCCCTTGCCACTCATCACCATAATTTTATGCTCAATCTGAGACAGCTTTTCTTGAATTTTCTTGTCCTGTTCATCTAGTACCGGATTGGCTGTCTTTTTATCTTGATCTTTGTTCTGGCTCACTTTTTACCTCCTCTAAGGTTTTTTTAATTTGCTGCCAGATATTTGCTATACTTTGAGCTGCCTTGCAATCTTTAAATTCTTCAAATACGGTCTTTCCTGTCACTAGTGCATTTATAATCTCTTTATCAAAGGGGATGATGCCAAGCAGTTGAATTTTTGCCTTTATGCAAAATTCATGAATCTTATCGCTCATATCTTTATTTAGGTCCCACTTGTTTACAATGACATAAGTAGGCACCTTAAAATGATTGGAGAGTTCTATTATCCGTTTCAGATCATGAAGCCCGCTTTTGGTAGGTTCTGTAACGGTGATTACCAAATCAGCCCCAGAAAAAGATGAAATAACAGGGCAGCCTATACCTGGTGGACCGTCAACTAATAGTAGATCTACCCCTTCATTTTCTGCTCTTTGCTTTGCCTTTTGTTTTACTAGGGAGACGAGTTTGCCAGAATTTTCTTCGCCAGGCTTTAGCTCGGCATGGATAAGGGTGCCAAATCGAGTATCAGATACGAACCAGTAACCACAATGGTTTGGTTCAAGAGCGATGGCATTTTCTGGACAAAAGTATGCACATACTCCGCATCCTTCGCACGAAAAGTCGTCTACCACTGCAGTGGCATCAGATATGTTTATTGCATCGTACCTGCATAGCTCGTAGCAGGTACCGCAAGCCGTACATTTATTCGGGTCTACAACAGCCTTGACACCAGAGACAAAATCGTGCTTTTGGCTCTTTTGGGGTGACAAGATAATATGTAGATCTGCTGCATCAACGTCACAATCTACCAGTACCTTGTTCTTGGCCAAGTACGCAAAACTGCTCGTTATCGTTGTTTTGCCAGTGCCACCCTTTCCGCTTAAGATAAGCAGTTCCTTCACTTTTTTAATTCCTCTAATAATTTCCTAAAATCATTTTTTAATTCTGGTTGTAATTGCACAAGGGATTGACCTGTAGCGTAAGCCTCTGCCACCTTTCTAGAAAACGGTATAGTCATGAGAATGGGAAGGCCTTGATCGGCACACCAATTTTTCACCTCTTCGTTACCTATGCCCCATTTATTGATTATCACACCCATTGGGAGGCCAAGTTTAGATATGGTTTTTACTGCTAGCTGGAGATCATGAAGTCCGAAGGGTGTAGGTTCTGTCACTAATATCACAAAATCTGTATCTCTGACTGTCTTGATTACAGGACAAGAAGTCCCGGGGGGGGCATCAAGTATAAGCCACTCATATTCATTTTCCGAGGCCTTTTTTTTCACCTGCTTTATCAGAGGGGAAGACATGGCCTCTCCAACACGTAACCTGCCTTGAAAAAAGTCTATCGGTTGGGCCTCCCCCCATTCCACAAACCCGATGGTCCTTCGATCTTCCGATATGGCTTCCTGGTCACATACTAAGAAACAGCCTCCGCAAGAATGGCACATCTCAGGGAAGGTCATTATGGTTTTGCCAAAGATGGTAATAGCATTAAACTTGCAGATTTCTTTGCACTTCCCACAAAAATTACATTTTTTTTCTTGGATGATTGGCACAGGCAATGAAAATTTGTTTGATCCTTTGATACAAGGATTTAAAAATATATGACCGTTTGGCTCTTCAACATCGCAATCTGCATAGGCCACGGAACCATCACAAGACAGGGCAAGGCTTACGGCAACGGTTGTTTTACCTGTGCCCCCTTTTCCACTGGCAATGGCTATCTTCATGTCTAGTTCCCTGATCTCCCCCGACCGCATCCCTTCCTGCGCCCCATTCCTCCTTGCCAACCGTCCTTTGGAGAAGGAGAAGATGTGTGGGCATCACAGTCTGGTCCATCAGAGTATGATTTTGTCCCTGACTGAAAATTTTTAATGGCATCTTGAACAGTGCCATTCATTTCAGAGACCACCTTGATGCCAGCAGCCCGGAGTACAGAGTAAGCCTTTGGCCCTACTCTGCCTGTAAGCACCACATTAGCACCCGATTCGGCTACTTTTGTAGCAGCATTTATTCCAGCACCATGGGATACTTCTTGAGATGAACGGTTGTCTAATATTTCTGTAAGTTGTCCTGTTTCAGAGTCCACAACCAAAAAGTAGCTGGCCCTGCCAAATCTCGGATCTATTGGGGAATCTAGGGTGGTACCGGTAGCGCTAACTGCAATTTTCATGATTTTTATCTCCCTAATTAGATAAAATTGTTGTCGTATGGTCAGCGACAACTTTCTATTAAACAAAACCGAATTAGAAATTAGGCTCTTCAACATGCCATGTCAACTTTTTTTTGAGCAAATGACTAAAAAAGGGGCTTTGGGCCATTCTCTTTTTCAGCAAGTAGTGATATAAAAAAACATAATAAAGACTATGAAGGAGGCAAAAAATGGGTAGGAGAATTGTTGTTATTGGTGGGGTGGCGTGTGGACCAAAGGCAGCCTGTAGGGTTAAGAGACTCGATCCCTCTGTGGAGGTTTTGCTAATGGAAAAGGGGGAAGAGATTTCCTACGGTGCCTGTGGTTTACCTTTTTATCTTGAAGGGCAGGTGGATGATGTTAAGGAACTTACCACTACTCCAGTAGGAGTGGTCAGAGATGTCAACTTTTTCAAGGCCGTCAAGGGCGTGGATGTGCTTTTAAATACTGAGGCAGTTGCCATAGACAGGAAGGCAAAGGAGGTGAGCATTAGAAATGTAAAAGACGGCAGTGAAGACGTTATTTCTTATGACAAGCTGGTTATAGCTACTGGCAGTAGTCCTGTACGACCGCCTATTCCAGGGATAGATCTTGCCGGCATTTATTGTCTAAAGACATTAAACGATGGAATACAGTTAAAAAAGGCCATGGAAAATGCCCCTGGCAAAAATGCAGTTATTGTTGGGGCGGGTCTTATAGGAATGGAATGCCTTGAGCCTTTATTAAAGGCGGGTTTTAAGGTGCACGTAGTTGAAAAACTCCCCTTTGTTTTGCCCGCCCTTTTGGATGAGGAGATGGCAGTTCCTCTTATGAAGCATATTGAGTCAAAGGGTGTAGTTTTGCATTGCGGGGATGGGGTTTCAAGTTTTAATGGAGACGGACATGTTCAAAAGGTCGTCACAGAAAAAACGGAGATTCCTGCTGATCTAGTCCTTCTGGCAATAGGTTTCAGGCCCAACACCAAACTTGCCCAAGAGGCGGGTTTGGACACAGGGCCTATGGGGATAAAGGTAGATGCTCATCTAAGGACCTCAGACCCGGATATCTATGCGGGTGGAGATTGTGTTGAATCATATAATGTAGTTACTGGCAAGCCCATTTATGCCCCAATGGGCTCTACGGCAAACAAGCATGGACGAATAATTGGCAACAACCTTGCTGGATGGAACTCTACTTTTTCTGGCGTATGCGGAACAGGTGTGTGTAACATCTTGGGTTTTAATGTGGCCAGAACAGGGCTTACAGAAAGAGATGCCAAAAACGAGGGCATAGAGGTACTTACTGCCTTGTGTCCAGCACCTGACAAACCCCATTATATGAAAGGGGCGAAGCTTATACATCTGAAGATGGTGGCAGACAGGTATACTGGCAGGTTGCTTGGTGTGCAGATTCTCGGTCCAGGCGAAGTCCTTAGCCGTGTGGATACTGCTGCCGCTATAATTAAAGGCCATGGCAGTGTGGACGACTGTTTCGAAACAGATATGGCCTATGCTCCGCCTTTTTCTCCTGCAATGGACAATCTTATTGTTGCAGCCAATGTTATTCAGAATAAGCGCGATGGCCTAATACGTTCTTTCTCTCCAGCCCAAGTAAAGGAGAAGCTCGAACGGGGTGATGACTTCATTTTTCTTGATGTAAGGACCCCAAAAGAACTTGAACAGATGAGGCTCCCTTATGATAATGTCGTGCATATTCCCCTTGGCATGGTGAGAAAAAAGGTCGGCGAACTTCCTCGCGACAAGGATATAGTATGTCTCTGTAAAATTTCCCTTAGGGGCTATGAAGCGGCTAGGATATTGGAATCAGAGGGCTTTGATAGGGAAAAGATATGGCTTCTCGATGGAGGGATTGTTGCTTGGCCTTATGAGAAAATCGTTAATATATAGATGGCATCCAGGCTATAGAGGGGTTTGCCTCTAAAAGAGGCAAGCCTCAAAGGCCCTTTTTTTGAGATAGAGGGCCTTTTTTTGCCTTTTTTATGACCTTGTGTAACCTGGCAGATTTATTTGGGTACAACTGCCCGATTTACATTTATGGGTAGTATATGAAGGTGAGGAACCCGAAGAAGATTTTGATGTGCTGGTGGCTACATTTGCTGCGCTCATAAGTTTACCTATGTCTGGACTGGCGCATTTGGCACATCTGACATCCTTCATTTCTTCTTTGGACATAAGCAACAATTCGAACACATAACCACAACTTCTGCATTGAAATTCATAAATAGGCATTTGAGTCCTCCTATTTTTGATCGTTAAAACAAAAAAGGGAAGGAGGTGGTCAAGCCCCCTCCTTCCCTTTGCTATTTTTTATAAGGCTTGTTTAGAAATAGACCTCAAAGGTGGCATAAATGTTATCCATCTGATTTACAGGAGCGAAAAACTGTGCCATGGACGGGTTATCTCCTACATCATCAACATCCCAGGGTTTTCCAAGCCAGCTGCCACTGCCTGTGTAATTAATCCAGTAATACTGGTAACCAACTCTCATGAATACCTTTGCATATTTGGATAGGGCTTCTCCTGCAGGCACATCCCAGATCCAATATACCTCGCCAACATGGCCACGAGTTGCAAGCTTGCTTAGGTAGAGATCGTCGGCTGCTGGGGTGAAGTTGATCCAGTAGCGTGAACCGAAGTTATACTCAAATCCGATCTTGGATCTAAGACTTTCTAGAGGAATTCTCACACCTGCATATGCAGCCCATCCCCAATGATTTTGTTTATTGGTGTCTGTTGGGTCAGTCAAGAGTCCGTATCCCATAAAGTTTCTTCCTCTGTCATCTGTACGGCTGAGGCCGCCACTGATGAACCAATCTATACCTTGGAATCTATCCATGTATACAAAGCTTGCATGATAGATGTCTCCAAGCTCTGAAGTGGCATCAACTCTTTCAGGTGTTCCGGTGGTCATGCCTGCGAAGGCCATGGTGTTGTTGGATATGGATCTGCCTTCCATGAGGTCTGGAATGTCAGCAGCCCTGAAGAACTGCAGGTTTGCGAACCTGTGGTTCTCCGTATCGTTTATGATATCCCAGCTAAATCCGTAAAGATCTGTATCGTCTAAACCGCCTGTTGGATTGTCTGATGAATCAAAGCCTGCCTCGTATCCACGGCCATAGCAAATACGAATCTTTCCTGGCCAAGGACTAGTGTACATATATCCTAGGGTTGCACCGTCAAAGGTCCAGTCTACCCCCAGGGCAACTGGGGTTGCATAACGGCTGTCATAGTTGTAACGGAGCTGTGCAGGGGGACCATCTACAGTTGGACGCCTACCAACTGAAATCCAGATGGGCAAATCCAAAATGTTTGTCCAGTTTACATAGGCCATTTCTACCCTAAGGGTGTTGTCATTTGGGCGCCGGCTAATATTGGGATCCCACATGAAGCCATTGCCTCCAAAGGGATAGGCGGTTTTGGCAGAGCTTTCCATTCCCCAAATCTTGTACATGGTTAGCCTGCCCTTGAAGGTGACGTTCTCGGTGGCTTTGACCTTGACTCCTAGACGTAACCTGTTTGTGTACAGGGTATCGTTATTAAGGTCTTCAGCCTCTTTCTTTCCAGGCATTGGACCAACCATTCCACCTTGCATCCATTTCCCAAGCTCTATGGCATCGTAGTAGGACCTGGCATGTGCCCTGGTAGAATCAAGGCGGAAGCGGTAATCACCAAAGATTTCAAAACGACCGACACCGTTTGTCATCATGTCCTCAAATTGATCAGACAGGTCGTCTAGGTTGTCGGCAGTATCTTCTTGTTGGGATTTAAGGGCTTCGATCTCCCTTTGCAACGCCGCGTTAGTTCCTTGACTTTTGACCTGTTTGAGTTCTTTTTTTACCTGGGCAAGTTCACGGCTGAGCTGTTCGATCTTTTTGAGTAGCTGATCCGTGCTGGGCGATGCGTACCCTCCTGCAAAGACTCCAGCCGGAAACAGTAAACCAAGAAACAGAATGACTCCAAGAAATTTTTTCATGGCAACTCCCTCCGAATTTTTGTACTCCCTTATACAAAGAAAAAATCCATTACCACTAAAATTGTTCATTAATTCATAAATAAAGAAATGTCAAGCAAACACACAGGAAAGGAGTGAGCATGCAAGGGCTGGATTGTCAAATAGACGGGGCTACAGACAAGATTATCACTTTTGGTAAATTACTTTATAGAAGAGGACTCGTATCAGGCAGCGATGGCAATATCAGCGTTAGGCTTGATTCAGATAGGATTGTGCTTACAGCTTCAGGAGTCCATAAAGGATTTATGGATGCATCAGATTTGCTTGTTGTGAATAAAGACGGATCTAAGATCCTTGGAACCTCAGTGCCATCGTCAGAAATGCCAATGCATTTGGCTATTTACAAGGATATAAAAGAGGCCAAGGCCATAATTCATGCCCATGCCCCATGGTCTACTGCAGCAAGCCTTAGAAAAGACAGCGTAAATCTCAGCCAACTCGCTGAAGGGAAGTTGCTTTTCCCAATGGTAGAAATTGTTCCTTTTTATACGCCAGGAAGTCAAGAGCTTGCCCAGGTGGCTGCTGAAGCAGCTAAAAGGACAAAGATTTTTATTCTTAAGGCCCATGGGGTTGTTGCCTGGGGCGGGGATCTGATGGAGGCCTTCTGTTTGATTGAGCAGTTGGAAAACAATATGAAAATTATAGCCCTCAGCGCCTTTTTCTAAGAGGTTGGAATATCGGAGTCAAGGTGCCTTTTTGCCCGTCTATTTCATAGGTTGTACCCAAAAGGATAGGCATATTGGCTCTTCCATGACCTATTGGCAACTTGGCAACCAACGGTTTAGCAAGGGGCAGTAGTCTGTCTTTAAATAAGGCGGTAAGAAGCTTGCTGCTTGATTCTTTGTTTGAGCCAAGCAGGAAGGATCCAAGGGCAATGCCCTTTACCTTGTCCAGTATACCGCACTCTATAAGCTGGGTTAGCATGCGGTCGATCCTATATATATCTTCGCCACAATCTTCTAAAAATAGTATAGTATCGTGCCAGTTTGGTTCTCCAGGGGTCCCAATGCTATGGCATAAACAGGTTAGATTCCCGCCAATTAATGTACCTTGGCAGATGCCGGTATGGAGGCCCAAACCTGAAAGTCTAGGAACTATTCCAAGATTAAGAAATTGATAGAAGGCCTGCCTGCTTTTGTGTTCGGTCTTATATAGTGTTGAGGGCATAGGGCAGTGGAGAAAAGGCATCCCCAGTTTCAAGAGTATGGAGGCAAGAAATGTGGTGTCGCTAAATCCCATTAGCAGCTTTTTCTTAAGATGGTTTCTGAGGCTGTCAAAGTCTACATGACTTAGCCATCTGCTTATGCCATAGCCTCCTCTAGTGAACCATATAGAAAAGTCCTCTTTTTTGCGTATAAGTCTTGAAAATGCGTCGGCCTTTATTTCGTCTGTAGAAGCTATGTAGGGTAAGTCCGGATTGGCCTTGCCGATTTGTCCAGCCTTGCATAGCAAGAAATCTTTGCACAGAAATGAAAATTCCCTTTTAAAGAGTTCAAGAGACCTTCCTAGGGTATCTGGATCCGAAGGTGAAGAGGGTTCAAAAAGATATATTTTCATAGATAGTCAAGTCCTTGACTTTGCACTTGCAAAGCTTACTGTTTATTATGGTTTATTCTGATCTTTCTACAAAAATAGAAATCAAACAAGCAAAAAGAGAGGATAAAGGGTTAAAATGACTCATGGAAAGGATTACTACAAAATACTAGGCGTATCAAAAGACGCCAGTCCAGAAGAAATAAAAAAGGCCTTTAGGAAATTGGCCATAAAATATCATCCTGATAAAAACAAGGGTAATAAAGAGGCAGAGGAAAAATTTAAGGAAATAAATGAAGCCTATGCTGTTTTAAGCGACCCCCAGAAACGAAAGGAATACGATTCCTTTGGTTCTCAGGAATTTCATAGACATTACAGTCAGGAAGACATTTTTAGGAATTTTGACTTCTCATCTATATTCCAGGACCTTGGCATAGGAGGTGACGGCTTTACAAGGATCATCTTTAGAAGTGGTGGAGGGGCTGGTGGAATGGGCTCCATCTTTGACGATCTCTTTGCTACCCATGGTGGGCAGGGATTTACCCATGGTGGCAGGAGATATGGTCCAGATGAACGCTTTGTCTATCAACAGCCTCAACCCAAAGGGCAGGACGTTATACTGGATCTCTATGTTACTCCTCAAGAGGTTATAAATGGAGACAAAAAGATTATTTCTCTCCAGACTGGCGGATTTCCAGAAAAGATATCTGTTAAAATTCCCAAGGGAATTGAACAAGGGAAAAAGATCAGGGTTCCTGGCAAGGGTGTTCAAGGTCCAGGCGGTAGAGGTGATCTTTATTTAAGGATCAACATTTCTTTACCTCCTGGTTTTTACTTCGATCAGGACAGGAATCTTGTATATGATAAGTTTATCCGATTTTCCGAGGCTTGTCTTGGAACCAAAACCGATGTGCCAGGCATTGATGGAGCAACGCTTAAGTTGAAGATCCCGCCAGGGATAAGATGTGGTCAGAAAATGAGACTTAGAGGAAAGGGTCTGCCAGATAAGAGTGGTGTGAGAAAGGACCTTTATGTAAGGGTTATGATTGACGTTCCTAAGGGCCTAAACAACGAGCAGAAAAAGGTCATAAAGGAGTTGCAAAGGGTTGGTCTCTAAGGGGATGTGCAGCCGGTCTGGGTTAATGATCAAGGTTTCTTGACAGCCGATATTCAATTGTGTTAACAGTGGCAGCCAAATCGCCCCCGTAGCTCAGGGGATAGAGCACAGGATTCCTAATCCTGGTGTCGCACGTTCGAATCGTGCCGGGGGCACCAATAAGTTATTCTAAATATGGGAGGCCTTGGCCTCCCGTTCTTATTTTCTTCTCCTTCCATCTCATAGTGCTAAGGACCTTTAGTCCAGTTTGCTTTTTTGTTGCAGGGTCTTCAAAATTTTTTGCAAGTAGCCTAGAATTTTAAGTAAAATTTTTGAGGCCTTTCATCTGTCTGCAGGCTCGGTATGGTTGATGGAAATAAACCATATATTTGTACCACTTCGCCTTTGGAACCGTGTCAATGTTTTTTTATTTTCATGCTTCTTCAAAGGGCAGGAAGATTGACATCATACGAAACAATCCAAAACGTATGTTTTGAGTTTGGCATAATTAGGGAGCCCATAGAATCGGAAGATGCATACGAGTGAAGTATGAAATACCAGAGTGTAATAGGTTTCGGTAAAGCCGTTTTTATCGAAAGCGTAGATGAAAAGCCCGATGTATTAAAAGTAATTATCAGTTTTCTGGGAAAATTTAAATGTGACCTCTGTGATTAAAGTTGAAATAGAAAGCTTTGCTGGCAAACAGTCGGGATTTTTATAGAAAACGGCTTTCAGATTATAAAGTTGTGCATTTGATTGCCATTCTGCTGTGCTCTATGCCGGCAGGTGTCCCATGACAGTCTTTTGATAAGGAGCGAAGGAATGTTTGGCCAATATTTTACCATTCCAGGGTTAATTGGTGAAATTCGATTCTTAAGGCTTAGTCTTAAATCTGTAGTAATTGCTCTAACTGTAATTTTCTCTATGTATATTTTATGTGAAGGGGTTGTAACCGCTGCTTCACAGAATGAGACACATAAGGCATTTATTCAACATAAACAGCAGTCAAAAGCCTTGGTTAG
The DNA here is from genome assembly GCA_964573805.1 of uncultured Desulfobacterales bacterium. GTDB lineage: Bacteria > Desulfobacterota > Dissulfuribacteria > Dissulfuribacterales > QOAL01 > JAADCZ01. The sequence continues at coordinate 37,914 of CAZNKP010000011.1, read as the reverse complement.
AGAATTAAAGTGGGCTATTAGGACACGTAACAGGAAACTTATAAACGAATTGCTAGTTAAAATTCAGGCAGATCCTCAGGCCATCGAATATATTAACAAACACAGTTCCAATCGTTTTATAAGAAGATACAATAAACTCGTAAGTCAACAGAAGGAGATTACTATAAGCAAAATACGCCAGAAAGTTGCCCGAAAATATGGGGTCCATCCCAACAATGTGGAAGTTGTTGAGTTCACCAATCCATCTGCCCGTCCCAAGGCTGGTCATGACTGGGACCTTACTGTTCGTATCAAGGGAAAAGATATCCCTTATCATGAAGTAGAATCTATCGTTCATGAATCTTTCTATGAAGCAGTAGGTGGTGCTAAGGCCTTTCCAAAGATGACTCCAAGGGAGGTTGCCAAGACTTGCCGTATCAACGTAACTAGCAGTAGGCATCCGGAGGCCTATGAAGGAGGTAAAAAATTTCTGAAGAACCCGGCAAAATATGTACCTGAGGACCCTGAGCAAATATCTCATGCCATTGAATACAAGTCGCATATTGAGAGAAACAAGGCCTATCATCATCACAGGGCTGGTAATCTTGCCCAGGCCGAGGTCAGTAAGATGGAACAGATGCGCCAATGTGTAAAGCAGTATGAAAAGATTGTAAAACCAACTGTGGAAGCCAATGGTGGCAAGATTTCACCAAGGCTTCAAAAGGCAGTGAGGATTATGAAAAATGCCTCGTCTCCAGCCATGGCTGAGGCAGAATTGGCAAAGATGGGAGAGACCATAGAAAGCGTTACAGGCAAGGTGGCCAGTAACTATGAAGCAACGTTTAAGCTAAGGCCTTCTAAGGGGCAGGTGGCAGGCAAGACCTCAAATGTTGCAGTTGGTAAAGGTTCGACCTCGGGGTCTGTTTCTTCAGCGCCAAAGGGGTCTTTTACAAAGCGTATGTTTGATGCTGGGGCAAAGGTTGTCAAAAATACAGTAGCGGCTATTGGCATTTTGGGGACGGCACAGGACATACGCGAAGACCTAAAAAAAGGTGACTATTCTCAGGCTGGGACAGTTGCAGTTGACACGGTTACTGGTGGTCTTTACAGCCAGGTCCAGCGGGCTAGACAGAGTCAAAGTGACTATCAAGATGCAGTCAAAAACATAGAGCATGCCAACGAGTGGAATCAGTATGCTGAAGAAATACAGGCAGTTATTGCCTTAAAACGTCATGGAATAGGAAAAGAAGAGGCGAAAAAGATCTTGGAGGATTTGCGCAGGGGTGATACCCGGTCGTTCAAACAAGCCCAGCACAAAGTGTACAAGGAGACTGGAGTGGTTATTGGTATGCCTTATCACAAACACGAGGAATATCCTAAGCCGGATGATACTGTTGTTGACAGAGGTAAGCAGTTGGTAAGCGGCATGGCCCAAGGGATGAAACACCTTACGGAACAGGCAGCCAAATTTCCGGCAGATACTACTAGTGACATCAAGGAGATAGGTCAGAGTACTGTGGACATTGCCGCCAATATGAAAAATTCTTGGCAGAAAGACAGTGAGCACAATGAGCAACTGGCCAAGCTTCGGGGGCGGCTTATTGATAGGGGTGCAGATCCCCGTGAAGTTGATCAGGCCATAAGGCAATATGAGAGAAATCCGTCTTTGCTCAGGGATTTGATCAGACGTACAGCCAAGACAGAAACAGAAGATGTGACAGACATTGTTTCAGACGAGGAGCTTCGTAACGACCTGAAGCGCCTTGCGGCTGATACAAAGGATATTGCCAAGTTTCCGGCACAGACGATTAACCAGACCAATGAGGTCTTAGGACAGGTAGTAAAAGATATTGACAGGCGTTTTCAGCGTGAAATGCAGAAGGGTATGGTCGAGGCCCAACAGGTGGCTCTGAAAATTGAACAGAGACACAAAGAGAAAGTGCAGCAGGCACTTAAACAGGCAGAGCAAGCCTTTGAAGATGATTCATATGCAGATATTTCTACAGATTATGGTCGCAAAGATTTTGAGCCAGTAAAGATTGTGGTTAAGAAAACCTTTCACGAAACCTTAGATAATGGGACAAAACTATTTACCCAAGTGGCAATTAGGTTTTGGAATGTTGGGGCATTGATCCCAAGGTACCAGCGTGCTGTCATGTTGATCAGATCCTGGAGCCGATTCGGCGAGGATGAGCCTAGCTTGTGTTATGGCACTTTCAGTGGAGGGCCCAATGGAGTTTTGAAATTTCCTGAAACCGAAGACTGCGATGCCATAACCTTGAAGGTGATTAATGGGAAATATTTAGAAGGTGAAGGCCTACGTTTTATTGTTCCAAACCCCGAGGCGTTTAATGTATTGCCAACTGTTCCTAATGCAGAAGGTTCTAATGCACAGGTAAAGATTCAAACACGTGGATCTCATTAGTTATCAGGGACTCTATAGCAGATCACCGATTAGCATTATCATGGGTTATTGTCATATCATGGAGGGGTTGGGCATGATTTTTGCTTTCTTGATATTTTGTCAGATTTATCGATTTTTTGTTGATAGGATTTTAGGGTGGGGATATGAAAGACAGGTCTTTTCTGCTTGATAAAACAATTTTTTTGTCACTTCTGTACATGTATTTTTGTCTTGCCTTGCAGCCTGCTTTGGCCAAAGCGAATCCAAAGCCTCCGGTATTTTTGCATATTACAGGGCTGGTTGTTGCAGACAGCTCTAACTCATCTATTTTGCATCGGGCTCGCCTAGGTTACGATTTCAAAAACAATTATTACTTTATAAAAAGTATGCGCAGGGAATATCCGATACATAAACACATAACCTCTTCCATCTTCTGGATTGGAGAAGAAGCCAGCTCTGCTAACGGTTGGGTATCAAATTTGTCGAGTGCTTGGGATGAGGACTGGCCGAAGAGTTTTGGAGGTGTAGATGATCCTGTCAATAGAAAGGGATATTGGCCCTCGTCCTTTGTGCCAAGAGAGAATCCATTTTATGCAGCCCTGCCATACAATGATTTTGATGATCAGGGCAACAGAAAAGCAGATGCAGTTGATCATGTCTACTGGGTGAATGGGAGCCAACAGTTAACTCCAGGCAGATCGATAGTCAAAAACAGGTGGATTAAGATAGTTAAAGATGGGAAAGAGGCCTATGCGCAATGGGAAGATGCAGGCCCATTTGGTGAAGACGATTGGCCTTATGTATTTGGAAACTCAAAGCCGTTTAATAAGATAAACGATTCAGCAGGAATTGATCTTTCTCCAGCAGTGCGGGACTATCTTGGGTTAAAAGATATAGATAAAGTTGAATGGCAATTTGTGGATTTTGACGATGTCCCTCCAGGACCATGGCTTTTTGTAACTTCGTGTTATGGGTCAAAGTGGTATCATCCCGTTTCGGAGAGCAAATTTTACTGGCAGTTGCAGGGAGATTTAAAGAAGATGGATTACGAAGCAGATATCTATGATATAGATCTTTTCGATACCCCTGTAGGAACAATATCTGAGCTGAAGTCAAAGGGTAAACGTGTGATATGTTATTTTTCTGCTGGATCAAGCGAATCGTGGCGTGAAGATTTTGCGAAATTTAATAAAAGCGATCTTGGAAAGCCACTAGATAAGTGGAATGGGGAGCGATGGTTGGATATCAGGTCTGAAAATGTAAGGCAGATTATACTCAGCAGGCTTGATCTTGCTGTCGAAAAAGGATGTGACGGCGTGGAACCAGACAATGTGGATGGTTTTACCAATGACACGGGTTTCTCTCTCACCTATGAAGATCAGTTGACATTCAATAAATTTCTAGCTCAAGAGGCTCACAAGAGAGGACTTGCAATCTTTTTGAAAAACGATTTGGAGCAGGCCCTGGACTTGGTTCGCTACTTTGATGGATTGTTATTGGAAAGCTGCATGGAATATAGTGAGTGTATGTTTGCAGCCCCATTTATTCAAAGCATGAAACCGGTCTTTGATGTTGAATACGACAAATCTTTTAAGGATGGCACCCATATTAATGATAAGATTTGTAAGGATGCTGAAAAATTCGGGATACACCTTATGCTTATGAACGAGGAGCTTGACGGTTCCTTTCTGTTAAGATGTCCCTAGTCTGATCCAAAAATTGCCTTCCTCTCAAGGGACTGCATTGCTGCGTTCCCCCTTGGATGGGGTTGGTCTTTCTAGGTCTTTGGTTTTCCCGCATCGATTATTTTAGCTGCTGCACAAATTTGTTGAAAATACGTGGTCAAGAAAGCTATTGTTATTGTAGTTTGAAAATGAGGGTATGCGGAGGCTAAGATCTTGGATAGGAAGCTTAAGACATGTGTTTGCCCTGACGGCACGTTTTCCTTTGGGGTGCACAGGCCTGATTACTTTGTAATCAATAACAGGCTTAACACAAAAATTCAGGGCTTGGGATTCACAGCGCATGGAGAAGAGATAGATAACCATAGAAATTTCCCAAGAGGAGATCTCCATATAGTTGGAGCCCAGCCTATCTATGAGATACCAAACGCCTTTCCTTTTTGGGGAAGTACTTACATCCTTGGCGATGTCGCTTCAGTAGCTGCTCAAAAGGAGCGTCCTGTTACTTTTAGCCCCCAGGCTCAAGGGAGTTTTGATCAATGGGATGAATTTAAAGGACTGTGTCTTGAAAAGGTTCCAAGGCCTATATTGTTGGCTATTGCCCAGACCTGCACAAATCCTGATATTCTTGTTGATCTACTTCCCCTTGCCGCTGAATTTGTAAGGGATGGTTCTGGCAACATTATCGGCCTGCTATATGAAAAAAAATCAGATGGTTTACAAGGGCCTAAGATACTCGACCATGATTTATTCGAGACCTTGGGCAACAATCCTGCACTGCCAGACTACCTTAAACAGATAATGCTTCTCAGGCCGGGCGTTCAGGGCACAAGTCCTATAGTTGGTGAATTTATCAACAAGGATAGGTGCCATATCTGGGAATATTTGAGGGCAAACAGTTACATTCCCTGGGGACATTTTGCTGCCAATATGGCCGAAGACTCGATTCGATATTCTGTTGCCTGTCTTGATTTTCAGGATATGACTGGTCTCAGGCACCTCTACTACCAAAGGATATTTGTGACCCTTGCCCATGAGCTTGATATAAAGGTTAAAAGGCGAGGCCTTTTGACGGAAGCAGAGCTTGAGGAGCTTAGAAGGGCTATAAAGGCGTGTATAGGCATGACAGGGTCAGGTAAGTGTAGGTTTAGCGCTGTGCTTTGGGGTTGGAATTACGGTTACGATTTTAGCCCTTCAGGTTTCAGGCTGCATGCCTCGCACCAACAGATACACCAGCAGTTCGCCCTTGTTCCTGAAGATGTCACCGGTAAGGATGGGAAAGTCATTCCTGCCTATGCCATTGGAGACTTGGTGGATTCTTTTATTCGTCACTACCAGGAGGTTCATGGTACAGGTTTCTTTGGCGCCTACATAAATGCCATTTTGTCAAACAAACGCACTGATGGAGATGAACAGCTTGAAAGAGGGCTTTGTGTTTACAAAGATGAAAATGTACTTCTTTTTGTGCCCAAAGCCCAGAGATTTCATGGCGAGCTTCACATGGTGTGCCTAAAAAAGTCCGGAAACATTTTGGAGGCCGATACAGCCACCAGAAGGAGTATCGATAAGGCCATTTATGTCGCTGTTAAGGTGCTTGATAGGCTTGGCGCGAAGATGATTACATCTTTTGAGCTTTCTAAGCGTTTTGGATCTTCGGTTGATCAACGGCTGATGTATTGTTTTATCCCAAGGCATCCCTACTCACCAGGGGCCTTTAGTGAACAGCAAGCAAGATGGATTACTGGGCATTTCCCAGAAGATTTTGCAAGGAGCTGCAGGCAAGAGCTTGGAGAAATAGCAACTCTGCTAGAACTGGCAGATTAGGGGTCATGGTAATGGTATGTTAGGGTTTGATGGCAGATATTGCTACAAAACTGCCGTTGCCGCATCCAGGTACGATGTCTTTGCCTTTGGGGACAACATTTCGATTGAGGTGTTGTGGAAGAAGTGTCTGGATTGTCTGAGAGAGCTTGAAACCAGTTTTAGCAAGCAATTCTTGTACTTGTTGACAACTATAAAAGGTTGCTTCCTTGTAAAATTTGCTATCTTTACGTTTTTCTTGATACCTTTTCCCCAAAGGACTGTCTTTGTCTACAAGGCCTATTACTATGCCTCCTCCTGGTTTCAATATCCTAATGGCCTCGTCAAAGGCCAGAAATGGATCATCTACAAAGCATATGGTTGTGACCATAAGACAGTAGTCAATACTGTTAGCTTTTACTGGTAGTTCCTCAGCTATTCCAAGCATCACCTTAATACCTCTTTGTTTAGCCCTTAGAAGCATCGGTAGGCTGGGGTCAATGCCAAGGCAACAGTTAAGGGGGGCTGCAAATTTTCCAGATCCTACACCAATCTCAAGGCATATACCATTAGAGGATGCCTTTTTGAAAGGTGAAAGGGCAACCGAAAGGGCTAAAAGCTCTAATCTATATAGATCTTGGTGTTCTTCAAACCACTGATCATATTCTAAATAATAGGAATCAAAAGGTCTGGTCTTGGCCATGTCTCTAATCCTTGCCTTTATTCGCTTTGCTTGAATCTATTTCGGCATTTAAGCCACATTTTTCAGGGACGGCCCCATCCTTTAATATATAGGCAACTTAAAGATTTTTCTTGAAAAAATTCTTATCGGGGCTATTCTTTTTGTGCTATTTTGCTGCAATTTGTTTGCAATAACAATTAGCAATAACATTTTGAGGAGGGCTCTTGTTACATCGAAGATATTATGCCTTTCCCAAAGGCAGAATTCTCACCGTGTCTTTTGTTTTTTTTATTGCATATGTCTTTTTATCAATCGCTAAGGCAGAAGCAGGCTATGTTGATGATAAAATTCAAGTTGTAGTAAGTATTTTGCCTCAAAAGTTTTTTGTTGAGAGTATTGGCAAGGGGCTTTTGCATGTAACAGTGATGCTCCCTCCAGGGGCCAATCCTGCTACTTATGAGCCAAGACCCAGCCAGATGAAACTTCTTTCTAAGGCAAGTATGTATTTTGCTATTGGAGTTCCATTTGAAAGGGCTTGGCTGGAGAGATTTCGGTCTGTAAACCCTGCAATGGAGATCATTGATACCTGGAAAGGTATAAAGCGCTATCCCATGTTAGATCGTGACCACAGGTTAAAAACGGGGAATGTTGATCCACATATATGGCTTTCGCCTCCTTTGGCTTTGATACAGGCAAGGAATATTATGGAAGCGCTTTCAAGGCGATATCCAAAGTGGGCAGAGGCATTTATGGCAAATTATGCATCCCTTGCTGAAAAAATCGTAAAATTGGATTTGTCGTTAATGAAGATGTTGGAGTTAAAGAATGCCTCTCAAAAGGGTCCTAGGGCCTTTATGGTATTCCATCCTTCATGGGGATATTTTGCAAGGGCTTATGGGCTTCGTCAAATTCCTATAGAGCAAGAGGGAAAAGAGCCTAAACCATCGCAACTTGTTAAGCTTATAAATGAGGCGAAAGAAATGGCTATCAGGGTGATCTTGGTGCAACCTCAGTTTCCTGCCAAGGCTGCAAGACTCATTTCAGAGGCTACAGGCGCCAGGATAATTATGGCCGATCCACTTGCCCTTAATTGGGATGAAAACTTGCTAAAGGTGGCAAAGGCACTTGGGGAATATTTGTAATGAATGTGCAGGAAAAAGTTCAAGATCCAGAAGCGGTGATTGAACTTTACAATGTAAGTTTTTCCTTTGGCAAGGCCCTAGTCTTAAAAGATGTGACTTTAACTATTCCCAAGGGAGATTTTGTTGCCATAATAGGGCCAAATGGAGGAGGCAAAACCACTCTTGTAAAGATAATATTGGGGCTTCTGAGCCCCCAGAAGGGAACTGTGCGCCTTCTCGGAAAACCTCCGACTCTATCATGTAGATACGCAGGTTATATGCCCCAGTATGCCACAGGTGACAGAGATTTTCCCATCAGGGTCATTGAGGTAGTAATGCTTGGCCTTGTTGGTACTGGTAGTCATGGTCCTTTCTGGAGTAAATCTGAAAGAGAGAAGGCAGAGAGGGCCTTAGATATGGTTGGGATGCTGGCCCTTAGCCAGAAAAAGATCGGAGGCCTTTCTGGGGGACAACTGCAACGCACGTTATTGGCCAGGGCCTTGGTTAGTGAGCCAGAGATCCTTTTTCTTGATGAGCCCATGGCAAATATAGACATAGGTGGCCAGACTATACTTTTTGATCTGCTTGCTGAGCTCAACGAAAAGATGACTATTGTCTTTGTAACACACGATGTGGGATTGCTTTCACGTCATGTTAAGTCTGTAATATGCGTTAACCAGAGGGTTTTCTTTCATCCAGCAGCAGAGATAACTCCAGAAATGGCCCATATACTGATGGGAGAGGAGTGTTCCATGGATTTAATAGCCCATGGCTTGCCCCATAGGGTGCTTGGACAACATCGTGGTCGGTAGAAGATGTTGAAAGGCGTGCGAGAAAACAAAAAATGATGGAGATCCTTCAGCTTCCTTTCATGCAAAATGCTATTTGGGCTGGAATCTTGGCTGCAATTGCATGTGGTGTTATTGGCAGTTTGGTGGTTGTTAATAGGTCTGTTTTTATGGCTGGAGGAATTGCACATGCCGCATACGGTGGCGTTGGGATAGCCTTCTTTTTTTCCTTGCCAGCCCTTCCATGTATTATCGGTTTTTCCATTTTTATAGCCCTTTTGATGGCCGTGCTCACTGTTAAACACTCTGGCAGGATGGACACCATTATAGGAGTTTTGTGGGCAGTAGGTATGGCTACAGGCATTATTCTTGTGGATCTTACCCCAGGCTACAATGTAGATCTCATGAGTTTTCTTTTTGGAAGTATTCTCGCAGTGCCAAGTTCAGATGTCCATGTCATGGTAGCACTGGTATTTTTGATAGTTGTTGTTGTGACATTTTTTTATAAGGAGCTGCTTTCGATAAGCTATGACAGGGAATTTTCTCAGGTCAGGGGAGTGAAAGTAGCGCACCTGCATTTTCTAGTCCTTTGTCTTATAGCCATAGCGGTTGTCATGACCATTAGAGTTGTTGGGCTTATTCTTATCATGGCCCTCTTTACCATCGCACCGTACTTGGTCGAAAAATATGCATGTTCCCTTGCAAGGATGATGGTTATAGCCTCTGGCCTAAATATATTTTTTGTGCTGGTAGGGCTTTGGCTCTCTTATCGTTTTGACCTTACAAGTGGAGCAACCATAATCTTGACTGCAGCCTGTTTCTTTATTGTATTTGAAACTGTAGCTGCAGCTGTGAGAAGAGCTAGACAGGAGTAACAGGAAAAGGAGGAAAGAGTGTCTCAAGGGGTAGCTGAAAAGGTAACCAGTCATATAAAAGCCCATGACAGGCTAATAGAAATATTTGGTATGGAAGTGGAAGAGAGCAGGGCAGGATTTGCTAAATTATCAATGGTTGTTGGTTCCAACCATCTCAATGCAGCAGGCCTTTGCCATGGTGCCGCCCTCTTTGCCTTGGCAGATGTTGCTTTTGCCTTAGCAGTAAACTGTCATGGAAAGATGGCTTTAGCAATAGAGGCGTCCATGAATTATTTCAGACCAGCAAAACCAGCAGAACGCATTACTGCTATCTGCCAGGAGGTCTTTCAGGGAAGGCGTACAGGTACCTATCTGTGTTCCCTTACCAACGATATGGACAAAGAGGTTGCCTTGTTTAAGGCTACTGCCTTTCGAATAGATAAAGAGCCTGTCAGGGTTCAGGCGTGAGATAGGATATGGCAGTAAAAGAACGGAACAGGCTTAAAATTGCCTTGGCTGGTAACCCCAATGCTGGCAAGACAACCATTTTCAATCAGCTTACAGGAGCACGGCAAAAGGTAGGTAATTGGTCTGGAGTTACTATTGAAAAGAAAGAAGGCACCCTCCTTTTTAAAGATTATGAGATTACAGTAGTTGACCTTCCTGGAATATACTCGCTGACTGCCTATTCTATAGAAGAGGTGGTGGCTAGAAATTATATTCTTGAAAATCACCCTGATGTGGTGGTTGATATATTGGATGCCTCAAATCTCGAGCGTAATCTATATCTTGCTGTTCAGCTTATTGAATTAAATATACCACTGGTTTTTGCCATGAATATGGTAGATGTGGCAAAGGCTAGGGGGATAATCATTGACTACGATCAACTCTCCCGTCTACTTGGTGTTCCTATAGTGCAAACAGTTGGAACTAGGGGGGAAGGAATAAAAGAGCTTTTAGAAACAGTGGTAGAGGTGGCAAAGGGCAAACATCCAACTTCAAGACACATTCACATAAACTATGGCAAAGAAATAGAAGAAGAAATTTTAAATATAAAGCGAGTATTAAAACAAGATCAGGAACTTCAAAAGAGCTATTATCCGAGGTGGTTTGCTCTCAAACTTTTGGAAAAGGACCGTCTTGTTGAGGAAAGGGCCAAGATGTCGCCTATTGCTACGGCAATAATGGCCCAAGTTGAAAATAGTCGACGCAGAATCCAGTCTATTCTTGGTGACGATCCCGAGACCATAATCGCAGAGGCGAGATATGGATTTATATCAGGTGCCCTCAAAGAGACTATGCGGCTTTCGGCTGCAGCCAAAAAAACCATTTCAGACAAGATAGATCAGGTGCTTACAAACCGGATATTGGGCTTTCCTGTGTTTTTATTCTTTATGTACTTCCTTTTTCAAGCCACATTTACTATAGGAGCCTATCCAGTAGGATGGATTGAGCAGGGAGTAGAATTTTTGTCCCGGTTGGTTGCGTCCCATATGGCTCCAGGCCTTTTTCGTGACATGCTTACTGAGGGCATAATAAATGGAGTGGGTGGGGTTATCGTTTTCTTGCCCAACATACTTATACTATTTCTTGGAATCAGTCTCTTTGAAGATACCGGGTATATGGCCAGGGCGGCATTCATAATGGATAGGATTATGCATGGCCTTGGACTGCATGGAAAATCCTTCATTCCACTTCTTATGGGATTTGGTTGTAATGTCCCTGCCATAATGGCTACAAGGACCCTTGAAAGTCGTAGAGACAGGCTTCTCACCATATTGATCAATCCGCTGATGAGCTGTTCTGCTAGGCTTCCGGTGTATGTGCTTATTGCTGGTGCATTTTTCCCAAGAAGGGCTGGTGATGTGATATTTGGTATTTATATACTTGGCGTGGTACTTGCAATTATAGTAGGGCGAGTAATGAGTATGACTATTTTCAAGGGAGAAAGCGCTCCATTTGTATTGGAGCTTCCTCCTTACAGATTGCCCACATTAAAAAGTGTAGTGCTTCACATGTGGGAAAATACAAAGGTTTATTTACAAAAGATGGGAGGAGTGGTTTTGGCCTTTTCTATAGTGATTTGGTTTCTAGGGACCTTCCCTAAGGACATCCAATACAGCCAGGACTATGTTACAAAAATAAAGACCATTCAAGAGAAAATGGCCCAGACCTCCAGGGAGAAAGATTCAGGCATAAGCCTTAGGCGTCTGGAGGAGAGGCTTAAGAGCCTTAATAGGGCAATGGAAGAAGAGCGTCTTGAAAAGAGTTATATAGGTAGAATTGGCAAGGCCATAGAACCAGTGCTTTCACCGTTGGGCTTTGATTGGAAGCTTGGTGTTAGCCTTGTTACCGGATTCGTTGCAAAGGAGGTTGTGGTTAGCACCATGGCCGTTCTTTATCAGGCTGGAGAGGATGATACCTCAACTTTGCAGAGGGCTTTAAAGGCAAGCGGAATAGGTAAGTGTACGGCCCTTGCCTTTATGGTGTTTGTCTTGATCTATGTGCCTTGTATGGTGACAGTGCTCACCATATGGAAGGAGACCGGTTCCCTTGGTTGGGCTTCCTTTTCGGTTGGGTATTTGATGATACTTGCCTGGATAATGGCATTTGTAACAAGATTTAGTTGTTCTTATATCATGTCTATCTAGATATATATTATTATTTTTTAGATTTTAGTTGATTCTTGTATGATTATGTTACTATAATGTTTTAGGTAAATCAGTTTTCTATTCGGCTAGGGTTGATGGTTATCTATATAAGTACTGAAAGGAAGGAGAAGAAACTATGAAGAAACTAACAACAATTATCTTGTCAGCTGTTTTTGGTATGGGAATCGCCTTGTCAAGTTCTGTTTTTGCATCCGAATCCGGAATAGCTATGCCAAGCATGAAGGACATTGCCAAGACCACGGCAAAACAGGTGGCAGAACAGAAAATGGATGAAGCCCATCAGGCTGCAAGCAATAAACTTACAGAGATAGTAGATGGTAAGACGGCCAATGCTACCAAGGCTGTTAATGCTACAGAAGAAAAAGCAGAGAAGGTTAAAGACGAGATGCATGAAATGCATCATGGAAAATAGTTAATTTTGGTCTTACCCTAGTCAGAAAAGCCTCGAGGCCGATCTAGTGTCGGCCTCTTTTTATTTTTTGTAAAAGCGTTAATAATAATGTTTCATAATAATTTCTTTTCCTGATGCCTTTTGCCTTGTTTGAAAGGAATCTTGTTTGTTAATTACAGGTTTAATATCTTAAAAAGAAATTTCCAGTTTGGTTGCTACAGTTTGCGATTCTTGACATTTTCTGTACAAACCATATATTATTGGCGTCTGATATTCGAATAGCCTTGAATAATCAGCGCTGTTGAAGCGGGCGTAGCTCAGTTGGTAGAGTACAAGCTTCCCAAGCTTGGGGTCGCGGGTTCGAGGCCCGTCGCCCGCTCCATCCCTTTTTGAGGTTTGGCTGCCTCTTGCTGCCTTGGCGGCATAATGGCAGTGCTTACTTCGATGAGTGGAGGTATAAAATATTTTTTATATCTTTGTCTCTAAAAAGAAGTGGGCTCTGCCCACTTTTTTTTATATAGAATAGTTATTCGATTATGAATTTTGAGGATAGAAAAAAACAGATAGAGCATGATGTTAGCGAGCTTGTAGAGCCTCTAGCTAATTATAACGGACTAGAGCTTGTCCTGGTGGAGTTTGTGAAAGGTCCCAGGGGTAATATTCTCCGCGTCATTATCGACAAGGAAGGTGGGGTTACTTTGGATGATTGCAGCAGATTGAGCAGGGTTGTCAGTGATCTTCTTGACGTACACGATCCTGTACCTGGAAGTTATAACTTAGAGGTGTCTTCTCCAGGTATTAATAGGCCCCTTGTCAGGATTGATGATTATCAGAGATTTACTGGGCAAAAGGTCTTTGTCAAAACTATCGAACCTATTGGAGGACGAAGGAGGTTTAAGGGGTTGCTTGTTGGTGTTTCAGGCGAAGGGGAGGTAATCATTCAAGGGACCGATGAGCGGTTTTTTGTTCCATTTGCCCTTATAAATAAGGCAAGATTAGACATTCTTTGATTATAGGATGGAGAAATATGGATTTAGGACTGAAAAGAATCATAGATCAGGTTAGTAGAGAAAAAGGGCTAGAGCGTAATGTCTTAATTTCTGCTTTAAAAGAGGCAATCGCTTCTGCTGTTAAAAAACGCTTTGGTTCTAGAATGGATATAGAAGTCAACTATAACGATAATACAGGAGAGCTAGAGGTATACCAGTTCAGGACAGTGGTGCCAGAGGTGAGAGATCCGGTCACAGAGATATCTCTTGAAGAAGCTAAGGAACTTGATCCAGAGAGTGAAATAGGGGACAGCATTGGTACTGTGCTAGATATGGATAAGCTTGGCAGGATAGAGGCACAGTCTGCCAGGCAGATCATTATTCAAAAGATGAAGAGTGCAGAAATGGATGTCATTTACGACGAGTTCAAGGACAGGGAGGGAGAGGTTGTAAATGGCATTGTTCAAAGGTTTGAACGTGGAAACGTCATTATAAATCTTGGAGGCACAGAGGCCCTTTTGCCGCCATCGGAACAGATACCTACAGAGAGTTACAGGCGTGGAGACAGATTAAGGGCATATATAGTAGAGGTAAAAAAGACCCAGAGGGATACCCAGATAATTCTTTCTCGTACCCATCCCGAGTTTATTAGAAAACTTTTTGAGATCGAGGTGCCTGAGATAGCAGACGGGGTTGTCCAGATTATGGGTGTTGCCAGGGAGCCTGGTAGCCGTACGAAGATAGCAGTTAGTTCCAGTGACATCGATGTTGATCCAGTTGGGGCCTGTGTTGGCATGAGAGGGTCTAGGGTCCAGACTATTGTTCAGGAACTGAGAGGCGAAAAGATAGATATTGTTCCTTGGAGCCCTGATCCTGCAAAGTATGTATATAACGCCTTGGCGCCAGCAGAGGTAACCCAAGTAACAGTGGATGAGGCCAACGAGGCCCTCGAAGTAATAGTGCCAGATGATCAGCTTTCTCTTGCCATCGGACGCCAAGGCCAAAATGTTCGTTTGGCTGCCAAGCTTATGGGCTGGAAGATAGATGTTAAGAGCGAGACGCGTTACAAAAACAGTCAAGATCCAAATTATCAGGCGATGCTCAAACATCTCGGAATGACAGAAAGCATTGCAGATCACCTGTTTAAAAAGGGCATTCGTTCCATTGGCCAGCTTGCTAAGGCTGATCCAGAGGAATTGAGAAAGGATGCCATTCCTTTTGTAGAGGCTGCCCAGAAATTTTTGGAGGAGCATGGCCAAGAATACGCATTTGTTGAGGTGCCAAAGGAAGAGGAACAGGAGGCGGGCCGGCTGGATTCCTCCAGTGTTGATTTGTCAGGGACGGCATCAGATGTTAGCGATGCAGTGATTGAAGAAAAGGAGTCAAAGGAAGGTCAGGTAGAGGATAAGGCAGCAGAGGAAACGGAAAAGGAGGGAGAGTTCTCCAGAACATGAAATGATATGTCCAAGGGCCTTTTGCATCAACCTGTGAGGATGTGTGTGTTTTGCAGAAGACGTTTTCCTAAAAGAGATATGCTTAGGTTTGTTTTAAACAATGGTGACGTGGTGGTTGATAAAACTCTTTCTTATCCAGGGCGTGGGGCTTATTGCTGTATGGATAAAGAGTGTATCGAAAGGGCCAGGCAAGATGCAGAGAAGGTTCTAAAGAGGGCGCTTAGTCCAAGAAAGAGACGATTTTAAAGGTGTGCACAGCCTATTATTTGTTTTTTTTAGCTTCAATGTAATTTGGGGGTGATTTTAAAAAATGTCAAAGATAAGAGTTCATGAACTTGCCAAGGAGTTTGGCATATCAAGCAAAGAAATGGAAGCCAGGATAAAGGATCTTGGGTATCCAATAAAAAATTACATGAGTACGTTGGAAGATTATGAGGCCAATGAGATAAGAAGACGGCTCCTCAAAGAGGGGGCCGATCGTGGTGAGGATAGGCCCAAAGTCCAGCCAAAGAAAAAGGTTATTCGCAGGAGACACAAGGTTCTTCATATCAAAAGGATAATCAAAAAGACACCTGAGGAGGAAAGTCCCTCAAAAGATGCAAAGGAAGTCACCCCCAAAGAAGAGGCCCAAGAGGTAAAGGCAGTTGAATCGGTTAAACCAGAAGGTGTAGAGCAAGAAATTCAAAAGGCTGTGAAGGAAAGACCCTCTAAAAAAGAGAAAGTCAAAGAAGAGGTCTCTACTCAAAGGGCAAGGATTATTAGGCCTGCTCCTAAAAAGGAAGATGCAAAGGCAGCACCATCAGTGGCCTCTTCAAAAGGAGAAAGCAAGGAGAAGCCTGTCTCTAAGATGTTGGAGACAGAGGCGAAGGATAAGGTTTTGCCCAAGGAATCTTCACAGGAAGTGGAGAAGGTAGAAAAAATAGAGGAAGTGGAAGGAGAGGAAAAGGCTGCAAGGCCTGAGAAGCAGTTGGAAGCTAAGGCACAGAAAAGAGACGGAAAGCTAGAGGTGGCAAAGAAAGACGTCCCAAAAGGGAAAGTTGAAGCCAAAAGACAGGAGAGGCCTGTTTCAAAACCTGCTGTAAAGCCCAAGGAGCCAAAGCAATTTGTAAAGATTCTTCAAAGACCGAAGATAGAAATCAAAAAACCTGAAAAGGAGGAGCCTGCGCCGACTCCTTCTGTCAGTAGGGCTGAAGCTGGAACTCCTGTTGCTGAGAGACCTTCTAGGCCTTCAAAGGGTAAGAAGAAGGCCAAGAGGGTTGTAAAGGCTACGGATCTTGGTGGACTTTCTAAGAAGAGGAAATTGCAAAAGAAAAAAGGCAAGAAAGAGGCTATAAGGGAGATACTCAAAGAAGAGGAGGGGATTTCCAAGGTTGGCAAAAAGGGACCCAAGTCCTCTAAGGCCTCAAAAGAGCAAAAGAGTGTTGGTACTGTTCCTATCAAGGCAGGAAAGAGAAAAATTACCATGGTAGAGACCATTCAGGTCAGTGAGCTTGCCCAAAAGATGGGGGTTAAGGTGGCAGAAGTAATCATGAAGCTCATGGGCCTTGGAGTTATGGCTACTGCCAATCAGACGGTAGACTACGATACAGCCGTATTAGTCGCTTCTGAATTTGGTTACGAAGTTGAAAAAAAGAGTGTTGCAGAAGATATCATAGAACAGGTCCAAAAGGAGGTGAAGGGTGGAGAACCTGTTCCAAGGCCGCCAGTTGTTACCATAATGGGACATGTTGATCATGGTAAAACCACTTTGCTTGATGCCATAAGGAAAAGCGACGTGGCTGCCAAGGAAGCAGGTGGAATAACTCAGCATATAGGAGCTTATGAGGTGGAATTACCCTCGGGTGAACAAGTGGTATTTCTTGATACTCCCGGTCACGAGGCATTTACATCTATGCGTGCTAGAGGGGCCAGTGTTACAGATATTGTCATTTTGGTTGTGGCTGCAGATGACGGTGTTATGGCCCAGACCAAAGAGGCAATAGATCATGCTCGTGCTGCTGGAGTTCCTATTATTGTTGCGGTTAACAAGATTGATAAACCTGGAGCCAATCCAGACAGGGTCAAGACAGAGCTTTCAGAACTTGGTCTCATGCCGGAAGATTGGGGTGGAGATACCATATTTGTAAATGTGTCTGCCAAGATGGGAACTGGTATAGATGAGCTTTTGGAGATGATGGTGTTACAGGCCGAGGTCCTTGAGCTTAAGGCAGATCCAAATCGTCCTGCAACAGGTTATGTCATAGAGTCAAAGCTGGATAGAGGCCGTGGGCCAGTAGCCACCCTTTTGATTAAAGAAGGTACCCTCCATGTTGGAGACGCTATGGTCTGTGGTCTTAATTACGGCAAAGTAAGGGCCATGCTCAATGACAAGGGGCAGAAAGTTGAAGAGGCAGGCCCTTCAAAACCGGTAGAAGTTCAGGGTCTTTCTGGAGTGCCAGAGGCAGGTAGTCAATTTGTTGTTTTGCCAAATGAGAAAAAGGCCAGAGAGGTTGCAGAATATAGACAAAGAAAAGCCAGGGAGGCCGAACTTGCGAAGAGTAGCCGAATCAGCCTTGAAACCGTCTTTGAAAAGATGAAGGAGCAGGATCTAAAGGTCCTTCATATAATAGTAAAGGCAGACGTTCAAGGTTCTCTTGAGGCACTGAGTGAGGCACTTAGGAAACTTAGTACTGACAAGATAAAGATTGATATCGTACGGGGTGGCATTGGCGCCATAACCGAATCAGATGTCCTGCTGGCCTCTGCATCTGATGCCATAATTATTGGTTTTAATGTGAAGCCAAGTCCCCAAGCCAAACAGCTTGCCGCCAAGGAGCATGTGGATATCAGGTTTTACAACGTTATTTATCATGCCCTTGAAGAGGTGAAGAGCGCCATGGCGGGGCTTTTGGAGCCTGTCTATAAGGAAAAGACTTTGGGCAGAGCCGAAGTCCGTCAGACCTTTCATATTGCCAAGGTTGGAACTGTTGCAGGTTGTTACGTGCAGGAAGGCGTCATGAAGAGGAATGCCCAGGCAAGACTTTTGAGAGACAATGTGGTGGTATACACGGGCAAGATAGAATCGCTTCGTCGTTTTAAAGATGACGTTAAAGAGGTCCAGGCAGGATACGAGTGTGGTATAGCTCTTGAAAAGTTTAATGACATAAAGATCGGTGATGTAATCGAAGCCTTTGAGATGGAAGAGATAACCCCAGACCTTGGTGCCACCGTTGAGAGTGATAAAGAAAAGGATAAGTCTGAGCAGGAATAGATGGTTGTTGCAGTTGCAAGGATCAAGTTTCACATTCATGAAATTCATTCCCTTAAGGGAAAGAGGAAGATAGTCAAGAGCATGGTTAACCAGGTGAGGAATCGCTACAATGTGGCGTGTTCTGAAATAAATTTCCATGACGTCTGGCAGACTGCCGAGATAGGGGTATGTACTGTTGGTAATAGCGAACCAATACTATCATCGGTAATGGAAAGGATCTTGAGTTTTGTTGAAGCCACAGGTTCTGTAGATGTTGTGGATTCAAGGCTTGAGATTATTCATATGGGTAAGTAATGGATTACGAGATTTTTGATGGGGTACTGTCAAGGAAGCCAGCCTTTACAAGGGCCGATAGAGTTGCCGACCTCTTAAAGGAAGAGGTGGCTAACATGCTTCTTTTTGAGATCAAGGACCCTCGAGTTCAAGGCCTTGTCACTGTGATGTCTGTGAAGGTTACGCGGGATCTGAGGCATGCAGATTTTTATGTTTCTGTTATGGGAGGAGATGAAAAAGAGCAGCAGGCCCTAAAAGGACTTGTGAAGGCCACCGGCTTCATAAGAAGATGCCTGGGAAGGCGTATGCATATGAGGCGTGTGCCAGAGCTTCATTTCAAGATAGATGAGACATTGAAGGAGCAGGCCCATCTTGAACAGCTTTTTAAGAAGATCCATGAAGAGGAGAGATGAGTCTATGAGGAATGTGGCTGATCTCCTTTCTTCAAGGGACAAATTTATTGTAACTGCCCATGAAAGGCCGGATGGTGACGCAGTGGGCTCCATATTGGCAATGGGGCATATGCTAAGGCGGAATCAAAAGGAAGCAGTTTTATATACCCAGGACGAAGTACCTTCTGGGCTTTTGTTTTTGCCAGGGGCCTCAAAGATAGTTCATGAGGTGCCTAGCTGGAAGCCCGGCTCATTCTGTCTTGTGGTGTTGGACTGTAACGAAATTGAGCGTACAGGTCAGCAAGGATTACAGGTATTGGCAAATTGCGAGAGCGTAGTGATCTTGGATCACCATATTGGCAGGGGTTTTTGTTCCAATCTGTCCAAACCATGTGCAAGCATTATAGATACTTCGGCATGTGCAACTGCATCTTTATGCTTTCAGGTTTTTAAATATCTCGGATGGGAGATAACCAAGGATGTTGCAACATGTATATATACTGCTGTGCTTACTGATACTGGTGGATTTAGGTACTCCAATACAAGTGTCAGGACCTTTGATTTGGCCAAGGAACTGGTCAAGGCAGGAGCAGATCCTTATGATATTGCACTTAGATGTTTTGAATCCAGGCCTCTTTCTAAGCTCAAGTTGCTGGGTCTTGCCCTTGAAACGTTGGAGGTCTATTATAACGGCCTTTTGTCTATCATGATTCTTACTCCAGAGATGTTTGAAATGTGTGGCGCCAAAGAGTCGGACACCGACGATTTTGTCTCTTATGCCCGCTCGTTGGATACCGTGGAAATAGCTGTTCTGATTAAGGAGGCGAGCCCTGGGTTTGTGTCTGTCAGTCTCAGATCAAAGCGGTTTGTAAACGTCGCCAAGCTGGCATCTAACTTTGGTGGAGGAGGGCACTTTAATGCAGCCGGTTTTCGTATGTCAGGAAACCCTCACGAAATAAAAGAAAAACTTATAGAGATTGCAGGCTCTTATTTGGGCAAGGGGGATCTATGAAAAGCGGAGTGCTCATTTTGGATAAACCAAAGGGCATGACATCCTATAAGGTTGTAGAATATGTAAAAAGGCGTCTAGGGATAAAGAAAGCCGGCCATACAGGTACGTTAGATCCAATGGCTACTGGGCTTGTGGTGGTTTGTATTGGTAATGCGACTAAACTTGCCCGTTTTTTGACAGATGCCGACAAGGTCTATCAAGGTCGCATAACCCTCGGCATTGAAACAGATACCTATGATATGGATGGACAAATTGTGAAAAGGGTTCCTGTGCCTTCTGATATTGGTATCAAGGATATCCAGATGATTGCAGATACCTTTAAGGGGGTCATATTGCAGGTGCCACCTGCCTATTCTGCCGCCAAATACAAGGGGGTACCACTGTATAAGCTTGCAAGAAGGGGAATGAGTATAAAAAAGGAGCCCAAGAAGGTTTACATATACAATTTTCAAATAACCGGTTTCGATGCTCCTCATGTAGATTTTCTTGTGCACTGTTCTAAGGGTACCTATGTACGGACGCTTGCCCACGATCTTGGAAGGGCTGTTGGTTGCGGGGCAACACTTTCTAGGCTTAGAAGATTGAGGAGTGGTTTCCTTTCTGTAAATGAGGCTATTCCCGTAGAGTCTGTTTTGGAGAGAGAACCAGGGGAAATTAGGGGAAAAATAATGCCCGTAGAGTTGGTCCTGTCTCATATTCCATCCATAACGGTCAACAGCAGGGATGCGCTTTTCATTCAGCAGGGACGCGGGATAAGCCTCTTGAAAGTTATGGATTACATGAAAGATCAACTGTCTGATTTTGCCCAAATAAGGGCTGATTATTTAAGAATAATGGCGAAGAATAGTGGGGAGGGCCAGAGACTCGTTTGTATGGCAAGATGGCCTCACTTTGACGATCCCAGGGCGCGGCTTGAGATTTTAAGGGTATGGAACCCGAATTGATTGATTTTAACAAACAACTAAATGTACAAGGAGGAATACAGTTGTGGTACTAGATCCAGTACGTAAAAAGGAGATAATCGACAAATTTAAGACTCACGAAGGCGATACAGGTTCTCCAGAGGTGCAAATAGCCCTTTTGACTACAAGAATTCAGGATCTTACCGAGCATTTTAAGGTACACAAAAAGGATCATTCATCCAGGCGCGGCCTTTTAAAATTGGTTGGCCAAAGACGCCGGTTGCTTGATTACTTGAAAAGAAAGGACGTTGGACGTTATAGAAAGATAATCCAGGAACTTGGACTTAGACGGTAGGTTATTTCGAAAATATTAAAAGGTACAGGGTATTACATGCCAATGACAAAAGTAGAGTTAGAAATAAACGGCCTGCCATATGTTTTTGAAACGGGACGGCTTGCCAAACAGGCCAATGGTGCAGTACTTGCCAGCCATGGTGAGACTGTTGTATTGGCGACTGCTGTGAGTTCTGGAAAGCCAAGGGAAGGTGCTGATTTTTTGCCCTTGATGGTAGATTATCAAGAAATGTACTATAGCTCAGGAAGAATTCCTGGTAATTACTTCAGGAGAGAGATAGGAAGGCCCAGCGAAAAGGAGATTCTTACCTCTCGCTTTATCGATAGGCCTCTAAGGCCGCTTTTCCCAGAAGGCTACAATTATGATACACAGATTATCGTGTCTGCCCTTTCGGTAGATCCAGATGTTGACGCTGATGTAATAGCTATAACGGCTGCATCAGCTGCCCTTACTGTTTCTGATATTCCTTTTAATGGGCCAATTGCGGGTATCCGGGTGGGGCATGTAGATGGCAAATTTATAGTGAATCCCACCAGAGGCCAACTTATGGAGTCTGATATGAACCTCATTGTAGCAGGTTCCAAAGACGCCATTGTTATGGTGGAAGGATGTGCTTCTGTAGTTACAGAAGAAGAGGTTCTCGAGGCCATCATGTTTGCCCAGGATGCCATAAGGCCTCTTATAGAGCTCCAAGAAAAATTAAGGGAAGAGGCAGGAAAAGAAAAGTTTGTGGTCCTTCCGCCGGAGAGGGATGAAGAACTTGAGAAAAAAGTCAGGGAAATGGCCTTTAAAGAGTTGGAGACAGCCCTTTCCATTCCTGTAAAGGTTGAAAGAAACCATGCAAAAAAGCTCCTTAAGGAAAAGATTGTTGAGGAGTTTTCTGTTGCTTATCCCGACTCCCAAGGTCAGATATCTGCTGTGCTAAAAGACCTGGAAAAGGAGATAATGAGGACCATGATCTTGGATAAAGAAACCAGGATCGATGGAAGGAAGTTCCATGAGATAAGACCTATTACTTGCGAAGTAGGTGTCTTGCCTAGAACTCATGGTTCGGCCCTGTTTACCAGGGGAGAGACACAGGTACTTGCAGTTACTACTCTTGGTTCATCTGAGGACGAACAACGTATAGAGTCTCCTGCAGGTCAGGAGTTTAAGCACTTCATCTTGCATTATAACTTTACTCCATTTAGTGTGGGAGAGGTACGGCCATTAAGGGGGCCTGCCAGGAGGGACATAGGTCATGGTGCCTTGGCAGAAAGGGCCTTGGCAGCGGTTGTTCCGCTACCTGATGATTTTCTGTATACAATAAGGGTCGTTTCAGAAGTCTTAGAGTCTAACGGTTCTTCTTCTATGGCCACTGTATGTGGTGGTTGCCTTGCCATGATGGATGCAGGCGTGCCTATACGAGATATGGTGGCAGGGATTGCCATGGGACTGATTATTGATCAGGATAGCGAACGTGCAGTGATACTTTCTGATATCCTTGGTGATGAGGACCATCTAGGGGATATGGATTTCAAGGTTGCAGGTACTCAGGAGGGAATAACGGCCCTTCAGATGGATATAAAGGTAAAGGGCATTTCTAAGGAGATCCTTCACAGGGCTCTTATACAGGCAAAGGAGGGCAGGGAGTACATCCTTTCTAAGATGCAGGAAGTTATCGAAAGACCTAGAGAAGAACTTTCTAAGTATGCACCAAGGGTAACGAATTTAACAATCAGCCCTGAAAAGATAAAGGACCTTATAGGGCCTGGTGGCAAGACTATAAAGGCCATAGTTGCTGATACAGGTGCTAAGATAGATATAGAGGATACTGGAGAAGTACACGTTTTTAGTACTTCGCCAGAGGCAGCAGAAAAGGCTGTGCGGGAAATAGAAAGGATAACTCGGGTCCCAAAGGTCGGTGAGGTTTACGATGGTGTGGTCAAAAGGATAGTGGATTTTGGAGCCTTTGTAGAAATCTTGCCTGGTACCGATGGTCTGCTTCACATTTCTCAGATTGAAAATCGCCGTATAAACAATGTGCGTGATGTGCTAAAGGAAGGGGATGAGATAAGAGTCAAAGTGATAGATATTGATGATCAAAACAGGATAAAGCTTAGCAGAAAAGCACTCTTATAATAAAATTAAAAGGAGCTTATGGACAATGGAATATGAATTTCAAAAGTCCACTCTTCCTAACGGGATAAGGGTGCTTACCGAGAGATTGCCAGCCAGTAGGGCTGTTTCGGTCGGGATCTGGATAGCATCAGGCAGCAGGGATGAGCCTGGGGAGTTCTCTGGCATATCTCATTTTATAGAGCATATGATATTTAAGGGTACCGAGACCAGGAGCGCCCTTGATATTGCCAAGACGTTTGATCGTCTCGGGGGTTTTTCTAATGCATTTACCTCTAAAGAGACAACATGTTTCCATGCCAAAGTCCTCGATTCTCATCTGGATATAGTTCTTGATCTGCTTGCAGATATTTTTCTTAATTCTACTTTTGACCCTGTGGAGGTAGAGAGGGAGAGGCAGGTAATTCTTCAGGAAATCAGCATGGTTGAGGATTCTCCTGACGAGCTTGTACATGAGTTTTTTAACAAGAGTTTCTGGCATGGAAATCCTGTTGAAAGGTCTATACTGGGAACCCCTGAGACTGTATCAAGGATTACCTCCTCCCATTTGAGATTCCATATGAATCGTTTTGCCATTGCTCCCCAAGTGTTGGTGTCTGCTGCTGGAAATATAGATCATCATAGCTTTTGTAAGAGAATAGAGGCCCTTTTTTCCGACCTATCAAATGGCATTCATTCTGCCGTGAGAAAGCCCCCTAGAGGTAATTTTGATTGTTTTTTCAAGGAAAAGGATCTTGAACAGACTCACATAATGGTTGGCTTAAATGGCCCATCTTCATTAGATCCAGACAGGTATCCGACCTTACTTATGAATGTCATACTTGGCGGTTCCATGAGTTCGAGATTGTTTCAGGAGATTCGAGAGAAAAGAGGGCTTGCATACGCCGTTTACTCTTTTGTATCAACTTTGCAGGATGCTGGATTTATAGGTATCTATGCAGGAGTTGCGCCTGAAAATACATGCAAGGTGTTAGAGCTTATTAGAAATGAGGTGATAAGGCTGGCCTCTGAGGATGTCAGCGATGCAGAGTTGGCTGCGGCTAAGGACAATATAAAGGGTGGAATCCTGCTGTCGGCAGATAATACAGACGCACGTATGACAAGAATTGCAAGGAATGAGATAGATCTTGGTAAATATGTATCCTATGACCAGGTTGTTGAAAAGATTGATGGGGTGGATGCCTCTCAGATAAAGGCCTGTGCACAGAAATACCTTGACCATGGTATAGCTGCTGCTCTTCTTGGGCCGTTGTCAAAGAAAGAAAGAGAAAGATGCAAGAAGATAGTCCGGGACGCATAGAAATAGCCATATCCCCTATGGAGCATCATAATGGTTTGCCTCTTCCTTCCTATGCTACACCTGGGTCGTCTGGAATGGATCTTTTGGCTGCAATTAAAGATTGCCTGATATTAACGCCCGGTTCGATATCCCTAATTCCAACAGGGATACGGGTAGCCATTCCAAGCGGCTTTGAAATGCAAATTCGGCCAAGGAGTGGGCTTGCGATTAAATATGGCATAACAGTGGTCAACGCTCCAGGGACTGTTGATTCTGATTATAGGGGAGAGATAAAGGTCGGACTTATAAATCTTGGCACACAGCCTTTTGAGATAAGCAGGGGCATGAGAATTGCTCAGGCGGTAATCTGTCGGGTATGGAGGGCCTGTTGGCAAGAAACGTCAAATCTTTCAGTTACTCAAAGGGGGTCAGGCGGCTTTGGGCATACTGGTTTGAAGTAATTTATAGGCTCCTCCATAGATTCCAAGATATGGTTCATTCACTACAAATACAGGAATGGCCTGTAAAAGGCTCCCCATCTTCTCTTTTGATTCAAAGCCCTTTCTAAAAGCTCCCTTTTTCAGCCAATCAAGTATATGAAGCGCAATGCCGCCCCCTATAAATACTCCTCCTTCTGGCAATGTTTTTAGGGCAAAGTTGCCTGCTTCCTCTCCGTAAATACGGCAAAATAGATCAATTGCCTTCTGACATACCGGATCCCCCTTTTTGGCCCCCAAGGTAACCTGGCTTGGTTTTTCTAATTTTGGGGCGATATCTGAATTTTGAGGCAGGTTGGTTAACTCGTTCAAAAAGAATTTATATAGATTAAGTAATCCAGTGCCAGAAAGTATCCTTTCATAGCTGACTTGGTCATTTTGTGACTGCAAAAATGTAAGGAGTTTTATTTCCGTAAGATTGGTAGGGGCAAAGGAGCAGTGTCCCCCTTCTGTCCTTAATACATTCCATTGTCCGTTAGGGCAAAAGACACATATTGCTTCTCCAAGGCCTGTGCCTGCCCCTATAAGTATCTTTGTGCAGTTGTCTTTAGGGCTTTTTCCCCCTATTTGTACCAGGTTTTGTCTTTTAATAACAGAAAGTCCATAGGCAGCAGCTTCAAAGTCGTTCAACAGGAGGCATGTTTTTAGATGAAAGAGGGTCATCAGCTCGTCTCTAACGATGTCCCAGTTTATGTTTGTTCCTTGGATCCTATCTTCTGTAAGAACACCAGCTGCCGCTACAGCCCATCTGCTTGGTAATTTTTGCCCCATGTCATTTTGAAATTTTGTAAAGAGATCTGCAGCACGCTTGAATTCATTAGTAGGGTAGACTCTAATGGCCTCTATATGTAGGCGATTTACAAGGGCTACCCTGGCATTGGTTCCACCAATGTCTGTTACCAAACTCAACATTGGCAGCTACTGTCCTTCTGGCCAGCCGATTGGAACGCACAGTACAGGGCAGGGCAAAAGACGGACTACCTTTTCCACAGTGCTTCCAAAGAATATTTCCTCTATGGTGCCCCCTTTTCCTCTGCTGCCATAGCCTCCCATTAGTATAAGATCAACCTGGAAGTCTCTTGCCTTCATGGCGATTTCTTGGAATGGCATTCCTACTGATACCAAGCTTTCTTGCACCATGTCCTTACCATCCCAATTGTTTAATAGCCGCCTGAAGGATTGTTTACCCTGGTTTATCAATCTTTCAAGGACCTTTTCTAGAGGTTCTTTAGAGTAAGAAGCAAAATGTTGGGCTTCTCTGCTGTCTATTACATTCAAAAGAACAAGTTTTGCACCAAACTGTTGTGCAAGATGTTTGGCATAGTTCAGAGAGTTCATGGCACATTCAGAAAAATCGGTTGGAACAAGGATAAGGGATATATTCATTTCTTTAACTCCTGAAGAATATTTCTGCACTCCAGTCCTGGCTGGAAAGATGCTTGATCATGTGCAGGTAATGTCCTTTCAAACGCCTACAAATTTCATTTTTTAGGCGAAGGTTGTGACCTGATAAAACAAGACAACCCTTTTTGTTAAGCTTTGCTACCATGGCATCTAAAAGTTCAAGCAAGACCATTGGTGTGAGGTTTGCAACAATAACATCTACATTCGTCCATTGCAATTTAGAAAGGGGCTGGGTCGTAAAAGAGACTTTGGATTCCACTTGGTTCAAACAGGCGTTTTCCTGGGCAGTTTGAATTATTTTGGGATCTATATCTATGCCAAGTATCCTTTGGGCACCAAGGTTGGCCAAGAGGATTGATAATATTCCAGAACCTGTTCCCACATCCAATGCGCGGGCCCCTTTCAATATACCGCTATTATAGATATGCAATATCGCTTCACATATGAGCCTAGTTGATGGATGAAGGCCGCTGCCAAATGCATCAGCCTCTTTTTTTAAAAAAATACGTCCTCTTGGATTGGGACGCCTGGGTTTTTCGCCGGAAGGTAGGAGCTTAACCTGCCAGCCTTTACAAAGATCGATTTCATCTTGATCAAGGGCGCATTCTGTCTTCTCTTGGTCAATAATCAATATATCAAGCTCTTCCTCTGGCCTTTGCAACTCCAGACGTTTAAGCCTTAGGGAAAGCCCGGAAAGAAACGGATCTATTAGCCTGTCTGGAAGCCTGGTTTTGATGATCAGGCAGTGGTCTCCTGTATAGGATAAGTGCACCTTGTAGGTGGCATTTTCCTCATTTTGATGAAACAATGTCTCTATTGTGGCAAGGGCGGGAGCAGGTCCTTTAAAAATTATGGTTATGAGACGGTTACAGTTTATCTCCCTGCTCATGTTCTGCATTATATTTTTTAACAGCCTTTTCAAGTACAGAGAGTCTCTTTTTTAAACGTATGGCAATAGCTTCTGCGTCCTGAAATTGTCTAGTCTTTATGGCAGAGTGCATGTCTTCGATCTTTAGCGAGAGACTGCAGGCCTCTTTTATAAGTTTTTCTGCATCTGTTGGAATCACTGGCATGATTTCATCCATACGGTTTCTAAGGGTCAGATACTGTTTTTTGAGTTTGTTATCTTGTTTTCTTATATATTCTGATGCACAATCTGCTGCTGAGGATGCAAATTCTCTTGTTTTTTTTGCCAGATAAATTGCCTTTCTATATTCTCTTTTGGCAGCATATTTTTGGGCCTTTTTAAAGAGCGCTACTGCTTCATCCCATTTTTCAGGGCAAAAGCGTGGGCTGTCCATTACAAGAGCCCTGTTTAGGGCCTTTTCTGCAAGTTGCCTTTTTTGACGCCAGCTTGTCCTAAGCTTGCCACTTGGTGTTTTTTCTATGATCTTTTCAAGCTCTGCCCTTATTTCTTTCCTTATCTCTTGGCGAAGTTTGTTTGGATCAGAAAAAGTGAAGCCGTAAAGAAGTAGTATGATAAAAATAGAAAATATAAAAAACAAAATATCTTTTTGAGGGCGATTTTGTGTCATGATTAAAGGATTGTTTCTACTGTTTTGTTGATTTTAGATACAGGTTATACGTGATGTGGTCCTTTATCCAGCGGCTATCCCACCACTCAACTGGGTTAACAAAGGTTCCGCCAAGCATCATGCCAAAATGGAGGTGGTCCCCTCCTGCAAGTCCTGTAGAACCTGTTACACCTATGCGTTGTCCTTTTTTGACATCTTGTCCTGGCCGGACATTGATCTGGCTAAGATGTGCATAAAGGCTCAGTAATCCCATGCCGTGATCAAGTACCACGGTATTTCCGTATATACCGTTATCACCGGCAAAAATAACCTTGCCGTTGTTTGCTGCAGATACAGCCGCATGGGCTATAGAAGCAATATCAACGCCCATATGATATGCCTGGTCAACTTCTTTGCCATGATAAAAGTAATGGCGCTTGTCTGCGAAGTCGGATCGTTTGGCCCCTTTGAACCTCACAAATGCTCCAGAAAAGGCCATCTTATTTTGGCTTTTGTTGCAGAGAGACAAGAGAAAGTCGTTGTTCTTTTTGCGAAGTAGATGGTTGACCTTTAAAAAGGTATCAATAAGGGTAGGAGATGCTACTTCTGGGAAACGACTTGCAAACGTGGGCATTTTCTTTTGTAAAAACGAGTCAGAGATATTGATCTTGTCTTCCCTTTTATGCCTGGGAAGCACTCTATATGCAAATCCAGAGACTCCTTTGTTGCCAGCGCGGTCTATGGCTTCTACCTGGAAAATTTTAGGCCTGTCAAGATTAAATGGAATTGCAAAAAGGGTACGGTATATGTTGTCTTTCCCTTTGTATGCCCTAAAAAAGAGGTCGTCAATCCTTACGCCAGCCTTGGTTACGTCTTCACTTACTCTGAAACTCAACGCCCCTGCTCCTCCGGTCCGGACATTGTGGATTGTAGAAAGCACGGTGATAACTGGTGGTATGTAATCTATATTTAAAGGTATTTCCAAAATGGACTTGTTACCTTTTGAGCCGTTTCTGAGAGATGCGTCAGAAGCGCTTATAATAAGTAAGGCTTTGCCTGAGGCAAGCCTTGCCTTTCTTGGCTGAATGCGCCAAGAAAGAACCATTTCCTTTACATGGGAGCCTGTCCAGATATTTTCCGTTGGTATAGCCTTTTGTCCAAGTTGTACCTGTCTCTTATCTTGGGTTATTGTTGCCTCAACTAGTCTTATTCCTGCCCTGGCATCTGTAACCTTTATAATAACTTCTGCATCCTTGCCAATAATTGTAGGAATTTTGACAGGGATTATTTGGGGAGGAGTTCCTTCAAAGAGCCTGTAGCCTATAAATGCCCCTGCAACTAAGGTGCTAATTACGACAAAGATGACTATGGAAAGAAAGAGTTTTTTCATTATCCAGTTACCTCGACTCCGTTAAATTTGTTCATGGCAGAATCTATGCCATTTTTTACAAATTCTTCTATCCCTTTTGCGGCAAGGTGAATTAACTGATTTACAAGTTTCTGTTCATCCGATGAAAAAGTGCTAAGCACGTAACGGTCTGCAGGTGTTCCATTTGGGGGGCGACCGATTCCTATTTTAAGCCTTGGAAAGTCTCTTGTGCCAAGGGCGGCTATTATTGAACGTACGCCGTTGTGTCCTCCATGTCCACCTGATCGGACAAACTTGATCCGTCCCAACGGGACATCAAGATCGTCATGCACAACCAGTATGGATTCAGGACTTATTTTAAAGTAAGTGGCAACCTTGGCTACAGGGCCGCCGCTTCTGTTCATGTATTCCAGGGGCTTTAGCAAAAAGATTTTGTTCCCCCAGATATGTCCCTGGGCGAGCAGGTAGCGGGGACGCATTGTCTCTTCCTTAAAGACAAGACAGTGCTGTTGCGCAACCACATCAACAGCTTGGAAGCCTACATTATGCCTTGTATTTTGATACTTGCGACCTGGATTGCCTAATCCGGCAATTAGGAATTTTTTCAACTAACGTAATTTAAAAAGATATTAGCCCGGCAAACAACTATGCCGGGCCTGACCATTTATTCTATTCTTCAGAGGTCTCTTCAGGTGCGACCTCCTCTTCCATTTCTTCTTCCTCTGCTTCTTCAGCCTGTACTGTTCCCCCTACTACTGTAATTAGTGTAGTGTCAGGTGCCTCTGTAAATTCGACTCCTTCCGGAGGCGTAAGATCACTGACATGAATGGCATCACCTACATCTAACTCGCTGATATCCACCTCGATTTCCTTGGGAATAGCAAGAGGCAAGCACTTAATGGTTATGGTCCTTTGAATCATTTCTAGCACTCCGCCACTGAGTTCCACACCCTTTGCCTTTCCAACAGGTTTAATCGGAACTTCAACCTCGACCTTATCCTCAACAGAGATTGCATAAAAATCAATGTGTCGGACCCTGTCGTTTACAGGGTGCCTCTGCATTTCTTTTATTAAGGCGAGCCTGTCTTGACCATCGAGTTTTAGGGTGAATATTACCTGTTCTCCTTCTGCCTTGATCAATATTTTATCGAATTCATGGGCATTTACGCTAAGACCTATTGGTTCTATTTTGGGGCCATAAAGGATAGCAGGGATTCTTCCCTCTTTTCTAAGTTTTCTAGCGACTCCTTTGCCGCTTTGCGTTCTTATCTGTGCATCCAGATCTATCTGAATCATCTTATAACTCCTAAGATACTTTTTTGTTTTTTATATTAATCTCATACGAAAAGCGAACTGACCGAATCATCGTCGTGTATTCTAGATATGGCCTCTCCTAACAGCGGTGCAACTGAAAATACCTTTACTTTATCGCCTAGATCCTTGGCCTTATCGCCAAGAGGGATGGTATTGGTAACCATAAGGGATTTGAGAACCGATTTTTTTAATCTATCAACTGCAGGGCCAGAAAGCACCGGATGGGTAGCACAGGCATGGACCTCCTTTGCTCCATGATCTTGAAGGGCCTTGGCAGCATTACACAGGGTTCCGGCAGTATCTACCATGTCATCAAGAATTATGGCTATCTTATTTTCCACGTTACCAATTATATGCATGACCTGGGATTCGTTGGCCTTTTCACGCCTTTTGTCTATTATGGCAAGGCCTGTGCCAAGGCGTTTGGCAAAGGCCCTTGTCCTTTCGACACCACCTGCATCAGGAGATACCATAACTACTTCATCCCTTGGAAACTCTTGCAGATGTTTTAACAATACTGGTGCTGCAAAGAGGTGGTCTACAGGGATACTAAAAAAGCCCTGGATCTGTCCAGCATGAAGATCCATTGCCAGAAGCCTCCTGGCTCCAGCAGTAGTTATAATGTCAGCTACGAGCTTGGCAGAGATGGGAACTCTGGGAGCGGCCTTTCTGTCCTGACGGGCATAGCCGTAGTAGGGAACAACTGCAGTAATGCGTCTTGCAGAAGCCCTTCTCAATGCGTCTATCATTATTAATAGCTCCATAAGATGGTCATTTACAGGAGGGCATGTAGGTTGAATTACAAATACATCGGCCCCTCTCACATTTTCCCCTATCTCTACAAAG
The DNA here is from genome assembly GCA_964573805.1 of uncultured Desulfobacterales bacterium. Classification (GTDB taxonomy): domain Bacteria; phylum Desulfobacterota; class Dissulfuribacteria; order Dissulfuribacterales; family QOAL01; genus JAADCZ01. The sequence goes on along the minus strand of CAZNKP010000011.1, from coordinate 6,573 downwards.
GTTTCACCGTCGCTGAACTTTTTTACCTGGGCCCGTCCAAGGGGCATGTTAAGATAGTCACAGATCTCCTGGGACAAAGAAGGATGGGCGTTCCCTGTAAAGACCTTAATTTTATTGATGGACATCGGCTTTCAGTCCCCCGAAATTCACAATGATAAAGATAAATTTCAATACCAAGAACTTAATTGTTCTTGTTGGTTAGTGTTGAATTATATATTCGGATTTCCAGTTTCAGGCCTGAAAATCAAAAATGGCTGGGGCGGCAGGATTCGAACCTGCGAATGCGGGTTCCAAAGACCCGTGTCTTACCGCTTGACGACGCCCCAACTCATACAATTTCGTCATGTTTGACTGTTCTGGTTACAAGACACCTGTAACCCGTTTTATTTTTTATTTGCGTCTGCGCCTTTAACGCCTCCTCTTCGGTGTCAAACACACCAAAGACAGTAGAACCGCTTCCAGACATCAAGGCCCGTTTGGCTCCGGCCTCCATAAGATTGGATTTTATCCTGGAAATAGCCGGATATCTAGAACAAACTGGTTTCTCCAGGTCGTTTATCCATTTGTAACCGGATCGGACCTTGCGAGGCTCAAAAATAGTTTCATACCTTTGTCTTGTCAACTTGAAATTCTCATAGGCCCAACGTGTATTTACAGAAAAGCCTGGCAGCACCAAAAGGTACCAGTTTATCTCCAATGGGAAATCCTCTAGTGTGGCTCCAGTACCGGTTCCAATGGCTCCTATCCAGCTTGAAACAAAAAACGGGCAGTCTGCTCCGATAGAAGCGGCGAGTTGAAGCAGTTGGCTTTCGGACAGTATCGAATCAAAAAACTGGTTAAGGACCTTTAGGGTTATACCGCAGTTTGAACTGCCCCCTCCAAGCCCGGCACCAGTTGGAATTTCTTTGTGAAGTTTAATAAAAACGCTGAATCTTAGATCTGTTGCCTCTCTAAAGGCTTTTACAGCTTGGAAAACCAGGTTTTCTGGTCCTTTTGGTAGCCACTCAGGGCAAGAGATTTCGATATGTGAGTTATCGTCATCTTTGATTTCTATCCCAATGCGATCAAAAAATGCAATTTTTTCAAATAATGTGACTATCTCGTGATAGCCGTTTGGTAGTCTTCCTTTTATGTATAAGAACCTGTTTATTTTGGCAGGAGAGTTGAACCAGAGCATTAACCGGCCTTTTTGACAAATTTCATCCTCAAGTCAAAGAGTATGTTGTCTATAAGGGCCTGTTCGTCTTCAGTCAAGTTTCCTTTTGTTTTTTCTTTTAGCATGGCTATAGTATCTATGGCATGTCTGGCAAGGTTAAGATCAAACACTGGCTCTTCTTTCCCAGGTTCTGGCAGTTCACCAAGATGGACCAAGGCAGAGGTGTTTAGTGAGAGTATAAATGTGGCAAAGGTTACTTCTGGCAGGGGTATATCTCCTGTCTTGGCATGTTCGTCTAGTTTTTCTTTGGATTTGCCTTTCTCCATATCCTCCATGAAGACACCTCCATCAAATTGTATTATCTTATAACTTCCCTAAATTTAATTTGGGCAACTATCAAATATTATACTACATTATAAATTAGGCAATTTATTTTGCTGAAACAAGTGTCTTTATCTTAATAACTTAATAACGCTCTTGTTGGAACAACACTATGGACTTTTTCGATTCTCTAGATGATCTGTTCCCCAAAGGGGCCCTTGATAACGTACTTGGCGATTCGGAAAGCGAAACGGAAAACGGAACAGAAGACAGACGGATATGGAGTGTTAGCGAGCTGCTCTCCCACATCAATACTATTTTCGACCTTGAATTTGGAACAATTTGGTTGGAAGGGGAGGTAGGGCAGGTTTCTGTGCCTCCATCTGGCCACTGTTATTTTAGTCTTAAAGATGGGAAAGCTTGTCTTAAGTCTGTCTGTTTTAGATCGAAACAGACAACCTTTGCCAGGCATATCAAAGAAGGAGCAAAGGTTCTTTGCCTAGCAAGGGTAAATGTCTACCAATCCCGTGGAGATCTTCAGGTAATTGTAGAATATGTTGAGCCTTGGGGAGAGGGTATTCTAAAGGTCGAGTTTGAACGGTTGAAAAAGAGGCTTGCGAATCAGGGTCTTTTTGATGAAAGCCGCAAGAAGGAGATACCAAGTTGGCCAAGAAAGATATTTGTCGTAACTTCTCCTGCAGGAGCAGCTATTAGGGATTTTCTGGAGACTGCCAAGGCAAAATTTCCACCTGCACACATAATCCTTGTCCCTTCCTTGGTGCAGGGGAACGACGCACCAGATCGGTTGATAGAGGCCATTGATCTTATTGAGGAATATGCAACTCCTAAAGACGTGATAGTGTTGACTAGAGGAGGTGGAAGTATTGAGGATTTGTGGGCCTTTAACAGTGAAGCCCTGGCAAAGAGAATATACGAATGCACGATACCGGTAGTTTCTGCAGTAGGGCATGAGGTAGACTTTACTATATGTGATTTTGTGGCAGACAAAAGGGCAGCTACACCAACAGCTGCAGCAGAGCTTGTCTGTCCTTCTTATAATGAGCTAAAGGATAGACTTGATAGCCAGATAGCCATGCTAAAGTCAGCCATAAATCATGTCTTTTTAGAGGCTGTCCACAGGCTCAATCTTTTGCGTTCAGGATTAAGGCATCCCTATAGTATAGTGATTGAGCAAAAACTTAAGCTGGATGATATACAAAGGCGATTGATTTCAGTTGCTGCAGATCTTTTTTCCAATAAATCAAAGGTCCTTTCTCAATTTTCTGCCAAACTTTTGATGGAAAATCCTGAAGCCCTAATAGGCTTAAAAAAAAGCAAGCTTCATGGGCTGGAATACAGGCTTAAAGAACACATGCTTTTCAAAATTCATACAGAAAAAGAAAAACTGGTGACTATACATTCTTATCTTGAGGGGACCGATCCAAGAAACTGCTTAAGAAAGGGATTTGCCATGGTTTTTGATCAACAGACAGATAGGTTGATAACAAGTGTAGATCAGGTAGTTACTGGCCAGTTGCTGTCGGTAATTTTAACAAACGGACAATTTGACTGTAGGGTTAAGTCAAAAAAAGACGGTTAAAGATAATGCTAAAATTCTATATTTCTCTATTGCTGTATATTGTTGCAGGATTCTTTCCTGTGGGAACCAGTGCCTCAACTAAGGATCAATGTCTTGAACAGTTTCATATAGAGCCTTCGGTTCTCTATCAGGGAGGACTTGCAAAGATAGATTTTCATATTGCCAACGGTTGTCTTTTAAAGAGGATTTCTTTTGGCAAGAAGATGGTGCCCTTTAAGGACATGGGTAGGGGACGTTACATGATAATTGTTGGGGCAGGACTAAAAGAGGGGCCTGGTAAAAGGCCGTTACAGTTTTATTTTATGAGAGAAAAGGCTCATCTAACGGTATCAAAAAATATTTCTATAAGGAAAAAATATTATAAAGCCGAATACCTAAAGGTTAAGAAGAAGATGGTCTCGTTTCAACCTGCCATTTTGAAACGTGTACTTGCAGATCAAAGGGCCGTACGCAATGTATGTAGCAAAATCAGGCCTGTTATTTATTGGGATCAAGGCTTTATTTGGCCAGTAAAATCTAAGGTCCTGAGTCCTTTTGGTCTTAGGCGCTATTTCAACGGAGAACCTCGCAGTCCCCACTCTGGCATAGATCTTAGGGCCAAAGAAAATACACCGATCAAGAGCCCAAATCATGGGGTGGTGGTACTTGTAAGAAACTGTTATTTAAGTGGCAATACTGTAGTCATTGACCATGGAGGTGGGCTTTATACACTTTATGCACATCTTTCAAAGGTAAAGGTCAGGCAGGGACAAATGATCCACAAAGGACAGCTAATTGGTTTTTCTGGTGCAACAGGCAGGGTGACTGGTCCGCATCTTCACTGGGGGGTGAGTCTTCTTGGGCAAAGGGTAGACCCGGTTATGCTTATGAAGCTTCTCGGAGAGTAAAGGGGACTTCATATTGTAGTTGATATTACCATAGGTCGATGAAAAGGATAGAAGGGGAACTTAATTTTGGGGAATTTTTATGGACTTTAAAGGCTTAGATATTCGGGCCATAAATTTTTTGCCTGGACATATACTCTTGAATGAAAAGAGGCAAAGGCCAGCAGTTCGCCCTGTGAAGAAGACAGAAAAGTCCAAACTTCGCTCAAAAAATCGTGGTAAGCAGAAAGACGACAGCAAAGGGCCTTGGAATCTCTCCAAAGAGGAGAAGGCAAAATATGCCTTGGATGCATTGTCTGATTTTTTAATAGAAAACAGGGACCTTGAAGTGGAGCTGAGACAGTTGAACCGAGATGATTCTTTTGTCGTGCTAATAAAAAATAGATTGTCCAATCAGGTCCTTTGTCAAATTCCTATAGAAGAAGTGATTTCTGGAACTTTTTTTGATTCAATTAGGCCATACGGCATTCTTGTAAATCTTAAGGCCTGATTTTATATAAATCCAGATTATGCACTTCAACTGTTGGGAGGATTGTCTCTTTTTAATAATTAAATGAGTTCTGCCAATCGTCTCTTGAATTCGATTCGCTACTCAAAGTGCGGTCCTATCCAGGCTTGCATCTCAATATTTGAAGTCGCAAGGGGTTAGAGATTGTATTGATGCTGTGTGGTAAGGCAGCTAAAGCACCAACAAAGTGCGTCTGTACACCCTCGGTCTTGCACTCTTGGCAAACTTGAGAGCTGCCTAATCCGGGATCATAGCTGTAATAAGGAAAATAAAAAATAATGAGTTGGCGGTTTACACTCGAAGATTAGTGTAATAATTTTTCTTGGCAAAAGGAGGTGTCTTTATGAAAAGACTCACTATTATTTTATCTACTCTACTTGTTGCAACATTTCTTTTTTCGGTTTCTAGCTTTGCCGGTACAGTAATTAAAAGAATCCAGAATAGGGGTATGCTTGTTGTAGGTACCACCGGCCATTACCCGCCTTTTTGTGTAAAGGATAAAAATGGAAAATTTATTGGATTCGATATAGACATAGCTGCTATCATAGCCAAGCAGTTAGGCGTAGAGCTAAAAATTAAGCAGATGCCAATTTCAGAACTCTTTGATGCAATAGACAAGGGAGAGATCGATCTTGCCCTTGCAGGTATAACTATTACTCCTAAACGTAATCTTAAGGTCTTGTTTTTAGGTCCCTATTATGTCACTGGGCAGTCTATCCTTGGTAAGAAATCTGTAGTTACTAAGATAAAGTCTCCGGAGGCCATGAATAGGCCAGATTTTACTTTAGTTGTGGCCAAAAATACCACTGGTGAGCAGGTTGCTAAGGCGCTTGTGCCTAAGGCGAACATAGTTTTGGCAAAGAACATGGAGGAGGCATTCAATATGGTGATTTCTGGTAAGGCACAGGCCCTTTTTGCAGACGAACCCTTTTGTGTAGTGGCAGCCTTTAGAAATCAAGATAAAGATTTGGCGGTATCAGAACCTTTTACTTTTGAGCCGCTTGGGGTAGCTTTGCCCCAGACAGATCTTTTGTGGATGAACTGGATTGATAACCTTCTTATGAAGCTTAACGCAGTGGGAGAGCTAAAGAAACTTAAAGAATATTGGTTCCACTCACCAGATTGGATGAAAAATCTTCCTAAAAAAGGGAAAATTATATAAAGGATGATTTTTACATGTGGTGCTGCCATTGATCTTAAAAGTGGCAGCACCTTTTCAGTAGGATTATGAATTATTTTTAAGGGTTATAAAGACTGGAATGGTGTTGAGTTTATTGTTGATAACTTGAGTTGAACCTATCTGCCAATCTTCCACTCTCCATTCTGGTCTCAATTGTTTGTCTATTTCTTCTATTATTCCTCTGAGATTTATAATAGGATGCTTCTCAAATACTTGAGGCAGACCATATGTGAGATTGCAGGCCATACAATGTCCTGGTCTTTCGGTTAAGGTAAATTCTATTATCAGGGTATTATTTTGTTTGTCAAATCCACCAGATCTGAGCCCTATATCAAATGCCCCGGCTTCAGCTCCTCCATAGAGGGCATCGAAAAATTCATCAGTTCGTTCCGCAGGAAATAGAGAAGAAAGAAATTCATTTGTAATAACTGGATCGGTCATGATTCCTCCTGTTTGAAAATTTTTTCGCAAATTTATCATTAGGCCTCTTCCTTTTGCAAGGGTAAAGGAGACTTGCAATCTTAATACGTCTAAATTATATAAAGTGTTCACTTTAGGCGCCCGTAGCTCAGCTGGATAGAGCGCCGGACTACGAATCCGTAGGTCGCAGGTTCGAATCCTGCCGGGCGCGCCAATGAAATCAAGGGGTTTGCCGATCCGGCCAACCCCTTTTCTTGTCTCTGGGTTCAGATTGCGTCTATTCCGTGCTCATAGAGGGGAAGAGGTATCAAAATCGTGTTACTCCCGACCCTATTTTTGACTTAGTGAAGTGGTACCCGATTTTTGTACAGTCATTGGTCTGTTTTAAGTTTTCTTTGGGCTTCCCCCCCATCTTTGGACCATTTTTAATGTTAGTAAAATGAGCCTACGACCAAAATGCATATTCTTTAGGGAACCACCCATAAACACGAAATAGGGGACAGG
>CAZNKP010000010.1:0-107829 GCA_964573805.1 uncultured Desulfobacterales bacterium | reverse complement strand
GCCCCGCCTGGCCTTCTTGCCCTTTGCAGGCCTTGTGAGGGACATGAGCCTTATGACCTTTTGAAGGATGCGGTTTCTGAACCTCACCCTGTTGAGGATGGGGGTCCTTTCAGGGTCGAAGAGATGGGAGCGCAGGGGCTGAATAAAAAAGGAGCTTCGGATGGTTCCATCCAGATTCATGTCGCGCTGACGCTGGCTGACCCTTTCTTCTTCCTTCTTTGGAAAGCCCTGATAGATGAGATCGAAGAGTATCTTCAGGGAATCGTTTATGAAGTAGCCGTTTTTGTCCTCCTCTGAGGTCAGGTGGATCATCTCGAGGTCCCGCAGGGACTCGAGGCTGTAGCCCTTTCTGTAAACCTCCGACTTTATGGGCGCATATTCAAGCTCGGGCCTTGCCTCTATGTAGAAGAGAAAGAGGAGCCGGTACATGTAGCGCAGGCACTCCAGGGTGAGATCCTCTGCCAGGTTCTTTTCATAGACCTTTTCATGGAGCCTGTTTTTCAGATACCAGACAGCCTCGTTTCCAAGGAGCTCTATGGCTTCACGCAGGGCATACTTCAGGTCTTCGGACACGGAAAATGCGTGCTTGTGGGAGTTTTCGTCCAGGGCGTCAAGTAGGCTTTCGCCCTGTTGCGGACACAGGCTTTCCCTGTGAAGGAGGGCGCAGGCGGCCTTCAGGGTGGACTGCTCGTTTCGCCCGAGTATCTCGTTGATGTCAAAGCGAAGAAGCCGTCTCTGGCCCCACTTGGACCGGTCCAGAAGGAGTATCTGGGCGTCTGAGACCAGAAGGAGCCAGCGGGGTGGCTCTGAAAGGGAAAAGATGCGTCTTGAGGCGATCTCTTCAAGGGTGAGGCCTGAAAAGGCCTTTGGGACCTGGCCTGCAGTTCCGTACTGGACAGGATGAAGCTCCAGGGTAAGGGGGTCCTGAAAGTCTCCTTCAGGGTCAAAGGCCTCGAGGACCCAGAGCTCAGGGCTTCCGTCTGCCCTCTTCACCTGTGAGAGAAGAGGCAGCAGGGAGTCTTCGTCTTCAGGGTCTGACTGGATGAGAGACTGGGCAGGTTCGTAGCCCAGGGCGTGAAGAAGGGATGCGGAAAAGTCCCTCTGGAGCCTCAGGCGCTCCTCAGGAGCCTTCAGCCTTTCAAGACGGCTCCTCATCCTGAAGTAATCCTTCCTGATACGTCCAAGGAGACTCCACGGGGTTGGGGTCCCCTCTTCCTTCTTCCTGGCCTCCCACGTCCTGAAAAGGTCCTTGAGGTCGTTTTCAAGAAGGGCTGTCAGGTAGTGGTTGCTGTAGAATTCGTTTTCGTTCTTTATGCCAGTAAGATCCAGTGCCATGTTCCCTCTTCGTTTCCGGCCTATGATGCCAGACAGCCTGAAAAGACCGCTATGGCCTGCATATAGGGGCGGTCTTCTGCCGTCATGGTCTCCTTGATCCAGGCCTGGTATTCATCAAAGATCCTGTCGATCTCTCTCTTGCGGCTTGATATCCGCTCCTTTGGCAAACCCTTTTCCCTGAAGATTTTAAGCTGGCTATACTGCCTGTCCTGGAGTTTCTTTAGCCTGTCAAGCTGCTCGTTCAGTTTTGGTCTTGTCTCCTCGACAAATTTCTTGTGATAATCGCCCATCCAGGCCTCTGCCCATTCGATGGCCTTTGGAAGAAGGCCCTGGAGCCGCTCTGTGTCAAGACGGTGGCTCAGGTTTGGAAGCTCTCTTTCACAGAGGGCAAGCTCCTTCATGACCTTGAAGAAGTCCTCGGGCTCCTCGACCACCTCGCTGCCCTGGAACTTTACTGAAAGCCACCGGTAAACCAGGGGCTGCCCCTTGAGATTGGGGATCAGGCCTGAGACCACGAAGATGCTCTCGTCAGGGGCCAGGATGCCAGGAAGGGCGATGACCGGGGCCTCGTTTCTCCCAAAGACGGCAAGGAGCCTGTCTGTGGCCCATTGGACCACGGGATTAAGCTCCCAAAGGTAGTGGATGCGGGGCCAGGCCTTTTCCTCCCTGCGGCTCCTTTTTATCTCCTCCTGCACCTTGTCTCTGTCTGCAGAGAGGATAAACCTGCCGCCTTCCGGCCAGATCTCCCTTGGAAGGAGGCGGAACCTGTGTGCCAGATCCTCAGGGGCCGTGAAGTCCAGACGCCTCTCTTCAGGATAGCGGCTGATCTGGAACGGCTCCTGCCGGCTCAGCCTGGACAGGGCACTGTCCAGATAGTGAAAATCGTCCTGAAAGAATGAGGGCATGGAGGCGGTGACCTCCTCAATGCGCGTTCCCTGCCCTTTCTGCTCCTCTCCCATGAGGAGGGCAAGGGGATCGAAGACCTCCTGGGCCTTTTCATCGAGCTGTTTTTCGAACTCCTCAGGGGCAAGGCCGTGCTCAATGGCCTGGGCCGTTATCTCCTCTTCCCTGTCGATGTCATAGACGCCCATGAGGGCAGACGGGTCACCGATGTTCCTGCGGGCCTGTTCGTCCTTTTTGATGAGGAGCTCCAGTATCCTGGCGTCTCCCCTTATCTTTTCGTTTCCGCTCTCTGTAAGGAGGTAGAATATCATGGGGGTGCGCTCCTGGCCGTAGCGATCGATTCTGCCGTTTCTCTGCTGAAAGACCATGAGGGACCAGGGGATGTCGAAGTGGATCATCTTGTGGCAAAGATAGTGGAGGTTTATTCCCTCTGAAGCCACGTCAGAGGCGATGAGGAGCCTCACAGGGGATTCTTCCTTTCCGAACTCCTCCACCACCCTCTGCTGTTCCATGTCCGACATGGTGCCGTGGAGTATCTCCACCTTTTTTCCGCTCAGGCCAAGGGCCTTTGGCAGATGCTCTTGGAGAAATCTTAGGGTGTCGATGCGTTCCGTGAAGATGACCAGCCGATCCCGGCTGTCCCGGCCTGTCCAGCCAAGGCCCTTTTCCCTGTCCTTTATCAGGGCAACAAGACGCTGAAACTTGCTGAAGTCTGCCGGGGTTATCTGCATGAGGGCATCTTTCAGACAGGAAAGCTCCTTTATGTCGTGAATGATGTCCTGGTCGTCACCTTTTTGCTCAAGTTCCCGCTCGAGGCGTCTCACCCTGTTGTCTATGGTGCTGATGCAGGCGGCCGGGCTCGAGAAAAGTGCCTTTTCAAGGGTGGTTGCAAAGAGCTGTTTGCCCCTTGACCTGTCGAGACGTCTGAACTGGATGGCAGCCAGACGGCTGAAGGCCTCTTCCTCCCTTTCCGTGGCCGTGGCCCTTGCTATGGCTATCTGCCTCTCCCTGAAGGCCTCTTGCACCTGATCCAGTATGTCCTTCTTGAAGCGCCTGATGAAAAGCCCCTTTATGTCCTCAGGGCCATAGTGGTCCGGGTCTGCTATGGCAGTCGGATCCAGCATGTTCATGAGGCTTGCAAAGCTCCTTGCGCTACCGTCGTGGGGTGTGGCAGAGAGCATGATGAGGGTGTCGGAACGGCTCGAAAGGAGCTTGGCGAGCCTGGCCCTCAGGGAACTGCTCTTTCCGCGCTCGGCCACGTTGTGGGCCTCGTCGATGACTATTATGTCCCACCAGGCGTCCTCGAGATAGGTCCGGTACTCCACATCCTGTTTCAGGGTGTCGATGGAGATGATGACCCTGTCGAAGTAGTAGAAGGGGTTGTGATTGGTGGGAATGCGGGAGCGGATGCGCTGGATGCCTGCAGAGTCGAGGCGAACCAGGGGGATGGTGAACCTGGTCCACATCTCCTTCTGGAACTGGGTGAGCATGCTCTTTACCGCAAGGACCAGGATGCGTCTGCCCTTTCCACGGCGGATCAGTTCTGAAACGAGGATTCCTGCCTCGAGGGTCTTTCCAAGGCCCACGGCGTCTGCGATGAGTATGCGCTGGCGGGGCTGTTTCAGGGCCTGAACGGCAGGGTCGAGCTGAAAGGGCACAAGGTCCATGGCCGCCTTGTGGCCCACGTACAGCCGCTCGTCCGTTGGTGGTGTGCGGCGAATGAGGCTCTCCATGTAGAGGAGTGAATCCTGATAACGGGGGCTTTCGTCTGCCACCAGCCTTGTGGAGGCAGGGTCCATGACCTGGATTCTGCCCTCTATTTCAGTAAGGAATACGGCCTCGCGGCCCTGAACCAGCTCAGAGACCCCAACGGCATGCACGGCATGGCCCCCTGGGTTTGCCGGCTCTACCCGTCTTACTATCCACTCTGCATCCCTGACCACGATCCGCGCGCCAGGGGCTGGAAGATTGGCTATGTCTATCATAATATTTTCTTTCCTAATATATTCTTTTGAGTATAAGCCGATGAATTTAGATATTCTAGACACATACTCATATTTTCTGCTTAAATCATCTTTAACTTTAATAAATAGGGATAAAACTTGAAGATCCAGTGAAAGTATTCCAGGTATTGAGGCCGAGCCTGTCTTTCGCACAAGATGATATAATCAAAGCGCTATGTATTTTTCAGCGTTCGGGCCTTATCACCTCACAAAAAACTCACTTCTCTACCTTGAAAAAACGAACACGATTTTAAATGCTCTGATTTAAATGGTTAGACATGATCTGGGCCGCGAAGATTCTCTTACAAATCATCTTGAAGTAAGAAAACGGGAAATCTTTAGTCTGAAGATGAGATATACCAGCCCATCTGTAGCAGGATGTTTTAGCTAGTTACGAGAAGTAGGAGCAGCTACCCAGAAAGATCCCCTAAAAAGACTAGCACCTGTTAGGATGGACCCAAGACTTTGCAAGGCCCATCAATACAGGCAAAAGGCCTAAAAAAAGGGGCATAAAGCCCCCTTTCAACAATAAAAATGTTATAATTTGGATTAAAGTTCTACGGGTATAACCTTTGATACCCCGTCCTGCTGCAGTAAGTTTTCAAGCACCTCATCCGAGGCCTTCTCATCCGTTGTCAGGAGGATCACATTTCTGTGATGACCTGGATCCTGACCAACCTGCATCCTGGCAATATTTATTCCAGCTTCTCCAAGAGTGAGCCCGATCCTTCCTATAACTCCAGGCCTATCTTCATTATAGATAAGAAGCATGTGGCCTTCTGGCACAGCCTCAAGGGTAAAATTGTTTATACGAACGAGTCTAGGCTCTGTTTTACCAAAAATGGTACCTGCCAACACCTCCTCACCATTGCTTGTAGTCACCTTGAGTTCAAGGAGATTATTGAAATTTTCACACGTCTCGCTCTTGGATTCTACAACCTTTATTCCCCTCTCTTTTGCAATTATAGGAGCGTTTACAAAATTGACATCTTCTCTAAGCACAGGGGCAAGGAGATTTTTTAAAATGGTGACTGTAACCGGCGCTGTATCTATATCAGCCAAGTCCCCCTGATAGGATATATCCACCCTTTTGAGTGCCCCATCCAAAACCTGGGCCACAAATGTTCCGCATTTTTCAGCCAGATTAAGCACTGGCCCTAGAACCTTCAATGCCTCACCACTGACAGAGGGTACATTAACAGCGTTTCTCACCTCACCCTTTAAGAGGTAATCTGCAATCTGCCTAGCAACCGCTACTGCAACATTCTCTTGGGCCTCACGGGTAGAGGCACCAAGATGCGGGGTACAAATAAAATTGTCCAGACCTAGAAGGGGATTTTCAAGAGTAGTTGGCTCTTTTTCAAAGACATCCAAGGCAGCAGCAGCAAGCTTTCCAGAGGTAAGGGCTTCGTAGAGGTCAGCCTCGTTAACTATACCCCCCCTGGCACAGTTTAACACCATGGCCCCGTCTTTCATCTTGTCAAAAAGTTCCTTATTTAACATGCCTCTGGTCTCGTCTGTAAGGGGAGTATGCACCGATATATAGTCGGCCCTAGACAAAAGGGTATCAAGATCTACAAGCTCTATACCAAGCTTCTCGGCCATTTCAGGGTTCATATAGGGATCGTAGGCCAATACCTTCATCTTAAGCCCCTTGGCAAGTTGTGCAACTATTGCTCCAATACGTCCGCTTCCAATGATTCCAATGGTCTTTCCAGCTACTTCCTGTCCCATAAATTTCTTTTTTTCCCATTTGCCAGCCTTCATGGACATGGTGGCCTGCGGAATGTGACGGGACATGGCAAGCATCATGGCAATAGTGTGTTCAGCTGCAGAGTTGGTATTTCCACCTGGAGTATTCATAACAACTACGCCCTTTTTATTGCAGGCCTCTATATCAACATTGTCGAGACCAGTGCCTGCCCTACCAACCACCTTCAGCTTTTCTGCATGGTCAAGAAGTTCTGGAGTAACCCTGGTACTACTTCTTATCACCAGGGCATCTGCATCCTTTATGACCTCGTTTAGCTCCTCGGGACTGAGTCCCAACTTCTCCTCGACCTCTAAACCTGCCTCTTTTAAAATATCTATCCCTTCTTGTGCTATCGGATTGGTTATAAGTACCTTCATTTTGATATTCCTTTTCCTTGGATTTCAGATATCTAATTCTTGGCAAAATATTCTTGGGCTGCTGCTACACCCGATCCAAGCTCCACCTTGCAACCGAGTTCGTTCAGGGCCCTTTCAATGGCCGCAACAGCAATTATCATATCCCATTCACATAGATAACCATAATGTGAAATCCTGAAAATCTTGCCCTTTAGCTGGGCCTGACCACCCGCAATGGTTATGCCATAGTCCTCTCTCAGAATCTTTACCACATCTTGACCGTTGACTCCATCTGGAGCACATATAACAGTTATGGCCTCAGAAGGAGTTTTGGGAAACTGTTCAAGGCCCATTGCCCTTACTGCTGCCTTTACAGCACCTGAAAGACGCCTGTGATGGGCAAAGAGATTTTCAAGTCCCATGCCCCTAAACTGCTTTAACACCTCAGCAAGTCCGATTATCAAGGAAACTGCTGGCGTGTAGGCAGTTGTCTCCCTTGCCAATGCCTTCCTCTCTTTTAGGAAGTTAAAGTAATACCGCGGCCCCTTTGCTTTTTCAGCCATTTTCCATGCCTTCTCGCTTACACTTACCACTGCCAAACCTGGAGGCAAGGACAAAGACTTCTGTGAACCTGTTACCACTACATCAAGATTCCATTCATCAACCTTCATGTCATAGACGCCAAGAGCACTTATTGCATCCACTACCAGAACCGTATCGGCCTTGTCAGCCACTATAGCACCAAGTTCTTCAACCGGATGCTTAACCCCTGTTGAAGTCTCATGGGCCTGTACAAAAACAGCCTTTACATCAGGATGTTGCTCAAGGGCGTCCTTTACTTGTGCGGGATCAACAGCAAGGCCCCATTCCACATTTATATCAACTGTTTCGATCCCGTAGGTTTGACATAACTCACTCCAGCGCTCTCCAAACTTACCTGCAACAATACAGATCGCCTTGTCCCCCGGAGAGAGAAGATTGGCAACACTCGCCTCCATACCACCTGTGCCAGAAGAGGCAAAAATAAGACAGTCATTGTTTGTCTGGTAAAGATACTTGAGATCCTTTCTAACTTCAGACAGAATTTTGGAAAACTGTGGCGACCTGTGATGGATAAGCGGTTCAGACATCACAGACATTACATGGGGATCAACTGCCACAGGTCCTGGGGCCATGAGATATCTCTTTTTCATTTGTCCTCCCTTCCTAACTGGCCGGCCTTATAATTAACCAGCCTTAAAATATGCTTTTGTTTCTATTAAAAATGAATAAATTTTCACCTTAACAGTCAACTTGTCAAGGCTCAATAGCTCCGTAGCCTCCTCCACCTGGTGTTCTTATTTCCAAAGCGTCTCCATCTCTGACCTGTATTATACACTTGCCGGGCAGTTTATCAGGCACCCGAACATCCTTTTTAAAAAGGAGATTTTCCCCAGGTTTTCCCTTCCCTCCTCCCAAAAGACCATATGGAGCAAACTTTCTCCTTTCGGTTAAAAGGGAAATGCTGCACGGCGCAAGGAACTTATATCTCCTGATTATGCCATCCCCTCCCTTGTGAAATCCATGACCTCCAGAACCGTCTCTAAGGCTGTAACGCTCTATCATCATGGGATAGGTTTGCTCTAAGGCCTCAATAGGTGTATTTAAAGTATTTGTCATATGGACTTGCACGCCTGAAAGGCCATCTGTCTTAGCACTTGCTCCCATGCCGCCACCAATGGTTTCATAGTAGGCAAACTGGTTTTGGCCTGTATCCCGACTTCCAATTGCAATATTATTCATAGTGCCGCAACCAGCTGCAGGAATCCTCCTCGGAATAGCCTTTGAAAGGGCCCCAAATATTACATCAACTATGCGCTGGGATGTCTCCACATTACCGGCAGCAACAGGGGCAGGAGGAAGAGGATTTAAAAGACAGCCTTCTGGGGCCAAGATAGATACTGGCTCCAAGGAACCGGCATTTACTGGGTAACCTTCCCCTACCAAACAAAAAAAACAGTAATACACTGCCGAACGGGTTACGCTTTTTGTAGCATTGATGCATGTTTTGGCCTGTGGTGCAGTACCAGAGAAATCGACAGCAGCCCTGTCTCCTCGTATGGTGATCTTTGCTTTTATAGAAACCGGCCCGCTGCCAAGGCCATCATCGTCAAGAAAATCCTGAAATTCATATTGACCGTCAGGGATGTCTGCTATTGCAGCACACATGAATCTTCGGCCATATTCTAACAAATGGGGAAGTATAGCAAGAAAACGCCTTTCCCCAAAACGCATAATGGTCTCTTTGAGCCTTTGCTCCCCCCTTAGCAGACAGGCAATCTGGGCCCTTATGTCCCCTGCCCTCTCCCCTGGATTTCTCATCTTGTCAATGAGTCTCTTTAAATATTCTTCAATAAGCTGCCCCCTAGACACGAGAAGTGAGGGAGAAATCAAGACTCCCTCTTCACTAATTGACCTTGAAAGTCCCATGGACCCAGGAACATCAGCACCAACATCAGCATGATGAGCCCTTGCTGCTATATAAAAAAGCAGATCCTTGCCATGTCTATCAAAGACTCCAGACACGAGGGTTATATCAGGAAGATGTGTCCCTCCCTTAAACGGGTCATTGGTGATTACTATATCTCCAGGCCCGAGCTTGAACTCGCTTTTGACCATGGCGATCACATCAGGCATGGCTCCCAAGTGCACTGGAATATGAGCAGCTTGGGCAAGAAGCATGGCATCCTTGTCAAATATGGCACATGAGAAATCCCTTCTCTCCTTGATATTTGATGAGAAGGCAGAACGCTGCAATACTATTCCCATTTCCTCTGAAATGGCAGTGAGGTGGCTATTAACCACTTGAATATCAATTGGAGTAATCTGAGACACGCTAGTTTCCCCGCAGCAATAAGGATAGGCTATTTAAAGCAAATCCAAGTACAATTGACAAGGTCTGTCCAGATGTTTAGGATAAAAATCGTTCTCACTAACTGTCAGGTCTTGCCGTATGGGCGATTAGCTCAGTTGGATAGAGCGTTGGCCTCCGGAGCCAAAGGCCGTGGGTTCGAATCCCGCATCGCCCGCCACTTTTCTGTCTCCCTGTCTATAATATCCATACTTGCACAATTTTGTCCGGCTCTATAATTTAAAGGAAATAATAAAAAGGTGGGAATGTTACCATGAGCATGAGGATTTTTGGCCTTAATAGACTCTTTGTCATTTCAGCAATCTCTGTATTTGTAAGCTCGATTTGCACCTTGGCAAGGGCTGAACTGAACATAGTCCAGCTTGCCCAAACAGACTCTAGGGATGAATTTTTTACAGTTGCCCTTGGAGACGACTATGCATTTTGGAGCCACTATAACGATGGGATTTATGTATGGAATACATCAAATCCTATTAATGCTGGCCAAAAGATTTCAGACGACAAGGAAGTGACTGTGCTTTCTGCCTCTGGCAATAAATTGGCCTGGATTGACGACAGTGACGATATACAGGTCTGGGACGGTACGACCATCCACGAAAAGGAAGACGATGTGGTAGATACAATCTCCCTTTATGAAGACAACCTTGCATTTGTTGAAGAAGATAACGAGAACTTTTTTCATAAAAATACAGAGATCTTCCTCAGAATTCCTGGAGAAAAGATACAAATAACCCACAACGACTACGATGATATACAACCTTCTTTATACAGACATACATTGGCTTGGGTGGGTAAACACGACGGTGACAACTTTGATCTCTTTTATTGGGACGGCCAAAATGACTACAAACTTACAGACACTGACGGCGACGATTTGGAGCCTAGCCTGCAAAATGGGGCCATAGCCTGGACAGAATATGACGGTGACGATTTTGAAATATACTACTGGAATGGAGGGGCAAATATTAAAATAACCGATGACGAGGATGACGATAGATCGCCTATATTACGCAACGGCAAGATAGTCTGGATAAAAGAAAGGGGGTCATGCCAAGATATATATATGTGGGATGGCTCTCAAATAACTCAGCTGACCGATAGATGTTATGACAGGATAAGATCTCTGGATTTTAATGGTAAGGCAATAATCTGGTCTGCCCAAGAAGATTCGGAGAAATCGGTTTACTACGCCCAACTGCCTGGAAGCTCAAAACAATTCAATGGCTGGTGGTATAATCCGGATGAGCCTGGGACAGGCATTGCCACAGAAATAAAGGGAAACAAGATATTTCTAACCTGGTTCGTCTATGACCAGTTTGGCAGGACCACATGGTATTCTGCAAGCGGTCCCATGTCTGGTGAAGACAGCTTTACAGGAAGCCTTTTTTCTTGGACAGGGTGGCCTTGGGGGGAGCCTTACACCATTCCAAAACCAGAGATAGTTGGGACCATAGTAGTTATACTAAATGAGTTCCCAAGCCATTCCATTACCTTCACTGCCACTATAGGTAACACTGTGGTGACCAAAACCCTCAAACCCTTTATGGCAGATTTTGCACCAGGCCCTGAAAATCCTAGGCGTCTTACCGGATGGTGGTACGATCCTGCCTACGATGGCATGGGCTTCTTTTTAGATGCCCGTGGCGGCAAAATGGCAATGGTATGGTACAACTATAGAGAGGATGGCAGCTCCAGATGGTGGACATCAGACGGGGTGTTTGAAGACGATGCCACAACCTATAACGATTTCCTTGATGGCTGGCAAAACGGCCAATGTCCAGGTTGCCCATATAGGTTACCAAGCCTAATTGCAGGTCAAGGCGGGCCCATTACCATGGTATTTATAGATGAAACTCATGCCACCTGTACAGTTGGAGACACAACCCTCCACCTGCAACGGTTTGATTTTTAAATATCATGGCCAATTATCTCGATAACATAAGAAGCATGTCTTAAATGTCAAAGGAGATCTAACAATGTCTTATACTTATAAATTAATTTTACTTATCTTCCTGTTTGTCTTTTTTATTGTTCCTGTTTCCTGCTTGGCAAACAATTTTACTGGCATGTGGTGGGATGAAAGCAAACCTGGGACAGGGGTGTTCCTAGGTTTTACAGAAGGAAGCAACGGTGTTTGTGGCTCATGGTATCTGTATGACGAAAGAGGGGCTCCCCAATGGTTAACATTTATTGGCACAGTAGAAAACAATAAGCTTCAGGCAACCCTATACAGTTTTACCGGCCCTGCCTTTGGACAACCATGGGACAATACACAAGTCAGAGGAGAAGCCGTCGGAAACATCGACTTGGATTTTTCCAATTCAGATTTTATTGCTATGAACTATGAAGTCCAAAGACAAACAGGCTCTTTACACCTTACAAGATTTTCCTCAAAATCTTGCGCCGGTTCTCTCTGGTGGGATATATCAAAACAGGGGCAAGGAATAGCACACTTTCACTTTCCTGGTCCATCAGGCCAAGAACTTCCTAGCCTTGTTTGGTATGTCTACGATTCAAATGGTAACAGCATCTGGTATACAGCCACCAGCAATTCTGATACATCCACCTACGATGTATGGAAATTTAGCGGCCCGCCGCTGGGAGAAAACTGGGATCCTGAACTTGTAAAAAGTGAAAAGGTTGGGACAATAAACGTCGATTTCGAACAAGCCTTCATACAAGACATGGGAAAACCCGTTGATAGCATAAACATAGACATGCGGTTCTCAGTCGATGGAATAAATGGGAACCTCTCCCTTAGACCATTTGTATGCCCTGTTGCCGTACCAGAGAGGTAGATGGCTCTTTGCTTGCTGATTCTGCGCCCTCCTCAAGAGGAGGACGCAGGTGCATACATTTCGTATTTTTATGAAAATCACAAATCTTGCCAGCCTAGCTCATGTACTCTGGAAACTCCTCGAGCTTTACAATCACAACCCGCAACCAATATTTAGAGAGGCTGGACTAGATCTTGAGAAACTCAAAAGGCCTGGGGCCCGTTATGATATAGAAAATCTCGAAAAGGCCTGGGCTATGGCTGCCTCTGTTATTAACGACCCATGCTTTGGCCTAGAAGCTAGAAAGGTATGGCATCCTTCGCACTTTGGCGCTCTTGGCTATGCCATGTTATCTAGCGAGACCATCCTTGAGGCCCTGTTACGCCTGGAACGCTATCACAAAATCATAATAGGCTGGAAGTTTATCAAAACCGTACAAACTGACAGTACGCTAAATATCATATTGGATTCTGGCCCTTCAGGCTCAAGAGAAACCTATCATAGGATAGATGCATTTATGGCCATCTTGTTGGAAATCTGCTCCTTAAATCTTCAACGAAGACTTATTCCTATTCGGGTCGAATTCCGTCACAAAAGTCCCAAAGGCCATCAAGAAAAGTATCACGAACTCTTCGGCACTATTGTGAGATTCTCTGCTCCCAAAGACACTTTAATAATCCCCCTCAACGTTGCCACAGAATCCCTTACTGGAGCAAATGCTGACCTTTCCAGGGTAAATGAACAGGCTATGACCTCGTATCTGGCCAATATAAATCAAGACAACCTTATTGAACAGGTTCGCTCAACTATTGCAACACACTTGCCTACGGGAAATGTCAGTGAGGAGCTAGTTGCCAACCGCTTCTGCTTCTCTTCCCGTACACTCCAAAGACGATTAAGCAAAAGGGGAACAACTTTTCAAAAACTCCTTGATCAAGTCAGATTTGAACTGGCCCAGAAATATCTTAAAGAATCTGAAATAAGCATGACGGAAGTCGCCTTTCTTCTTGGCTTTTCTGACACGAGTTCCTTTTCGCGAGCCTTTAAAAGATGGACAGGGAAAAGCCCGCGCCAGTATCTTAATTCCTTGTCTTTTCAATAAAATGTCTACTACCTATAAATGGTTAAGAAAAGGGCTTGACAACTCAAAAAGGGCTACATAGGTTTCCTGTCCAGCTTTAATATGACGGACGCCTTCAGGAACAACAATTGCCGAATCACTGAAGGCTATACGCTTTAGCCTGCTTTCTTCAACAACAGGCATGGTGAAAAAACCCCATCCTGTCAAACATGTTTTAGCAAGTAAAAGCTGAGTCCAGTCTTCCCTTCCCTTTACATCACTCCCTATAGTTGCCTTTATAACAGGTGGAAACTCGTCTCTTCTGCCCATTAAACGGAGAATAGCAGAAAGGGCGATAAACATGAAGGCTACATAGTTTGAAGGTGGCCCTCCTGGCAGATTAAATACCAATTTTTTACCTTTTACCCCCATACACACACCTTTTCCTGGCCCCATTCTTACCCTTTGAAAGAGAAACTCAACACCTAGCTCCTGGAATGTGGAAACCACAAGATCCCTTTGACCGTCAAGGACACCGCCACTGGTTATAACCACATCAAAGTCTGCCAAACACAAATCAAGGAGCTTATGAAGGGCAACCGGTTCATCCCTGCAAAGCAAGGCCTTGGCCTTGATACCGTAACGTCTGAGCCAAGAATAGATGGTGGAACGATTTGAGGGAAAAATCTTTTCTGACTCATCAATCTTTCCCTCTTCAGCAAGCTCGCTTCCGGTTGCAACTATAGCAACGGAGGGACTTCGTACTACCTTTATTCTAGAAACCCCCGCCCCTGTCAGAAGACCAACTAAAGGAGGAGTCAAAACAGTCCCTTTTTTTAAAAGGAGTTCCCCTTTTCGAATGTCTGCCCCCTGTTTTAATATATTTCTGCCAACGAATGTAGAGGCCCGGCACAAGACCCTATGATCGCCTTGCAGGTCAGCAAGCTCCTGAGGCAAGACAGCATTGGCTCCACTTGGAATCCTTGCGCCTGTCATTATCCGAACCGCTTGCCCCTTACCAATCTCAAGGACGTCTTTTTGCCCTGCCCACAAGGTCCCAGATACAATCAAACGTACAGGGGAATCTGACGATGCATGGACAATGTCTTCTGCCCTAAGGGCAAAACCGTCCTTTAAAGAGGAATCCCTTGGCGGAGAGTCCACAAGACAAAAGACGTCTTCATCAAGCACTCTGTCAACAGCTATTGAGGCATTGATCTCCTCAGAACCAAGCTGCTCGACACCAGAGATTATCGCCTTGGCCTTACTGAAGGAGATCATCTTTTGTGACCCTCCATGAAAATCGTTCCATTGTCCAATAACACATTACACTCAAAAAAAATGATTCTCAGAACATCAGCACATATCTGGGTTATTTTTCCTGTAATTTTTGCTTCTAAATCAAAGCCCTGCTTTTTTATTAAGAGCCAGCAACTATCATTGATGGATGGTCAAATCAAAAATCTGCGGACCACTTGGTTCCGGCAGGGGTATCTTTTAGCACTATGCCTTTTTGGGCAAGGTCTTCCCTTATCTCGTCAGCACGCACCCAATCTTTTTCTTTTCTGGCCTGATCCCGTTCATCAATAAGGACCTGAAGCTCGGACAGAGAAAGGCCCGATGCCTCAAGGGCAGCCAAATTTCTTTTTTCTATGTAACTCTCTGGATTTTCAGAGACAATGCCAAACAAATCCGATGCCTCAACTATCTCTCTTGTGCACTCCTTAAGCACCTCACCGTAGAAGGACGAGGGCCTTTTCCGGCTGGCCTCGACTATCCGATTAAGCCCTCTGACCGCGTCAAAAAGATGCCCCAAGGCCTTGGCAGTATTAAAATCGTCTGACATAGCCGTCTTTATCCTTTCTCCAAGACCTTTTATAAATGTTATGGATTCTTTGATATGGTCTGGCAGGGGTCTCTGTTTCTTTACAGGCATGGAAATTACCTGTTGAGCCTCAAAAAGTGCCTTGTAACACCTATCCAAGGCTGACGTAGCCTCCTCAAGACTCTCTCTAGAATAATCCAAAGGGCTTCTGTAATGCTTGGATAACAGAAAAAGCCTAAGAACTTCTGGATGATAGCGGGTAAGTATATCCTTGATCGTAACAAAGTTACCAAGAGACTTGGACATTTTTTCACCCTTGATGGTGACAAAACCGTTGTGAACCCAGTATCTAACAAACTGTTTGCCAGTTGCAGCCTCTGACTGGGCTATCTCATTTTCATG
Organism: uncultured Desulfobacterales bacterium; assembly: GCA_964573805.1. Lineage (GTDB taxonomy): Bacteria > Desulfobacterota > Dissulfuribacteria > Dissulfuribacterales > QOAL01 > JAADCZ01. The sequence goes on along the minus strand of CAZNKP010000010.1, from coordinate 92,504 downwards.
ATGAGGAAAGGCCAAGTCCAAACCGCCCCCGTGAATATCAAAGGTCTCTCCCAGATATTTCATGCTCATGGCTGAACATTCGATATGCCAGCCTGGCCGTCCCTTGCCCCATGGACTGTTCCAGCTAGGCTCATTGGGTTTAGCCCCTTTCCATAGGGCAAAATCAAGAGGATCAACCTTTTTTTCTCCAGGCATAATACGTGCCCCTGCCATTAACTGTTCAAGATCTCGGCCTGAAAGTTTTCCATAGTCTGAAAATTTCCTAACAGAAAAATAGACGTCTCCACCTGATTCATAGGCATAACCTTTTTTTATTAACCGCTCGATTAAGGAAATGATTTCTGCCATATGCTCTGTGGCTCTTGGTTCGATATCTGCCCTTTTAACCCCAAGGGCATCCATGTCTTCGTAAAAATGAGCAATTTCCCTTTCTACAAGCTCTCTGGTAGAAATACCCTCTTCCCTTGCCCTGTTGATTATTTTGTCATCTATATCTGTAAAATTACGGACAAAGACAACATCAAAACCGGTCTTTCTCAAAAACCTAACGATCACATCAAATACAACCGCACTTCTCGCATGACCTATATGACACCTGTCATAGGCTGTTATTCCACATACGTAGATACCTAACTTACCTGATTCAAGGGGGATAAAGGCCTCCTTCTTTCTGGTAAGTGTATTGTATATCTTTAAGTCCATCCTTGTATTCCTTTATCTTGCAACCTTTATCATGATTTTTACACAAAAGAATGACATTTAGAAAGTGATTTCTTGAAGCCAAGATATTTCCAGAGTAAACAGTATCCTGCAATTACTGAAAAAAACAGCATGACTGCAGAAAAAAACCAAGGTTGCTAGAACATCCTTAGACAAGTTGCCAGGATGACAAGATACCTTCTCTTCTTGACTTCTGGACAAAAATCCACTATATCTTCTGCAATTTGATTTCAGCCTTACAATATATTGTGTATAGAATTGCTGTCGTCTAAACTTACTCAACAGGCAGGAGGTTAAAAAATGGAGCTTGAGCTTCCACGTACATCTTTGCCGCTATCAAACAACGCCCTCGTGGTCTTAGCCAGACGCTATTTAAAAAAAGATGAGCTTGGACAGGTTATCGAGACACCTGAAGATATGTTCCGCAGGGTTGCCAAGGCCATAGCAAAGCCAGACAAAAAATACGACAAGAACGTTGATTTAAAGGCCCTTGAAGAACGATTTTATAACTTGATGACAAGCTTTAAGTTCATGCCAAACAGTCCAACTCTTATGAATGCTGGTCGTATATTGGGCCAACTCTCTGCCTGTTTTGTACTTCCCATAGACGACTCTATTGAGAGCATTTTCGAGGCTGTAAAACACACTGCCATGATCCATAAAAGTGGAGGTGGTACAGGATTTTCATTCTCAAGGATTCGACCGGAAGGTGACATAGTGAAAACTACTCATGGTGTAGCAAGCGGCCCGATCTCTTTTATGACCATTTTTGATGTTGCTACCGAAACAATCAAACAGGGGGGTACAAGACGTGGGGCCAACATGGGGATTCTTAGAGTGGATCATCCAGACATTGAGAAATTCATTAAATGCAAGACACAAACAGACCGACTCAACAACTTTAATATCTCTGTAGCACTTACTGAAAGATTTATGTCTGCTGTACATAACTGTGAAAGTTATCCCCTTATAAATCCTAGAACAGGGCTCGAAGTAAAGAGGCTTCCGGCCAATCAGGTCTTTTCAGAAATCGTGGAGTCTGCCTGGGGAAGCGGTGAACCTGGTATCATATTCATAGACCGTATAAATAAGGCTAATCCGACTCCAAAACTTGGTGAAATTGAAAGCACTAACCCCTGTGGAGAGCAACCCTTACTTCCATATGAATCCTGCAATCTTGGCTCTATAAATCTTGGGAAGTTTGTAAAAGCAGACGGCGCAATTGATTTTAACGAACTGAAAAATGTTGTATGGGACGCTGTACATTTTTTAGACAATGTAATAGATGCCAACCGATTTCCCTTAAAAGAAATAGAGCGCATGACAAAAAGAACCAGAAAAATTGGGCTCGGTGTCATGGGTTTTGCCGACATGCTTATTGAGATGAAGATCTCCTATAACTCTGAGGAAGCGGTAAAGATCGCAAAAGAGATAATGAAGTTTATAGATGAGGAATCCAAAAAAGCCTCAGCAGAACTGGCAAAAAAGAGGGGAAACTTCCCTGCCTACGAAGGGAGCATTTATGATACGCCTCAAACACCATACATGAGAAACTCCACAACTACTACTATTGCTCCTACAGGTACCATTAGCATTATTGCAGGTGCATCAAGCGGAATAGAACCACTTTTTGCCATAAGCTATATCAGACGGGTGCTTGACGGAAGCGAACTGGTAGAAGCGCATCCGTCATTTGTTAAAGAAATGAAGGAACAAGGTCTCTACTCCCAAAAACTAATGGAAAAAATAGCCTCTACCGGTTCGATACAGGATCTTGATGAGATCCCCGACGAGATCAAAAGGATCTATGTTACCTCTATGGATGTCACTCCTGAGGACCATATAGCAATTCAGGCAGCCTTTCAAGAATACACAGACAACGCCGTTTCCAAAACCATAAACTTTCCAGAAGATGCCACCATAGATGATGTTAAAAAGGCCTATATACTTGCATGGCAAAAGGGTCTCAAAGGGCTTACCATCTATAGATATGGCAGCAGGCCTGTACAGGTACTTAACCTAAAAAAGGAAAAGGCGGAAAAAAAGGCTACCGAAACAGAGACGTCGAATGGTAAAATTGCTCCTAGGCCAAGGCCTAGACGTACACGTGGCATAACAGAAAGGGTGAGGACAGGATGCGGCAACCTGTATGTAACGATAAATTGGGATGACAATGATTTCTGTGAAGTCTTTGCCCAGATGGGTAAAGCAGGTGGATGTGCAGCCTGCCAGATAGAGGCAGAGACAAGGCTTATTTCCCTTGCACTGCGTTCAGGAGTAAGTCCTAAGGCCATAATAAAACAGCTTTCAGGAATCAGGTGCCCTTCACCAAGCTGGGACGAAGGCAAGCAAATACTCTCATGCCCTGATGGCGTTGCCAAAGTACTTGCAGAGGCTGCAAACATCGAAATAGAAAAAAGGGAAGAGGCCAATATCATGAACTGCCCAGACTGCGGAGCGACCCTGGATTTTGAGGAAGGATGTGCACTCTGTCGCTCTTGCGGCTACTCAAAGTGCAGCTAGTTACCCATGCCTGCCCTTGATCAGCAAAATCACGAACTTATAATCCACACCATTGTCATCAGTATCTCCTGCCTTTTCGGGCAGGAGATAGATCAACCAGTATCTAGCCTCCCCAAACAAGCAGACCGTTTTCATCGAACCAGTCGTTTCCGTCACCGCCAACCTTAACAACATCAGAAACAGGAACAAACCTATCAATAAGTCTTACAAGCTGGTCTACTGGGCCAAACGTTCCTTCTTTTATATTATCATGCGTCTTTCTTCTTTCATCAGATTCCAAATCCCTCGATCTGGACCCCTTTCCTAATCCTTTTATATGATCGTTCCCTTTGAATATATGTACCTCCTCAATGAGTCCGTTATCAGGAGCCTTTATCACCACAGTTGTCCTGTCTAAAAGTTTTAAGGTGGTTAAGATTCTGCTTTCTTTCAGGTCAGCGAATTCTCCATTAATCCTTCCTTCGATATCAGAAAGATCCACATGAGGATCACCCCATACGGTTGTGGAAAGCCGGGAAAACTTATCAAAGATTGTAACCGATGTTGCATTCTCAAAGGATATCAGATAACGACCTGTGTCTACATTCTGCTCATCCAACCTGTTAAGGCCATTCAAGGTTTTCATGCAATCTATGTAGCTTATCTCCTTCTGTTCAAGATGAAACTCCAGGTGAAATTTGGTCTGGAAAACAGAACCCCGCCACTTGGCTATGCCTGAATAATCGAGACTAAAGTCTATCTTTTGCTGCTGTTCTTTATAAACTTGAACATGCTGGACATCTATAGATGATTCGTCTGTTGATTTGCCAAACAATTTTTCAACGATGAGCTTTTTCAAAAAATCTTCAGGCGATGAAACTCCATTTAAAGCCACTTCCTCATCTTTTGACAGATCAAAGGCCTTTAAAACGCTATTAAATATATCTTTAATAGCGCCTATATCAAAAGGAAGGACATCCACACTGGCAGGAAGGCCGCCATCAAACCCACCGGAACCCAACCGCCCCACTTTTGTATAAGTCGCCTTAAAGGAGAGGGAAAGATTTGTCTGTTTAAAATATGCCATGGACAGTTGCTGACCCGTCTCTGAGTTCCTGTCATTTTTTTGATTTGTTAAAGTCTTAAACGAAGGAGCAAGATTATGGTGAATTCCTTTCCCCAAGGGGGTATCTTGCAATACAAATGAGGGTAATCCATGAATTAGAGAAGACTTGCTCATTTCTGCCCTCCTTGGCTAAATTCTTAGGCCCGTGCCCTTCCATGGCACTTTTGGGCCTGATGAGTGTTTTTTCTTCAATATCTTTAGTAATTAGTAGTATCTTAATCGGAAACCAATGTCTTCAACTTCAAAAATGCCGATATCCCGACACACCCGGAAGAGGGAAAAAACAACAGACCGATGCGCCCGTTGTGGAGCCTGCCTATCGTTTTGCCCTGTTTATCAAGTCCAACCGATTGAAAGATACTCTCCCCGTGGCAAAAATTTTCTTTTGCGTTCTGCATCAATAAAAAAACGACAAAGGCTAATAAAACAGACAGTAACCGCATGTCTACAATGTGGTGCCTGTTCCAGGCTTTGCTCTTCTGGAACAGATGTTGCTGATCTTATAAGAAGGGAGAGAAACAAGGATACCTACTTCAGGTCTTTTCCCCACTCGCTCTTTGATATATGGGAAAGGATCGGGCAAGACAGAGGAGTTAAGGCCGTATCCTTATTGGAAAAGCTCTCTCCACTGTCAAAGGAATTCCGGTCTCCTATATCCATTGCATCAAGGCCTTTCCTTTCAAACCTGAATCTGTATGCCAAACTTTTTCAAGATTCGGTGCCTAAATGCAGGATTGATGACAAGGCAAAGAAAGCAAAGATATTGCTATTTTGCGGCTGCATGCAAAACTATGTCTTTCCAGATATTGCAGCCAAGATTGCTGCCCTGTTAGACTGGGAAATTGAGATACCAACAGACCAAGTCTGTTGCGGATTGCCAGCATATAGTCAAGGCGCCATATCTCAGGCAAGGACTTTTGCAAAAAAAAATCTAAATATATTTTCAAAAAGCGATGCAGAAATCATACTCACAGGCTGTGCCTCTTGTGCACATATGATAAAAAACTGGCCTTGCCTGTTTGAAAACGCAAATCCTCTTTACCAATATGCCATCAAAACGGCAACACGAGTAATGGAGCTTAGCCAATTCATAGATCAATATCAGACAGAGGCTATAGCAAATGAAGACATCACACTAGCCGTCCAGATTCCATGTCACCAACGTTACGGACTCGATTCTGCCAGATCTCTAATAAGCGCAACCCAAAAATTTTTGCCTCCAGACATATTTCCCATAGACACACTTGGATGCTGCGGGTTTGGCGGAACCTTTTCACTGTTAAATCCCAAACTGTCAAAAAATATATTTGAACAAAATATTACAGTAAAAATTAAAAGTTTTACATTAAAAAAAATAGACATGGTTTTAACCACATGCTCAGGTTGCCTATTCAGGCTCCGTTATGCATTTAAAGCACTTGGCAAAAATGAATACGAAATACCGCAGGCTTGTCACCTAGTTGACTTGATAGTCAAAAAGGGAGAATAAAGTGTAAATGAAAGAGATCAAGGATCACTATTTTTTTATGGCAAAAAAGGAGGGGTATCCTGCCCGCTCTGTCTATAAGCTGATAGAGGCGCAAAACCGATTTAAATTCCTGAAAAAGGGCCAGCGGATCCTAGATCTGGGAGCTGCACCTGGGTCCTGGACAAAATATGTAGCCAAGCTGGTGGGAAGGCGTGGATTAATTGTAGCCGTTGATCTTCATAGGCTTAAATTTCATCAGGATAATGTTGTATTTTTAAAAGAAGACATTTATCAACTCGTCTCTTCCAACATCTTGAAAGAATATGCTCCATTTGACGTGGTACTGTCAGATATGGCTCCAAAGACAACTGGCAGAAAAGACAGGGATCATTACCTGTCCATAGACCTTGCCAGGACAGCCTTGCAGTTGGCCTCACATTTTCTTGTAAAAAAGGGATGCCTCTATTGCAAGGCCTTTGACGGTGAAGACTTCCCGGCACTCAGGATGGAGGCCCAGCAAATCTTTAAAGCAGTAAAGATTTTTAAACCAAAAAGCTCAAGAAGAGAAAGCGTTGAAAAGTTCCTCTTTTGCAAAACAAAAAGATAAAAGAAAACCTGCAGGACTGTACATCCATATCCCTTTCTGTAAAAGGAGATGTGCTTACTGTTCGTTTGTTTCATATGAAGGCAGGATTTGTATGGCAAAAAACTATATTGATGCCATAAGGAAACAGGCACTTTCCATGGTTCATAGCGGCCTTACAAAAGGAATCTTTTTTAACACTATTTACATAGGCGGAGGGACACCATCCTTACTGCCGTCAAGCCATATATACAGCCTTTTAGAAGACCTATCCGCTCTATTTCCAATGGCCTCTGCAGGGGATATGGAAATAACAATCGAATGTAATCCAGAGTCTGTAACAAGCTCATGGATCAAAGAAATAAAGGAGGCAGGCATTAACAGAATAAGCCTTGGAATCCAAGATCTTTCTGACAAGGGCCTAAAACTCCTTGGACGCATACATACGGCTGATCAGGCCATAGAAGCTGCAAAAATCATAAAAAACAAAGGCATATCAAACCTTTCTTTGGATATTATCTTCTGCTTACCCAACCAGGATATTAAATGGCTTGAAAACACCCTTGCAAAGATTATTTCATTAGAACCGGCCCATATATCTACTTACGAACTCACAGCAGAACCCAACACAAGATTTGCCAAAATGATAAAAGAGGGGACCCTTAATCTTCCAGATCAAGAGGCAAGCCTTGCCATGACCAAATTCTTGGAGAATTTTCTTCACTCACAGGGATTTCACCAGTATGAAATATCCAATTTCTCAAAACCGGATATGGAATGCAGGCATAATATAAATTACTGGACGGGAGGACAATATTTGGGCCTTGGCTGTGGAGCGGTATCCTACCTTCATGGTATAAGATATTTCAATATCAAAGACCTGGATAGCTTTATGGAAAGCGCCACAAGAGATCGCCGTGCAATCGGACAAGAAGAAAAACTTGATAGAGAGGCAAGGTTTAGGGAAACGCTTGTCACATGGCTCAGAATGCCCTCGGGCGTGAAGGCTAAGGTACTTCAGAAACGTTTTGGCATTGATCCCTTTAGCTATTATGGTCCTCTTCTTGATAAACTTTGCAAAAATGGACTCATGGAGGCGGACAAAAATTCTGGCATACTCAAACTGACAAAAAAGGGGATATATATATCTAACTACGTTCTAAGCTATCTGGTATGAAGCAGGTATTTCAAACCTCTGTATTCTTTGCCATAATCTTGGCTTCACTTAACGGGTGTTCTGATCTTGGAAGAAAATGTGCCGATGTCTGTAGTCCAGACGTAAAGATAATCAATTATCACATTAAAAAACACTATGAAAACATAAGGACCTTGGCCCAGAGACTCTATGCCAAAAATCCTCGTTACGAACCTGACAAGACCATGCAGATTGAAAAAATACGGGCCATTTTTGGGGAAAGATCACGATTTTCCATACCAGCCACAATAAGGCTTCCGATGTCTCATGAGCTGTTGACACTTGCCTTTGGCAACAATCCCCCAATACGTGACAGGGTATTAATGTTGATTCTTGGGCTTAAAAAAGGAATAGATGAAGCCTATGATACAGGAAACGGCCCCTTTATTACAGGATGCCAAATAGACGCCAATAGGCTTGAACGCCTCTATAAAAATGTTTCTCAAGTAAATTGGCGCCTTAAAACCTATAAGGATGCCAAAGGAGCACCCCTTTTCCTTACTAATCAGGCCCTTGAATCAGGATATATAAATATGGGGTTTGAGGTTATAATGACTCAGATGTTGACTCGGATTCAAGATGATATTTATCTTAGGGGCGGTTTGGAAGGGAATCTGACCTTTAGGATCGGCACCCTATTCTTATCGATCTTATAAATTTAAACAGTTCTTAAAAAAGGAGAACCAAGATGTCCCATGGACCTGAATCATATCTTGACGACTCAAGACAACTTACAGATGAAAGTACTTTTTGCTTTTCATGCACACCTGAGAAAAAATGTTTTACCAAGTGCTGCTATGACATAAACTTGGTGCTTATGCCCTATGACATACTTATGCTCAAGAACAAACTCAATATGACCTCTGGTGATTTTTTAAAAAAATATACATCGGTACACGTTGGCTTTGGATCCGGGCTTCCTGTAGTCATCTTGAAAATGGAAGGGCCTTATCTCAAGTGTCCGTTTCTTGAAGAAGGCAAGGGCTGCACTGTTTACGACTCCAGGCCAGGTGCATGCCGCACCTATCCGCTTGCCAGGATGGCAAAACGCAGCAAGGACACGGATGAGGTGGAAGAATTCTATTACATTGTTCGCGAGCCAGACTGCCACGGATTTAAAGACTGCAGAGAATGGACTGTAAAAGAGTGGAAAGACAACGAGGGAATTGATGAGTATAATAAAATGAACGATATCTTTGGGGAACTGCTGCAGGCCAAAACAGAATCTGGCATAGAACATTTAAATGCCGACCAGATAGACATTTTCTATATGGGCTGCTATGACATAGATTCGTTCAGGCAACACTTCCTGGAAGGCCCAAATCTTGACAGGTATATGGAAGATCCACAGGTTATAGAGTTAATCTCAAAGGATGAAAAGGAGCTTTTAAAATATGGAATGCGCTGGGTCAAAAGAAAACTATTTGGGAAAGGATGCCTTGCCTGTGCAGGCGCCTGCGGAACAGAAAACAAATAGCGGCTTGATCCTGAGGGCGAAAAAATTTTTCAAACACCCCCTTACTGTTGCAGGTGCCTTACTAGTTGCCAGGTTTGGATTCGATCTTTATGCCCAGCACAAGCTTGACTGTATAAAAGCCCAAAAAAACAGGTAAAAGAGGAGGAGTAGCATGGCTCTCAAGGCGTATATCTTGATAAATACACAAATAGGAAAGACGGCAGAGGTTTTGAAACAGCTTAAGGAAATGGAAGAAATCAAACACCTGGATGTTATAATGGGACCGTATGACATCATTGCCCAGGTGGAAACAGATTCCCACGATTCCTTATCACATATTGTTATGCAAAGACTTCAGGCCATTGATGCAATAAAGCATACAATGACCTGTACTGTGGTGAATGTGGATCAGACAAGTTGATATCCCTCTACCGGCTTGTCATGTGGATACATTTTTTATTGCTACAATAAGCTCCACTTCACCAGTTGACAGGCCTGTCATCTCAGCAATATTGGCAATGTCAATGCCCTTGTCATACAGCAACAGTACCTGCTTTTTGATGCCAATGGCATCTTCTAGGCTGTTATCTCCTTTGAGGTTGGCTTCCAAGACCTTTGCCAAACGGGCCTTTTTTTCAATTATAGTCTGCAACCTGTCAACAAGGGCCTGACTTTCCTTTAATTCGTTAATAAGACGCTCTATCCTCTCTGGACCAAGGCTCTTCAGTTTTAGAAAAAGCCATGCGATAAGAAAAAAAAGAACCGCATCGCAGCAAATCGAAACCGCAATCAATATCTCCATGGTATCCATCTGCATTTTCAAACTCGAATATCGATGTGTCTGACAACCGGTTCATTCTCATCTTTTGGGAAATTTTTCTTACCAGTTAGAGAAAGATCTTGAAGATCGTCATGCCTTTTTGCAAGAACCGATACCTTGTCTTTTAAAAAAAAGCCCCTGTTTTTACGCCTCTTGCGGTCCTTGCTATGTCTTTTTCCTCTTCTCCTGCGCTCTTGTCTGATGTTTGAGGGATGGGGTCTAATCGGTGCTATTTGATTAAGAGGAGAAATATCATTAACAAAATCATCCGCCATCTCTCTACCTCAGAAGATAGCCCATAAGTCTTATGTCTTCAATCTTAAGCGGAGAAAATTCCCGGTTGAGTCGGCTAAGAAGCGGCGTTCTGTAGCGGCCAAGTATATCCCCTTGAACACCCCTGGAGATATCTAGCCCCTTAAGTTCCTGATAAATAATGTCTCTAAGCCATGCCTGACGTCTTAATAGCTCTTGCTTGGTAGTCGCGTCTGGTACCACAAGTTCTACCTTGAGCTTGAAAAAAACCAGCTCTCCACCACTCTTGCCTGGAATAATAAAAGGGGCCAAGTCGATGGCTTCATGTTGAGACATTGTCATTTTGGCCGGCGATTGACCATGAATTAAGATATCTCTTTTATTAGAAACCTTGTGCTTTAAGTCTTCAGAAACAAGTTCATGCCGTTGATCAGATACAAGAGGGCTCTTCCAAAGAGACCAAATAGCAAATATTGCAAGGATAACAAAAATGGATGACAGACCTGTTATCAACCAAGGAAGTAATCTAAGCATCAGGCCTGTTTGAGGCCTTTGATTATCGCTTTCTCCATCTTGAACGCCTTGGCTTACGGTTTGCCCATCATCAGCCTGTGCTGACACATCCTCATCTTCTTGGCGCCCTTTTGTTTTTTGGACTTCGCCAGCTTGAACTTCTTCGGTATCGCTGGTGACTTGTTCCTCACCTTCCTCTTCATCTAAATCTTTTTGATCCTGTTGCTTCTCTTCTTCATCCTTAGTTATTTCACTCAGCAACTCCTCTTCAAACAATGGAATCTCTTCTGCCTCTCCTTCGTCCCAAAGTTCATCGTCTTCTATATCTATACCTATTTCATCCTGATCAAGCATTGAATCAGAGGCTGTTTTGCTGGCTTCCTCAGGGCTGTCAGCTCCCTCTTGAAAAGATTCTGTCTTTGACAAGTTATCTGTTGTACTTACTCCAGAACCATCGACCTCTTCTGAAAGGATTTCCATAGAGCCAGAATCGGCAGGTGGCTCTACGTTGAGATCAAGCTCCCTGTCAGTAACCTGGTTCTTACCAAGGTCAACCTGCTCTTCTTCTTTTGACAAACTGTTGACTTCTTCCATCTGCCGACTCAGTTCTTTTAGATTTTCATGTATATCAATAGATGTCTCGGGTATTTCAAGAGGTGACTGTCCCATACAGACAACCTATCAAGCAAATATCTTTTCTATCTTTTCGCCAAGGGTCTCTGGAGTAAAGGGCTTGACAATATAGTTACTCACCTTTGCCTTTACAGCCTCAATAATATTCTCTTTTTGTGCTTCTGCAGTAACCATAAGAAAAGGAATATCTTTAAGTTTTTCATCTGCCCTCACTTTTTTAAGAAGCTCGATTCCTGGCATTTTGGGCATGTTCCAGTCTGAAACGATAAAATCCACCTGCTCTTTTTGTAATATTTCCCAGGCCACAGAACCATCGTCTGCTTCGATAAAATTCTTAAAGCCAAGTTGGGTAAGTATATTTTTCACTATCCTGCGCATAGTAGCAAAGTCGTCGACTATCAGTATCTTCATGTCGTAATTTATAGCCATTTAAAGTATTCCTCCTGACTCACTTTTTGATTTTAGTAATTCATCGAACTTTTTATTGATGTTCATAAATGAGTCATTGTCAAAAAATCTCTTTTATCTGAGACAATTCGTTCTTATCAAACACCTCTGCAAGTTTTGTCCGGATAGTCATAACGGCCTTGGTATGCATCTGTGATATGCGGCTTTCCGTATATCCCATTATTTCCCCTATCTCTTTCATTGTAAGATCTTCAAAATAGTAAAGAGATACCACCAGTTTTTCTTTTTCTGGCAGGGCCTTGATACAGTTTACTACAATCTCCTTGATCTCTAGCATGTTGAGTCTTTCAAATGGATCGCTCTGATTATCATCAGCTATCAGATCAAAAAGATCCTCATCTGTTGCATCAGGCATTCTACGCCTTATAGCATCTATATCCAAAAAGGTAACACCTCTGGTCTTGTCCAAAAGTTTATAGTATTCGTCAAGGCTTATGCCCATTTCCTTGGCTATCTCCTCATCCTCAGGCACCCTTTCCAGCCGTTTTTCTAATCTTTCTATGACCTGTTCCAACTCTGTTGCCTTTTTTCTTACAGAGCGCGGGACCCAGTCCAGATGCCTCAACTCGTCAAGCATTGCTCCCCTGATGCGGAACTCTGCATAGGTCTTAAACTTGATCTTTTTGGACGGATCAAACTTCTCAATGGCATCAATAAGACCTATTACTCCAGGACCTATAAGATCTTCAGGCAGAATATGGGGTGGAAGCCTTCCAGCAAGCCTGTTCGCTACGTAATTAACCAACGGGGAATACTTTATAATCAACTCTTCACGCTTTTCCGGAGTTAGATTACGACCTTGTCCAAAAAACTCCTCTGTGTAGTCCTTCAATTTGGGAGCTGCACTTGTTCTTGCCATAATTATAGCCTCAACAGATTTTTCCAAAAAAATTTTATGTTTCCATCATTGCTACTCACATCAAGGTTTAAGATATTCTCTGCAAGCTGCCTAAAGCCCTGGCAGGCCCTGCTTTCTGGAAACAACTCTAAAGCAGGCCTTTGCTGCCTTACAGACTTGGGTATAGATGTATCCTTTGGTATATGACCAAGAAAATGAAAGGACAAAAAACCCAAAAATCTGTCAGCAACCGCTGTTAATTGCCTGAATATCTTGTATGCCTCCTGACGGCTGTTTGTCCAATTGACAATAATAGAAAACTCTTTAATCAGATATCTCTTTGACAAGACCTTGATAAGTGCATATGCATCGGTAATTGATGTAGGTTCTGGTGTCAAAATTATAACCCTACCTTGAGCAGCCATGTTAAAATACATGACGGTGTCAGAAATCCCAGCAGCATTATCTATAAGCATTACATCCACTGGCTCTTCCAAGCAGTCAAACTCGTTAAGCAAAAACAGCTTCTCACTCTCACTTAAGTTACATAACTCCTGGATGCCAGAACTGGCAGGAAGGAGCTTTATGCCACTCGGCCCTTGCATGATCACATCAGAAAGCGAACGTTCACCAGAAAAGACATGTTGAATGGAATATCTTGGTGTAATCCCAAGCATCACATCAATATTTGCAAGGCCAAGATCTGCGTCTAAGACCAATACCTTTCTCCCCATCTGGGCCATAGCAATAGCAAGGTTCGTTACAATGCTTGTCTTCCCAACCCCGCCCTTGCCGCTACTAAAACAAAGAACTTTGGGGTATGTTGATGAGTTCATGCTGTGCTTCTTCTGCCTTTCTATAGCTGCTCCATCAAAGGAACAGTAGGCCTTCCATTGTTTGAGTGTAGCAGCTTGATTCATAAAGTCTCCGGCACAACCTTAGAATTAATGTCATCTGCATGACTAGGAACGCCAAAAAGCCTTTCAAGACCCTTAAGAGGCTCAAGAGCAGTTTGGGCAATCTCAATTGGATTAACAAATTTAATATCCTCAGGCACCCTTTGACCATTTGTCACATATGAAAGAGGAAGTTCGGCTTCTATTACAGAGAATACGGATGAAGCAAGAGATCTTGTCTCATCGATTTTGCTAAGACTCCAACCCGCTAACGGAAACTGTTTGTAGAAACTAATTGCGCCCATAAGATCCTCTCTCTTACTAGTTGCACTAAGCATTACTTGTGCCATAAGTCCTGGTACAGAATCAAAGAGACGTTGCAATTCCATTTTGTGGACAGAAGAAAAAGGATTTCGGCCAGTTGTATCTACAAATATAAAATCTTTTTCTTTGTAATGAGCAAATAACTTCAACAGATCCTTATTAGTCCTAGCAATCTCCATGGGGATGTCCATTAAATTGGCGTACCTTGCCAGTTGTTCTTTGGCGCCCAAGCGGTAACCATCCACACAAATGAGCACTCCATCCCTCTTACATAGAAATTTCAGCCTTGCAGCGATTTTGGCAAGGGTGGTGGTTTTCCCGACACCTGTAGGTCCAACAAAGGCCCACCAACACCTGCCCTTTAAATCTTCAGCGGTGTCGCCCTTTCTTATCCCGTGACGTATAAATTTTGAAAGCCTATTAATAACCTCCCTCCAATCAAGACCCTTGTTGGAATTCATTCCCGAAAGGATCTTGGCCACCATCTCTTCGCTTCTCTTGTCAAGACCAAGGCAGGATGAGATTCCTTCCTGCAATCCTCTTGAAATGCCTGGACGGACCTTTTTGGTGATATCTTCATTCCTCAAAGCATTTGCAGGAATCGCCTTTACAAAACTTGCTAACTTCCGGATCTCACTCTTCAACTCTTCTATTTCCTTCACCAAGGCCTCATTCGGCAAATTTGAAATTGGGTTGCCTCTTCCGATATCACGCCCGATCCCTTTCAAATCAATAGACTTGTCATCGTGCTGTTTATCTGCAGCAGCAACCACTTCTACAAAGTCTATAGTGCGTCCCGAAACCCTGTCTTTTACACTCCGGTTTTTTGTGCTCAGTATTATGGCCTCGTCACCAAGCTCTGCCTTTACCTTTTTAAGGACCTCAGAAACATTTTTTGCACTAAAACGCCTCAACTGCATAAGAGCCTCCCTATTCAAGGGTTATAACGCCTACAGATTCAAGACGTATGTTTCCTGGGATCTCAGAATGGGAAATTACATAGGCATCAGGAATAAAACGCTCTATCAAACGTCTAAGGTGTCTTCTTACAGTTGGGTTTGTGAGAATAACAGGAGTGATTCCGCGTCCTTCTGCTTCTTCGATACCCTTTTTAACTCCATTTATAATCCTTTGAGCAGCAGCAGGATCTAAGGTAAGGAAAACCCCATGCTCGGTCTGCTGCAAACTGTTTCTGATGGTTTCCTCGATCTGAGAATCAAGAGTAAGCACCCTTAGGGTCTCATCTTCATCTACAAAAGGTTTGACTATGGCCCTGCCAAGCCTCTGTCTTACATACTCTGTCAGGATCTCTGGATCTTTTGTCATCTCTCCATAATCTGCCAGGGCCTCTGTAATGGTCAACAGATCGCGAATGGATATGTTTTCCCTTACCAGATTTTGGAGCACTTTCTGTATTATCCCTAGACTTAAAACAGACGTAACCTCTTCAACCGCCTTAGGACTCGTCTTTGACAAGGCATCAAGGAGGCGCTGGACCTCTTGCCTGCCAAGAAGATCTGCTGCATTCTTTTTAATCACCTCTGCAAGGTGAGTGGCAATTACAGTTGAAAGATCCACCACCGTATAGCCAGCAAGCTGCGCCTCTTCTTTCTGTTCCTCAGTTATCCAAATAGCAGGCAGGCCAAAGGCAGGCTCGGTAGTCGGTATACCATCTATCTCTTTTCTTACATCCCCAGGATTCATAGCCAATAAGTGACCGATCATCAAATTACCCTTGGCCACATCGATACCTTTAATAAGAAACCTGTACTGCCCCGGTTGTAGTTGCAAGTTATCGCGAACGTGAAGAGGTGGTACAATTATTCCCATCTCTTGGGCAAACTGACGCCTTATGGACTTTATCCTATCAAGAAGATCACCACCCTGCTCCTCATCAACCAATGGGATTAGCCCATAGCCCACTTCAAGTTCAAGGATATCGAGTTGTAAAAGTCTTTCTACCTCCTCTGGCTCTGATGTCTCCTCTTCTGCACCAGCCTCCTCTTCCGAGGCTTTACCAACAATTTCTTCCTTTACTCGGCGGGCCTCTTTAAAGGCCGTATAGGCTAAAAAACCAATCCCCGCTGAAAGAGCTACAAACGGAACAGTTGGCAATCCCGGGATAAAACTAAACAGAAACACAATTATTGAAGTAACTGCAAGGGCCTGTGGATGCGAAGAGAACTGTCTGATGAACTCCTTGCCCATACTAGCAGTAGATGCAGCACGGCTTACCAGGATTCCTGCAGCAGTGGATATAATCAGCGCAGGTATTTGGGATACCAGCCCGTCACCAATGGTTAAAAGGGTGTAACTCTGGGCAGCACTTGCTACAGGCATTCCCTGTTGCAAGACTCCTATTACAAAACCTCCAATTACATTTATGGCCATGATTATAAGCCCGGCAATGGCCTCGCCCCTTACAAACTTGCTGGCTCCATCCATGGCCCCATAAAACTCCGATTCCTTTGAAATCTCCTCCCTCCTGCGTTTGGCCTCTGCCTCGTCAATAAGACCAGCATTTAGGTCTGCATCTATGGCCATTTGTTTTCCAGGCATGGCATCCAAGGTAAACCTCGCTGCAACCTCTGCAATCCTTCCGGCACCCTTAGTTATGACAACAAAATTTATTATTACCAAAATAAAAAAAACTATCGCGCCAACTACAAAATTACCCCCTACGACAAAGTGTCCAAACCCCATGATTATCTTTCCTGCCGCGTCAACTCCTTCATGGCCATGAAGGAGTATGAGCCTTGTAGAGGCAATATTAAGGGAGAGTCTGAAAAGGGTTGTTATAAGAAGCAAAGACGGAAAAACTGGAAAATCCAGTGGCTTTAATATATATATAGACATAAGAAAGACCAGAAGAGATATGGTAATATTAAGGGCCAGAAATAGATCAAGTGCAGGAGCTGGAAGCGGCAATATCATAAGAAGCAAAATCCCAACCACACCTGCTGCTGCAATAAGGTTACTTTTATCCACCTCTATCCCTGTCCAGAGAGTCCTTACTGCATCTATGGCTGCCACTTTATCTCCTCCTGACTCTTATTTTTGTTCTCCAGCCCTTTTGCCCTTCAATCTGTAAACATAGGCAAATATTTCAGCGACCGCCTTGAAAAGGGTATCTGGAATAATCTCGCCAAGGTCCACCAGTTTATACAGGCTCTGGGCCACAGGTTTGTTCTCTATCACCGGCACAGAATGTTTTCTCGCAATCTCTCTGATCTTGTCTGCCACAACTCCAGCCCCTTTGGCCACCACCATTGGTGCGTGCATTTCCTTTGGCCTATACTTTAGGGCAACAGCAAGCCGCGTTGGGTTGGTGATTACTACATCTGCTTCCGGCACTTCCTGCATCATCCTCTTTCTTGCCATCTCCTTTTGTATGCTTCTGATGCGAGATTTCACATGAGGGTCACCTTCTGTCTGTTTATACTCTTCTTTGACTTCTTGTTTTGTCATCTTGAGATTCTTTTCGTGGTCATAGCGTTGAAACATATAGTCAAGTATAGAAAGCAATATCATTGCCAAACAGGATTTCCAAAAGATCTCAAAACTCACCATGCCAATAAAAGAGGCAATATTGTATGGCGTCATATCCAGCAGGGGCATGATACGCTCCATGCCCTTTGAAACGGTGGAATAAACTATCCAACACACCACCACCAATTTAAAAAGCGACTTTGCAAACTCCATGAGGGCCTGCAGGGAAAATAGGCGTTTTATGCCCTGCATCGGGCTGATTCTAGAAATTTGTGGAATCAGGGGCTCAAAAGTCAAGAGAGGACCAATCTGCAGGAAATTTGACACTATTGCAACCACTGTTATAACCAGGAAAAGAGGAGCAAGAACCACTGTCATTTGGATGAGTCCTGTAAGCCCCATTGAACTCATATTAGTGAGAGTTACAGGAAAACTATGAAGATTTTCCAGATAGTAAACGAGCATTCTGTCAAGCCTTGCCATGAAAAAGCCACTGCCCCAGTAGAGGGTAAAAAGGGCAGACAGCAATACAGAAACAGAGGCAAGCTCCCTGCTTTTGGGAACCTGACCCTTTTTTCTGGCCTCTTCCCGTCGTTTGGGAGTGGCCTGTTCAGTCCTTTCCTGGAAAGATTCTTCTGGCATTTCAACCTCCCATTGCCTTTAGGGCAAGAGGCATGAGTCTCAGGGCCTTATCTAAGGAACGTGACAACACAGGCCAAAAGAGTTGGAGGGTAAGCCCAAAAAAGAAAAGCCCAAGGGCCACATTTATGCTGAAACTGACTATGAGCATGTTTATCTGGGGAACAAGTTTGGCCAGTATTCCAAGGGCAACCTGTGAAAAAAAGAGTATAGCCATAACAGGGGCCATAAGCTTTATGGAAAGGATAAACATTTCATGCCCCATTATCATAACCATCTCATAGAGGGGCTTAGTAAAGACAAGCTCGCCTGGGGGAAGGATTTCAAAACTTTCAAAAAGGATTTTCAGAACCATATGGTGGCCATTAGCTACGAGAAACAGTAGCAACGCTATCATATAGGCAAACTGGGAAACGATAACAGACTGCACACCAGTTTGGGGATCCATAATATTTGCAACGCTCAGCCCCATCTGAACCCCTACCATCTGACCAGCAATCTGCAGTCCGCCAAAAACCATTCTCAAAAACAGAGATAATATCAGCCCTATGATTACCTCTTGCAAGACCAATAAAAAAAAGCCAAAGCCCGTTGATGGAAACGTCTCAGCAGTTAGTTGAATCAGCGGTGCAACCATCCAAGAAAGCATCAAGGACATGGCTGCCTTGACTGGCATTGCTATGGTTCTTGAATTGAAAACAGGCATCATAAACAAGATGGCAGAAATCCTTACAAGGACCAACACAAAGACCTGATAGTTCTTCAAGATCCAGGCCACTGCATCATATTCCACAATTCACCTACCTTATAAAGTGGGGAATATTCACAATGATGTCTCTGGTATAATCCACCATTTTGTTCATCATCCAAGGAAATGCCAATAGCAGTCCTAGGAGAACTGCAATTATTTTAGGGACAAAGGTAAGGGTCATTTCCTGTATCTGGGTAACTGCTTGGAAAATACTCACTGCAAGGCCAACTATCAGCCCAAGGCCAAGCATAGGAAGACTTATAAGAAGGGTTATTTCCACTGCGTTTCTTGCAAGGCCAACCACCATATCCTGAGTCATCTTTTGCTCCTTACATGAAGCTTTGCAACAGAGAACCAGTCAGAAGATGCCAGCCGTCAACTAGCACAAAAAGTAACAGCTTAAAAGGCAAAGAAATCAATACAGGAGGTAACATCATCATCCCCATGGAGAGCAAAACACTAGAAACTACCATATCTATAATCAAAAAGGGGATATAAAGGACAAATCCTATTTCAAAGGCCGTCTTTAACTCGCTTATCATAAATGAAGGAATAAGAACAGATGTTGGAATATCCTCCTGGTCTTTAGGATCTTCTATCTTTGCAAAATGTGCAAACAGCGCCAGGTCCGCCTCTCTGGTATTCCTGAACATGAACTGGCGGATGGGCCTCTCCACATTTTTGAGGGCTTGTTTAAAATTAATCTCGTCATTCAAATACGGCTGGATTCCCTTTTCGTTTGCCACGCTCCATACTGGCTGCATTATGAATAATGTGAGAAATAAAGAAAGGCCTATTATGACCTGATTAGGAGGCATCTGCTGGGTACCAATTGCTTGACGCAAAAATCCAAAAACAATTATGAGCCTTGTAAACGAGGTCATCATAAGAAGGATGGACGGAGCAAGAGAAAGTACCGTAAGGATCAGAACAATCTCGATAGCTGCAGATATCTTTTGGGGATCATCTGTACTTTCTATACCAATACTTATATTTGGGATGTGTACAGCAAAGGCGTCCATTGGAAAAAGAAAAAAAAATACAAAAACTAAAAAAAGAAAGGGATAGCCCCCCTTCATCCTGCGGCCTCCTTATGCTTCAACTTCTTCTCTTTATTACGCAGTATCTTGTGGAAGTCCTGTATATCTTTACCGTCTATAGAGCCTAAAAGGCTGACAGACTGATCTGTAGAACCGATAAGAAAATATCTCCCTGCAACACGAACCAAGGAAACATGGCGTTTTGGAAGGAGCGGCCTGTTCTCTACCACCTCTATGAACCCCTTTTGACCAGTTTGACTAATCAGTCCGAACCTTTTTAAAAAATAGGCAAGCATAAACAAAAGACCCAAGATAATGGCTAGGGCACCAACCATCTTGGCAATAATATCAAAGGAATCCATTAGCCACCCTATCCTAAGGATTTTACCCTTTCTTGAGGACTTATAATTTCTGTAAGCTTTATGCCAAACTTCTCATTTACAACAACCACTTCGCCCTTTGCCATCAACTTGCGGTTAACATAGATATCAGCAGGTTCTCCAGCCATCTTGTTTAACTCCACAATTGAACCTTGACCAAGCTGCAAAAGCTCCTTTATTTTCATTGTACATCTGCCAAGCTCCACCTGTATTTCCAATGGAATCTCAAGAAGAAAATTAAGCTCTGGCTTTGTTCCAGACTCAGCTTGTGTGCCGGCTGTAAGTTCATCAAACTGGGCTGCAGGTGCTGTCTCTTGGCTTGAAGAAGGCGCTGCTTGGACATCCTCAGCAAGCCCTTGGCTTACAGCTTTTTGAGCAGCGGCATCACCTCCTTCGGCAGCCTCTTTAAAGGCATCCGACCAGTCTATATCATCGCCACTCTCAGCCGAAGCCTCAGCAGACGAACTATCGGGCTTTTCTGAATCTGCTCCATCAAGAAGCTTGTCAAGCTCCTCCTGGCTGACAGCATCACCGGTCTCTTCCTGTTGAGCCTCTGAATCACCTGGGGTCGCTGTTTCCCCTTTTTGCTCTGTGCCAACCCCTTCGCCCTCTTCTTCCTGTAAAAGTTTATCCAATTCTTCCTGCGTTAACATAGTTTGCCTCTGAGTGATCTATTCATCAAAAAGTACCTTGTCTATCTTTAGCGCCTTTTGCCCCCTGTATATCCCAGGTTGTCCCATAAATTTTGGCTGTTCTTTTATAAAGGCAGTCAAAAGGTCATCTATCCTGGTATCAAGCTGTATGATGTCTCCAACTTCCAGATCGAGTATGTCAGACCCCGTCAATTCTGCCGTTCCAAGAGGGACATCCAACCTTACAGGTACATCGAGCATATTTTTTAACATGGCCTCCCTCCAGGCAGGATCTTCTGCCTCATCTACTTGAAAAGACTTTTGAAGCTTGCTCTTTATTGGTTGAATAAGGCTAACAGGCAAACAGATATAGATAATCCCGCTCATCTCCTCGATATCCAACTGAAACTTACACACGATCACTGCGTCTTCGTCTTGGATTATCTTTGCAAACTGGGGATTGATCTCGCTTCTTACATATTGAATCTCTATAGGATGTATAGAAGACCAGGCCCTACTCCAATCCTTTAATATAGAATTTACTATTCTTTTTATCAGCCTCTGTTCTATTGAGGTAAACTCCCTTCCTTCTATCCTGCTTTTACCTATAGTCGTGGAACCCAAAAAGATCTCGACAATACAAAAGACTAGTTGAGAGTCCATTACGAGCATGGCATGGCCCCTCAAGGGCTCCATTTTGACTATATGCAAGCTGCTTGGAACAGGCACTTTTTTGAGAAAATCTTTGAAGAGAATAACCTCTATAGGAACGGCAGAGCTATCCACCATAACTCTAAGTATGGAAGAAAGAGTGCTTCTTAACCCTCGGTTAAAATGATCGTTTATCACTGCAAATCCAGGGAACTTGACCCTAGACATAGCAGTGGCGTTGGCAAAATCATATGGGATTACATCGCCATCGGTCTCAGAGGCCTCACCTTGCTCTTCAGGTTCAGCCTCTACTGCCTCATCTAGACCGCCAAGAAGCGCATCTATTTCATCTTGGCTCAGGACCTGCGACATACCCTCTCCTCCTATTGCACAACAAACTGGCTAAAGTAGACATCCTTCAGTCTGCCAGGACCAATTATTCTACTGACTCTAGACATTATCTCGTCTTTCAGTCGCACCTTGCCTTCGATAGTTATGACATCCTCTAGTGTTTTACTACTTAATAGTAAAAGAATATCATTACGAATCTTTGGCAAAAATTTTTCAACAAGGCCCTTTGCATCGTCATCCTTTACCTCTAAAGAAATAGTAGCCTTTAAAAAGTGTCTTGCCTTTGGATCTGCAAGATTTACCAAAAAGGGCTTCAAATCTACTACTACTCCTATGCTATCTGGAGAAGGTGCGACAATCTCTTGGGGAGTCTCATCCTTTTTGATCTCTTTTGCCACCTCTTCATCACTGGGGGCTGAAAAGAGAAAGAAAAAGGCCCCGGCTCCACCGATAATGATCACAACCAGGAGGGCTATGATGATCAGAAGGAGCTTTGAGCCTCCTTTTTTCTCCTTGCTCTTTTTGGCCTCTGATTTTTTTTTCTTTTCTTCCTTTGCCATGGCTGCTCCAGAATTTGTCATAAAATTGTCAGTAGTCACTTGAGCAACCACTGTGCCAACTAACTGCTGAAAGGTTAATATACTGAAATAACAGCTAAATATTACAAAACGAGAATGAAAAAATTTCTGAGGGTAAACAACAAGACTGCAAAAGAGTCATATTAATGACACTTAAAGTGCCTTATATAGGGCAATGGTCTTTTTACTGTGGATGTATCCTTCTGAAATAATGCTAAATTTATCCAGATTGATCTCTTTACCTTTGTGCCCGTCAAACTCTTTCGCATAAAGAATTAAAAGGCTTGCCTTTGGCATCAGGGAAATATTCTTAAGCGAAGGCAAAAAACGTATATCATTTGGATAGTATCTGCTGTAAAGGCTATATTTTAGCCCATCACCATCCGGCCTGAATCCAGCGAGAAATATCATCCTTGCCTTTACCATGGATTCTGTCATTAAGACAAACTGCCGCCCCGACTCTCTTTTAGAAAGGCCGGGTTGAACACCAAGACTAATCCCTAAAATAATAAAAAAAACAGAGAGAAAGAAGCGGGAAGACATAATAAGGCTATCGTCTTTTGGAAGAAAAAAAATTCCCAAGACAGCCGTTCCGATAAAAAAAAATCCTGCTATAGACCACCAGGGCAAACTTGAATGAAAAGGGTCCCAGAAATACAAAATCGGCACAATCAAATAGACGGTAGCGACCAGACCAAGAGAGAGCCATTTTAAAAGTGGGAAAATCTCTTTCTCTTCGTTTTCCAGCGACTTTGCTATGAAACAGGACAACAACAGGGCAATCGGACAAAAGGCCGGCAAGAGATAACGACCATGTCTTGAAGAGGCAAAGAAAAAAGGCAGTAAGGCACTTATGGTAAAAATCGCCATAAATAGAGAGAACTCTGTTGCCAGACATTGCTTAAAGGTCCTTCCCGCCCTAGCAAACCTGTCCTGGTAAATGAATCCAAGCAAAATAAAAACAGGCAAAAAAGCAAGGAGCAAAAAGACTGGATAATAGTAAAAGGGTTTATTGGCCTGTCCGGAAATCCTTGAAAGCAACTGGGCACTTAATACCTGCTCTACAAGGGCTAGACCCCCCTGGCTATAGATTCCAGCCATATAAAAACCAATTACAATGGCTGAAGACAGTAAGGCAAAAGAAAAAAAGCAAGCAAGAAGCCTTGTACGTCTCTTAATAATAAGAAAAACGGCAGTAGGCAGGCTGGAAATCACAAGGCCGATAGGGCCTTTGACAAGATAAGAAATTGACATAAACACAAAGCCAAGCATCCTTGCGTTTCTTGACCCTTCACCGTCCTCAAGACAATAGCCATGAAAAAAGGATACATTTGCCAGCAGGCAAAAAAGGGCAAGAAGCATGTCTATAGAGGCAGACTGGGCCATAGGCCAAAACTTCGGTGAGGCAACAAGAATAACCGAAGACATGAGGGCCGCACGCTGTCCGATATAGCTTTTTGACACCATGAACAAGACTATTAACAACAAGGTGCCACTGAACAAACTAGGCGCAGATATACATACAGGGCAAACGTGTCCTATAGGATTACAAAATAGCCAAGAAATGAGAAAATATAGGGGAGGATAGTCTGGATATGGCTTGTTATATAGCAATGGGCAAAAAAAACCTTGCCCTGAAAGCATGGCTCTAACAAAAAGTCCTATCCTTGCCTCCATGCCATAAATATCACGCAGACTAAGCACAAGAATGCCCGAAATTAGAAAAAAAATACAGACTGCTACCACCAATAAAAAAGGCGACAAATTGACATTGCCGCCTCTTAACAAGATTCTCTTCATGTTAAAATGCTACAAGGCCGCGAACGATCTGCTTAGATTACACGTCTTCTGGTCTTCCAAGCCCTTCCACAGCGATGTCTCCGGAATCCACATAAAAGGCAATGGTCCTTTCCAGTGCCTCCCTAAGATCTACCTTTGGCTCCCAACCAAGTATCTTTTTTGCGTTGGAGATGTCTGGCACCCTATATCCAACATCCTGGTAATCTGCTCCATAGTAATCTTGCGCTGAAACCTCCTTAAATTCAACCATTTCTGCAAGAGAAGCAAGACGAGGGAACCCTCTTACAACCTCTATCATCATTTGTGCCAAATCCCTAATGGAATAGTCATTGTACGGATTCCCAATATTAAAAATCCTACCGTCACAGCATCCATCCCTGTTTTCAACGATCTTGAATAGACAGTCAAGACCATCATCTACATAGGTAAAACATCGTCTCTGGCTCCCCCCATCCACCAAAACTATTGGCTCGCCCTTAAGGATATGAGCAAGAAACTGGGTCACAACCCTTGAGCTTCCCTCCTTTGGAGTTGAAAGACTATCTAGACCAGAGCCAATCCAGTTAAAGGGCCTAATAAGAGTAAATTGGAGATCTTTGTGCTTGCCCATTGCCCATATTACCCTGTCCATCATCTGCTTAGCACATGCATAGATCCATCTCTGTTTGTGAATGGGGCCATAGACTAAGTTACTGGTTTCCTCGTTAAACTGCCTATCTGGACACATACCGTACACTTCACTTGTTGAGGGGAATATGACTCTGGTGCCGTATCTGGCACATTGTCTGACAATGCGCAAATTTTGCTCAAAATCCAGCTCAAAGACAGCAAGAGGATCTTTTACATATGTTGCAGGAGTAGCAATAGCCACAAGAGGTAGACACAGGTCGCACTTTTTGATGTGGTATTCTATCCATTCCTTATTTATAGAAATATCTCCCTCAATAAAATTGACATTGGGATGATTTACCCTCTCGCCAAGCCTGTCACAGGCCAAATCCATTCCGTAAATCTCCCAATCTGTCTCTTCAATAGCCCTTCTTACAAAGTGGCTCCCTATAAAACCGTTTACTCCAAGTATAAGTATCTTCATCCCTTGTCTTTTCCTTCGGGTTCAGCCTATTCCAATACAACAGAGTCACTACCATATATTTCACCTGGAATGACACGTCCACTGCCTGGAGGTCCCTTGTTACTAAACGATACATTAATAAGTTCCAGACAGCCTTTCCCAGTCTGAACCATGACCTTTCCGTCTACCACCTGAACAGACCCTACAGGGACTCCAAGCTCCAAGTCCTGATGGACCTGTGCATCCCAGACAAAGAGCCGCTTTCCTTCAACATTACAAAAGGCACCAGGATAGGGCCATGTTACTGCACGTATAAGATTATAAATAGACTGGGCATCCTGCTTCCAGTCTATTTTCCCATCCTCAGGCCGTCTTCCACCAAAATACGTAGCCTTTGTATGATCCTGAGGAATCCTTGGGGCTTCCCCCTTAAGAAGTAAAGGAATGTATTTTTTAAGTACCTGTTCCGCCGCGTCTTCCAGCTTTTTAAAAAGATCAAGAGCTGTATCCCTCGGCTCCACTTTAACAGCCTTCTGACCAATTATATCTCCAGCATCTGGCTTTAACACCATATGATGGAGGGTTACTCCGCTTTCCTTTTCTCCACAGATCAGTTGCCAGTTAACCGGGCATCTTCCTCTATATTTTGGCAGAAGCGAACCGTGAAGGTTAACAGCTGCAATCTTTGGTATAGATAATACCTCTGCTTTTATCATCTGTCTGAAATAACATGACAGAATAACATCAGGGGATATGTGTTTTAAAAGCGTTATCCACCTTTTGTCATTTATATTTTCAGGAAAATAGACCGGAATACCATAATCCTTGGCAAGATCTGCCAAAGATTCAAACCAGATATTCTCACCTGGACTGTCAGGATGGGTAAAAACTGCTGGAACCTCAATACCAAGCTCTGTCAATACCTTAAGCGCCCTGCAGCCCATATTGTGATATCCAAGAAGAACTACTGACATATCTTTTCTCTCCTAAGGAATAAAGACTAGGCGCATTCGGCCTTGTCTTTAATGGCATGGTCCCGTACAAACAGGAAAGAACCATGTCTCCATTTGATGTTCAAGACCGCGTCTGTAATAAGAAAAGCTATCAACACACTACCTGCCAAATCTGTTAAAAAATGCGATTGGCCAACAAGCCTGCCAAGGCTTATAAAGATGGCCATGGCAAGCCACAGATACTTTAAACATGGAAAATACCTACAAAGGATCACGGCTACAGAAAAGGCAGATGCAGCATGTCCAGATGGAAAGGAATGAAAATCATTTTCTATACAAAAAGGGTTTATATGCCAACTGTCAAGGCCGGTTCCTGGTCTTGGTCTGCCTATCAAAAATTTAAGAACTTGACTGCTTAATCCTGTCATGACAAGTGCAACAGTGGCTCTTATTAAGTAATGGATACACTTATGGCTATCCCTTTGACTCCAGTATAACAAGGGGGCAAGAAAAACAACCAACAGCATAAGCACCGCACCGTTTCCGAGGAAATCCGCAGCATGGGCCCATAAGGTAGCAAATTTGCTGTTAGATACAGGAAGGAGCACATTATAAAGTAATCTATCTAAAGGAACTATCAGAGACAGCACCACCAGGGCCAAAATGCACAAATAGAGTCTTACCTCTTTCGAACAGGCCCAAACGGATGAAGGGAACACTGCTACCAGATTCCCCTCATACCAAAGTCTTTTCTAATTTGATCTATCCGCCGCTCTAAATCAACCCGCCACTCGGCATGAATTCTGGCACTGGGAGGTGCTATAAGTTCTGGAAGGCCATAAACCAGTCTATCGGCTGCTTGACTTGCTTCAATAACAGCCTCTATGCTCCTTGCGCCAAACTTGTACTTGGCTACAAGAAGTCGCAAAAGCAAGCCAGAGGTCTTTCTTGCAGCCTTTTTCCAATGTGTTTCCATCTGATGGGCAATAATAAACGCCCTTTTCAGAAGTATCCTCTTTAACCGTTCCAATTCCACACCAGAGGCTGAGTCCCTGAGGAGTTCCTCAGGTATGTCTATACCATCAATGTCTATTACAACCCTTAATCGGCTCATGAAGTCAGGAATCTTGAGGGCTTTTATATGACGCAACTGTTCCTGATCTTCGGTTTTGAGCATAGCCTCCATGGCAGAATAGGAATCTTTAACCCCTCCAGCGAATACAAACACGCTTCTTCCTATGTATCTAGGGATACCGTTTACATATGTAACCCCGTCTTGCATAGATGGAAGGAAATAACGAAGGTAGCCAAATTCATTGTTATCATATTTACAGTCAAACTCGTCCCAAAAGGCAACAGGCACCCGCCCTTTAGCAACACTAGCACGAACGAGATCTATGGCTGAATTAATCTCTTCAGGACCTGCAAACTGGGTTAGATTAAATTCAAAAAACTCAAATGGATTTGAATCAAAATTTTCAGCTATTACCCTTGCTACTTGTACAACTGCAAAGGACTTACCTGAACCAGGCGGCCCAAAGACACCAATACAAAGAGGTCTTTTGCACACTTCCCGCATTACATAGCTGTTCATTACCCCCTTCAAGGTCACAACTGGTGCTATCTCGGCAGGATCAGTAGTCCTCAGGTGGCCTACATTGAACATGCGGAGATCCTTAAAACCTTGTTTTCTGTTGACCTCCTCTTTCAAATTTTTTAATACCTGCAGTATTACAGATATATAGCCTAGATTCTTAGGCCTGTCCTCTATATAACATACGCTCCTTTTCTCAACGTTGGTAAAAAACTGTCTAAAGGCCTCTTTTCTTTCTTTATTCCAATATTGACATGAAACCTGCTCAAGAATTTTTTCCATTTCCATACTATAGGGTGGCAACTCAAAAAAACACGGATCTGACCCTGTCTCCAGAAAAGAACATGGAACACCTCGAGGATAATTTGAGGAAAAATCCAGATCCGGAAATTCAAGGGCCCCGGAAAATGCGTATCCTTTCTGCCTTAGAAGCTCCCAGTTCATTAGCACACGTTTTGAAAAATCAAAAAAGAAGCTCCTTTCGCTCGGAATCTTCGAAAGCCTAAGGGCATCCAAGGTAAGCATGGCAGTAACCAAGGTATCGTAACAGGGAATAGAACCCCTTTGCCTGTTGGATCCCCTTTCTGGCAGGCTCGCCCTTTTATGCCTAAACATCATGTGTCGTGGCCCGACATACAAAAGGGCATTTGGAAACATCTCTACCAAGATATGGCATTTAAAACGCATAGATGCAGGTCTCCAAAGCCCAACCTCATCAGATTTCAGGGCCCTAATGCACATGGCCACCAAGGATTCCCACACCACAGCACTATCCATTTCCATACGTGTGGTCTCAAGATCAGACAGACGGCAAAAAAGCATAAACTTGTTACCAAAAGAATCTGCCCAATCCTGCCAGTGGGCAGGCGTAATACCTAGGGCCATGACCCATGCATTGGGATTTCTCTTTTTAAGCTCTTGGGCTATTCTCGGTGGATTTCCCCCATCATCCACAATTATAATGCCAGAATTGTCCTGTGCCTTTCGTTCATTCTGCCCTGATAGATCAACAATATCTGGTTCTTGTGGACGTCCTCCCGGAGGTAAAATCTGACGCATCATAAACCAACCTTGGCTGGGATCCTCTGTAATTTCTCCCTTTCTGTAAAATATCTGGAAGACGTCTCTGGGCTCTCCATAAGATATGGTATTAATTTTTGGAGACAGCTCGGATGGTGTCAAAAAGGAAGATAACCATGTAAGGCACTGCTCAAGCCTTCCTTCTTCAGTAGTGACCTCACCTGCCAAAAGCTCGATAAAATCTCCAGGATTGTATCCATAGGCAGGCAGGCTACCCTCGGCAATCATACTAACTTCCTTTATTGGCAAATTTGTAATCCGGACTTGTGAGCCAAGCAGCAACAACTTTTTGTCTGGATTCACCTTGCCCCTCCTTATAAAGGTTAGAAGACCTTATAAAAAAAGACCAGCGGGTCTAAAGATAGCAGATACGCCCTAAAAACTCCCTACTAATTGCTTGAAAACCGGCAATCAATTCCATTGCCAGATCGGACCTTCCGTCTGCTCAGGTCTTTTAACATGACTTGAATCAGAAACAGAAGGCCCCTCTTCTGGCTCCTCAGAATCCATAATTTCTGGAGAAGATGCTGACTGTATCCCACCTTCAGAATCCGGCTTATCTATTTCCAGCCCTACATGCCTCCTCATGGCATCAATTTGCCTATCAGAATCAAAGGCCTGAAGAGTCTCTTCTTGTTTTGCGACAGCCTGCCCCTTTGAAGCATCTTGAGATATGAAGGCATGTTTCCCAACCCCCTCAGATTCTTCTTCTGTCCAAGGCCATAGCCAAGAAAGCCAGTGTTTTTTCTTTCTCTTCTCCACTTTTATGTCTTCGATTTTACTCAGTGCTTCATCCAGAGGAACAGGCTCTGGAATTTCAAACTTAACACGGGGCGGAGCAGGGATCGGAAGTTCCTGTACAGATGAAATTTCTATGGGCTCTTTGTCGGACTCTTCCTTTTGGAGCCTTGTCTCTTTGGCCTGAGAGACCAATGGCACCTCGTTCTTATCTTTGCTATTGTCATCACCAAAAGGCCACAGCCAAGAGTACCAGCTGTTCCCGCTACTGGATTGGCTTGTATCAACTTTTACCCTTTCCCCACCTTCTTGGCCTTGTGTATTACCGACTACATCCAGATTCTTTGTTTTTTCAACAGCATCTTCATCATCATCAGGATCGTATACGTCTGGAACAGGCATAAAGGAAGAATCATCTTCGGCCTCAGAGGAAGAAGCATGCTTTTTGTCCTTGTATCTGTTTTCAATGTTCTGATCCTCTGGCACATCATCACCCGTATCATATACATCTGGCAGGGGCATAAAAGAATCATTTTCAGCTTCAGAAGCATGCCTGTTGGGTGACACACCGGCCCCAGCCCTTCTCTTTTGCTGCTCAATCTCTCTTAGTTCGTCCTTCTCCAGCTTCTCCCTCACAAGGATGTCAGGATGAAGCCTAGCCATAGCAAACTCGTCGTCTGTCTTGATCTTTTTTAAATCTGAACTTGAAAGGGCTGCAAAATTCGAAACCGTATTGGCAACCAGTACATCACCTGTATTTTTTATAGTGTCTGAAATTTTGGCCGATAGCAAAGCCGTATCCCTTGCAAGGACTCCAAGATTAGAGGCCTTTAAGTCCCAATGCTTAATGAGACTCCCATCTTTTGACGACCTTAACTCAAAAAAGGCCTCATAAGAATCTGTTGCCATAACCACCTTTCCGGTAATAACAAAGTCAGCAACAGACATTAGATCAGAACTTGAGGTCTCACTTACTAACACCGCGTCTATCCCCTCAGATGACAGCCTTGTCAAAAGCATCCTTGATAAAGCCTTTCCTACATAGCTAATGGATTCAGGTTCTGACACTACAGGCTTCATTGCCACCAAAGGAGTCTTATCAGAAGATGCACAATTTCCATGGCCTGTAAGCACAGAAAAACACATCAGACTGGCAATAATTCCTACTGTTACAATATATCTGGTGTTCATCATTTTTCTGTTCGATTCTCAAGCTGCCTTTTTGGATTTAGGCATAAGGCCAAGCTTTTTCATCTTCTCAATCAAGGTGGTTCGGTTCATCTTCAAAAGCTTGGCCGCCCTATTTTTTACACCGCCTGTACGCTCTAATGCCTTGAGTATCAATCTCTTTTCAAGCTCAGATACTGCTTGGCTAAGACTGAGTCCATCTTCAGGGAACTCCAACACATCTGCCGCCATTCCCCTGACAGACAAGGTATCACCCGCCTTTTCTATTATCTGATAGGGCAGATCTTCCTTTGTGATCATACTGCCGTTAGTTAATATCACCATTCTTTCGATTATGTTTTCCAGTTCCCTGACATTTCCAGGCCAATTGTATCTTGAAAGGATTTCAAGCGCCTCGTCTGTAATGCCCTCTACACATTTTTTCTTTCCCTTGCAGTACTTCTTTAAAAAATGTTTTGCCAGAAGTGGAATATCACTCCGTCTCTCCCTCAAAGGAGGCACATGTATTGGTATCACATTCAGGCGATAAAAAAGATCTTCCCTGAACCGTCCTTCCTTTACCGCCTTTTCCAGATCCTGATTCGTAGCAGCAACCACCCTGATGTCTACCGAGATGGTCTTTGCACCACCGACCCTCTCAAACTTTCTCTCCTGAAGGACTCTTAGGAGCTTAACTTGCAAGGAAGGGCTCATTTCACCTATCTCATCAAGAAAAATTGTACCCTTGTTAGCTAATTCAAACCTGCCTATTCTTGTCTTGATGGCATGAGTGAAGGCCCCTTTTTCATGACCAAAAAGCTCACTTTCTAAGAGTTCTTCAGGAATGGCAGCACAATTTACCGGAATAAAAGGACCTTCCTTCCTGTCACTGGCATAGTGAATGGCATGAGCTATAAGTTCTTTGCCAGTTCCACTCTCACCCGTAATAAGCACAGTGCTGTCTGTATCTGCAACTTTTTCAACAAGGCCAAAGACCTCCTGCATCGCCTTGCTATTTCCAACGATGTTGTCAAAACCATACCTCGTCTTCAGCTCTTTCTTTAGGTTCTTATTTTCCCTCTTGAGATTTCGCACCTCAAGGGCCTTGTCTATAAGTATGGTCACCTCGTCTGGCTTTATAGGCTTGCAAAGATAGTCATAGGCCCCGATCTTTAAAGCCTCTACAGCTCCTTGAATGGAACCAAAACCTGTAATAATTATACAGATGGTCTCGGGAGAATGTTGAGTCACGTAACGAAGCACATCCATCCCCGTCTTTCTTGGCATACTTAGATCGGTAAGTACAATATCAAAAAAACGGTTGCCAAGAAGTTCGATAGCCTCCTGGCCATCGCTTGCGCTTTCAACAGAAAACCCCTTGGCTTTCAACACCTCTGCCATAGTAAGCCTAATGTCTGAAGAATCATCGACGACCAAAACACACTCGTTTCTCATCTTCTTCCTGCCTCTTCTAATCTCCCAGGCTTCCTTATCCTTATAATATCCTGAAAGGAAACAGCCCCACAGTAAACTAATTTTTCATATCACTCGATTATAAAATTAGGTTAATAAAGGGGGATATTGGTGTCAAATCTTTTGTGCCATTTTTTTGACATAGCAAAACCGGATTAGTCTATCCAATTTTGGTCTGGCATAGCAATACAAACGATAAATTGCAACTGACTAGATACTCATAAAAGATTCTGAAGAGCTATTTAAAGACCACTAACAATTCCTTTAGACAACAAAAACTTTCCGATATTCTCTGCCATCCTTTTATAGCCAATAACCGATGGATGAAGGCCATCTGAAAGAAACGCCCCATCTATATCAAAAAGCCCAGAAAAAATATTGGGGTAAAGTGGAACAGAAAAACGCATGGCCGTATTTTCATATACATTAATCCATGAGGCAACTCCAGGATAATCCATTTCAAAGCCAAGAATTACAGGCAACTGACCAGCATACAACACTTGTTCAACCATAAGTGATAAGTTAATGGCAAAACGCTCCTTTGAAAATCCAATGAAAAAATCATTAATGCCAAACTCTATTAACACCGCTATGTGGTATTCCCTTTCAAGATAGGGTGTAAGTTGGCCGAATCTCTCTAAACCGTCAAAAGTAGTATCTCCACTAACTCCAAGGTTGTGGCATGGCATGGATAAGAGCCTTGAAAGTACAGACGGATATGACGAGTCAGAAGGCACCAAATAACCTTCGGTTATGCTGTCTCCAAAACAGACCAGATCTGATACAGGTCTCTGAACCATTACTGTGCTGCTGTGTTCAAACCTATCCTTATAAATTGCTCATCCAAATGAAAATCGCCTGATATTTTTTCTATGCTCATCTTGGCCACTGCAAGTGATAGATCAAGAGGGGAAAAAGATGACGCAGACCTTGATAAGCTACTGCCTCCTTCAATAAAGGAAGCAAGATCACTTATCTTTTCAAGGGGAAAATCTGCTCCAATGGGCTTAAATGTTATTGACAGACTGGATTCAGGCTCACATGCTACAGAAATACGAAGACTGGGCTCATGCGAACTTTTCAGGACCTGGATACAGGCAAAAAGTACACTGTCAAGGGCATCTTTTAGATAGCGTTCTTTAGAGACAACAACTGGAGACACTTTTGGCACAGAAAAATCAAGAGCAACCTTGTGTTTGAAAAAGAGATCAGACCTCCAGAATTCAACGGTCTCTTCTAATAAATGAGCCACCATGATTGGCCCTTCTTCGTCATCTTGTTGATCATCTGTTACCCTAGAACCCACCAGCTTAACAAGATGGTTTATCTTAGCCACTATCTCTTCAAGCTGGCCGAGCCTGTCTATCGCCTGTTGTATACCAGAAGAAATTTGGCTATTTTCGCATTGAATGGACGCCAATAAATTTAGATCCATTCCAAGAAGTTCTATCTGC
The DNA here is from genome assembly GCA_964573805.1 of uncultured Desulfobacterales bacterium. Lineage (GTDB taxonomy): Bacteria > Desulfobacterota > Dissulfuribacteria > Dissulfuribacterales > QOAL01 > JAADCZ01. The sequence continues at coordinate 58,868 of CAZNKP010000010.1, read as the reverse complement.
ATCGAAAGAACCTGCAAAGGACTGTTCATATTATGAACTATACCCTTGGCGTTTCTTCCGATAAGGCTATCCCTAAAATATCTCAAAAGATTTAACTCTGGTCCGTCTTTTGCCCTTGACATAGTTGCTCCCCTCCTCATGTACCTCAATAAGGGTCGTGGAGACGCCTGTATAATGTGCAACCAGCAACATAAACCTAACTTATGAAGGAAGTATATATTGGCTTGGGAGGTTTTTACAACCGGTTCAAAAAAAAATTAGCAAAAAGTAGAAATTTAAGAAAACATATTATTTTATTCTGGCTGTTTCAGCTTTTCTTCTATCAAACGAGAGAAGGCCTCTACCACCTTTGGATCAAACTGGGTTCCTGAATTCTTTTTAATCTCCTCGTAGGCAAATCTATCTGGCATCGCATCCCTGTATGGCCGTCTTGAAGTTATAGCATCATAGGTATCAGCAACTGCCAATATTCTGCTCAATTTTGGAATATTTTCTCCTTTTAGGCCATCTGGATAGCCTTTGCCATCCCACCTTTCATGATGATGCCTTATTATAGATGTCTCCACCTTGAGTAAACCCAGATGCCCCACTATCTCTGCTCCTATGACAGGATGGGTCTTTATTATCTCATACTCCTCTCTGGTTAATCTGCCGGGCTTCATCAGTATCTGATCCCTAATTCCGATTTTGCCAATATCATGGAGATGTCCGGCAAATGTTAGAGACTCGATCTCCTCATCTGTACAGTTCATCTCTTTGGCTATGGCTACTGCCCACTGGGTTACCCTCTCGGAATGAAGTTTCGTATAGGGGTCCTTTGCCTCCAAGCTCCTTACAAGCGCCCTTAGGGTAGCATGGAGGTTCATGAAAAGGCTGTCATAGAGAAGGATATTCTCTATGGTAAGACTTGCCCTTTCTGACAGTATATGAAGAAGAAACAAATACTCGTGTGCACTTTCAGAATCTATGTCTGGTGATGCAACACAAAGCACACCAAGGATCTCCTCCCTTATACGAAAGGGAACCATTAGATAGCAACCCTTCTCGTAAGGCAACTTTTCTTCCGAACCAGAATAAGGGCTAATAGGATTTTGTCCGAGGACAGGAATGCCATCTTGAATCACTTTTACCACAGGATGATCAAGGGCATCCATGGGCACTTCATACAGACTACTTTGAACACGTCCTATAGAGGCTACCATAACCAAAGAAGAACTCTCTTCCTCTCTAACCCACAACATAGCCTGGGCAGCATCCACCAGCCTAACACCTAACTCCACAAGGGTCTCATACAGTTCGCTGGTATTTTTAGTCTTTGCAAGGGTCTCACTGATGGAAAAGAGGATACTTTGTTCCCGCATCTTCTTTTCCAGTTTCTTGTTCATCTGCTCCAGGAGCTTTTTAACCCTGACCTCTTCTGTGAGAAATTGGTTCTCAAGAAGGATGCTTCTTTCCTTAATAAGCCTCTCAAGGGCTACCTGAAGCTGATCGAATTTAAAAGGCTTTGACAAAAAGTCAGAGGCCCCACTTCTCATGGCCCTTACAATCACGTCCATGGAAGGTTCCCCTGTAATTATGGCAGAAACTATAGTCCTGTCTCTGGCCTTGAGTCTTTCAACAAACTCAATGCCAGTCATGCCTGGCATATTGATGTCTACGAACACCACATCCACATCCACGGCTTGATCCAGTACAGCAAAAGCATCAAGGGCATTCGATGCCTTAAAGACCTCGTATTTTTTCTGAAACTTCAGATAGGATTCCAGCATATCTATGATGTTTGGATCATCATCTACTATCAACACACGCCAGAGGCGCCCTCCTTCAGGAAAGGTGGGGTTGGATTGTTTTATAGAAGTAGAGGGGGTCTGCATCTAAAGTAGCTCTAAATTTGCTGGAACAGTTTCTTTTTTAAGGACTGAAATTCCTCTTCCGTAATAACACCTTGTGCCTTGAGCCTGGCAAGTCGCTCTAACTGGCTCAACACCTCTTCTTTATCTACGCTCCCATTTTGATGCTGAAAAATAAAAGGCGAAAACCACTCGGGACCAAAAAGGGCCTTCTGACTCATTCCACCTTCTTGGGAAGGGGATTCTGAACCATCTTCTTGTTTTTTGGCTGCTGCTATTGTCTTGACATATTCTATGAGCCTCTGGTTTTCCCTTTGAAGCTTTATCTTTTCACAGGCATTATCTACACTGATCTTCAACTCTTCAAGACGAAAAGGCTTTCTAAGATAATCGTATGCCCCTTCTTTAACAGCCTGAATGGCCGTCTCTAAGGATGCATAACCAGTTATAATTATAACCATAATATCAGGATGAAGTTTCTTTGCCTGATGCAGCACTTCCATCCCGTCTATCTCCGGCATCATCAAATCTGTTATTAGCAGATCGTATCTGTTTTCCTTCAGCTTGCTCAGGGCCTCAAGGCCGTTTTGAACAAGGGTTATCTCCCTATCTTCTTGATCAAGAAGCTCGCTTAGAAGATCGCCTATATTTTTCTCATCCTCGGCTATAAGTATCCGGAGGGGAACACTATGATGTTGGTCTGCCATTTTTATAAAGCCTACTTGTTAAAGCTGTTAGCTATGATTAACGTTTGGTACCTAATCACAATACCCAAAATTTCCATAATTCACAATTATAGACTTTTTTTCTTTATCGGAGCTATGAAAGATAACTTGAAGCCAACTAACCACAGCATCAAGAAAACAGATTTAGAAACCAGAATCAATACCATGGAGCTGCCAGAACAGTTAAATCTGGTACTTACTACTCCTTGGGAAAAACGATTTGAGATTATAACCTCTTCTAGAATGGCCAAGCAAATCGTTGCTAACATGCCAGTAGAAGAACTATTCTGGACTATAAAGGCAACCGGGGTCCAGGACTCCAGCATACTACTTGGCCTTTCAACACCAGAACAATTGCAATTCATATTTGATCTTGACTGGTGGCGAAAAGACCTACTAAGGGCAGACAAGATAGCTGCATGGCTACTCGTGATGTTTGAACTGTCTGAAGACAGTTTAAAGCAGTGGCTCAGATGGATTTTACATCAAGATCCTTGGTTATTTCCAGCAGTGCTAAACGAATTTATAAAGGTGATTAAAAGGCCGGATGACATGGACATCCAAGAGGCAAAGGATCTCTTACCACCTTTTACCCTAGACAACGTCTATTTTATTGACTTCAAAAAGAAAAAACTGGCGCCCCTCTTTATTCGCCTCATAACTGCTATATTGGAAATAGATTCTGGGAGATACCGGGATATATTTGAAACCATGTTATGGGAAACCCCAAGCCACAACCTGGAAACTGCTTACAGATTTAGGTGCGGACGGATTGGGGACTTTGGAATTCCAAGTTATTATGACTCTCTTGATATATACACACCCCTAAAACCTGAACAGATGCATATTATCGATCTAGACGATCCAATCCTAAAGGCCCTGCCGGTAAACTATGACATGCCTCCTTTTGTCCCAACCCTTTATGTGACAGACTTCCCTGTGCTATACGAAGCCTTTGGCAGACTCGCTGGTAGTCCGCTTATGGAACGAATAATCAGGGAAGCAACAGGGGTTGCAAACAAAATATTAATGGCAGACTTAGTTGATTTAGATGATCCGGAAAGACTTCAAGCAAGTTTAAAGAAGGCCTTTTCAATGATCAATCTTGGCATTGAGCACCTATCTGCTCGACTCAACAAACAACCTTCCCAAATCTTGGCAACCCATTATCTTGAAGAAATTGCCAGATTGGCTTCTGCCCTACTTCTGCCAGCAGGCACAAAAGCAAGACAAATTTTAAAAGATAAGCGGTTCAATATTATACCGCATCACCTAAAACAGGTCGTAGAAGAGGCAGCCAAAAGACCCTCTATGCTCTTTATTCCTGAAGAAGGACAAGCCGGTTTTGTCGCAACTTTTTCGGACCTCCAGATCTTGGAAAGACTCGTAAATGAGGCATCTTCGTGGCATAAGGTCATTAACCTTCTGGCACCATATTTTGACAAGTTGAAGACCGGAATAGATTGGGAAAAGACAAACATGCTAGCTCCTGAAGAGCTTGCAGTAGATAGTGCACTTGCAACAATGGTCGCCAACCTGCTACTAGATGCAAATTTCAATACAACGCCGATTGACAAGAAAAGACTGGGACTACTTTACGACAAGATAAGGAATTTTAATAGGCAGGAACTCACAAAATACATGACTGAAATGCTTGGGCCTATTTCTTCAGATGAACAAGGCGGTCTATCTCGGCTGGAACTCCAACAGGTCATTATTCCCAGGATTCTGGAAATATTTGAGGATTTTCTATTAGAAGGAGATCACATTAAAAACGAACCAAAGTATGTCAAGAATCTTTTGACATACACTGAATAAGCTACTGTGGATTATCATTCGTGGAAAAGGAATAGTTTCAAGCAGAAAGATAGCCTGGTGTTGCAAGGAGAATGTCATTTTTATGGCACTGTCTGCTATACCCCTCTTCCCATTTCACTACCATAGCTGATTTTATATCCTCTCTTGATAAGGAGATAGTGCATCTTTTCCAGGACATATGGAGGTTGACTGTTTTTGATTCATGACTTAAATAATTAGGTTAAAGATAAAGGGTCTGACGTTTGGGAATCTGGTGAAAATCCAGAACGGGCCCGCCACTGTAAGTGGGGACGAAACCTGAAAGATGCCACTGTCACACTCTCTTGTGATGGGAAGGCTCAGGTAGTAGAAAGATCCACAAGTCAGGATACCGGCGTCGGGCTCTAGTTTGCATTGCTGGCCAAGGCCCAGCTTGCAGACATGGTAGAGATCTACGGGTAAAAGGGCGCCCGAATCTCCTTTCTGTGGGATTCGGGCTTTTTGTTTTTTAAAAAGAGGATTGGAATATTGAAATTATCTTACAAGGACATGCATCTCTCTTTGTTTTGTTTGGCCTTGCTTTTGCCTTTTCACTATTGTTTGGCCCATGCTGAAATTACAATAACTGACGACACAGGCTGCCAGATAAGCCTAAAAAGGCCTGCCCAGAGGATAGTAAGCCTGTATGGAGGAATTACAGAAACAGTATGTGCCATAGGGGCGTGTGACGCCTTGGCAGGAGTCACAAAGAGGGACTCCTGGCCATCACAAGTCAAGACAAAAACCAAGATAGGCACACACATGAGGCCAAATCTGGAATTGATTGTTGGCCTTAAACCGGACTTGGTAATCCAGGGTTCTTCAAGGCACGGGAGCCAAATAGTGGTTCAGAAATTAAGAAACATGAAGATCCCTGTTGCCATATTCAACCCCACAACGTTTGAAGGACTTTTTTCTACCATAAAGCGTATATCAATACTATGTGGCCATAACAAAGAAGGTCAAAAGCTGATTAAAACCATCAAGGCCAGATTAGACAAGTGTCAAAAAGATTATCCTTTGCCTTCAAAACCAAAGGTCATCTTTGAAGTAAGCTATCCAAGTCTACTATTTGCAGCAAAACGAAATATTGTTAATGACATCATTGCTCAAGCAGGAGGAGAAAATGCTGTAAAATTAGATAAAAAATTCGTACGTTATAGCGTTGAGCAAATAATATTGGACGCTCCCGATGTATATATCATCCAAAAAGGCCCTATGAACAGAACCAATCTAGATATCAAAAAACGGGTTAATTTTCAGGCAATCGAAGCGGTCAAACAGGGACACATACTTATAGTGGATGAATTTCTCTTTTCCCGGCCAGGCCCACGTTCTGTTCAGGCCGTAGAGCTTCTTAGAAAATACCTTTATAAGATCGCTGGCGAACAATCGACTTACAGGCAATCGGAAACCCCTGAGGCGCAATCAAAATGAATCCAAGAGGTACCCTTTATGCCATAGGAGTCGGGCCAGGAGACCCCGAGCTCGTAACGGTCAAGGCAGCAAAGGTCCTAGAACGCACAAAGTACCTGTTTGCTGCAACATCTGGCAAAAACCAAAAAAGCCTTGCCCTGTCTGTTGCCTCTTTTTATCTGAAAAACAATCCACAGATAATCCGTCTCGTATTCCCCATGGTAAGAGACAAGGCAATATTGCAACAGGCATGGCAAGATGCGGCCTTAAGAATAATAGAAATCTTATCAAAAGGAGATGATGCAACATTCGTAACCCTTGGAGATCCTTCCACTTATTCGACATTTACCTATCTGTTAAGGTCAATCACAGATAAAGACCCACACATAAAAGTACAGGTTATCCCTGGCATTACATCTTTTCAGGCTGCGGCTGCAAAACTGAAGATACCGCTTGCCGAGGGCGAAGAATCGCTAACCATTGTGTCAGGAGCAAAGGGGAGCAATGAGATAAGACGGACAATTACTCAATGCGACAATATGGTGATACTGAAGGCATACAGGCACTATCAGCAGATAATAGAGACACTCGAAGAACTCGGACTAAAAGGCAAAACTGTTGCAGCAAGGCGGGTAGGCCTTGAAGGAGAATCTATCACAAAGAAACTTAATAAATGGGACGGACAAAAACCTTCCTATTTCACACTCTTGATAACCAAAAAAGGCACCAAAGGGAAAAAGCTGCATCAATAGCCTGCCTCTAAGAATCAGGCATCTTGATTCCAAAAACAACTCTATCCAACAGGCAGAAATTATCCAGCATGCCCAAACAGATGTTTGGTCAATCTATATGTCTGTGGCTGCCTTTCAAGAATGTTACTATGAATGGTTTTGAGATAAGTCCATGCCTCTTCCATCACCAAGGTGTTGACCTTTAGCCTGAAAATCCTTTCAAGTGGTTGGCGCTGCCAAAAACACATGGACATAACAGTGGCGACGCTGATTTTGCAGCTACCTTGTATGGCTTGACACTCTTGGCAAAACGTCTGACCATTAGTAGGGTTGTAGAATATCCGGCGTCCATTTACAGGCCTATTACAATTACTACATTTAGTTAAGCACGATAAATAACCGCATGCATCAAGGAGCCTGGTTTTAAAAACAAGGGTACTTGTAAGGCTGTCCTTTCCTTTGCACAAACTCGAAAGATACCACAAGAGGAGTATATAAATTCTGTCTTCTTCTTGGCCTTCCCTGCACCACAGATCAACCAATTCTATACATAGGTTTGCCAGCACGAACTTCCTGTAGTCACTCCTTATAGCCTCGTAGCCTTCCTTAATCTCTGCATTCTCAAGAAGACCTAGACCAGATCTGCTTGAAATACGTATTACTGCATCAATGTGAGTAAATGGCTCAAGGGCATTCATAAATCTCTTGGCGCTCTTTTTCGCCCCCTTTGCTATACACCTTATCTTTCCCTTCCCCTTACACAGGAGGGTAACCAACAGATCACTCTCTCCAGTGCTGGCAGAACCGATAACCAACGAATTGTAACTCTTGCTAATGGGCATTGGAAAAAGAAACAGCAAATCCTTCAAAAATACCAGATAGCCATTAAGGTTTAGATGGAACCGTGTTAGTTATATTGCTAGAGTTGGTCTCCTCTTCCAAAAGAATCTTAGGGCCTGTTTCCCCCTTTTCAAAAGATACCCCTTCTGTATTTTTAGACTCTGCGTCTTTTGTGTCAGTAGTAACAGACGAATTTACACCATATGAAAAGAGCCGCAACTGGCCTTTGCCATAGAAAAAGAAATAATAGATACCCGCCGCCACCAGAAAAACAAGAATTGTTCCTATCACTATGCCTAAAAACCTTTTCGAATCCCTTGAACCTACATCGATAGAAGTAGTGGCAACCATTTCAGGCTGTCTGCTGCTCATATTTGACTGGCCCCCGAGATCCTCTTCGAGCCTTAAGATGGCCTCTTCTGGATCAATTCCAATATAGTCGGCGTAGTTTCTGATAAAGCCCCTGACAAACACCTCAGCAGGCAGATCATCAAATCGGTTCTCTTCGATAAGCCTTAGACGACTTATGGAGATTTTGGTGCCTTCAGCTACTTCCTGAATAGTTATCTGTCTTAGTTCCCTTTCTTTCTTTAAAAATTCACCTACTGTTTCCTTTGACATTGAACTATATCCCTGCCTTGATCTCTTAAAATCAACTACAGGCTATCTCTAAGAACATCCTGGGACAGCCTACAACAAGATCCTTATAGTCGATTTGGACCTCAATTCATTAAGCCATTCCTGAAAACGCTCATTTATTTCTTGGTTGTACAACTTTCTTCTAACTTCTTCCATAGTGGCAGGATCGACTTCTTCATCTTTTGCATTGGATATACCAGCAAGACGAAGTATTTCAAAGCCCAAAGGGGTTTCAAGGATCCCAGAATGTTCGCCAGGAGAAAGTCTTTTAACTGCCTCCTTAATATAGGGGGCCATTTCATCCAGACTAAAGACTCCCAGTTTTATATCCTTTGCAACAGGAACATCGCTAGAAAAACGCCTGGCTGCCTCCTGAAATGACATTCCATTCTCAAGCGCCTTTAATGCCTCTTCAGCACGTTTTCTGGCCCTCTCTCGTGCCGCTGAAGAATCTCCTTCTGGCACAATACATATATGCTCAAGTATATAAAAAGGTCCCTCATAGCCGCTACTACCCTTTTGTCTTCTCAGATAATCCTTCACCATCTCATCTGTAATTACAATTTTAGACTTGACCTCTGCGTTTACAAGCTGGATCCTTTCTATTTGTGTAGCGATCTGCTTCTTGTATTCATCAATAGAAATGCCGTCACTTTTCAACTTCTCTTCAAACTCCTGCCGAGTCAAGCCGTTACTCTTGCAGATATTATCTATGGTAGCCTCAACTTCGGCATCCGTTACCTTTATACCTAGCCTGTCTATTTCTTCATCTACCAAGTAGTCATCTATCATCTGTGGCAGTATCTGGGCATAGATCTTCTGTTTTATCTCTGCCTGTTCTTCAGGAGACATATCTGGATCGAGGTACTTTGCCAGTATTGGTGCAGCCCTTTTCTCAAGTTCAGAAAGAGTTATGACCTTGCCATTTATTACTGCGACTATCCTGTCAACAATAACTGCATGGGCATTAAAAGAAACAGATGATAAGAATCCGCAAACCAAAATTATAATCCAAAATAGAGAAGTTTTCTTCATTTTTTGTCCTTGTCCTTTAAAAGGGCTTCTAATTTTTTCATAACAAAAAATTTTCATTATATATGGCCCAAACTATTAATTAGTAAGTTTGACTAATTCTTTCAATAGCCTGATTGTCTCTTTTATGAAACCCACAGAGGCCACTTTGTTTGAATCCAGCCCGATAAGCACTCTGTCGCCTGGAAGAGGCCTAAGACGGCCATCTTTTTGTACAAGCTCAATAAACTTGTTAGCCCTTTTAGGTCCATCGGGACCAAAAGTCAGGGTAAGTCTTGGGCCCTTTTCCTTATTGCCATCAAGCCTTACACAGTTAAACTCTCGCAAAAGGGATTTCACTATCATAACGTCTAACAAATTTTCTACCTCTTTAGGTACTATCCCAAATCTATCTTCAAGCTCTCTCACGATATCGTCCTTGTCTTTCTCGTCTTCAATTTGGGAAAACCACCGGTAAAGCTCTAGGCGTTCGCTTACATCTGGCAAATATTCTTCTGGCACAAAGGCTGGTATGCCAAGATTCACCTCCGGCTCATATCTGTCAATTTCCGCATTTCCTTTTATGTCATCTATAGCCTCTTTCAAAAGATCAAGATAAAGATCATAACCCACTTCAGATATCTGACCCGCCTGAGCAACACCAAGTAAATTACCAGCTCCCCTTATCTTAAGATCATGCATCGCAAGGCTCATACCTGAGCCAAGATCACTTGTTTCCATAATAGCTTTTATTCTAAGGGAGGCATCTCTGCTCATTGCCTCTAGGTTAGGCACAAACAAATATGCATAGGCCTGACGATCACTGCGTCCTACTCTGCCTCTCAACTGATAAAGATCTGCAATACCTAGCATATCAGCCCTGTTAATAATCAAAGTATTGGCAGAGGGGATATCAAGGCCTGACTCTATTATTGTAGTACAAACCAAACAGTCTATCTCACCCCTGACGAACTGAATCATCTTCTTTTCAAGCTCTGAAGGCTCCATCTGACCGTGGGCTACATCAACCTTGACATTCGGAACAAGTGTAGCAATATGCTCTGCAACCCTATATATACCCTTAACCCTGTTATGAACGAAAAATATCTGGCCTCTCCGCTGCAACTCCCTCTCTATTGCCTCTTTAACTATGGCATCATCATATTCAGCCAAGAATGTCTTGATGGCAATTCTGCCTCTTGGAGGGACTTCAAGAATAGAGAGATCACGGATGCCAAGGAGCGAAAGCTGCAAAGTACGTGGAATAGGTGTAGCAGTAAGGCTAAGGCAGTTAATATCTCTTGCCAGAAGTTTTAGTTTCTCTTTGTGTTTGACGCCGAATCTGTGCTCCTCATCTATTATGATAAGGCCCAAGTTTTTAAAAACAACGTCACTCTGCAAAAGCCTGTGTGTACCAATAAGTATGTCAACTTTATGTTCTTTGAGTCTTGCAAGGACCTGCCGCTGTTCGATCCTTGATTTCATACGACTAAGACCAGCTACTGTCACCGGAAAGTTAGCAAACCTGTTCCTAAAAGTCCGTTCGTGCTGTTCAGCAAGTAACGTTGTCGGCACCAGGACAGCTACTTGGTATCCACTTTCGATTGCCAAAAAGGCCGCCCTCATGGCCACCTCTGTCTTACCGAAACCTACATCTCCACATAGAAGCCTGTCCATTGGATAGTCAGCCTGCAGGTCTTCTATAATATCCCTAACAGCCTGTAACTGGTCCGGTGTCTCATCATAAGGAAAAGATGCCTCGAATTGCCGGTACATTTCATCTGGCTCGTTAAAAACCACTCCTTTTTTAATCTTTCTTAAGGCATAAAGCTCTACAAGCTCGTGAGCAACCTCCTTTATTGCCTTTTTCACTTTTTGTTTTCTAATCTGCCATGCCCGACCTCCAAGTTTATCAAGTTTTGGCTCCCTACCTTCAAGACCTACATACTTTTGAAGAAGTCCTAACCTATCCACAGGGACATAAAGCTTATCACCCCCTTGATATTCAAGATGTATGAACTCCCCCTCAACTCCCGCCACCTTCATTCTTATAAGCCCAAGGTATCTGCCTATCCCTTTATCTCTATGGACTACGAGATCACCTTCTAGTAGCTCGGAGAGGGATACCAGTTTTTTCTTTTTTGACTTGCCCCTGCTCCTTTTCTGACGCGAAGCTACAGGGCTGCCCAAGAAGGCGTGCTCGGCAATAAAAATGTCATTGGATTCAACAAGATGAAATGACTCATGAAGATAACCTTTGACAAGAAAAAGGGTACGTCCATTTCTATCAACATTGCCTAAAATATCTTCGGGATCTTCTATGACTTGATATTTATGATCATAGTGATCAAGAATGGCAACAAGCCTTTCCATGCCAAGACCGCCATCTGAAACAAGAAAGATCCTTGCATCATCTTGTAGCCATCTATTTATCCTTTGAAAAAATGAGCCAAATAGCTCTAAACCAGAACCAGTGCCTGATGCAAAAAATCCTGGTTCAATAGCTTTCGCATGAAGATCCATCTCTCCATCAGCCTTACCGACAAGATCCAAATGATCATCTGAAGCGACAAATGCAGGGTTTAACAATATTCGCCTTGACCGCCCAAGCCTTTCTTGAATCTGAGACGGATCGAGCCAAAAACCGTCAGAGGAGGGCAAGATACGTCCTTTGTCCCTTTGGGCCTGATATGCCTCGTCCATACGCCTTTTACTTTCCCAAATAGCACTGGCAACACCAAAGGGTGATTCTATTATCACAAGCGTTTCATCTGAAAAAAAATCAAAAATTGTCCAAGGCCGTTTGTATAAAAACGGTAAGAGAGCAAGGCTTCCCTCTGTCTGTCTCCTGTTTTCAAGACCATGAAGGATCTGGTTTACCAGATTCCCGCTCCAGCCATTTTGTCCAGCCTTCTCTACTATTTCTCTTCTCGCCCTTTCAATAAGGGCATCGGAAAAGATCGATTCGGTTGCAGGAAGAAGAACAGCCTCTTGTATCCTTTTTTCAGTCCGTTGCGTCTCTGGGTCAAAGACCCTTATCTCCTCTACCAAATCATCAAAAAACAGGAGCCTAACAGGGAGACAAAAGCCTGGAGGGAAAATATCTATAATCTCGCCACGGACAGAAAAATGACCATATCTCAATACACGTGCACTTCTTTCATATCCGGTTTCTATCAGCCACTTTAAAAGGCTCTGTCTCTCTATCTCTTCGCCTTCCATTATCAACTCGCTGTTGTTTCTGATCTCGTCTCCCGGAACAAATCTCTCCATCAGACTGGAAGGACCACACACGTAGAATCCCGGGCGACTTTCCTGCAAGTTACTAAGGGCCTCTATCCTTAAAGCGGCTGTGGTGGCATCTGGAATAAAAGGCAAAAAACCAAAATGCTCATAGGATGGCAAGGACCATACCGGAAACTTAGACAAGGATGCCAGCTCTTTCATTCTTTCCCGCGTAAGTTCTTTGTCTGGAGTAATCCAAATTACCGGGGCAGGCCTTTTATTCAATGTGTTCGCCAAAAATAGAGAGCATGCCGAAATGGAACCAGCCCTGACAATCAAACTACTGCGCAAGTCAAGCTCTTTATTTAAAAAGAGGAATTGTTCTTTCATGGTAGGGAATAACTAAGGGCTTAGGATAAAAGAGCCCTTGTCATCTTAAGCTGAAGCGAATCCGCAAGTTTTTTCACTTTATCGCTTACAAGCTCCATTAGATTGTCATCAAGGGACTCGCATACCAAAAAAGGCAACCAGGATTCCAATGAATCCCTTCCAAAGTTAAAATTAGGGACTTTTGCATCCTTTTCAATACCTTCGTCTTCTCCAAATGAACCTAAAAGTTCCTGACCGAGTTGATTATACTCTTCTTCAAATATACAAGAAAAATATTCGTAATCTTTTCCGCTTGCAGGCATTTGAAAAATGTTAGCAAACAGATGCACACACAGGCTGTCTTTCAGTCTTTTTAAAAGAGGCCTATATTGAGGCTTTCTAAATAGAAAATCAGATTCAATCATTATTAATGTATTGAAAACAAGTCCTTTGGCAATGCCAAGCCTGACCTCATCCAGATTATGAGTCATGTCATCAGGAAGCAAACTTAATATCTCTTCAAGGCCCTCTAGCAACTCTAAAAGCATATCTTGGGCATATCTATCAAGCAGCTCGCTATAGCGAGCCAAGTCACTGCGGACTGTCCTAGATGTCCCCTTTTGTCTGTTTATTTGCAGATTGTTCTTCTTAGATGAAGTCATAAATAAAAATTTTAAAGCTTTTTGAAAGATTATGATGAGATAAACAAAACTGTCAAGAAATAGAACCAAAATATTAAAAAAAATACCCGCACATTTTGTTAGTTAATGCCACAAAATCTTGCAATTTCAAGTTCTCTGCCCGGCATGAAGGATCAATATCCACCTCTCTTAAGATATCGTTAAGCAGTCTTTTGTCTATATTAAGATTGCTCGACATCGTGTTTATAATTTTTTTCCTTCTTTGAGCAAAGGCCGCCTTTATCACCGTTAAAAAGATATTAGTATCCTTTATGTTTGGCTCCTTTTCCTTTTTTTCAAAAAGCACCACAGAAGATACAACCTTTGGCCTGGGCCGGAATAACTTGGGAGAAATGTCCATCACCTTCCGAACATTATAGAATAGCTGGGCAACAAGGCTAAGCACACCAAAATCCTTTTTTGATTCAGAAGCCGTTATCCTTTCTGCCACTTCCCTTTGAAAGAGGAGACAAGCTGCAGATATGACCTTATTCTCATTAAACATCTTAAAAACCACCTGAGAAGAAACATTGTAGGGCAGATTACCAACCAACACGGACTCCTGTCTTTTTTCCGACTGCACAATAGAGGTAAAACTGACTTCAAGCACATCTCTATGTATTAAGATGCAATTATCTGGCAAAATTCCATTTTCATGGAGCCATGCCACCAGCCTATCATCCTTTTCTAGAGTAACCACCCTTTCAAAGCGCTGGCACAAGACCTTAGTAAGCGCCCCTGTTCCAGTGCCTATCTCAATAACCAAATCCTGGAAACGTCCTGGAATAAAGGAAACTATACGCTCGAGCACAGCCTTATCTAAAAGGAAATTCTGTCCCAGGCTCTTTTTGGAAGGCGGTATCTGACTAACTTTCTTCAATCTTCGTCTTTCTTTCTGCTTATGCTTTTTAAAAAGCGCTCCTGTTTCTTCTTTTGCCTATAAAAATAAAAATAGACTGCAAGAAAATAACATAACAATCCAACAGGAAGTGCCAATACCAACCCTCCTGCAATAAGGCAGTAAAGCACTTGGAGAAACTTTGCAAATATCATCTCCACTGCCTCAAAAAAACCTACAGAATGGAGCTCATCCAACATCTGCTGGACTTGATCCCAAGATACTGGCTGACCAGTTATCACCACACCAAGTTTCCAAGACAGATAGTATTCAATAGGAATGGTAATAGGATTGCTCACAATCCAGTTTATTGCAATGGCTGCTATAATATTGGCCCGGCAAACTGCACATAAGAAGAGGGTAAGGATGGTATGAAAGGGTATGGTTGGAGTTACTCCAACAAATGCACCTATTGCAATGCCCCTCGCAATAAAAAAAGGGCTACCCCTTAATCTCAGTAGCCTGAGCCAGTAATACCTTAGCTGGCGCCTTGGAGACATTGTCTTTTTAAGCATGAAACACTTTTTACCACAATAGCAACCAAACAGCCATGCCAGCATCCGTTTTTATGATAATTTGCCATTCTTGAAGACTTGATCCCTAAAGTAAAGATATATCCCCTACTCGCTATCAGATGAGTCGAACCGTATCCATGACCATGATGTTTTTCTCTTGACAGCCAGCATAAGGAAGATTATTTAATTGACCGAAACTTTGGGGCCGTTAGCTCAATTGGTAGAGCAACTGACTCTTAATCAGTAGGTTCGGGGTTCGAGACCCTGACGGCCCACCAGAAGATACAGGCACTTGCGAACCTTTGCAGGTGCCTTTTTTATGTAGCACACATTATTTATTTATTGCAATCGGATCTACTCTACTGCCCAAAGCAATCTGCCAAGTCCTGAATGACGAAGGGTCTTTTGCCTTACGCATGCCTCAACATCCTCAGGCCTTCCCCAGATTATTACTTTTTTCCGTGCCCTTGTAACAGCAGTATAAAGAAGCTCTCTACCAGCCATGGTGCTGGTGGCAGGAGGAAGCACTACAAGCACCTTATCAAATTCTGATCCCTGACTCCTGTGAACAGTCATTGCCCAGGCTGTATCAAAAGAAGGCAACCTGCTAGGGAAAAACTTTCTAAGCTTTCCAGATCCGTCTTCAAACCAGACAGCCAAACTGCCTTTTTTGTCTGGCCAACATATACCTGTATCCCCGTTATATAATCCAACCTGATAATCGTTTCTGTTTATAACAACTGCCTTGCCTTTATAAAGGCTGGATTGATGGGGTCCAACATCCTTACGGAGCATTGCATCTATAAAACTGTTCAAAGTGTCTGCCCCTGAGGCAGATTGCTTTAACGCACACAACACCTTAAACTTGTTTAAAATGTGTAAGGCTTCCTTAGGGGTCTCTGCCCTGGTTATCTTCATCAGCCACTCTTTGGCAACCTCTTTAAGAAGTTGATCAAGGGGCTTATCAGAACTATTCACAAAAGACACGTCAGGCAAATCGGGAGAGGCAAGAACACTAAATGTCTCTGCAAAATCTCCCCTGTTAATTGCTTGGGCAAGCTCTGATAGTCCGCTTCCCTTTTTGAAACGGTAGTTGTGGCTTAATACAACAATACATTTCCTCAACTTCTTCCTACTTGTAATAAAATCCAAGGGCTTATCTATTGCTAAAGATTCTTTACCAAGGCCACTTCCAATATCTTTAGCAGCAATTTCATTAGCCTGAACAGGACTTTTGGAAAAATTTGCCAACTCAGCACCAAGGCACAGGTCCCTGAGAACACTTCCTGCTTCAACAGATGCAAGCTGGTCCTTGTCACCAAGCAATATCAAAGAACACTCCTCTGCCAGGGCATCCAAAAGATGTGCAAAAATAGGAAGGTCTACCATAGATGCCTCGTCTACAATAACGAGTTGATAGGGTAAAGGGGCCTCTCTATGATGTCTAAAAAGACCAGGGGCTCTTCCTGCTCCAAGAAGCCTATGCAGGGTACAGGCCTCACGGGGAAGTGTCTTTTTGATCTCTTCAGGTAAATAAAGCTCTGCCATTGTTGCGTTGACAGATTGGGTAAGCCTTGCAGCCGCCTTTCCTGTTGGCGCACATAGCCCGATAGAAACCGGACCCTTTCCATAAAGGCATGCTGCCTGAATAACCGCCATCATGGCAGTAACGGTCCTGGTTTTGCCAGTGCCAGGTCCACCAGAAACAACCACCAGTTTACTCATGAGGCATCTTAATGCAGCAATCTTTTGCCAATCCGGCCCTGTCTTATCAGCTTTTGGGAAAAGCCTCTTAACCATTTTCAGGGCCGACTTTATGGAATCGTCATTGTTCTCACTCAAAAAGGAAGGACGTTCACCGGCAAGCCTTAAAAATCTCTCAGCAAGACGCCTTTCGTAACTCCAGTATTTATGTATATAGAGGCGGTTGCCGTCCAACACCAAGGGTCTAATCTGGTTAGGCGAACCAACAGCAGGCGAGCAGGCAAGGACGCCCTTCAATCTGTCAAGCAATTCTTCAAGCACCTTCTCTTTCGAGCTAAACTTTCTAGTATTCCAAACATGATCGTTCTCTATAGCATATAACTGCAAAAGGATAGCAAAGGCCTTTAAGAGTTCTTGACCGCCAGATGCATCCAGGGCATCTAGCAGTGCATGGGGTTGAAGCAAGAGACAAGAATGAGAATTCCTGATGGCATCGGCTGCCAAAAAAGCAGCCAAGGCCATAGCTTCCAATTCTGCACAGGACTTCTCTGATAAAACCTCTTTGTCTTTTCTTTCAAGCGATTCCAAAAGATGCACCCTTAAAACGAACCTGGCAAACTCAACACTCATCCTATCTACAATACCCAAAGAGGCCAACTCGGAAAGGGAATCTATAGATTTAGGCACTAAAAGCCTGCCCATCTTCTGGTTAAAAAGCTCCAGGTCGGATAAGACCTTTTCAGACCTTCCCTGTATTCCTAACATAAGGCCAACCGGCATTATCCCTTGCACCTGCTTCCTTTTATCTCATTAAAAAGCCAATCGAAATCTCTTAAGATACGGTCTTTGTTTATAAACAACACCCCTGGCCTCTCGTTAAAACTGCCTGTATCACCTTCCTCATCTATCCCTCGCACAAAGAGATAAAATGCCCCTGCGAAATCCCTATGAAAGCTATAGCCATTGAGACAGGAAGACAGATGGCAGTGAACGGCCTTGGCATAAATGGCTGCTTGCAGCCAATAGTTATGCTCATCCATTGCCTTTTCCATTTCCTGGCGACAATAATCATCTTTCGTATCCCCTAGCCAATTTGTTTTATAATCAAGCACATAAAAACGGCCATCGTACCTGAACACCAAATCCACAATTCCCTTCACAACCCCTTTGCTGCAATACTCGTCCAGGCCAGAAAAGCGCTTAACAAACCCCTTGGGGAAAGGGATATAAAATTCCATCTCCTTGACATGCCACTCTGGAGGAAGATCCCTCAATCTGAGTCCTGGAACAAGCTGGCATGAGAAGACCCTTTCAGCCATTGAACAAAGAACCTCTATCCATGTATCTTCTAAACCAGATTCCTCTACAGCCACCCTTGCTGCCTTTAAAAGGGCCGGCTTATCTGCTCCAAAAGAGGCGATTTCAAAAAACCTGTGAACACAGTTACCTGCAACCGGACCCCTTGGGAAACCAAAGACATCTTGACGGTGTAAGGTCTCTAGTTCTTGACGAGGCCTTTTTAGTAGAGAGATAAACGGGGCGTTCTCTTGCACAAGGCTGGAAAAACTGGCTCGGGACCACTGCTGCCTTACAAGAGGTCCCTCTCCAAGGGGTTCCAGGCAAAATACCCTTTTCTCTTCTTTAGCTGATGCCAATTCACTAGAAAAATCCAGGGCTTTTTCGAGCTGATTTCTTTTTACTACCGTAACGTTGGCTCCAGCAAAGACCTCGTGGATCAACCGATCTTCGATTGGAAAGGATTGAATATCACCTTGTAGTCCTTGCTGCTCTAACCCACCCTTTTGTCGTGGACAAGAGCGGCCTCCTGATCTTCTTCCTTCCTCTTGCGGGAAAAGAAGGCGTCCAAAAGTGGAATTCAATAGCTGGACCTTATCATCAAAGGCCATATAAATTTTATATTTTGCCCTTGTAAGTGCAACATATATTAGTCGGACATACTCGGCTTCAAGTTGTCTCTTTAATTCTGTATGCCAAATTGGATCACTATCCGTTACAACGGTATCGCAAGCCATCTCAGTCCATGACACATTCCTGTAAGGCTCGCACATCCTGATCACATAGCTTTGATGTTCCTGACTATAGTAGCGTCCTTTGGACTTCTTTATTCCCTTTGACAAATCAAGGCCGAGCTGACCAATAAAAGGAAGAAAAAGGATGGGGAACTCAAGCCCCTTACTCCTGTGATAAGTCATTATGGTAACAAGATTTTCATCGGTCTCCAGCCTGAGCTGTTGCTCTTCGCTGTTGTTATCAGGTTTTTCAATAGCTTCTCTAAGCCATAAACACAGCCTCTCAGGACCTGGATATTGTGTTTCAGCAGCTGCCAGAAGTTCGCTGCACTGCCTCAGGTTTGTTAAACGTCTGGCACCGTCCTTTAGAGCAAGAAGCCTCTTGGGTACTTTGAAGTCAACGAAAAGACTCCTTAACATTGCAAATACACCCTGTGATTGCCACAAGGCCTTAAGCCTTGAAAAAATATCTACAATACTGTCCCATTCCTCAAATTGATCCTTCAGATGAAAAAGGGAAAGGGCATCGTATCCAAGACAGGTGGTGCCAAGAGCGGTAAAAACTGCTTGAATATCTGATGGATTAAGCACACCTCTTAAAATATATAGGAGTTCTCTTGCCTCATTGGTAGAAAAAATACTGCCTGGACCATAGTAAACTGCAGCGACACCTTGCTCAAACAGGGCCTTCTTCATTTGTCTGGCCTGCAGATGTGTCTCAACCAATATGGTTATATCTCCAGGGACAACCGGCCTCTTGAAATTATTGCGGTCTTTTAAAAAGAGCCGTCCATATGAGCCAAGCTCTATTAGCTGTTTGATGCACTTGGCCGTTGCCTCTACAGAACCGATGGCAGGCGTAGATCCAATAATCGCTTCCCCGTTCTTTTCATATATATTTTCATCATCAAAGCAGAGCCACAGTTCAACAGGAGCAGATCTAAAGACCCTTGACATAGGGCCTTTTTTGTGAAAGAACTCATCGAATTCGAGATGCCAATCGTTTTCTTTTTTGGCCTCAACCTTAGAATATTCAATGCCATCAAGCACAAAGGCCCTTTTGCCAGCCCTTAAAAAGATACGGTTTATTGCATTAACAATAGCAGGCGCAGAACGCCAGTTTACCCCTAAACTAAAGCGCCTAGACGGCTCAACCGTTTTTTTGGCCTTTAAATAGGTAAATATATCCGCCCCTCGAAATCCATAGATAGCCTGTTTGGGATCTCCTATAAGAAAAAGCCTAGACTGTTTCGAGTCGCTGTAAATAGCCCTGAATATCCCCCACTGAATGGAATCGGTATCTTGAAATTCATCTATCAGGGCAACCGGATAACGGAACGAAATCCTACGGGCAAGCCCCTGACCACCTTTCCCTCTAAGGGCCTCAAGAAGGGTAACAAGCATGCTGTCATAACTGCTCCAGCCATGAAGCCTCTTACTTTCAGAAAGATATTCTCTTACAAACTCAAGCGCCTCTAAGACAATTGCCGCCTTTGCCCTGTCTCTTATACCCCTGTGGGCAAATATGTTGCAGAATGTCTGTCTAAAGACGTCGAGACCCCTTGTCTCCCCAGCAAAAGATTCTGGCTGTCTCTGGCGCCAAGCTTCGATCTCTCTCCAAAAAAATCTGATCAATTCATCATCAAACACCTTTCTTAAAGATGGAGACTTAATATCAGACCTATCCCCATTAACTGGAATAAGCTGCTTTAAAATATGGTTTAACTCTTCGTAAGATAATATATTTTCCTTATTGCAAATGGGTTCTCTTGCTATTTCATTAAATACTGGAGCATCTGGCAAAAAACTCTCTGTCAATCTATTTACTAATTTGACGCAGGCCTTACATCTGTAGGTAATCTTTCGTTTTATGGCAGACTTGAGCTTCTTTAAGGTATCTTTTTCAAAGTCGTTCTCCAGACATGAGAGAAGGGCCTCTGCCTGGCTAACAAGTATCCTTTTCATATCAGCGGCTGCAGAATCAGCAAGCCTGATAAGGCCCTCCGTCTTGCTCTGAAATGTCAGAAACTCCTCCTTTAAAGCAGAAAATGAAATCCTATGAATAAAAAGGGGCTCTGGAATTCGAATGAATGGAAAGACTTCTTCTGCTATGTTTATAGATGGATCTCCAGGAAAAAGCTCTACTAAAAATTCATGATACAGTTTATGCCCTTTGGTCTTGGTTCTTAAAAACTCTTGAACTGCTTCCAAGACAAAGTCGCCAGGATCTCTAATATTAAGCTGCGAGGCGGAAACACAAGCATCAAAGGCAAATTCCTTTAGCATCCTGAGGCAGAAGCCGTGGATAGTGAAAACAGCGGCTTGGTCCATGGACATAATGGCAGAATCAAGCCGTTTTCTGAGAATCTCCTTTTCGCCACATTTGACAAGGGCATGGGCCACAATCTCTTTCAAGACACTATCAGACGATTGCTGGCCCTTTAAAAGGCCAACAGCATCCGCAAGTCTTTGTCTTAATTTTGTCTTGAGTTCTTCTGTGGCTGCACGGGTAAAGGTAACAACTAGAATCTGTTCAGGACTAAAACCTTCTTCAAGGATAAGACGTAAAAAAATATTTGATATAGTAAAGGTCTTTCCTGTACCTGCACTTGCCTCAATAAGGACATAGCCATTCAGAGGCAGATCCGTTATCCGAAGCTCCTTCATTGGCTGTGGCCCTATCGCCCGCTCTCCATCCAATAAAGGAGCGGTGCACACAGCTCCAATGCCCTTCTTAAAAAGTCCTCTGAACTTATATGCTTCTTCAGTTGGAGACTGCTGCCTCTAAACATATAAGCCATCCATGGGTTCTTCATGCCATCTTGATCCTGAAAACGGAAAACACCTCTGATTGCCGCTTCAGAAACTATTCTCCGTTTCATCCCTTCTAAATCCTCCCATTTAATAATCTTTCCGGCGTCTTTAGGTTGCGCCACCTTGGCAGCTTCATAAGAGGCATTGGGCAAAAATGAAATGATTCCTTCAAGACTAAGGAAATAGGTATCCAGACAGTGAAGCAAGTAGAGAGAGGCATCTTTATGATCCATTGTCTTTATTCTCAGAATCTTGCCATCTTTCCAAGAAAGAAGAACACTTTCTGAGCTTCCAGGTCTCTTATCCTTGACTTCTATGCAGTTGAAAAGGTGCCGTATCCAAAAAATAAACCTGTTATAATTATTAATAGATGGAGCACTGTCTATGAGAGCCATATCTCCTTTTATTTTACCTACCTCTCCCTTTACGAGCACCTTCTTCCCTTCCGGAACTATATGAAATTGATCTGTATAAGAGGTGCCAACAGGAAGCCCGGCATTAAATAATTTCTTCAAAAAGGGCTTATAAAGTTCTGTTATCCTTTTTTCCCAAATCAACATGCCTATCCTGCCGTGAGGCAAAAGGCCTTTATATGAAAGTTCTTTAAACAGGCCTGTAAAAAAATCGTCATCCCCATCCAACTTATCTAACTTATCTATATTAAAGGGACTGTATGTAGCAAGTGCTGGAAATATATGTGAAAACAGATAATTTACCACTGTCCAATCTACTTTATCAGAGATATCAAATGGCTCATGGTCAGGAAGCGTCATCTGCTCCAGGCTAGGATTGATATGTAGATAACGCAAAAAACCCTTTATTGGATTTGCTAGAAAATAGGCGATTTCAGCAGGAGTAACCTGTAACGAATCACAGATGCTGTCATCCCTCTCACACAAGAATCTAAAATATGCATCATTGGGAAGCCTCCTTGAACTAAAAGACTCTATATGTTTCTGTTCTAAAAGATGCCCCTTTTCATCAACAGGAAGCCACTCGTAGGCATAGGTCCTTCTTTTTTGGTCTGCCTGTCCTAAATATCTGTAGCTAAAAGGCTGAAGCGGATGCTCAACAACGATCTCTGATAAGACATCTTGTCGTTGGGCCATTTGTATGGAGTCCGATACAAAATCAATAAGCTCGGAAACAACCACAGAGGGATTGAGTGGGCTATCATCTATCTGGCTTCTGCCCACATAAGAGATAATCAGCTTTTCCCTAGCAGACATGATCGTCTCTAAAAAGAGATATCGGTCTTCATCTGAAGGACTTGGATCAAGGGATTTGGGATCTTTTTGCATAAGATCAAAGGCCGGTCTTATGACCTGCCGTGGGAACTCCATCTGATTCATGCCCATAATGCATATGATCTTGAAAGGAATCGCCCGCATGGGGACAAGGCTTGAAAAAAGCACCTTGCCACTCATAAAGGCCTTGGGAGATCTACGACGTGCAAATTCCTCATTAAGTGCACAACGCATGACTTCATATTCAACTGTCTCTAAATGGCACTGGGATAAATGACTGCAAAGCCGTTCAATAGGCTCCATCAAGGTATGACGTATGTTAGCATTTTCCAGATCCTCGGAAATAAAATTCCTTATCATCTTCCTGAAAAGATCAAGCCATCTTTCAGGCGTAAATCCACCCCTGCTCCCTGGTCCTAGGAGCTTGACTAGACGTCCCAGTTCAAAAACAAAAGCCGAAAGCTTAGAAAGAATGGCGGCTGAATCACCCTCAACAGTATAGTCCAGTGACTTTATATCTAAACCTGCCGCTGTTAAGTCATCTGGGCCATCGCTCTTGTCAAAGAAAGCAGACGCCATAAGCCTGTCAATTCCAAATAGCCACGTGTTTATATAGTCCTTGGAATTGCTTGAAAGCCTTTCAAGACCTCTGCAAATACCACTATCTTGAATCCAACGCCTGATTATAGAAAGGGCATCGGTGTCAAGCCCGAATCGTGACATCACAACAGGCAAGGATATAAGGTCCATAATCTCTGGACCAGTAAACCCACCGGCAAGACTATTAAAAAGTGCAAGAAATGCCTGTACTTCATGGGACTGTTCCGTGCTTCCCACATCGCAGATACTCCAAGGAATAAATCTCTCCCTCGGGGCAGTCCCAAAAACAGCTTCTATTGCCTTTGCATACATTGAAATATCAGGTGCCATAACAGCAACTTCATGGGGTTTAAGTCCGGGATTGGAGCGAAAGAGCCCTACTAAACGGTCGTGCATGACCTCGACTTCCCTAACTCTGCTGTGACAGACGTGCACTTGAAACGAATCGTCTCCAAATGAAAACATATGCTTATTGGAAGATTCGGGTTCGCTTGCAGGATCAGTAAGATCCACAATTGTCTTCTGAATATAAGATAAAAGCGTTCCAGGCCTTGAAGATCTAAAACACTTCTTTTCTGTAGCGACATCCATTTGATAGAGATGATTAAGAAACTGTCTGCCACAAAGACCCATAGAGGCAAGGAGTCTGTTTCCTGCCGGGAAGAGCTCGTCCAAGGTCTTTCTATCATATCTTTGAGCAAGCTTGGTCCGTTTCTTTTCTGACACGATGTGAAACCAGTATTCCTTACTGGGAGAAAGGTGAAATATCTCCAAGCTGATCTCGTCGGACAGGCCCTTGAGCACCTCTATATGTAAAGGGGGCAAATAGGACAGGCCAAAGATATAAAGCCTCGATGGCAGTTCTAGTTTAGCTGTTGATTGTCCTGGCTCTAATAACACTTCCTGGCTACCTGTCAAACACCGTATAAGAGCCACAATCCTTTTGAGTCTGAATCTGCCCTGAGACAGGCTGGAAAGCAGTCTCCAAAAAGGTGCCTGCCACGGTTCATCCTTGTTGTTTGCACCCGATTCCCATTCAAGCAGCATCTGGGGTCTATAGTTCATATATCTATCAAAAAGGTCTGCAAACTGGCCGGAAAGCTCAAAGGCGCCCAATGGACCATGAATCTGTAGATATTCTTTCAGTCTTTTATACCTTGGATCTGTGATATGGCCTTTTAAAATTCCCAGAAGGATAAAATAACTAAGCCATTTAAGATGAATTCTAGAAAAGACGGCTTCATAGCTCCGATCATAAAATTGATCCGATCCCTCAAGGTCACTGGCAAGCTCCCAGATATAAGAACCAACAAGCCTAAAACAGACATTCGCGCAAACACCAGTTCCTTGGGCCATACGTATAGAGAGCCACTGGGCAAGTTCGTAATTGTTGACAAGTACAATGTCTGGTCTGAGGCTGAAACTACATCGCCTGGCCTTTCTTAGCCTATGAGATAGACAATCTGCCAGCCACTCCAGCCGATTTGACTGATAAAGGACTATTCCACTCATATGGGTTGAAGATACTTGGACCAGGGAAACCTCCCAATAACAATACCTAGGGAGTATTTCAGATTACCCATCAAGATAATCAGCACCAAAATATCTAGAAACAAGTTCACCAATTGCCACGAGTCCTGGAATAACGGTTTCTTCATCATGGGCCTCAAGGGTAAGAACTGGCCTTATCCCATTCTTTGACAACCAAGAAAATATAAGATCAAAATCTATTATACCCTTTCCAGGTGCAAGATGTTCATCGTGCTCACCCATATTATCGTGTAGGTGAAGATGCCTAATCCTTGGCCCAAGATCTGCAAGCCAACTCTCAAGAGGGGTTTTGGAAAAGGCATACACATGACCAGCATCTAGGCAAAAGCCCAAAAGCTCTTCGGATATGGCATTAAAAATCCCTTTATGTAAGGCAGTATCTAGCTCAAACACATTTTCAAGGGCAACTTTTACACTCGAGGCAGCCGCATAATTACAAAGGTGTGAAATTGTTTCGATTGCAAATTCAAGCCAGGTATCAGTAACATCTGCATAGATCTTTCTTTCCCAGCCGGTATGAAAAACAAGGGAACGTGCTCCAAAGAGGGCTGCCAGATCCACAGCATATCTGAGTCTGTCAAGGCTGACACCCCTTATTTTTGAATCTATAGCTCCGCAACTTATATCTGTAAAAGGCGCATGCATTGTGCATGAAAGGCCATTTTCTTGTAGAACTCTAGAGACATCAAAAAAATCCTTTAATGAAAACCTGTCTAAGATAGTGCCATTTAGCCCAACTTCTGGATTGATGGCTTGAGAGAGAATAACAGGCAGATACTTGTTTTTTAAAAGATCAAAAGGGCAACTGACAAAGACGTGTCTTTTTATATGCTCAAGATTCATTCATCTGTTTCCTCACCAACTCTTTTGCCTGTTCCCAGGTAATCTCATTAGAAAAACCATTACAGTCAGCCTTTATGGCCATCCATGCAGCCTCGTCTCTGAGAATACTGGGATGAAGCGGCCATCTCTTGCAGTGGAAAGGCTTTACCGGATGGATCTTGCAAAGACCATCCTCGCCATAAAAAATGCAGTGACCATCCCTTATTTTCATGGACGTGTTGTCTTTTTTAATAACCAGATACCGCTGTCTCAAATCCTCAAGCCCTATACCAAGGAAATCTGCTATCCTTTTCTGCTCTTCAGAAGTGACGGACACCGTTGCTACCCCATGACAGCAATGTCCGCAACACTTACATTCAAATAGCGCTTTCGACTGCCTATCCATTTCTCCTATCTTCACGTAACTACCTTGTATTTTATAGGATCTTCAACTCCTGCCTCCTTAAAACCTTTCAATCTCAATAGACAGGAATCACATAGTCCGCATGCAAGATCTTCATTTTTGTAACACGACCATGTCAGATGCAATGGCGCCCCAAGCCTGATCCCCTGCCTGACAACCTGTTCCTTTGTCATATCAATCAGAGGCGTATGAACTGTTATAGAGGTCTCGGGCTTGGTACCTTCCTTAATAAGTCTATTATAAGCAGCAAAGTAGCTCTTGCGACAGTCAGGATATCCTGAACTGTCTACCTCTGTAGCCCCGATATAAATGCGTCCTGCGCCAATAACTTCTGCCCATGATACCGCAATAGCAATAATATGTGTATTCCTGAAAGGTACATACGTAACTGGTATGGCAGAATCAGAAAGCTGATTTTCAGGGACGTCAATATTTTTGTCAGTAAGAGCGGACCCACCTATAATAGAGAGATAATCAAGATCAACCACAAGCCTATCCCGAATTTTATAAAAATCTGCTATTTCTTCAAAGGCCTTTAATTCTCGCTGCTGGGTCCTTTGACCATAGTTTGTATGCAAAAATGCCACCCTTGTGCAATCTTTAATGGCTACAGCTGCGGTAACACAGCTATCAAGTCCGCCACTGACAAGGCATACAGCAAATTTATCATCTGTAACTCTTTTTATAGTCATGCAACCTTTTAAGTATACACCACTTTTGCTTAATTTTTACCCAACTAGTGATGATCTAAAAAAGACATACGGTTTAGTTATATAAATTCTTTCAAGACCTCTGCAACCATTGAAGCGGTAAAAATTCTGTTAGTGGAATGCGGAACCGTATCCGTAGTTATGATGCGCCTTATCCCACTAGTCTTTAAAAACTTTAACACCCCTTTTGAAAAAAGGGCATGCGTTATAATACAATCCACTTGAGCTGCACCAGCTTTCCTAAGTTTAACGGCAGCAGTGGCCAACGTATGGCCAGTGCTTACAATATCATCTACCAAAATTACATGTCTATCTGCAAACTTTACTTCAGGCAATGTCACTTCAACCTGTTTATCTCCGTACCTGATCTTGCTGCATACCCCATATTCTAGACCCGTCATTTTTGCGATACCAGACACCCACTGCCAAGACTCCTCATCTGGTCCAAGGAGAAACGGCCTATCTGGAAAATTTTTGACAATATAACCAGATGTAAGCCCTGCCGAAGTAATATTTACTGCCTTACAACCTGGCAGAATCTTACTGAGATCTTTTACCCTGTGGAGGTGGGCATCTATCGTCACCAAGGAGTCAAAAAGGTCTGATAAAAAAAGCCCTATTATTTTCTGACTCACCACCTCTCCCGGCTTAAAGGCCTTGTCTTGTCGCATATAAGCAAGATAAGGAGCAACCAAAATCAAATTAGAAACTTCCTTCTCCCTTGCGCCGCGTGCAGCAAGCAGTAGCTCAACCAGCTTATCATTGGGGTGATTAAGGCTCTGATAAATTATCACACACCTTGGAAGTGACTCGGGAAGCGTTACAAGGCTCTCTCCGTCAGGGAAATGGTGCACCTTTATTTCATCAAAAGCCAGCCCCGCATGATCTGCAAGCCTCCTTGCTGGTTTCTCACATTCTGGGAAATAGATCAGTAGGCTATCCATTTATTGTCACACGTTTGTTTATCACCCAAAATAGTTTCACATATTTTAGGCCTCTGGTAACCATTATTATACTTCCGGTTTTTATGTATCTGACAACCTGTACCCTGACGAACGATTTTCTACAAAGGACCTCGCAAAGTTAAAATCTGCTTCAAACTCAGAATATATTCTGTAAAGCGTTTCCCCCTTCTCCACCCTATCACCGGCCTTTTTATAAAGATATATCCCAGCGCCTTTGTCAAGTGGAGCACCTGCAAGTCTAGCAATCCTGTTGATGGTATAGTTATCTATGGATTGAACCACTCCATCTTTGTCAGCCTTTACATCATAAATCATGCTACCAAGTCTAGGCTTGTGCTTTCTTCTTCCTTGGGCATCTATAATGGCCTCCATCTTATCAAAGGCCTTTCCCGAATCGAGTATCTCCTGGGCTATGGCCTCACCCCTTCCTCCACGGACATTGGGATGGAACTCGAGGATCCTGCCAGCAAGTTCTAGAGACTTGCGCCTTAAGTCTTGAGGTGCATCATTGTCATTTCTCAACACACTCATCACATCCCTTGCCTCAAGGACAGGCCCAATACCTCGACCTATCGGCTGTGTCCCGTCTGTAATCAATATTTCGAGATGTATACCAATCCTATCACCAACATACTCGAATATTTTTCTTAGTTGATTGGCATATTGTCTGGAACGCACCTTTGCAGTTGGCCCAACAGGAATATCCAAAATGAGGTGCGTCGAACCTGCAGCCATTTTTTTTGAAAGAATCGATGCCACCATCTGACCTGGAGCATCAATGCCAAGGGGACGCTCAACAGTAATAAGGATATCGTCAACAGGAGCAAGCCGAGAGGTGCCTCCCCAAGCAAGGCAGCCCTTTTGCTCCTTTACAATCTGACGCAGCCTTTCAGGAGAGAGCTCCACCTCGGCAAGTACCTCCATGGTATCGGCAGTACCTGCTGGAGAGGTAATGGCACGGCTTGAAGTTTTTGGAATAGGTATGCCATACGAAGCCACAATCGGGACTACTATCATAGATGTCCGGTTACCAGGGATTCCACCGATGCAATGTTTGTCTACCACAAGCGATTCATCCCATTTTAACATTTGACCTGTTGCTGCCATTGCCTTTGTATATGCGAGTACTTCGCTACGTTCAAGTCCGGTTTCTACACATGCCACCAAAAAGGCTGCCATTTCCATCTTGGAATATCTGTTCGCCACAATATCCCTTGTAATCTCAATGAAATCATTCTGTGTTAGCACATCTCCAGATATCTTTTTTCTTACTGCATCCATGGAGGCAGGAGGCTCTGGATGGTCAACCAAAACCTTTGTCCCTTCTGGCAAACCAAGCTGTTCAAAGGCCTGTTCTGAAAGTCCAAGCTGCCCAGCAGCTACTATTTCACTGTTAAGAACAACGTTAAGTGCGGCAAGAATAGTCTTGCTATCTGCAATGACTTTAACCTTGGACATGGCCTGGAAACCAGCCGCTCTGTAAACACAACACTCTTTGTTCATGAAAACCACGTTTTCCTTGTATGTATCTATTCCTATCCTTTTGAGCCTGAGCATGTTGTCTTTGTCTTGCAAGATAAGCCCCCTCCTTTAGATACAAAATTGGTCATGGGAAAAGCATTATAACTGGAAACGCGCTATTACAAAGGTATGATCAGAGGGTTTGTCCTTTTTCCGTGGCTCCAAATCTATATAAGAATCCTTGACGCAAGAAGCTACAGGGGCAGTTGCAAGAATATGGTCGATTCTCCAACCAAGCTTCCGCTCCACGGATCTTGGGATTCTGTAATCAAAAAAAGAATACTGCTCTGGTTCCCCAGGATGAACGAGTCTAAAACAGTCTATCATTCCCCACTTCAAAATCTTTTTAAATGCCGTACGCACAGATTGGTGAAAACAGACATGATTCTCTTTAAGTTCTGGTGCATATACATCAATAGGCTCTGGAGCCACATTCATATCACCACACCAAATCAGCCGGGATGATAAACCAAAATCCTGCCTCAAGAGATCAAGAATACGGGAAAACCATTGAAGCTTCATCTGGAAGGCCGGACTGTTAAGAGATCTACCCTGAGGAACGTATGAATTTATGATGGTTAGACCTGCTATCCTAACACAGATCTGCCTGGCCTCTTCCTCTTGATTCTGCCTGCTGTCAGGGAACCCTAAAAATAGTGTCTCAATCGGATGAGGACTAACTATGGCAACGCCATTGTATGCCTTTTGGCCTCTGAAGACGACATTAAGCCCCCGGTCTTTAAAGACATTTTCAGGATAATCTTTGTCTTGGACCTTGGTCTCTTGGATACACAAGCAATCTACATCATTAAGCTCTAGCCAAGGTAAAATAATGTGTAATCTGGCCCTGATGCCATTTGCGTTAAAAGTTGCAATTGTGAATGAACGATCCCTCATTATATTTTCCTTTAATTTTAAAATGTTATCTCACAAAAACACCAATATGGCAATATTTGTCATATTGACATTCGTGATTCCACTGGTATTTTTTACCGCAATTTTCAGAAAAAAGGAGGAGATTATGAGTAAAGACCTAAAAGAATATTGGAAGAAGAACGTGACCTTCATGTCATTTCTTCTGGCTATCTGGGCTATAGTATCCTATGGCTGCGGAATCATCTTTGTGGAACCACTAAATGCCATTAAAATAGGGGGATTCCCTCTTGGTTTTTGGTTTGCTCAGCAAGGTGCCATTTACGTTTTTGTCTGCCTGATCTTTGTCTATTATGCCTATATGCAGAAACTCGACAGGGAATACGATGTACACGAATAATCGGTCTTGAATTTAGACCTTGCTATGTTCAGGGAAACTTAAAACAGAAACAAAAAATCTATTTTTTAGGAGAGGAGAAAGGCTATGTCTATCTTAGTGTGGACTTACATAATGGTAGGGCTGACCTTCAGCCTCTACATCTTTATTGCCTGGATTTCCAGGGTACGTGATACCAAAGGTTTTTACGTGGCAGGCGGTGGAGTGCCTCCCTTGGCCAACGGTATGGCAACGGCCGCAGATTGGATGAGTGCTGCCTCATTCATCTCCATGGCCGGCCTGATATCTTTTCTGGGATATGCAGGCTCCATCTATCTGATGGGCTGGACAGGAGGCTATGTGCTTCTAGCCCTGCTACTTGCTCCGTATCTGAGAAAATTTGGTAAATATACCGTGCCAGACTTTGTTGGTGACAGATATTATTCTGACACCGCTAGATTTGTTGCACTCATGTGCGCCATCTTTGTATCTCTCACATACGTTTGCGGACAGATGAGAGGTGTTGGAATCGTTTTCAGCCGCTTTTTAGAGGTTCCAGTTAACACCGGAGTTCTCATCGGAATGGCCATCGTCTTCTTTTACGCAGGCCTAGGTGGCATGAAGGGTATCACCTGGACACAGGTTGCCCAATATACTGTTTTAATCATTGCCTATCTCATTCCTGCAGTCTTTATCTCAATGAAGATAGCAGGCACCCCGATTCCCCAGATAGGTCTTGGAGGAACCGTTCAAACAGGTCAATACACTGGCCAATACTTACTTGATGTCCTTGACAAGCTTAACACGGATTTGGGCTTTACCGCATATACACAACCTGGGGCCAAATCCATGCTGGACGTCTTCTGTATCACTTTCGCCCTTATGGTTGGTACAGCAGGACTGCCCCACGTTATCATCAGATTTTATACGGTTCCAAGCGTACGGGCTGCCAGATTGAGTGCTGGATACGCCCTCCTGTTTATCGCAATCCTCTACACCACTGCTCCAGCTGTTGCCGCATTTGCACGCTACAACATGATAGACACAATCAACGACAAGCCCTATGCTGAGGCACCATCTTGGTTCAAAAACTGGGAAAAAACCGGTCTTATTGCATGGGTTGACAAAAACAAAGATGGAATTATCCAATACAGGGCTGGAAAACCATTTGTTGGAAAGCCCAAATTTGTGCCTGGTAAAACCGGCCCTCTGGGACAAAAGATTGTAGCCAACAAGCTTACAAATTCACCTAATGAGCTTTACGTTGACAGGGATATAATGGTCCTTGCCAACCCCGAAATCGCAAACCTGCCGAACTGGGTCATAGCCCTTGTTGCCGCTGGTGGACTTGCAGCAGCCCTTTCCACTGCATCCGGCCTGTTGCTTGTTATTGCCTCATCTATTTCCCACGATCTTTATTACAGGATGATAAACAGGAAGGCCACTGAGAAACAGCGTCTCCTGGTTGGACGTATCATGATCGGTATCGCAGTATGTATTGCCGGATACTTTGGAATTAACCCTCCAGGCTTTGTGGCGCAGGTGGTGGCCTTTGCCTTTGGGTTGGCAGCGTCCTCCTTCTTCCCAATAATTGTCCTA
This sequence comes from uncultured Desulfobacterales bacterium, assembly GCA_964573805.1. Taxonomy (GTDB): domain Bacteria; phylum Desulfobacterota; class Dissulfuribacteria; order Dissulfuribacterales; family QOAL01; genus JAADCZ01. The sequence goes on along the minus strand of CAZNKP010000010.1, from coordinate 26,897 downwards.
GGCATTTTTTCGGCCAGGACAAACAGGGAAGGGGCCATCTGTGGCATGTTGGCTGGTATCGTATTTACCGCTGCCTATATCATTTACTTCAAGTTCATGGGAGGAACCAAGGACCAGTGGTTCTTGGGTATCAGCCCTGAAGGCATTGGCACTATCGGAATGATAATTAACTTTGTTGTAACCTGGGTGGTATCTTCCATGACAAAGGAGCCACCAAAAGAGATCCAAGAACTGGTGTCCTCAATCCGTACACCAAGAGGCGCTGGAGCTGCTGTAGATCACTAATAAACATAGATCCATATTAAGCAAAAAAGGCATCCTCATTAGGCAGGATGCCTTTTTTTGTGTTTTTTAGTACAATAAATAAAAACCTGGAGGATATCTAAGCAATGGAAAAACCTCAACTCATAAACGCTAAAAGAAGCTGCATAGTTATAATTGATCCGCAGGAACGTCTTATGAAGGCTGTGTATAAACCAGAAAGGGTAGTAAAGAATACTAATCTGCTCATGAAAACTGCAGAACTTTTTGATATTCCAGTGATTGCTACAACACAGTACAAAAAGGGACTTGGACCAATCGTGCAAGAGATCGGGCTCCCCCCTAAGAACCTATTTCAAATAGACAAGACCGAGTTTAACTGCTTTTTCAATAAGGACTTTGTTTCGGTCCTTAACAGGCTGCCAACTGTTATAGACACACTTATACTCTCTGGTGTGGAAACCCACATATGCATATTTCAAACTGCCTTAGCGGCCATGGGAAAAAATTTTCACACATGGGTGGCAAGCGATGCGGTCTCTTCAATATCAAAGAAGAACAGTAAACAGGCCCTTACACTTATGATCCAAAATGCCATCTTCTGTGCCCCTACAGAAACCATCGTTTATCAAATACTAAAAATGGCAGGGACAGAACAGTTCAAGTCTTTCCTGAATTATCTAAAGGCTACTGCTAAAGATTAGATGCATCGATTCAACAAACGATATGCGCTAGGATAATAAGCGCCAGACATGCAGTTAATATTTCAAGAATTATTCTTTTAATGCAACGCCATTATTGACCAAAAAAGCAATTCTAACAAGGTAGCCTAAAGTGAAAGGCCAGATTCTCAACCAAATCATGACCACCTATCTTCCTTGGACCCTTACAGCCATAAGCATCTATGCAGCCGTATTGAACATCAAGAAAAAAAGGGCGAGCTTTGCCATTTATACCTTTGCAAATATAGGCTGGATAACCGTAAACATATATCATGGAATATATGCCCAAGCAGCACTGTTTGTTGTATTTACAGGCCTTTCTACTTGGGGTTGGATAGAATGGGGCCGCAGAACATGGAGAAGCTAACACCTGAATGGCAAACCTTTGACCATATAGCAGACATAGGAATCAGAGGGATAGGGCAAAGTGTTGAAGAAGCCTTTGAAAACGGAGCCCGTGCCCTTTTTTCCCTAATCGTGGAGGATATTTCCGCCATAGCCATTAAAGAGAAGAGGGAAATAAACTGCAGCTCATATGACCTCACCGGTCTGTTTGTCGCATGGATTAATACCCTTATAGCCATTTCCGATATCGAAGGACTTGTATTTGGTGACTTTAGGGTTTGCATTAATGATGCCTCTCTTTTTGGAAATGCCTTTGGGGAGACGTGGTCCCTAGAAAAACACGGACGGGGTATAGAAGTAAAAGGGGCAACTTTTAGTGAGGCTGTTGTCAAAAAAGAGGATGGGCTTTGGATTGCCCAATGTATTGTTGACGTCTAAAACAAGGAGGCAACCAATGGACAGTAGCAGGTTTAAAAGGGTTTCAGAATGCGTTTGGCAAATACCTCAAAGCGGAGAGATGAGGGTGCCAGCTCTTATATTTGCAGACGCCACACTACTGACAGAAATGGACGATAAGGTCTATACACAACTCACAAATGTTGCCTGTCTGCCTGGAATAGTTAAAGCAGCAATGGCCATGCCTGATGCACACTGGGGCTATGGTTTCCCAATAGGTGGAGTTGCAGCCTTTGATCCAGACCGAGGCGGCGTCATATCGGTTGGGGGAGTGGGCTATGATATATCTTGCGGCGTTAGATGCCATAGACTCCATATAAAAAAACAAAAACTTCTTCCCAAACTGCAAGAGCTTATAGATGAACTTTTCCGATCCATTCCAGCTGGTGTCGGTTCAACTGGCAAGATAAAGCTAACGGTATCTAAGTTGGACGATGTCCTTAGATATGGTGCCTTATGGGCAATTGAGAAAGGATACGGGCATCATGATGATCTGGAATTTATAGAGGAACATGGCAGGGTCAAAGATGCGGACCCTTCCAAGGTATCTGCTACTGCCAAGGAAAGACAAAAAAAACAGATAGGAACCCTTGGATCCGGCAACCATTACCTTGAGATCCAATTTGTTGAGGAAGTATTTGACAGAGAGGCCGCCAGTGCCTTCGGAATTGAAAAAGATGATGTGGTTATTTCAATACATTGCGGTTCAAGGGCCCTTGGCCATCAAATTGGAACCGACTATTTACAGATCCTTGGTGCTGCAGCCCAAAAATATAATATCCCAATACGAGAAAGGGAACTCGTATGCGCACCGATAAAATCTCCAGAAGGCAGGGACTACTTCAAGGCAGTTGGATGCGGCATAAACTGTGCTTTGGCCAATAGACAGGTTCTTGGCCACTTAACCAGCCAAGTTGTCAAAAAGATTGTTCCTGGTGCATCATGTCAACTCATTTATGATGTAAGTCACAATACATGTAAGCTTGAAAAGCATCTGGTTAATGATAAAATGCACAAGCTCTATGTACACAGGAAAGGAGCTACCAGGGCCTTTGGCCCTGGCCACAAAGAGCTACCTAAGGCCTATAGGAAGGTGGGGCAACCGATATTTATAGGAGGAACCATGGGCACCTGTTCCTTCATATTGACAGGAACAAAAACAGGCGAAGAGCTTGCCTGGAGCAGTGCCTGTCATGGAGCAGGACGGTCCATGTCTAGGAGAGCCGCCATTAAAAAATGGAAGGGCAAAAGTGTAATAAACAGCCTCAGGAACAGGGGAATAATACTTAAGGCAGCAAGTATGAGAGGTGCAGCAGAAGAGGCCCCAGAGGCCTACAAAGATGTTGAAAGGGTGGTTGAGGCCACGCACAGATCAGGCCTTGCCCAAAAGGTCGCCAGGCTAAAACCTCTTGCTGTCATAAAGGGGTGAGATTGGTATGAAGGCAAAATTTTATGTCATTGTCAACTTTGTTGCCTTTTTTATGTTTGTTGTGCCAGATATTTCTCCAGGCATTTTAGCCGCACTCAACAACTCTAGCGCCAATACAACTACGGTGTCACAAAATGCACCGGTTGCAGGAAACGCTTCCCAAGAGGTTAACCACACCAATCAGTCAAGCCAACTAGACGGCAACCAAACAGACAAGGTCATCAAAATACTACCCGATACCTCTTTTGACTGGAAAGAACATAGAAACATTCTTCCTTGTGATTACGCACAGGTAACTACACAGCCTGCTCCGGTTTTTAAGGGTGCTTGGAGCAGCCTTAAAGAGAAAAAACCGGTACGCTACCTGGACGGCGGCTTTATTTGGGTGTCTCTTGAAAGCCCCATGGCTATAAATTCAGGAAACTTCACCTGGTATTACATAAATCAGAATGAGTTTATCCAAGCCGATTATTTATCTTTTTTTCAAGTTTCAACATTCAAAGGCATAAACACAAAGGAACTACCACTGAATGGTAGCTACGGATGGTTAGTCCTAGATACCTATACATCCAGAACACCAGGCAAACAAGAATATATTGACGGAGAACTTATAGAAAAGCACACCCTTGTAAAAATTGCGGACATCAAATTTGTCAATGGGCAAAAGTGGCTTAAACTTGCTACAAACAAGTGGATAGACGGTAGGAGAATAGCCCTAATAACCCACCCTCAAAGACCCTCAAAGGTCCCTGCCAAGGCCAAATGGATAGACATTAACCTTTATGAACAGGTGCTGGAGGCATTTGAAGGAGATCGACTCGTTTATGCAACTCTAATATCGTCTGGGTTACCTGAATTTGAGACGCCAACAGGACTCTTCAGAATATGGGGCAAGGTACGGATGGCAAAAATGAGTGGAGGGGAAAAGGGGGAAGACTATTACTTTTTGGAAGACGTACCCTACCACATGTACTTTTCTGCCGGAGTTGCAATGCATGGAGCCTATTGGCATGACAATTTTGGGATGAAACAATCCCATGGATGTGTCAATCTTGCTCCAAGAGATGCCTATTGGCTATTTAACTGGACACTACCCAAGACATCGAATAAGAGATTCATCAAGTCTTCCCGTTCTAATCCAGGGACCTATGTTTATGTACACTATTAGCAGTGGTGAGAAGAGACGGCTTTTGAGGAATGCGTTTCTCCTCTTTTGGAAGACCACTAATTATAATTACAGGTGTGCCAACCCTTGTAACCTCAAATAACTCTTGAACATCTGCATTTCTCAGGGCAATACAACCCCTTGTCCAGTCCCAGCCTATACCACCGCCATGAATACACACAGCTCCTCCAAGCCTTGTAAACCATGGAGGCCTCTTGCCATGGTCGATGGCATAGACAATCGCTTCATACTGTTTCTTGCTTATAAAGCCCATCTCTAGCCCTCTTTTGGCATCCTCTTTTGAAGGATAGCTGATACCAAGGGACTTGTAATACTTGCTCTTTGGATTCTTGTTACAGATAAAGTATCTGCCTTCTGGAGTCCTGCCATCCCCTGCCTTTATCTTGTCATTCAATGGATCAGGGCCAAGATTTATGGGATAGATCCTCATCAATGTATCTCCTGAAAAGAGATAGAGGATGTGTCTCTTCTTGTTTACCACTATCTTGGCATCCTTTAGAGGTTTGGGAAGAGGTTGATAGAGGTATTTGAGATTGCTGCGCCATTTAGAATTACTGTAGCAATGTGACAAGTCAAAAAGGGGGGCTGGCTTTAATGAATAGCGGACCAGCTTTCTCTCCTTGTCCCCACAACCTGGTAATGTAATGCCAAGGGCTGCCAGTACAAGGATACATGCAACCTTGCAAACAAACCGTTTCATCTGCTCCCCTCCCTGACAAGTTGCAGAGCTACTTAAAGGCTATACGATATTCAAATAAATGACAAGTAGTCAGTAGAAAATTTATTTATTACGCAACGAGCTTCAACAAATATTGTATAGTGTAAGCTAAAAAATTTATTTCAAAAGCAATTGAAGCGCTATTCATTTATTCTCAATATTAAGTATGGAACTCAAAATTACTATTACCAAGAACGTTAATTAGCTTGCCAATGCCTATAGGCCATATTAGTCTGCGGAATACTGCTTAATAAAAATGTCAAAAACAAAAGATGGAGGAAACATGCATAAAATCAAGACAGGCGTATGTCTCTGGAGCTGTATTTTGTTGGCGGTCTCGCTGGTTATCCCTATGCAGAGGGTATCTGCAGCAGATATGAATCTCGTAATTGATAACATGCCAAGGGTCTTTGGGCTTGGCGTAGGATTTGCCCCAGACTATGAAGGCTCGGATGATTACATGATTGGAGTTGCTCCCTTTGCAAGATTTCAGTTTAAAGGACATCAACAGTATATACTCATAAAGGGTTATGAGCTACAGATAAACCTTATAGACCACTCCTGGTTCCGCCTCGGGCCATCGGTCAACTACCACTGGGGCAGAGATCATGATGTGGATGACTCTGTTGTAAAGAAAATGAAAAAGATCGACGACACTATCGAAGCGGGAGGCTTTGTTGGCGTAGAATTCATTGACCAAAACAATCCTCGCAAACGTTTTCTTGCAGACGTTGACTTTCTTACAGATGTAGGGAATGAACATGATGGGTATACAATTACCGCCAGCACCAGATTTTGGTATCCGCTTTCCCAGATGTTTGACTTTGGTTTTGGGGTTGGCCTGTGTTACGCAAGCGACAACTATATGAAGACCTATTTTGGCGTTGACAAAAAAGACGCAATTAAGACAGGCCTTCCGGTCTTTGACGCAGACAGTGGTGTGAAGGACATAAGAATCAACCCTGTATTTGTAATGCATCTTAATACAACCTGGCATGTAGCGGCTGGCGTGCAGTACAGACGTCTTATGGGTGATGCAGACGACAGTCCAGTGGTTGACAAACGTGGCTCTTCCAATCAGTGGATCGGAGGCCTAGGCCTTGCCTACAGCTGGTAGTTTTTGCCATGCTTAAAGTTATAATGGAGGTATGTATTATGGAAATTAAAAAACTTTCTTTTCAAAGGCTCTTAATAAGTCTTTTTACACTGTTGCTTTTGGCAACCACCCCTACCCTCACCTTTGCCTCTACTGCCCAAGAAATTGATCAAAGCGTTGACAAGGCCCTTCAAGATCTATTTGCCAAATCACCGGAGGCCCGCCAGCTTGCCAAGATGGCAAAAGGCATACTGGTTTTTCCCAAAATCTATAAGGCAGGTTTCATTGTCGGAGGACAGTATGGAGAAGGCGCTCTAAAAGTCAACGGACGATCTGTGGCCTACTTCAAGAGCGTAGGAGCTTCTTATGGCCTTCAGGCTGGGGTCCAGTCATTTGGTTATGCCCTCTTTTTCATGACAGACGATGCCCTTAAATACATTCTCAACAGTAATGGCTGGGAGATAGGCGTGGGGCCAAGCATTGTGGTCGTTGATGCAGGAACTGCCAAAAATATCACTACTACAACAACCAAAAAGGACATATATGCGTTTATTTTTAGTCAAAAAGGACTAATGGCGGGTCTAGGACTCCAAGGGACCAAGATTACTCCATTTCATCCAGAGGCCTCACCACACAACAAGTAGCTGCCGATTAGCAAGACTATTAACAATTCAGGCCCCTGCAAATCATTGGCAGGGGCTTTTTTTTGCCTTATTTTTTAATTTCAACATATAAACCCGATGTTCATTGCAGTCTAACAAGATACCGACCTTATGAACAAAAAGAAAAAAAGGACCCAAAGACGGCAACGTAACATACCGGAGTTACTTGCACCTGCAGGGACAATGGAGGCATTTTCTGCAGCATTAGAGGCAGGAGCAGATGCCGTATATGTGAGTCCGCAAATACTAAATGCCAGGGCCTATGGCAAAAATTTTTCAGTAGAACAGATAGCAAACCTTACCCAAACTGCACACAGCAAGAAGGTTAAACTATTTGTGGCCCTTAACTCGGTCATGAAAGAAGAGGAAATCCCCCAATGCGTGCTTCTTCTTTCTCAATTGCAAGAAATAGGGGTTGATGCGCTGATCATCCAAGACCTTGGCATCCTTCGTCTTGCCAAAAGGCACTTTCCCAAACTACGTCTTCATGCCAGTACGCTAATGACAGTACACAACAGCCTAGGAATAGAGATATGCAGGCGTCTTGGCTTTTCTCGTGTTGTGCTCGCCAGGGAACTCACCCTCAAAGAGATCGCACACATAGCTGTCAGATCTTCTATGGAGCTTGAAGTGTTTATTCATGGGGCCATGTGTTTTTCTATCTCAGGTCTCTGCAGATTCAGCAGTTTCCACGGAGGCAAGTCCAGCATTAGAGGACGCTGCGTACAGCCATGCCGTAGGATATATAAATGGAATGGGAAAAAGGGCACCTTCTTTTCTATGGGAGACCTTTGTGCACTGGAGTTAATCCCAGCACTTGCAAATATAGGGGTAAATTCACTGAAAATAGAAGGCCGGTTAAGACCAGCCAACTATGTATATCATGTAGTAAAGGCATACAGGACCATCCTTGACGCAGATGGCCGCGATCGGAAGAAGGCCTTATCAGTAGCAGTTGATCACATAGACAAATCCATGGGGCGACCCCTCAGCAAAGGCTTCTATTTAAGCTCGAACCCTAAGGACCTCATCTGTCCTACACGGACCGCAAATACAGGCATGTTTATTGGCAAAATCATTACATACAAAAATGGAACTATCCAAGTTGGCGGTAAAAAAAATATCACCAAGGGTGACAGGATAAGGATCGTTCTAAAAGACAATGACAGGCAATTTTCTGCACGTGTGGAATCTGCAACACCAAGGGGATTGCTTAAGATACGTCCAGAGACAGTACCAGAGGATATGAAAAATACGCTCACTGGCGCCTTAGTATTTAAATTCGATACCAAAGAACTTGAAAATAGAAACAGGCAACCAAGCACATTACATAAATCAAGACACAGAAACTATCATGACAAGGCCTATATCAAGGCAAAAAAGGTCATTTCACAATTGAAACCACCACCCAATCAAAGAAAAAATAAGATCACAGAACCGTCTGTAACTATTTTTTTAAATGATTTCAGTAAATTGCAAAATTATGCAACCAAACATACCAAAATAAGCTTCCTTTTTATTTTAAGCAAAAAAAATCTTGACTCTGCATCCAGGATGTCTGTCAACACCTGTATAAAAAGGAAAATAACTTGGCACTTGCCTCCTGTTTGTTTCGAATATCAACTATCCAGTCTTGAATCCCTTATAAAAAGGGCCAGGGATATGGGCTTTTCAAGGTTTCAGATATCAAATCTTGGCCACCTCGCATTACCATTTAAGGGAGCGAGACTCACCTCTTCATATGAGTTAAACATCCTAAATTCTCAAGCACTTAAGCTATTAAAGGAAATCGGAATCGAGCGACCTCAGTTCAGTATCGAAACAGACATGAAGAATATTAAAGAGACATCGAAACACTATGGCCAGGAAATCTCCATGACAGTTTATGGCCATTTTCCCCTTTTCACCACCAGGCTGCGTCACAAGATATACGATACCAAAAGTCCGGTTCAAAGCCAGAGGGGTGAGTTGTTTTTTTGGCGGCAAGATAAGGACTTGGGCTACCTGGTTTCTAAAACCCCACTATCGTTTCTCGATCTGGGAAACGGACTGCTTGAAATAGGAGCCACAAACTGGATAATAGATCTTCGTGATCCATATGGCAAAAAAACAAAAAGATTCAGATTGCCTTCTTCATGGAAGGGCTTTAGACGACTTTTAAGAGGCAAAAAATTCAATCTCTCTTCATTACTTCAATAAACAAGAAAGGCTAATGTTCTTCAAACAGCTTCAAGATAGCCCTTGGCTCAAATTCCAGGGCCTTTACAGCCGGATATATTCCAGCGCTGACCCCTGTTAGCGCAGAAAGCAAAACTGCCAGCCAAATGGTCCCAAAAGGTATAAATAAAGGCCATCTTGCAATCACTTGCACTAGCAATCCAATACAAATGGAAAAAACGACCCCTGCCAGTGACCCTATAAGGCTTAATACCATAGACTCGCTCAAAAACTGTACAAAAATATCTTGTTTTCTTGCACCGGCAACCCTTTTTACTGCTATCTCTAAAAGCCTTTCATAAATCGATAGTGCCATCACGGCCAGGATTCCAAGAGTACCTACACTAAACGCTACAAAGGCAACGATCCTGCTCAAAACCGAAAATAGGTGCATAGTCTTAGATGCGGTTCCCTGGACCTCCTGATAGGTGTTTAAGGTGAAATCTTTTTTACCATGTAGTTTAACCAAGAGTTCCTCAATGTCTTTCATTGCAATTAAAAGCTCCTCCTGTGAAGCAACTTGAATAACAATCCCATCCAAAAAATCAACTCCTCCTTCAAGAACGGTCATCTCAGTGGTTAATGGGACAAAAACAGTATCATCAAAGTCTTCGTTACTGAAGCTTCCCCTTTTTTTAAGGACGCCAACCACTTTAAAAGGCACCCCGGAGAGGCTTACTATGCTGCCAACAGCCTGGCTACCTGATGGGAATAGGGTCTCTGCCGTCTTTGCTCCAAGCACTGCAACCTTCTGCTTTCGGTCAAGATCCGTACTTATTAATATCCTTCCCCTGGAAATATGATAGTCTAAGAGACCGAAGTAACTGGGCTCGACGCCACTAACCACAAGCTGAGATTCGTAAGCCCTGGCCTTAACAGAAAAGGCATGTTTTTTTATGCCGCTGGCCTCTATTACAAAAGGGACCTTATCTTTGACCAGCTCTACATCTTTTGGCCTTAAAGTAACATACCTAGAAAACTGTATTCTCCTTTGACCTATGGCCTTTACCTCTCCTGGCACTACCATAATTAATAGCGCTCCAAGCCTGCCAAGTTCTGCCTCGATCTTCTTTTTCATTGCCCCGCTTATGGTATCCATTAGTACCAACGATGTTGCGCCCATGGCTATACCTAAAAGAGCAATAAAGGTTCTCCTCTTATCCACTCTTAAATATGCCAGGAGTTCACGAATGGATAAGATCACAGCCTTGTCCTCAAGGCACGGACTGGCTCCCAATTGGATGCCTGACTTGCAGGAATTGCAGCCGATGCCAGGCCTGTTGTTATTGAAAAGATACCAGCAACAAAATATGAAAAAACAGGATAGACAACAGGTATATTCAAAAGGGGCATGAGAAACTTTATTCCCAATAACCCTACAATAGTACCTAACAAACCACCGATTAAGGAGATTATAGTAGCCTCTGCCAGAAACTGGACAAGGATTTCTGCTGAAGATGCCCCTAGTGCCCGTCTAATTCCTATCTCCCATGCCCTGACCCTGACATTAATGGAAAAGATATTGGACATGACAAAACCTGCGATAAAAAGGGCAACCATGCTAACAAGCCCCAGATATACAGATAAGGTTATATTAAAGATGTTTAAAAATTTTCTAATAGTCTCAGGAGTTACTACCACAAAATCATCGGAACTGTGATACAGGGAAAGCGCCTTTTTTAATTGAGAAACAATCAGGTCATAAGAGACATCAGGCTGAACCTTGACCTTGATTGCAAAAAAACGCTTGTATTCTGGCTCAACAAACTTTCTATACGTATTTATGGGCAAGATGGCTCTATTATCAAGGCTCCTCCCACTTGGAAGTTTACCTTTTTTGGCAAATATACCAACAATAACAAACGGTGTTTTGGAGATCTTTAGAGAACGGCCAATTGGACTGCTATCACCAAAGAGTTCCTTGGCAAGTTCGGTTCCAACAATACAAACCTTCGGTGCATACCTATATTCTTCCTTTAAAAAGGGGCGTCCTTCTGCAATATGGTAGTCAAACACATTTAAAAAATCCTCCATTGCACTAACCGCATATGCCTTGATGTTGTTATCTCCTACTGAAATATCAACTTTTTTCAACATCATATATGCACTTTCTTTTACCCCCACCACCTTATCCACCAGCCTGAAATCATCCATAGTCAATCTGTAAGCAATTCGCCTTACAGCCTTTTTCCCTCCAAATCCTGACCTAATAAAAATGCTATTTGGACCAAGCAGTTTTATTATCTTTTGGGCCTGAAGATTGCTTCCTTGGACGGCTGCTATTATAAAAACTATAGAAGAAATGCCAAAAGTTATAGCGAATACAGCAAAAAGGGTCCTTAAGATTCCATGCCTTAGGGCCTTAAGAACAGAAATAGCAAAGAAGCCCTTAAGCAGGATAGAGAAGTCCATCTTTCATCATAACCCTTTTTTTGGCATAGGAGGCAGTAGCCTCATCATGAGTCACCAGTATTATGGTTTTCCCTTGTTTGTTCAAATCTTCTAGAATTTCCATCACTTGCATAGAGCTGTTTGAATCCAACTGGCCGGTAGGCTCGTCAGCCAATACTATGTCTGGATTATTAATGAGGCTTCTCACAATGGCGGTTCTCTGCTTTTGACCACCGGACAGCTCGGAGGGTAAAAAAGACAACCTTTTTTCAAGACCAACCTGTTTAAGAAGGATTTTTGCCCTCTTTTTGAAATTCAGGCCCTTTTTAGAATATATGCTAGGCACCAAAACATTTTCAAACACGGTCAGATACGGAATTAGATAAAAAGACTGGAATATGAAACCAAGCCTCTCGTTTCTGATCTTAGAAAGGTCCTTATCATCAAGCATGGATATCTCCACGCCATCAAGATGGTAAGAGCCATTTGATGGACTCTCCAGGCAACCAATAATGTAGAGGAGTGTAGATTTGCCGCTCCCGCTTGCCCCCATGATTGCCAAGAAATCCCCCTGTTCCACCTCCAGGGAGATACCCTTTAGCACCTCAACCTGCAACTCCCCTTGGCGATATATCTTTGTAATTCCCCTAAGCTGGATTATAGGCATGATATTTCCAAAAGGATTCCTTATGGCCTGTAGAGAATAACATCCCCCTCTTTCAGGCCCTGTTTTATCTGAGTAAACCTGGAATCACTCACTCCTGTGACTACTTTGACAAAACCATCCCCTTTGGCCCCCTTAACCCGAACCACAAAATGGCCATCCATAAACTTGACTGCAGAGTTGGGCACAATCAGCACATTTTTTAAGGTTCTTATATAGATAGTATTATGAGTAGTCATCTTTAGATGAAGCCTTTTGGGCTTTTGAAAGATACTTACCACAGCTATATAATACACAACGTTGTTTTGTACGACAGGAGCAGGATATATCTTATCTATCTTTCCTTGAAAGCTGATGTCTGGATAGGCATCCACATAAAAAGAGACATCCATTCCCTTACGGATTCTTCCGATATCGGTTTCGTCCACATAGATCCAGTTTTCTACTCTGGATTCATCCAATATCTTTACAAACTGGGGTGCGTTAAGACCTGCCACAACCGTTTCGCCTTCCTGGGTAGAAACATAAGTAATCACACCAGAAAAAGGGGCCCTTAGCTCAGAATAGGATAATCTGATTTGGGCCTTAGCCAATTCTGCCTGTGCCTTTTTCTGCTCCTGCTCAAACTCTTGCTTCAACCTGGAAAGTCCTGTCTTTGCCTTATCAAGATCAGCCCGAGCCGCCTTTTGACTGTTTTGCGCCTGCACAAGGGCATAATCGGCCTTTAGCAAGACATTTTTGGCCTCCTTAAAGGCCTTCTCAGACACACTATGATTACTGCTTTCAAACAGATGCTTCAGGCTTTCAAAGTTCCATTTTCTGAAATTCAGCTCAGATGCTGCCTTCTTAAACTCTAACACGCTATTTTCATACTTCTTTGCAAGTTGTTTCACCTCAAGTTCTTTTTCCTTAATAAGGTTTTTATATCTGACCCGAATCCTTGCCAGCTCTGCCTCTGCCTTTATAAGGTCCTGCCTAAGCTCTCTATTATCTATAATGGCAATAAGATCGTCTTTTTCTACATGATCACCTACACTGATGGGTTCCTTGATAACCGTACCTGTCACACGTGCTCCTAGCGTTATCTGTGCCCCTGTAGCCGCCTTTATCTCGCCAGTAGCATCTATTGTCTCCCTGACCTGCCCTTTCTTCACTTTAAACTGTGCATACTTATGCCCTTTACCGTGTTTCTTTATAGAAGCAATTACACTAAATACCGCCGAAACTACAAAGATAAGGGCAATAGCATAAAAGAGATATCGCTTCATCTGGTCTCCCTGCTAGTTTCTGCTGGTCCATTAGGGAACTCTACAACATCTGGATCAACAGGCCCTGCTATGGCCTTATAAAGACGAATTCGATTCTGAATGAGCTTAAGTCTTTCTCTTACAAGCTGTCTCTCAAGCTCATCAACACTTATCTGAGATGCCAAAAACCTCAAATATTCAACGTCTCCTGCCAGATATTTCTCCTTTAACAACAGACTGCTGTTACGCGCCAATTCCAACCTCGATCTTAAATTTTTGATAAGGGCCTTCTGCCGCCTCTCGATCTCAAGGGTTTCATCGACTTCTTTAATGGCATTAAGGAGCGTCTGCCCATATTCATAAAGGAGCCTCTTGGCCTCTGCCTCCCTGAGCCTGACTTCTGCTTCAAGTCGCCCTCCTTCAAATATCGGGACCACCACATTTGCAGCAATTGATGCTATCCAGTTTTCTAACAAATCCTTTAAAGCAGAAGAACTGGATTCCACAGAGCCGCCTATAGCAAGTCTTGGATACTGGCTAGAAACCGCCTCAGCAAGCCTGGCATTTGCCGCTTTGAGCTTAAGAAACGCCCTTAGGCAATCTGGTCTTCTCTTTATCAGCTCCATAGGCAAACCGGTAGCAGGAAGCGGAGGAAGGACCGGAAGTGATTCTGCTGTCTCTACTGTAAGCTGTGAAGAAGTGGGCACACCCAGAAGCACAGCAAACTCCCTTGCCACCGTAGCCAAGGCCTTATCCACATCTATTGCATTTGAAATATTCTGTTCAACAAGCTGTTTTTGTTGTAGAAGATCCAGAACATCGGTCTGACCAAAACGATACTTTTCCTCAATGATCTTTAAAGAGGCCTTATTTCTTTCTATTTGACGCCTTATATAGCGTTTCTCTTGCCTCAATGCCACTATCTCAAAATAACTACTTGCTACCTGGGAGGAGAGCGAGAGAATGGCCGTTTGAAAATCTGCTTTTTGAGCTGCAAGCTCCAGTCTTGCAGCCTCCACACCAGAGTTGATCCTTCCCCAAAGGTCTATTTCATAACTTACATTCGCATTCAAAAGAATCTGATCGAGATTAACATATCTGTTACCCTCTCTAATGGTGCGATGAGACAGACTTGACTCAGCATCTATCCATGGCAAAAGAGGCGCACGGGCCTTTTGTAAAATGGCCTTGGCCATCTTTATCCGTTCAAATGCCGATTTTATTGTGAAATTACTGTTCAAAGAGTTATTAACTGCTCTCCACATTAAGGAATCCTTAAAAGAATACCACCACTTGACCGAGGCCGTTACATTGCCAGAAGCACCAAATGCATTAGGAACTTGAAATGGCGGGACCTCGGGAGCAGCGTGGTATCCTCTACAGCCTGCAAGGATAAGGAGCAACAGCCCTGCTCCTATGACAAGCCTTAATTTAAAGACCATGAAGCTATCTATCCCCCAAACACCATCTAACATCTGAAGACTTGTGAAGAACATTATCAGATATTAACTTAAAGAAAGGGACATGCCCAGAGAAGCTTTATTTTCTCTTAGCTTGAAGGCATTAAAGGCCGATCTTGACAATTTTTTAAGTACAGATATATTGACGATTTCAGTTCAGGGCCCATAGCTCAGTTGGTCAGAGCCACCGGCTCATAACCGGTTGGTCCCAGGTTCGAATCCTGGTGGGCCCAATTCTAGTTAGCTAATAAGGCTCTTTGGCAGTGATTGAGAGAGTTTAACCATGAATAACTATTTCAAAAATTGACGGCTATTGGATAACAAAAGGTGCAATCCAAGGATTGCACCTTTTTTAATGTTATTTCTATCACACATTAATGAATGCTACAGTCAAAGACATAGAGGACGCACTGTTTTCCTGGGCTCCACCTTCCCTTGCGGAAGAATGGGATAATGTGGGGTTACAATGTGGTAACCCTGAGGCTGTAATACAAAAAATAGTTGTGGGCCTTGATATAACCCCTGCTATACTTAGCTTTTGTCTTGAACAAAAAGCAGAACTTGTAATATCACATCACCCCTTGATTTTTAGGCCCCTTAGTTGCCTAAATCTGCAAAGATATACAGCCCGCCTTTTGGCGGGTTTTTTACGTCACGACATAGCTGTCATTTCCATGCACACAAATCTTGACTCTTGTTTGGGTGGAGTTAACGACAGATTATGCACTCTTCTTGGCTTAAAAGATACCGGGCCATTAATACCAAACAGCACCAATCCATCTGCGGGATTAGGACGGTTGGGAATGCTTACTAGGTCAATGTCTCAAGAAGAGTTTCTGGAACATGTTAGGAGCCGCTTAAATAGGTCCTATGTTACCTATGCTGGCTTGACCACCAGGCCTATCTCCAGAGTGGCGGTCTGTTCTGGCTCTGGCTCCACACTATTTGACCAGGCCCTTTCCAAAGGGGCAGAAGCATTTGTTACTGCTGAAATAAAACATAGTGCCGCCAGAAAGGCAGAGGCTGCAGGCCTCCTTCTGATTGATGGAGGGCACTTTTCCACTGAAAGGCCCATTGTTACAGACATTAGGGAATATCTTGCAAAAGTTGTCAAACAAAATGGATGGGACATTGAAATTCTAGTTTTTTATAAAGAGGATGCACCCATTAATCTTTGGACAAATGCAAAGAAATAAGAATTTATTTTTTATAAATTTTAATAAAAGAGGTGAGACACATTGAAACCTGAACTGTCTATACTTATCAGACTACAGGGGATCGATCTTGAAATCAGGAAACTAAAGGCTGAAAAGAAAAAACTTCCAGAACGGTATGATGCTCTTAAGGAAACCATTCAGCAGAAAAACAGGGAGATTGAGGAACTAAAAGACAAGCTGGCTGATCTGCGCACCAGAAAAACAGAGGTGGAAGATGAGCTTGAACTTGAACTCGAAAGGCTAAAAAAATCCCAACAGAAACTGACTGCAGTCAAAACCAACAGGGAATTTCAGGCCCTTTCCAAGGAAATAGAAGAAATTAAAAAGGCAAACAAGACAAGAGAGGACGAGATCCTACAGCTAGAAGAGCAAATAGAGGAACTTAAACAAGAAGTAGAAAAGCGTAAAAAGGAGATCGAAGGCTTCGAAAAGGAGGCAGGGGCAGAAAAGAAACGCATAACCACCAAGGAAAAGGAATACGATTCAAAAATAGGGGCTCTCACCCAGGAAAGGGATCAGGTGGAAAAGGATGTTAAACCGGATCTACTGGCAAAATACAAATTTTTATCAGACAAGAGGGCTGGGATAGTTGTTGCCGCAGTAGATCAAGGTGTATGCAGTGCATGCAACATGAATATTCCGCCACAGATGTTTAATGAGTTACTGAGGGAAGAAAGGATTCTTTACTGTCCTTCTTGCCAAAGAATCATTTACGCATTGAAGACAAACGGTTAGTAGTTATATTATCTATTGGTTTAGTCCTGTCAGAGGGTGGATGATCGCCTGTAGCACTTTTGTACAGGAGGAAAGTCCGGGCTCCACAGGGCAAGGTGGTTCGTAACACGAACCGGGGGCAACCCCAGGGAAAGTGCCACAGAAAATAGACCGCCCTGCAGTGGCAGGGTAAGGGTGAAAAGGTGAGGTAAGAGCTCACCAGCTGTAAGGGTGACCTTGCAGGCTTGGTAAACCCCACCTGGAGCAAGACCAAATAGGGAGGCGCCTGAGGATGGCCCGTCCAAGCCTCCGGGTAGGTTGCTTGAGGTGCCAGGTGACTGGCATCCTAGATGAATGATCATCGTTCCAGCAACGGGCTGGAATACAGAACCCGGCTTATAGCCCTCTGAGGGACTTTTTTCTTTAGGAGTTTATCCCATGGCAAGAATTACCCCTGTTGAAATAAGGCAACGCAAGGAAACCGGTCCCAAGCTTACAATGCTTACGGCATATGACTTCAGTTTTGCCAGACTCATCGATGATTGCGATATAGACATGATACTTGTTGGTGACTCATTGGGCATGGTGGTACTAGGCTACGAATCCACAGTACCTGTCACAATGGAAGACATGCTCCACCATTGCAAGGCCGTAAGCAGGGCGGTAAAAAGGGCAATGGTTATTGGAGATATGCCATTCATGTCCTACCAGATTAGTCCGGAAAAAACGCTTGAGAACGCTGGCCGCTTCCTTAAAGAAGCGGGTTGCGATGCAGTAAAGCTGGAAGGCGGTGTAAACGTCGCCAGGACAATAGAAAGACTTGTTAGGGCAGGCATTCCTGTAATGGGACACGTAGGTCTTACACCGCAAACAGCCTCAAGCCTTGGAGGCTTCAAGGTGCAAGGAAAGGACCTGGATGACGCAAAAAAAATCTACCATGATGCCATAGCTGTTGCAGAATCAGGGGCTTTTTCTATAGTCTTGGAATGTGTTCCTAGCGAACTTGCAGGTCTCATAACCGAGAGCCTGCCCATACCCACCATAGGCATCGGTGCTGGTCCAAAGTGCGATGGCCAAGTCCTTGTGACCAATGACATGATTGGACTTTTTGACAAATTTACACCCAAGTTTGTCAAAAAATATATCAACCTTTCATCAGAAATAAAAAGGGCCTTTTCCTTATACAAAAGAGAGGTGGAAGCCGGGGAATTTCCATCAAATAAAGAAAGTTTTTCTGGCGGAGAAGAAGCCGTTTTGGCAATAAAATCTATAAAGAAATAGTGCCAAGACGTGAAAGGAGGAGGCTGATGGCCAATTCCCCAGCTTTTTGGCTGAACTAGCGAGACCGCCTGGCCTTGTCCTTGTTTTGACGTTTGCCAGCCCTCTCACACTTTCTTCTACAATTATTACATATAGCTGGTTGTGTGCGTCTATTAGGATTCTTTAGACAAAACATCGTTCTACTCCTAGCAATAAATGTCTTTGTCCAAATTCAAATCACTCACATTCATTTTTTAAAAAGCAAAACTTGTACCAATTTTATCAAAGATAAAAAACAAACAGATTGAATAAAAAAGCTATTACAATTTATAAAATACAAAAAATTGCAAAAACACTTCTTTACATTGAAAATGTAAGTGTGGTAAAAAAGTCACAATAGTCAAAAACATGACGTGACATTTTGACACACTGCCACGTCATGAGTTCCTGTCTGACTATTGCATAGGGAGGGAGTGGACCTTGGCTGACTTTATCTGGCTGTGCGAGACACCATTAACTACATCCTTGCATACCCCTACAAGAGAATCTACATCAAGCCCCACCTGCTTTCTAAGAAGATGTTGGCTCCCATGCTCTATAAATCTATCAGGGAGACCAAGACGTTTAACTGACAAATCCTTTAGGCCCATCTCTTCCAGGGCCTCCAGCACTGCCGAACCAAAACCGCCAATAAGTGCATTTTCTTCTATAGTGACAAAGCGCCCAATATTTTTGGCATGCTCCTTCAACAGTTCCCTATCAAGCGGTTTTACAAACCTGGCATTTACCACAGTAGCTTTAATTCCATGTCTTGCAAGCTCCTCTGCAGCAAGAAGTGCTGTGTGCACATGATGACCTATAGCCCAAATTGCAATCTCACCCCCATCCTCAAGCACCTCAGCCTTCCCAAGCTCTAACTCCTTGAGCTGCCAATCAAGACTCACACCAACACCATTTCCCCTCGGATAACGTACAGCAGCAGGACCATCGTGTCTTACCGCTGTATACAACATATGCTGCAATTCATTCTCATCCTTTGGGGCCATGACCACCATGTTAGGTATCATTCTAAGATAGGAAAGATCAAACACCCCATGATGCGTAGGGCCATCGTCACCTACAAGCCCTCCTCTATCTAAAGCAAACACAACTGGCAATTTGGTCAGACACACGTCATGTATTACCTGATCAAAGGCCCTTTGCAAAAAGGTGGAATATATAGCCACAATAGGTCTCAAGCCCTCAAGGGCCATACCTGCAGCAAAAGTAACCGCGTGTTGTTCTGCAATCCCAACATCAAAAAACCTGTTAGGAAGTGCCTCCTGCAAAGCCTTAAGGCCAGTGCCTGCCGGCATGGCAGCCGTTATTCCAACAATTCTTGAATCCTCCTTTGCAAGCCTAACTACCGTTTGTCCAAAAATTTCCGTATATGAAGGGGGTCTTGGCGCAGACGGCTTTTTAGGTCTACCTGTCTTGATATCAAAAGGGCCAAGCCCATGAAAAAGATCTGGATGCTTCTCTGCAGGGGCATAACCCTTTCCCTTCTTTGTCAGTACATGAACCAACACAGGGCCTGGAACATTCTTTATGTTCTCAAAGGTCTCAATAAGGGTATCTATATGATGGCCAGGAATGGGGCCGACATATTCAAACTGCAATGCCTCAAACAGCATTCCTGGTGTAAGCAGGCTTTTGAGAGAATCCTCGCTCTTTTTTAGGACCTGCCATATATTTTCTCCAACTTCAGAACGCTTCAAAAATGACTCCAAATCCCTTTTAAGCTTGGTAGCTAGTCTGCTTGTAAGCTTACGGCTCAAAAAAGACGACAATGCGCCAACATTTGGAGAAATAGACATCTCATTATCATTCAAGACCACTATAAGATCTTTTTTGAGGTGCCCGGCATTATTTAGGGCCTCAAAGGCCATCCCTGCAGTCATGGAACCATCACCTATGACCGCCACAACTTTGCCTTCTTTTTCAAGAAGCGAAAGCGCAGTGGTTATTCCCAAAGCTGCAGATATGGATGTGCTACTGTGCCCAGTGTCAAGGATATCATGCTCACTTTCTGACCTTTTGGGAAATCCGCTTATACCATCTTGTTGCCTAAGTGTAGCAAAACGATCTCTCCGGCCGGTTATGAGCTTATGGGCATAAGACTGATGACCAACGTCCCATATTATTTTATCCTTGGGGGATTCAAAACAGTAATGCAAGGCCAATGTGAGTTCAACAACCCCTAAGCTTGGAGCCAAATGACCACCTTTTTCAGCAACGGTGGTGACTATCGTCTTTCTAATTTCCTTTGCCAGCTCCACCAAATCTTTCTGGCTAAGCCCTTTTAGATCTTTAGGGCTGTTTATCTTATCCAATAAACAAGACATGTTAAAACTCCTTTTATCTGTCTCTTTCTACAACATAGATGGCAATGGCCCTCAACGGATCGGCTTCATGACCAAAGGGTTCAAGGGCTTTAAGGGCCTCGTTTTTGAGCTCTTGGGCTCTCCTCTTGGTCTCTTCGATACCAAAAAGGGCTGGGTAGGTAGCCTTCCTGTTCCGTTCATCAGAACCTACAGGCTTTCCAAGCTTTTTTTCGTCTCCGATTACGTCCAATAAATCATCCACTATTTGAAATGCCAAACCAAGAGCGGTTCCAAACTTTGAAAGACCCTCTACCTGAACTACCTCTCCTTCTCCAAGTAGCGCTCCCATCTCAACAGAGGCCCTAATCAATGCCCCTGTTTTATGACGATGAATATATGCAAGCGTGTTCCCATCCACATCTCTACCTTCAAAAAGAATATCTGCTGTTTGACCACCTACCATTCCAGAAACTCCAGCAGCTTTGGCAAATATAGATATCGCCCTATTAACAAGATCGCCATTAACAGATGTTAACAGTTCAGGATGTGTCATGAGTTCAAAAGCATAGGTAAGCAAGCCATCTCCAGCCAAGATTGCAATAGCTTCACCAAACACCTTATGACAGGTGGGCTTGCCCCTTCTCAAGTCATCATCGTCCATGGCAGGAAGATCATCATGAATAAGAGAATAAGTATGAACGCACTCCATGGCGCAGGCGGCAGGCATGATCTTATTAAAATCTCCACCCACTGCTTCGCAAGCCGCCATCATCAAGATAGGCCTGACCCTTTTGCCACCGGCTGAGATACTGTATCTCATGGCCTCGATAACCTTGCCCGAAGGGCCGTGTGGCTCTGGAAGCAAAGAATCAAGATATTGATCCACTATTTGCTTCCGTTCTTGGATGTAATTTTTAAGATGAAAGTTATCCATATTTTTGGAAAGGCATTGGAAAAAATAATCCGGCAACCGGAAAAAGATTAGACCTATAAGATTAACTTTTCTTTCCAAAAGATGTCAAATCTTTTTTATAAAGAATTCATCTAAATAAAAGAAAAGGCCTGAAGACCCAGGCCCCTGTTCCTTTTAATGGTCGGGGCGGAGGGATTTGAACCCCCGGCCCTCTGCTCCCAAAGCAGATGCGCTACCAGACTGCGCCACGCCCCGCTGACTAGATATGCTAAATATGAGGGCTCCTGTTTACCACAAAAAGTCAGGCTATTCAAGATCTTATAAAACAATCCGTTAGAAAGTGCTTCCAGGTCATAAAAAAATTTTTCTAACCTATCTTAACACTTGGCTACCTTAGAGGTTGTATATAAAAAAATCCTTACAATCTGCCAACGAGTTGAAAGGGCTTTGCAGGGAGAGCATCCCTCTCCCTGCCCAAATAATGGTATTCCAATATGCATCTATGCATTATTTATCCCGTTCCTTTTGAACCGGCGTGCCAATATAAGTATCAGGAAACCTGTAAACAGTATAACAGCGCCAGCGGCGTTAAGGGTAGGTATGGGTACAGAGATCTTTTGTCCAGGTCCACCTTGATCAATTATCATACCGTCCATGGCGCCGACTGTATCATCTCCCCTCTCTGCATCAACAAAGGAAAGTATCACTATACTGTTGCTGATATGGGCACCAGTAACTCCATCCTGCATAAACTCATACCAATGATGCCACAGATCCGAAGGTGTAGGTCCCCACTTCCAATAGGTGTCAGGTTTAGCGTTTGCAGGCAAACGAATGGTTACCGCCACACTGTTCGCTCCTGCCGGCAACTCGATTTCGAACTCAAAAAAGCCCCATGGGAAGGTAACCCCTGGAGGCTGGTTGCCCGGCGAGGGGTTTGGAGTATCTGTCACATGAGTAAAGGCGGCGCCAACTGGGATAGAAAGGGTGGTATAATAGTCATTGTGACCATCACTGTTACTGTCCACCCAAAAGGAGGCGACATTTGCCTGCTGGCTGTCCGGTATGCCATCATTGTTGCCATCATAATTTGGATTATCGCCTCCAGGTCCCCATTCTTCACTATCCGCCACACTGTCATTGTCATAATCCTGACCTTGGGCAGGTGCAGATGCGACACTTTTTGATATAATGTTTCCGTTCTTGTCGTATTGGTAAGTTATGCCCTCCTGGCCGTAATTTATCCTTATCAGCCGGCCGGCACTGTCATACTGATAGGTGACCGTGGCTGGGATGGCAACTGATACAAGAAAGACCAGGAAAAATGAATTCATCACAAAGATGGCAAGGCCTTTTATTGCTTTGATCTTCATGACTATCTCCTTATTCTATGTAGAAAAATTCCAAGTTTTTCATCACGAGGCCGGGATTCCTGTAGGTAAAATATCTGGGGCCGTATCAGGGCCTTCCATAAGGATATAAACGTTTATCAGCTTCCCTCCAGGCTCTTTTTCAGCTCCGGCAGCGCCCCCGCCAATGCTAATAGGCCTGTAGCCAAGGGCTACCGCTTTATTCATGGCCAATTTGGCCTCATGCACAGCCTCACTAGTAGAGGCAAATGATTCCCCATATACAATGACGTATTTCATGGTTTGCCTCCTTACTAATAAAATCTATAAAATACACTCACCAGTACCCCAATCACTTGGAATGTCTTTCTCTGGTGCTAGGACACCACCCTTATTTTTCCCTACGATGAACTATAAACCGCCATGGGACAGGATATGGTCGACATAAGAGGCTTTAATTTTTTTAGTTTGACGCCGCTTTGTGTCAACATTAATACCAAGTTGTTTTGCTAATTCAGGAGCTACCTTATAAAATTTAGACGAATCACGGCAGCCTTTCCAGCTCCGCTCCCAGTATCCTGCCTTTACCGCCAAAAGTTGAGCAGGATTTGGGTCTCTGAAATACGACACCCAGTTCCACCCGTAGACATTGATCAACATAAACTCCTCACTGTATCCTCCTTCGGCATACAAAAGACCAAGAAAGAAGTAATTCAATTCAGCTCCCATCATAATCTTTCCTCTAAAGTAAAATAAAGGTTCATTTGCATCTTCGGGATGCTGTAGATGAAGCAACGGACTATCCCATGTCTCTGCTATTCCTAGAAATCCAACGGTGGTCCATGTGTCGCTCAATAAACGACGTGCTTTTAATCTCATATGTTCAACAAAATATTTCCAATATTCCTGACTTTCTATATCTATAACTTTTCTCATGCCATATTTAGTCTGTCGCAAAGTCCATCTTCCATACACAGGGTCAGTTCCTGTATGGAATTGGGATTGTAATCCGGTAACGTCCCTGACCCTCAAAGGATTATTCAAGGCGTACTGATAAGGATTGAGCTGGCGCGGGCTGATGCTCCGCACCGGGTCTCTTGAGATGAACCTTGCGGTCTGGGCGTCGTAGAACCGGGCGCGCATGTAGTAGAGGCCCGTGTCTCCCACCTGCATCACCCCGTAGGCCCCCACGAAGGTGAAGGGGTTAGTCGTCGAGCCCTGGGCTGTGAGCTTCCCGTAAGGGGTAAGCCCGTAGCTGTCTGTGATGTTGCCCGCGCTATCCGTCAGGAAAAGGGTGCTTCCCATCTCGTCAAAGTGATAGAAATGGCGGGTGTTGTCATTGGCGTCTATGCCATAGAGAAGAACTCCAGAAGGGGCATGGACGTAGTATCTCACGTCTTGGCCGCCATCTCTCACCACCGAGACCGAGGGAAGACCAAGGGCGTAGTTCCAGACAAACTCCCTTGTTACACCACCTCTTGTCCTTGAGATCATCTGCCCCAGGGCGTCGTAGGCGAAGTTGGTCTGAACGCCGCCTTCAGTATAGGAGAGGAGCCTTCCGGCAAGGTCCCAGGTGTAGGTCCTCTGGCCGTCCTGGGTCAGCCTTCCAAGCTGATCATAGGTGAAGCCCTCTATTTCGTTGGCCTGGTTGTAGGTCCAGGACTTGGTCTCTTGAGCAAGGGAAGGCAAAAGCGGCACATCCCTGGTGGCAGAAGTGATCTTTCCCTCGCCATCCCTGGCAAGGTTTATCTCAGAAAGGGTCTGAGCGCCCTTAGCCTCCTTTATGCCCACGAGCCTTCCGTCGTCATCATAGGCAAAGGTGGTGGTTACGCCGTTTGACCTCTGTATCGAGACGAGACGCCCTGCATCGTCATAGGTGAAGTCAACGCTTCCACCTGCCCAGTCTTCCACCTTTGAGACAAGGCCGCGGCTGTTGTACGTGTAGGTGATGGCCTTTCCAGGGGCAAGGGTGACGGAGGCGATCCTGCCAAGGTCGTCTCTTGTTATGCCGATGCCGTTTGAGCCCACGATCTCACCCCTTTCGTTATAGCCAAGATTCAAGCCATTGGCCGAGGTCAAGCGGTTCAGGGCGTTGTAGGTGTACTGAAGATCCGTGCCGTCTGAGTAGAGCCTTCTGATGATGTTTCCTGTCTCATCCCTTGTGATCTGCATGGTTTTACCATTTGGCATGGTGAGCTTTGAGAGCCTGTTCCTTGAGTCATACTCATAGGTGAAGGTGCGTCCCAGGGGATCGGTGCGGGAGACAAGAAGCCCTTCCTTGTCATAGCTCAATTGCCAGGCATTTCCCCTGGGATCTGTAATAGAGGTGATGAGCCCAAGGGCGTTTCTGTCATAGGTGGCAGATATCCCCTCAGGCAGCTCCATCTGGGAGAGAAGCCCCCTTTGGTCATAGAAGTAGTTTGTTACGTGCGAAAGAGGAGAGGTCAAAGAAGTGATCCTTCCCATGGAATCGTAGCCGTACGAGGTGGCATGGCCCAAGGGAGTGGTGATAGAGGTGATGCTTCCCAGGGCGTTTGTGGCATAACTCCAGGTGTGGGAAAGGGGGTCTGTAAGGGATGAGATCACTCCCTCCTTGTCATAGCTCTTCTGCACGGTCTTGCCAGCAGGATCAGTAATGGAGGTGAGCCACCCGTGGGCGTCGTATCCAAAGGTGGTGCTTTCTCCCAAGGGGTTTGTGACCTGTGCGAGACGGCCCAAGGGATTGTAGGCATAGGCGTAAGTCTTGCCCAGCTTATCGGTCACGGATATGAGGCGGTCGTTTCCGTCGTAGCCAAAGGCCACCGTGTTCCCCAAGGCATCCTGGATGCTCTTCAGGTTGTTGTTCTCGTCGTAGGCGTAGTGGGTGACGTTTCCCCTCTCATCCTGCACGCTAAGGAGGTTGTCGTTGTCGTCGTAGGTGAAGGAGCGGCAGGTGCCGTCAGGGTAAGTGATCTTGCTAAGGCGCTTTTTGCCATCATAGTCATAGGTAGTGGTATGGCCAAGGGCGTCTTGGACAGAAGCCAGGGTTGCATCAGGGTTGTAGGTGAACTGGGTCTGGCCTCCCAGGGGGTTGGTGGCAGAAAGGACCTGCCCGCGGGCGTTGTAGGTGTACTGCCAGACCTTCCCGGCCCGGTCGGTGCGCTGGCTGATGTTGCCCTTTCCGTCATAGCTGAACTGCTCGCTGGTGCCGTCTGGATAGTCTATCTGGGTGAGATCGTAAAAGGTGAAGCCGTCCTGGACATGGGCCTCGTAAGAATAGGTGGTAGTGTGGCCCTCGGCGTTGGTATAGGAGGCGACTTTTCCGCTTTCGGCATGGTAGGTGATGCTGGTAGTGTCGCCCATACGGTCGGTGACCGAGGTCCTGCGGTCGTTTTCGTCGTACCCTATTGCCACGGAATTGCCTGTCTGGTCCTTGTGGGAGGTGAGATTTGCGTACTTTTCGTGGGTGTGCACAAACGAGTTGCCAGCAGGGTCTGTCACCGTGGTCTTTCCCTGCTCTGGGCTTTCATGGGCAACGGTGGTGGCGGCGCCGGTGCTGTCTGCCTGGGAAGTCACCCTTCCTGCATCGTCATAGGTCTGGGTGTAGGGAGTGTTCCCCCTGGGCCTTGTTACAGAGGTCAACAGCCCGGAGATCCCGGTTTTTTGGGTATAGCTGTAGGTGGTGGTGTGCCCTGACGGGTCCGTGTAGGAGGTGAGGTAGATTCCTCCTATGCCGCCATGCCCGAAGGAGATCTTTCTCCCTGTCTGGTCCCTGACCTCAATGAGCCTTGAGCCCGCATCGTAGGTAAAGCTCAGGCTCCTTCCAAGCCCGTCTGAGACCTGGGCGAGTTGATTGCCGCTGTATGTTAAAGTCAAGGCGTTTCCATTGCGATCCTCAATCCTTATGAGTTTGCCATCACCATCAAAGGTGAAGATGAGGTCCCGCGAGGGATCCATGAACTTGTAGTCACTGCCTGAGGCAATGAGCTGGTATGCCAAGGGTTCCTTGTCTTTGAGTTTCCACGTCCCGTTGTCCAGGGTGAAGTCTATGGTCTTCCCCTTGTAGTAGATGACCTTTATCTCGGTATCCGTCTTATCGAGCCTGAGTTCAAAGTTGTGCATCCAGTTGGTGCCAAGCGGGCTGTCAAAATCTCCAAGCTTGCCGTTTAGCTGGAGATAGGACGCATAGTACCTGCCAAAGAAAAGGGGAAGCGGGCCTCCAAGATCCAAGTCCACCGTGCTGAAATA